>JADLBU010000032.1 GCA_020847535.1 Phycisphaerales bacterium
GATGACCTGCTCGATCGCGGCCCTCTTGAACTCGTCGGAATAGACCTTCCGTCCCATCGCGACACTCCTTGGCCCCGGCAGTTGTAGCCGCGGGCAGGTTGTGTCAACGGAATCTGGGATGGATCAGGTTCCCGCGTCAATGGTCGGAACCGCGTGATTATTCGACTCCGACATACACAGAGAGTTCGGATCGTTGATGGGAAAACCCGCGTAGACCTCGAACTGGGTATCGGAGTGGTCTTCCAGCCAGTTGAGGATCAGGCACGCGAGCTCCTCGCGCTTCCACTGGGCCATCGGCCACCACTGTGAGGCGGGGAAATTCTCCGTCCGCACGCTTCCTGCCGGTAGGTTGAGGACGATGCGCCGGTACCCTGAGTCGTAGGCGTCGGTAATCCTGATGCTCAGAGCGTCGAACGGATCGACGCTGTCCCCATCGTCGTAGGTTCCGTAATCCTGGTCATACCACCATCCCTGCACCGCGGCGTAGTTGCCGCCCAACCCGGAGCAGTAGCCTCCGGTGCGGAAGGTGATCACCGCCGCGGGCAGGCGGTTGGGTTTCCAGAGCAAGTCGCCCGGAACCCAGGTGCCGCTCTGAAGGTACGGGATGTTGGTGCACTCGATCGCCGTGATCTCGCACCCCTCCTCTTCCGGCTGAGGGATCCGTGCGGATGCGATCGCTGCGAACGACGCGAGCGCAGTGATAACGACACATGCTACGCGATGCTTCATGAGGAACCTCCACAACCATGCGCCGATACATCTGCGTATCGACCGCATGGTCCACGCACCGAAGATCGCCGCGATAACCGCCGCACTGAGCGGCGGCTCACGCCGATCTCGGTCAGCTTCGATGTCGCCGGGAACTCAGGCCCAACCCACACACACACACGCCCGCGCCGACACCAGGCCCCGGAACCGGGATCTGAATGGGCACGTTGGCTTCGGTTTCATACGCCCACATCACCGGCCAGGCGTACTCGGTGAAGTAGATCCACCCGTAGTGCCACTGGTTGTCGGCCGACATGACGCGCACTCCGACGTACGCCGGATCGCCAATCGCCGGCGTCCCCTCGTCGAGGCTGAAACTGAAGGGAAGATGGAAGAAGTATGGTGCCCCCCATCGCCAACTGGCCGCACTCGTCACCATTTCTCCCGACTGATAGTCGCGCACAGGAAAAGAAGCGACTTGGCTATCATCCCATGGCAGTATTACCAGATCGTCCGTCCGGGCAATCTGAACACCCGCCTCACCAACAAGCTGCCTGATCGCAGGTTCATCGCTGGACCAGTTGGGGAAATACCACTTGGCGAGGGTTCCCGGCCTCTGCTCCCCGCTCTGTGTCGGCGGCTGCGTAATGTCTAGGAAGGTTCCCGGATAGTCGGTTCCAAAGTCATGAATACCAAGCTGCCAGAAGAATGTCCCATCTGAGTTGTCATAGACCACTACCGCCGCGCCCGCCTGCGCAATGACGCCCGCCAGCAGTGTTGCACACATCGCGCTTCGGACCGCTCCACTGGTCATGGCGATGCTCCCATCGCGAACGGGGCGAGAACCCCTTCCCTCTTCTTTACGCTAAATCCCCCCCCCCCCCCAGGTTGCAACCCAATCCGCCAATTTGGAAGACTTTGACCGAAATTCAAGGGCAATCAGCAAGATACTGCGCTGCGCACGAGGATAGATCGCCACCCCTATCCCGCTGGCAGCCAGCCCCCCACCTAGAAAGCCTCGCTAACCCCCGCTTAACTGCACAGGGAATCACCCCGCACGCAACCGCGCTTCTCGTTCTTTCAAGGCGCGCTTTGCTGCTTTGGGCGTCGCTCAAGCCGCACTAAACCGCACCGGCCGCCTCACCAGATCGTTCGCAATCTTCCAAGGCGCAGCCAGCCGCCACCGCTCCATGTTCCCCGACCACCGCTCCGCCGCATCGATCATCGGCCCCGGGCTCATCGTCCCGATCACCAGCATCTCCGGGTCATCCGTCGCATCCACCTCGCGCACACCGATCTCCGCGAGCGCCTCGCGCACCACCCACGCGTTCTTCCCCGCCTCCACGATCGCCGCCGTGTGGAACGGGCACCCCCGATGCTCCGCGTGCAGCGCCTCGACCGCGTGCGCCTTCCCGGTGAACCGCTCGTACAGCTCGCTCGACAACGGTGTCCGCTTCTGCCCACGGATCGTTCGCCGTAGCTCCACCAGCCCCCGCGACAACCCAACCAGCGAGTTCTCCTTCACCGCGATCCGCCGGTACCGGCTCCGAACCTCGCGCAACTCCTCCCGCCGGTGCTCCTCGGGCGCATACCGCTGCACCACCCACCCGTTGTTCCGCACCAGCCGCTGCAGGATCACATCCATGTTCCGGTTCGACACGTCCTTGGCATGATCAACCCGGAACGCCGGATCAAACTCCACCCGGTACCCCGCCAAGAGCAGCCGCGCTGCCAGGTCGTACTCCTCGACGTAGTAGTTGAACGCCCGGTCGTACCCCCCAAGCTCCAGGAACGCCCCCCGCCGGATCGCCACCCCGCACCCGATGAAAACCTCGGGAAGCCCCCCCACCTCGCGCGTCCCCAGCCGCGGCAGCCGGATGTCCGCCATCACCGCCCCAACCTCAGCGCCCCGCCCGCACAACGCCGCCAGGAACCGGGTATCCACAGGATGCGAGTCGTCATCCAGCATCACGATCCAGTCCGATGACGGATCGCTCGCCTCCACCCCCGCGTTCCGCGCTGCCGCACCCTCGTTCTCACTGCGCAGGATCAACCGAACCGGCACGCCCGAAGCCAGCACCTTCGGCGCCACCGGCTTGGTCTGCGAAGCGTTATCAACGACCACCACCTCCGCCCCGCCCACGCTCGCATGGTCACCCAATGCGGCGATCGCCTCAAGGGTCGCCGTCAGTCGATCCGGCCGGTCACGGGTTGGCAGCACGTAGCTGATCATTCACAGTTTTCTTCGATCCCCAACCATCAAGGATCGTCACATCCCGGCGATTCCGATCGCTTTGGGGCCTTCGCCGCAGCTCGCCCCCTTCCGCCAAGGGCGGGCAGCATACCAACCCGCCTCAACCGCGGGGCATTCACTCCCCCAACGGCATATCGGCAACTTGTCACCCGGAGTTTTCGCCCGGGTTCACGCCATAGATCCGGCGCATGTTCACCCCCCGCGCCCGGGCACTCTCCCCAGATGCCCAGATCTCCCCCTCGAAACCATCGCTCGAAATCAGCACCCACTCCCCCGCCTTCAGCACATCCGGCCCAGCCACCACGAACTCACCCCGCCGCTGACCGCTCGCCGCATCATCCACGATCCCCGCAATCGGCATCCCCAGCTCCGCCCGGCGCTCCAGCAGCCACCGCGTGTGCCGACCAGCCCCCCACAACCAAACCCGTGACGCCCCAGCCTCCGCAATCGCTCTCGCCACCTCCCGAACCCGCGCCATCCGACACACCTCCTGCACATCCCCAGCCCGACCCCCACGCCTGCCACCCTCCCATTCCAGCCACAGCCGAGCGATCAACCCCGCCACACTCGGCCCCGACTCCCGCAGCACCCGCTCGATCCGCTCAACCCCATCCCCTCCCCGCTCCCCGCCGATCACGGGCGCGATCCCCGCCGCCAGCTCCGCCAACTCCCGCGAACCCGCCGGTAGTGGGGGTAAACCCGACCACGCCCGCACCAGCGAGTTCGCCGCCGTCAGCGCCTGCTCCTTGACCGATTCCTCCCGCCCCCCGGCATGCCGAGAGTGATACTCGTACAGCACCTCCCGCACGGCTGCGATCGGATACCTCGCCGACAGCCTTAGCCACAGGTCATAGTCCTGCGCTCGCCGGCACATGTGGTCATACCCCCCCACCTCCAGCACCATCGACTTCCGCAGCATCATCGACCCATGCGCCAGCGGATTGCCCAACAGCAACCTCCACCGCATCTGCCCCGCATCCCCCGGCACTTCCATCCGCACCCGCCGGCCCGAAGACTCCACCGTCTCCCACCCGCTCCCCACCGCCGCAACCTCCGAATTGCTCTTCATGAACTCGTACTGGATCCGCAGCCGGTCCGGATGCGACCAGTCATCCGCATCCATCCGCGCCACCAGGTCGCACCCCGCCTCTCGCAGCCCCTCGTTGATCGCCGCCGCCAGGTTCCCCTCATCCAGCTCAATGACCCGCGCCCGTCGCTCGCTCCCCGCCAACCGCTCCAGTTCCGCCAGCGTCCCCTCATCCGACCCGTTCGCGATCAGCAGGATTTCGATTTGACCCAGGCTCTGCGCACAGATGCTCCCAAACGCCCGCCGCAGCGCAGCGATATCCCCCGCCCGATGAACAGGCATCGCCACGCACACCAGCGGCATCTGTGAAGTCTCGGACACTCACAGCAAGATCGGCTTGCCGGCGCCGCTTCCGGTCAATTTGTCGAAGGATCCGCGATCAAACCCGCTCAGCCCCGCGTGCGCGTCATCCGCCGCACCGATCCATCCGGAGACCCGATCAGCACCTCATCGGCCTCATCCAGGAACAGCCCGTGGTCGATGACCCCCGGCGTCGAGTCCAACTCATCGGCCAGTTCCTCGATGTTCCGGTCCCCGATCATGCAGTCAAGAACCAGATGCCCATCCCCCGTCAGGAACAACTGCCCATCCAGGTTCCGACGCACCACGCCGATCAGCCCGATGTCGCGCAGGTGCGACCGGACCGCCGACAGCCCGAACATCGGGATCACCACCGGCAGCGCTGAACGCTTGCCCAGCACATCCACCAGCTTGTTCTCATCGGCGATGTAGATCCGCCGCTCCGCCGCGTGAGCCACCAGGCGCTGACGCAGCACCGCCCCGTGCTGGCCCTTGAGCATCCGCAGTTGCCCATCGATCTCATCCGCCCCGTCGATCAGGATGTCCACCTTCTCGACCAGCGTGAAGTCCAGCAGGTTCAGCCGCTGCGAACGCGCCACCGTCTCGGTCGCATGGCTCGACGCCACGCACCGCACATCCAGCGACTCATCCTTCACGCGCTCCGCCAGCGCGATGATCGCACGCGATGCCGTGCGCCCGGCGCCCAAGCCCACTAGCATCCCGGACTGCACCTCGGCAACCGCCGCCTCGGCCAACGGATCAGCCAGTTTCGGTTCGCTCACGGTCAATCCCCTCAATGCCGATGTCTCGGCTCCGACCCGATATCCCATAGCTCACACACTCTCACATATGCACCGGTCGCCCAGCTCGCCTGCTTGCTCTCGCCGGCATGCGATCACTCGCGGCAACCTTGCCCAAAACATTAGCCTGCATCAGGGGACGCGCACGGGCGAACCCTCCACTTTGATTATTCCCCGAATCGGATCCCCTGGGCGAGCGCCAGCTCACTTCCATAATTGATCGCCACCGTCTGACGCCTCATGTACGCCTTCCAGGAATCCGATCCGCTCTCCCGACCGCCACCCGTATCCTTCTCACCCCCGAACGCCCCGCCGATCTCCGCTCCGCTCGTCCCGAGGTTCACGTACGCCAGCCCGCAGTCGCTCCCCGACCCGCTGGTCGCAAGGAACGCCTCGCTTGTACGCACGCTGTCAGTAAATATCGCCGAACTCAGCCCCTGCTCCACCGAGTTGTGAAGCGCCAACGCCTCCTCCAGCGTCCGATAGCTGAACACGTACAGGATCGGCGCGAACGTCTCCTCCATCGCGATCGGAAGCACGTTGCTCCCCGGTGCCCGCACGATCGCCGGCATCACGTAGTTCCCCTTCGACATCCCCGCCGCCCTCTCCCCACCGATAAGGACTGTTCCCCCCTCCTCCTTCGCGCGGCGGATTGCGGTGAAATACCCCTCCACCGCCGCCGGCGTGATCAGCGGCCCCACCAGCGTCTTCTCGCTCAAGGGATCCCCGATCGAGATCTGCTTGTACGCATTCACCAGCCGCTTGGTCAGCTCCTCAACCACCGACTCGTGCGCGATCAATCGCCGCGTCGTCGTGCAGCGTTGCCCCGCCGTCCCCACCGCCGCGAACAGAATGCTCTTGGCCGCAAGGTCGATGTCCGCATCCTTGTGCACGATCACCGCGTTGTTGCCGCCAAGCTCCAGCAGCGTCCGACCCAATCGCCGCGCCACGATCTCGCCCACGCGCTTGCCCATCCGGCACGATCCGGTCGCCGAGATCAGCGGCACGCGCCTATCCGCAACCAGCCGCTCCCCGACCTCCTGGTCCGTCCCGATGATGAGTTGGAACACCCCGCGATGGCCCATCGAAGAAGCCACGCGCTCGGCAATCTCATTGCTCGCGATCGCCGTCAACGGCGCCAACAAGCTCGGCTTCCAGATCGTCACATCCCCGCACACCGCGGCGAGCATCGAGTTCCACGCCCACACCGCGTTCGGGAAATTGAACGCGCTGATCACACCCACCAGCCCCAACGGCAGCCACTGCTCATACAACCTGTGCTTGGCCCGCTCGCTCGCCAGCACCGGTCCCGAAAGCGTCCGCGACAACCCCACCGCGTAGTCCGCGATGTCGATCGTCTCCTGCACCTCCCCCAACCCCTCCTGCAGGATCTTCCCGACCTCCAGCGTCACCAGCGCTCCAAGCGCCTCCTTGTGCTTCCTGAACTCATCCCCGATCGCCCTTACCACCTGCCCCCGCACCGGCGCCGGCACCTCCCGCCACCGCTTGAACGCTTCCTGCGATTCGGCGATGACCTTCTCATACGCCGCCGCATCATCCAGCCGGATCCCAGCGATCGCCTCCCCGTTCGCAGGGTTGGTCACAACAACCTGCCCCGGCGTCCCAGGCTTCAGCCCCGCGCCAGTAACAACCCGCGGATGCCGATCCAGCCCCAACCGCTCCAGTACCTTCATGCTCATGGCGAACTGTAGCGATCCCTCCAAGCTGGCGGCATCGGGCTCTGCCCCACCGATTCGCCACACTCATATCTACCCTTGAACAACCCGCATCTTCTTTTGCAACCCGGACGATCACGCATCGGTATCGGTAGTTGTCACTCGCGGTGGTCTTCCGCGAGCTCGACAGGTCTGTCCGATCAAAGGGGGGTGCCTTCCAATCTTGAACCAGCCCAACTGCTTCTTCGCGAGCACTCATCCATCGCATCGATGAACCAACGAGTCAGCCCCGGGGTCGCGTTCGTGGCTCCGCGCGCCAGCTCATGTGGAGGGTCCCCATGAATCGTCCCACCATCTCCCGAGCCTGCATCGCACTGTGCTCTCTCCTCCCCGCGCCGCTCGCCCTCGGCCAGCAATGCGCCATCCCCCACAGCCCATGCGATGGCATCCCGTACTTGCAGCCCAACACGACATGGATCGTCAACCCGGATTGGTCGCCCAACCGCCTCCCGGGCGTCGTCTTCATGCTTTACAACGGCAGCTACTGCACCAACATCAACGAATCCAACTATCGCGGCCTCAACGAGTACTGGTGCGACCCAATCGACGATCCCAACTGCGCCCTCGAAAACGGTCTCACGGGCATCGAAGTCCTCCAGGCCCACCTGAACGATGCCTGGGCCGCCGGTTTCCGACGCTTCATTCTGTACGCACCCGCCGGATCGGTGTGGGGCGGGAAGCTGTCCAATGGTTCCGATGCGGGACAGGAGTTTCTCACCAGCTCGCAGTGGGCGACAATGCCCGAGGATAAGTGGGACGAGCTGGCGGCCGTCATTGGGGAGTGGCTCGACCAGCGCCCCGAAACCTGGTTCGAGATCTACGGCTCGTTCCCCACGATGAACAACCCGACCACCCGCTGCCTGGGCCCAAGCATGGGCTACCCCGCCAACTATTTCCCCTACGACACCGTGCAGGCGACCGCGAACTGCCCCTCGGGTGCCAAGATCGCCGGCTGCCCCTACGCCGCGTGCGAGGTCCACTCCCCATCCCCGTTCAGCCTCACCGATGTCTGCACGTTCGATTCAACCATCAAGCCCTGGCAGGATCTCGGGATCAAGCGCTACTGGCTGGATTCGGCCGCTCAGATCTCGCCCAACAATTTCTACGGCGACTTCATCGAGCTCGCCTACTGCCCCCTGTATCGCGGCGGTCCCGGCACGCCCCACTTCCTGGGAATGGAGTCGATCCCGTCGGTTGATCTCGGCGGAGGTCCGCAAGGGCCCGGGGCAGTTGACATGACTCGGGCGACCCAAGCCCCTGCCATCGCGTTCCCAAACGTGCTCATCGACCGCGATCCAAACAAGAATTGGGATGTATCGTCTTTCGCTATCTCCACCGAACTTGCGGTCGTGCTTGACTACGCCCAGCCGTATATGGCCACCGGCACGATCCCAGGCGTCTTAGACTGGTCTCAGCGCGGCTTCGTGCCCTACGTGGTGAACCCCGAGAAGTCCGAGTCTAAGAAGGTTATGGAGCGTATAAAGCGAATCTACGACTTCGGGATTATTCAGCGCGGCGACTTCAACGGCGACGGCGTGGTCAACTCTCAAGACCTCACGGACTTCACCACTCAGTACAACTGCCACAACGGCCTCACCAGCGGATGCAACTACGCCCACGGCGACATGGATCAGGACAACGATGTCGACATCCGCGACCACCAGAAATTTACGGGCTACTACTTCATGCCTGGCAGCCTTGACTTGGGTCCATGCACCGATGCGGAAGCTTTGGACGCGCTCACCCGCAGCGAAGAGCCCGGCTGTCCATAGTTTCTCTCAGTATCTGCTTGCATTTTCGGCAGGGATGTGTCAGTCTTGATGGTTCACGCGGAGTGTCATGTGAATAGTCAGTACGCAACCCGTTCGGTTCAGCTAAGGCGGTTTGGGATCCTATGTGCGGCAATGTGCTTGCTCGCCCACGTCACACCCGCCCAGGCCGCGGTCGTCATCCACGACAACCGCGATGGCACCTTCAAGTGGGATCGCACGATCTACTTGGGAGATGGCAATCCCCTCTACGGCACGTACCTTGACATCCGCAAGCCACCCTCACAGAACGGCGAGGCAGCTTCGGGAACGCTTCTGAACTGGTTCTCGTTCGGCTATACAGGCTCAAGTCCTGGCCTCTACGACATTCGTGGTGAAGGAGGTCCAGAACTGGCATGGAACGAAGAGTTCATCACGTACATTCTCGACGGAGAAACTCGCTCCACCATACCTCTCAATGAGTTTGCGTCTGGCGAACTCGTTGACTCGACATACGATTGGCGGGTGTATGGTCTGCACTACGTCACTCTCCCCTTCAGCTTCGACATGAATGGTGGAGCGCCCCTGATCGCCCCGCTCGCGTACCTCGGCGTCCGCATCAAGACCGGACCCACCTCCTACAACTACGGCTGGATCCTCTACGAGAACTGGACCAACCCGCTCATGTGGGCCTACGAGACGACGCCCAACACCCCGATCCAGATTCCCATCCCCGCGCCAGCCACGCTCGCCCCCATGTTCACCCTGCTCTGCCTGCGCCGCCGCCGGCGATCCTGACATCTCCCGCGCTCGCCTGGCCCCTCTAGAATCGCCCATGGCAAGCGTCGTCTTCTACTTCCAAGTCCACCAGCCCTACCGCCTCAAGCGCTACTCCGTCTTCCACACCGACCCCTTCTACTTCGACGATGCCAAGAACGCCGAGATCTGCCGCAAGGTCGCCGACAAGTGCTACCGCCCGGCAACCTCCCTCATCCTCGACCTCGTCAAACGCCACAAGGGCAACTTCAAGGTCTCCTACGCGATCACCGGCGTCGTCCTCGACCAGATGCTCGCCTGGTGCCCCGATGTCATCGACACCTTCAAAGCGCTCGCCGACACCGGCTGCTGCGAGTTCGTCGGCGAGACCTACTGCCACTCCCTCTCGTTCCTCTACTCCAAGGCCGAGTTCCAGGAACAGGTGGAGATGCACACCAGGAAGATCCAGGACCTCTTCGGACAGACCCCCCGCGTCTTCCGCAACACCGAGCTCATCTACAACAACGAATTGGCCGCGCACCTCGCCGAGATGCGGCTCCCCTCCGGGGAACCCCGCTTCATGGGCGCCCTCTGCGAGGGTGTGGATCGCCACCTCGGCTTCCGCTCCCCCAACTACGTCTATCGCCCGCCGGACATGCCCGGCCGGGATCTCAAATCCATCGGCGGCCGGCCCTTCGGCCTCCTCCTCAAGAACTATCGCCTCAGCGACGACATCGCCTTCCGCTTCAGCAACCGCGGATGGGCCGAGTGGCCCCTCTCCGCCGAGAAGTTCGCCAAGTGGGTCCACCAGATCAACGGCGATGGCTACCTCTGCAACCTCTTCATGGACTACGAGACCTTCGGCGAGCACCAGTGGGCCGAGACCGGCATCTTCGATTTCCTCGCCAAGCTCCCCGAGGCGATCTTCGACATCGCCCCCGGTCAGAACCACTTCAACACCGTCTCCGAGGCCCTCAAGCGGTTCGACCCCGTCGGGATCTACGACGTCCACGACTTCATCTCCTGGGCCGACACAGAGCGCGACCTCACCGCCTGGCGCGGCAACGCCATGCAGTGGAACGCCCTCGAGGAAACCTACCGCCTCGAGCACGACATCAAGAAAAAGCTCGCCGATGCCAAGACCAAGGCCGATGCCGCCGCGATCAAGCACCTCACCTACGCCCTCGGCGACTGGCGCAAGCTCACCACCAGCGACCACTTCTACTACATGTGTACCAAGTACTTCGCCGATGGCGATGTCCACAAATACTTCAACCCCTACGACTCCCCCTACGACTCGTACATCAACTTCATGAACGTCCTGGACAACGTCCGCACAAGACTCGCCTCGCCGACGCCGGCCGTCCCGGTCGCGGCGCGCTGAACCCAAGATAGTCCTGAGTCCTGCGTCATCAAGACGCGCAAGGTTGTCTTCCCAAGCCGACCAACGGGATTCAGAACCCAGCACCCAGGACCGTCCTTCCCCGCGTCCTCCCAACGAAATCGTTCTCCCTACACTCCCCCCGTGGGTGGGGTGGCAGAGCGGTTGAACGCGCCGGACTTGAAATCCGGTATGCCCCTCGGGGCATCAGGGGTTCGAATCCCCTCCCCACCGTTGCATCCTGATGTCGGGCTCGCCGGCCGCTCTACTTCTCAAACGCAAACACCCGCTTCCACTCCCTCTTCATATCCACCACCGTCCACCCCTTCGTCCCCGCCTCATCCAGCGCCCTGTCCAGCTTCCCGATGTGCGACTGGCGGTCGTACGCCCACTCGCGCTCTGCATCCGTGTGATGCACGATCATCGCAAACCGCGGCCCCGGCCCCGCCGTCGTCCACTGCAGCATCTGCAGATCCCCATCCGAGTTCCCGAACGCCATCACCGGTCGCCGCCCGATGTGCAGGTTGATGTTCACCGGCTTGCCCGGCCCATCATCGATGCTCCCGATCTCCGGCAGCTTCACCAGCACCGGCTTTCCATCCTTCATCTCAAACTTCGTCTTCCCGCTCGACCCCACGACCTGCTCGGGCGGTATCCCGTACGCCTTCTCAACCCACGGACGCATGAACTCAATCCCGCCCCCCGAAACGATAAACGTCTTGAACCCGTTCGCCCGCAGGTACCCTAGGAGCTCCGCCATCGGCTGATAGATGCACTCGGTGTAACGCCGCTTGAACTTCGGGTGCCGCGCTGTCGCCGCCCATTCCTTCACGACCCCCGCGAACTCCTCGGTCGTCATCCCCGCGTGGGTCGCCATCACCAGTTCCAAAATCGCTTTCTCACCCCCGCCCAGCGCGGTCTTGAGATCTCCCGCGAGCACCGACTTGAACGGCTCCTTGTCCTTCCACTCCGGATGACTCGGCGCCATCGCCTTGATCCGCTCCAGCGCGAATGCAAGCTGGAAGTACATCGGCTGCTCGGCCCACAGCGTGCCATCGTTGTCAAAGACCGCGATCCGCTCCTCGGGCTTCACGAACTCGGGTGAACCCTCCTTGGTCACCTTCTCCACGAACGCGGTGATCGCAGCCTTCGACGGCCCATCGCCCCACGATGCCAACGGGTCTTCCCGCCCCGGCCGCGCAAGCCCAAAGATCCCCAGACACGAAACAAGCACCGCAACCAGCAGCAACTGAGTTTTCATGCAAGCTCCTTCGCGCAACCCGCAGCGCCCAACATCACCGAGCATACCACTTCCTTGGCTTCCTCCGGTATGCGCGTGGTCACATCACGCCTGTGTGTCGCCGACGTAACCAAGCTCCCCGTTGGCTCTGGGTCGCGAAGCGGCGCCCGTTGTCAGCCCAGGGGCGCAAGCCCTGGGCATCCCGCCGCCAATGATAATCCCGATGTGATTCGCGCAAGCCCTGAAAGGGCGGCCCACTCGCTCAACGGTTGCCCGCCGATCTCGCTCGAACCGTATTGGGGTATGGCGGGCAATCCCGCCTACGCCGCCAAAATCACCTTGAGCACCCCATCCGCCCCCGCCGCCCTGATCCCCGACGCCGCCTCCCCAAGCTTCATCCGCGATCCGATCAACGAGCGAACATCCACCGCTCCCGACTCCACCAGCCCGATCGCCTCTGGAAAGTTCTCCCCCGCCGCCCCGTGCAACGTCAACTCCTGCCCCCGCGCCACGCGCACCAGTTCCGCCGCCCCCTCGCGCGCTCCATCCCCTGCAGGCTCCGCGCACACCACCACCGCCCCACGCGGCCGCACAAGCTGCCCCGCCAGCCGCAGCGACCACGCCTCACCCACCGCATCGATCACGATGTCCTGGTCCTGCCTCCGCCCCGCCTCATCCGCGTGCCGGTGCTTGATCCCCCACTTCTCACACAGCGTGAACCGCTCGGCCCTCATCCCCAGCAGCCGCACGCTCTGGTTCCGCGCGGCGGCGATCTGCCCGATCACAAGCCCGCTTGGTGAATCCCCCAGCACCGTCACCACCTGCTTCCCATCCACCTTCACCACCCGCGTCGCATGCACCGCCGCCGCGACCATCGCGATCAGCGCCGCCGCATCGTCCTCAATCCCCTTGGGAACCTCAACCAGGTTCACAACCGGGAGAGAAAACCGCTCCGCGAAACACCCATCCCGACCCGCCCCCAGCACCGATCGCTGCGCACAATGCAACGCCAACCCCGACCGGCACCGCTCGCACACCCCGCACACCACGATCCCCGACCCTGCCACGCGCTTCCCGGTCCACCGCCTCTGATCCTCGCGACCCGCCCTCGGATTGACTTCTTCCACCATCCCCACAAACTCCCGCCCCAGCGTGTACTCACTCGCCCTTCCCCCACCCCCACCCCCACAACCAACCGCAATCTCCGCATCCCCAATCCCCGCGCGCACCCGCCGAATGATCGCCTCCCCCGCCCCAGCCTGCGGCGATCTCGCATCCACCACGCGAACCTCACCACCAATCACCCGCACCGCATTCACACACACCTCCCGCGCCTGTTCCCCTACTGCCGACTCCCTACTGCCTCACTAGAGGCTGTCCCTAAACCTCGTGAACTGCTTTGAAACTGAACGCGAAACCCGGGTTTAGGGATAGGCTCTACTCAATCACCACCGCCTTATTCAACCTCAATCCCTTCACCACATCCTCCACCGTCACATACACCCGCTCACCCTTGAGCCCCGCCGCCGCTCCCTCATACCGGAACGCACGAACACCCACCGCCCCCGGCATCAGGTTGCTCATCACCGACTTCATCCGCGACAACCCCGGCGCAAACGCCGTCAGCTCAAGGTCCAGCGGATCCTGCCCCCGATTGGATATGTACCCCTCCACCACCACATCACCATCCGGATCCACCTTCGCCGTCACCTGCACATCAAGCTGCGATGAGCCCACCTCCACCGACCGGTGGATCCGCATCGTCCCCAGCGATTGATCCGTCGCCGCCTCGATATCAAAGACAAAGTCCTTCGTCCCCGCCTCCTCGCCCGCGCTGAACGCCACCTCGATCGGGATCCGCTCTTCCTTCCCTGGATCGACAATCACCCGCGCCTGCCGCGGCGCCACCCGCCAGCTCCGGTCCCGCCGGCTCGCCCCCGCGCCCTCGATCCCGCCAGGCTTGACGACCCGCACACTCACCTCCACGGGCGCCGGCCACGGGTTCTGCACCACGATGTCGTGCTGGTGCGTCTTGCTGTTGGCCTCGATCGTGTCCGGCTCGATCCGGATCCGCGCCTGAAACAACGCCAGCCGCGCATCCAGCCCCTCCACGATCACCGGCTCATCTCCCACGCGCAGCAGGATCTCCTCCGCACGCCCCGGCCCCGGCGATGATGTCCGGAAGATCGCCGCCGAATCCCCCTCATCCCCCCGCGCGATCTGGTTGCCCATGATGTCGTATACCCGCGAACCACTCCCCCCCAAACTCGCACGAATCACCTCATCCGGCGAGGGCGAATACTCGTTCCACGCGATCAAGAGCCCCTGGTCCGCCGCATCCGTTGTGTTCCGCGATGAGAACACCAGCGCCCGCACGCCCGGCCGCGTAGGCAGCTCTCCCACGAATCGCCGCCCCGAGAGCCTCTGGATCATGTTCGCCAGCACCGCCAGCTCCGCCTTGGGCTGCATCTGGACCCGCTGACCCTCGCTCCACGTCCAAGGCTCCAGCAGCGCCACCGATGATCGCGGGTCATCCCCGAATCCCTTCCAATACTCCGCCAGCCGCCGCGCCACCTCCGATGCCGTCCCGCGCACCCCGTACCGCTCGCCAAACCCGCTCCCCAGCACCACCGTCACCTCGTGCCCGCCACCCCACCCCTTCCCACCTCCCGACACGCCTCTCCACGCCCGCGCCACATCACCGATCGCGCTCCCCGGCATGTCCTCGGGCACCAGGATCCGCAGCGCTGCCTCTTCCGGAAGCTGCGCCATCAATCGATCGCTCCCCGCCAGGTCAGCCCTCCACGGCAGGCACAGGATCGGCCCCGGCACAAGCCGCTCAAACACGTTCAGCACGCTCTCCAGCGTCCTCTCGCGCCCCGAATCCCAGAACACCCGGTCGTCCCACGCCGGCCCCACCTGCCACCGCCGCACCGACTGACCGAACCGATCCAGGTATCGATCCACAAACGGCGCCCACAGCCCCGGCCCGCGCCGCGCAAGCTCCCAGGGATCATCCGGATCGACCTTGGCCTCCTCCGCAAGTGCCTGCGACAGCCGCGGCACGCTGAGCGTCACCTGGTGCCCGCGATCCAGCAGCCTCCCGATCAGCGCCCCGCCCTGCCCCTTCCCCGCACCCTCCTCCGACTCAAACAACCCCTCCCACACCGGCACCGTCACAGCGCCCACACCCGTGTGGTCCAGGAGATCCGCAAGCACCGCGCTCAACTCAGCTCGCGGCTCAAGCGCGATCACCTCGAATCGCCGCCACTCCGTCCCCGCCCCGCTCAATTCACGCCGAATCCCCGCGGGTTCCGCAAGCCCCGGCGATGGGATCCACAGGAAATCCACGTGCGTGCTCGCCAGCACCTTCCCCTCATCCCTGCCTCCGCCGCTCACCGTCAGCATCGCCCGGTACCAGCCCAGCTTCGTCAGCCCCGGCTGCCACGCCGCGAGCGTCCGCCCGCTGGTCATCCGGCGCGACTGCCGGTCCACCACCTGCCCATCCGCATCGAACACCTCAAGCTCGATCCCCAGCTTCTCACCCGTCAGGTCCCGCACCAGGAAGTTGATGTCCGGCCGCGCCGGGTACGTGATGATGTTCCCCGCCGATGCCGTAGATATCTCGATCCGCGGCGCCTGCGACACCCCCACATCGTCAAACCACGCCGCCCCCTCGAAGTCCTCATCGAACACCTGCCTCGTCCCGATCGTCCGCGCCTCGAACTGCTGCGGCTGCACGAGCTGCAGCTCGATCTGAAGGAACGATGCCTTGTCGTAGTCACCCCCCAGCTCCACCGAAACCGCCGACCACCGCCCCGGAGACTCGACCAGCTCGCTCAGCCGCTCGCTCCCGGCGACCAGCTCCCCCGTCGCATCCAGCAGCCGCGCCACCAGCCGCGCCCGCGCATGCACAAGCCCCTCGGTCAGCACGTACCCCGTCAGCACGTAATCAGCCTTCTGGAAGATCGGAAGCACCCCGCGCTCCAGGAGCAGGCTCGTGCTCCCCCCCCGCGTCGGCAGCTTCACCGCGCCCTTGCCGCTGTGCGTGTGCGTGCCATCCAGTTCCGCCGCGTTCCAGATCGGGAACCCGGGCCGCGATCGCCCAGCACTGGGTGAATCCTGCGCACGCACCCAGTACGTCGGCACCGGCGCGGGGCTCGTCTCGATCTCCTCAAAGTCAAACACCCGCGCTGCGCGCAGCGAGAACGCAGGCCGACGCTCACCCACCGGCTCCTCCGGCTGCCCCCACACCCCCGGTGCGCAAACCCCGTGCGCAAACATCACCGCCGCCGCGCAGCTCCCCACCCACGCGCGATGCGATGCCAGGCGCGCAATACACCCTCGGACCGACGGAGAGCCCATGAATGCTGCTATCGGGCCTTCACAGGCCCGTCTTGCATCTGGCTGTGCCACACCCCACCGACGCACGACCTATGCCAACTGATCGCGCCGCCCCTCAAGCACTCGCGCCGACACCGCGAGCATCCACCACGACACCGCTCCGTACACCAGCCAAACGACTCCGCACAACACCACGAACTCGCCCGTGGTGTACCGCGCATCAACCACGCCGAAGTTCCGGCCCGCCACCCACCCCGCGTGGTCATCCAGCTCAAACGCCGCCGCGATCGCCAGCGCGATCGGGTTGCCGCTGAAGAAGAACGACAGCGGATTGCTCCCACTGCCGCGGAACACCACCTCGCTGATGAACGTCACCAAGAGCGGCAGCGCCAGCCACCAGCCGATCGCCAGCAGCAGATTCATCACCCCCGCCAGCGTCACCCGCCGCACGACCAGGCTCAACAGCACCCCCGTCGATCCCAGAAACACCGCCGCGCACGCCAGGTTCACCAGGTACAGCCCAAGCTGCACCGGCGCAAAGAACCCGTTCTGCATCACCATCTCCCACGCGTGCATCGCCACCAGCGCCGGCGCACACGCCAGCCCGCACACCACCTCCCGCACATAGATCTCCGCCGGATCCACCATCCCGCCCAAGGGCGCCACCAGTACGAAGTGCGCCATCACGATCCCCGGCACCACCCACATCCGGCTCAAGCCCCCGATGAACTTCCCCCACACGATCTCCCGCGGCGAGAGCGGCGTCGTCAACAGGATCGGCCACGTCTTCGCCTCACGCTCCTGCCCCACCGCGCTCGATGTCGACACCGCCGCCGACAGCCCGAACAGGATCGCTCCCAGCGTCGCGATCATGTGATGCACATCCGGATCGTCGATCCCGCCCACGCTGTACACGATCCCCAGAAACACCCCCGCCGCCGCGAAGATCACCCACATCTGCGCCCGCGAACGGAACGCCGACTGGCGCAACTCGCGCCACAGTACCGGCCGATCCGAAAGCGTGCGGCTCGCACCAACCTCCGCTCCCTCCGCGCCCCGGCGCGCCTCTCCGATCTCCGCGGCAGCTCCCGCTCCGGCCCCATCCCCGCCGCCGGCACCAGCCGAACTCCCCCCCTTGCTCTTCTTCCTGCTGAACAGCCCCCTTCGAACCTCGACCTCTCCACCCGTCTGGCTCATCACCCTCCGCAGCCGCGCCACCGTCACAAACCACAAGAGCGCCGACACCGACAGCGATCCGCCCACGCTCGTCCCCACCATCATCCAGATGTTCCCCAGCCGTCCCATCCCCACCAGCTCGCTCGACACCATCCCCAGCGCCCACGGCGGACACAGCCCCGGCGCCAGCCACTGCGGAAGCCGGATCCCAAGCCGGCCCGCCAGGAACCCGCCCCCCGCCGCCAGCACCGGCGGCACCAGACCGTGCAGGAAGATCATCATCGCCCAGCCCGTGATCGCCGCCGACACCCCCCGCGGCGCATGCAGCGATGCCGCCAGCGCCCACGATGCCGACAGGATCGCCGCCCCGATCGCGATCACCATCCCCGCCAGCACCACCTCAACATTGAGCCCCCCGAACACCCGCATCCCCAGCAGCACCGGCAGCGGGATCAGCCCCAGGATCAGCATCTGTCCGATCCCGCCCACCAGCTTCCCGAACACGATCTCCCCCGCCGTAAGCGGCGTCGTCAGAAGCGCTGGCAGCGTCCGGTTCCGCCGCTCATCACACAACGCCGGCCCTGTCATCATCGGCGCTGCGAAAATCAACCCGACAAACTCAAACCACAGCACGGTGATCGCCATCATCGGCGCCACTTCCTGCATCCGCTGCAGCCGCGCCGCACCCGTCTCCCATGTCCCCCTCGATAGCAGGCTCAGGATGATCAACCCCACCACACCCGCCAGCACCAACGCATACATCCCCCGCGCCCAGTACGTCGCTCGCCGCCGGCCCGAACTCCGCATCTCCTTCTGGAAGATCGCCCACGGCCCCGTCCCCACCGGATTCATCGAACGCAGCCACCGCAGCACCGCCCCAGGCGCGTGCCGAACCACCTGCATCACCGCGCCACCCCCGCTCACCACGGCTTGATCCCAGCTCCCCTCGGTCATTGCAGCGCCCCCGTCGTCAATCTCAGGAACGCCTCCTCCAACTTGATCGGCTCGGGTGTGAACGCCGCCACCCGCGCCCCGCCCGCGAGCAGCGCCTCGAACAGGAAATGATGCCCATGCTCACCGGGCACAAGGTCAATCGTGATCGAATCACCCCGCGTCACCTCACCCACCCTTCCCACCACGACAGCCCCGTTTGCTTCAACGCCATTCCCCGCCGTACCCACGTCAGCCCCAACCTCAGCCTTGGCCACCCGCCGATCCCGCATCACCACCTCGCACATCTGCTGCGCTGATGTTCCTCCCGCCTCCAGCCGCACACAGATCCGCTCACCGCCCCGCACCTTCGCGTACGCCTCCTGGATCGATCCGCTGTACAACAGCTTCCCCCGCTCGATGATCCCGATGCTCGTGCACATCTCCGCAAGCTCCGTCAGGATGTGCGAGCTGATCATCAGGCACTTGCCCATCTTCCCAAGCTCCACCAAGAGCTCCCGCATCTCGATCCGCGCCCGCGGATCCAGCCCGCTCGACGGCTCATCCAGGAGCAGCACCTTCGGATCGTGAATCAGCACACGCGCCACACCCAGCCGCTGCTGCATCCCCCGCGACAACCCCTCCACCGGCGAGTGACGCTTCTCACGCAGGTCCGTCAGCTCCAGCACACCCTCGATGGTCGCCGCCCTTCTCCGCCGCTCGATCCGGAACGCCGCCGCGAAGAACTGCAGGTACTCATCCACCGTCAGGTCGTCGTACACACCCAGAAAGTCCGGCATGTAGCCCAGCACCCGCCGCACATCATCCCCACGCGAGCGCACATCAAACCCGCACACGCTCGCCTCGCCCGAATCCGCCCGCAAGAGGCACGACAGGATCTTCATCGTCGTGCTCTTCCCCGCCCCGTTGGGACCGATAAACCCGTACACCTGCCCCGGACCTATGTCCAGCGTCAGGTTGTCCAGCGCCACCAGCTCCCCGTACTTCTTGCTCAGCCCCGACGCCTCGATCATCGCGCACTCCCCTCCGCTCTCTCAACCCCCGCGCCACTCACCGGCATCAGGACACGCACCAGCGACCATCGCCGACCCCCATCCGCCTCGCTCGTGATCCTCACTCCTCCCGCATCATCCTCCAGGACCAGCATCACCAGCGCCCACGAACCGCTCGCCGCCAGCTCCGCCATCACAGGTCCCCGTACATCCGCCCCCGGCAATCCGCACAGCGCATCGGGCGACTGGCTCACATCCACCGACAGCTGCGCGAACGGGTTGTACTCATTGATCCCCGGCGGAGCCGGCATCTCGCGCAGGACCATCCCCGATGTAAACCGCATCGCCCACCGCCCATCCTCCGACACCGCCTGCTGAGCACTCCCCCCCTCTTCCACCTCCACCCCGCGCCGAATCTTGCCCGTCAGCACGCTCGCTCGCTTCACCATCGCCCCCGCCGGCAATCCCCACACATCAACCTCAATATCCCCCCCAGCCGCCCCACCAGCCTCCGCCGACTCCCGCACCACCTCCCCGCCGATGACGCTCCCCACCGCCCCCTGGTCCGCCAGCGCCCTCATCGTCCACTGCCCCAGCCACACCGACGATGGAAGGTTCGACACCCGCGCCAGATCACCCGACCCCGTGATCCCCTGATGGGTCTCCAGCGGTGACAGCACCCGCCGGTCCATCGACATCTCCCCGCTCGCCGCCACACCCCGCACCCACCGTCCCGGCGCGAACCCCCCAAACCCAACCTCCGCCGCCCTGCCCCCGAACAGGCACGTTACCCCCGACTCAAACGCCAGCGGTGCTGTGTTCCCCTCCGCCGCCAGCCGCACATCCAGCACCCGCACCCGATCCAGCGTCGTCGGCGCAGCGCGCAGAACCGTCGGCGCATATCCAGCGCCCACCGAAATCAACCCGATCCACCCAAGCGCTGTCGCCCACGACCGCTGCCGCGCACCCAGCCTCTTCAGCACAATCGCATCCACCGGCCCGATCAAGACCGCCAGCAGACACAACCCCAGCCACAACGGAAACAGCGCCCCCACTCCCAGCGACCGCTCACCCACCAGGTCATCCATGCCCGAGCGGATCGCCCGTACGTTCTCCGTCGTCTCTCCCGACCCGATCCAGTAGTCCATGCCCTCCGAAGCGCCCGCGCCCTTGCCCGCCACATCACGCATCCCCTCCAGCCAGATCGCCGAGGTCCCCGCCTTCGACACGATCGCCGCCACACGCTCCGGATCAACTCCCAAAATCGTCAATCGCCCAAACCCCACCGGCCCGCTCGCGAGCAACCCCGCCCCCTCACGCTCCCCCACCCACCGCACGCTCCACCCGCACCGCATTCCCAGCGGTGTCAGCGATGCAAGCCGACCACTCACCCGCTCCGCCGCCGGGATCACAACCTCCTGCACCGGCGGTTCACTCGCCTCACTCTCTCTCGCCTTCTCCTCGTCCCCACCTCCCCCATCTGCATCCGAATCCGCATCAGCATCCGAATCACCCCCCGACTCCGGCTCCATCCCCTCCCCATCTACCTCTTCATCACCAGACACCTCCGCCTCAACTCGCTCACCCGAGGGCTCCACATACTCCACCGTCGCCGGTTCCCCCGCCGTCCCTTCCAGCAAATGCGCCATCCTCGGCGCACCGACCTTCAGCTTCTCCCCCAGTTCCGCCGGCATCCCCATCTCCGCCGGCTCGGCGAGCGACACCAGGTCATACTCCGCGCCCGCCGGCATCACCTGCCGCCACTCCGCGCCCGGCAGCGCTGCCACCACCACGACCCGTCCACCCGACACCAGCCACCGCTGAACCGACTCCCGCGCACGCGGCTCCAGCTTCCCCAGCGATGCGACATCGATCACCAGCGCCCGCACACCCTCGTACGCGATCTCCGCCCGCGGCAATCGCCACACATCCACACCCTGCACATCAATCCCGAACCACGCCTGCTCCGCCGTCAGCTTCTCAGTCGCCCGCTCCGCCGCCCGCGCGCCCCCGGCCGCAGAGCCGCTCTCAAACAGCGCCTTGGAATTGCTCAACCCCGCCCGCAGCAGTGATGCCCCTCCCGTCACCACCACCGGACCACCATTCCCCGGCACGAACATGTCCAACTGAACCTGCCGCTCCGTCGGAAACGCCGTCACCGCCGACACCCGATCCACCATCCGCCCCGATTGATCCAGCAGCTTCACCTCGATCTCATCGAGATTGCGCGGAAGCACCACCGCAAGCTCCACCGGCGTGATGCGCCCCGGCGTCCCCGATGCCGGCGCCACGATCCGCGCTGCCTGCGTGCTGTCCTGTGGAAACGAAACCGAAACGACCCCGCTGAACCCCTTCTCCCCGCCCCCCACCCAGATCACCAGCGGCGTCCACCGCTCGATCGCCGTGTGCCCGTTCCAACCGATCTCCACACGCTCGATGTACGCCGCCCTCGCATCCCACGGATTCTCGCTCCGGAGATTCTGCGCTGCCGCGCGCATGGGAACAACAAGCGCGAACGCACACCACATCCCAACCATCGCGATGAGTAGCACCCGGCGGCACGCGGCTCGGCGATCTTCCTCGCACCATCGCACAGGATCGCCCCTTTGCCCGACCTTCTCGCCGGATCTAAGAGACTGTTTCAGAATCCTACCCGATCTCGTGGCACAGGCATCCTGCCTGTGTTCTACTGCTCTGCTACCTCATTCTGAAACAGTCTCTAATTCCAGTCAAACTACACATGCACCTTGCGGTTGTACACGAACCACTCCAGAAGCACGATCCCAAGCGCCCCCAGCAGCAGCCACGGCCACAGCTTCCGGTCCGTCACCGACCGACCCGCGCTCGACGCCCTCACCACCTGGGTCGCCAACGCCAGTTCATCGGAAGATCCTACATCCGATTCCGCCGCATCCATCAGGTTCGCCGCGAACGTCCGCATCGCCCGACCATCCACGCTCCGGTCCGCCGGCGCTGCGGGTCCCACCCACGACACATCGTAAATCCCCGTCATCCGCACCGGACCAAAGACAATCCGACCATCCGCCGCGATCGTCAACGCCTCCTCCGTCCTTGAACCGATCGCCGCCGATGCCGGCACCCGGATCCGCGCCCCCGATGCCCCCACCGGCAGCCGATCCGCCAGCACCGACCCCGGCTGCACCATCCCCTGCGGCAGCTTCCCCGCCTCCGCGTTCACAGGGCTCGAATCACCCGCCCCGCCCAGGTAATCCACCGCCGATGCCATGAACACCACGAAACTCACATCAAAAGGCCAGTTGCTCTTGGCCAGGTCAAACGGGATCACGATCGCTCGCCATTGCCCATCCGAAGATGATGTATCCACCAGCCCCGGGCCCCGGTTCGTCTGCGCGATCGCCACCGCCCCGGTCCCGCGCTGAATCTCCACCACCCGCATCTCCGAGATGATCACCGGATCCAGCGTCAGGTTCCGCAGCATCGGATGGTCGCGCATCCAATCAATGAAGATCGCCTCCGAGCTCTGGCTCGCACCCCCGCTCCCCGCCGCCGGCGAGCCCTCCGCGGGCGCACCCCCCGCGATCCCCTTGTCGATGATCCCCATGTCCGGCGGCACCGTCCCCAGGATCAGATATCGCCCCGGCGGCAGCGCCGGCGTGCCCTGCGTTGCAGGCCCAGCCCACCCACCAGGAGCCGGCACCGTCGATGTCGGCGTCAGATTCGCCGGCGCAGCCCCCTTCGATTCCGGCAGCCAGCTATCCAGGATCACCACGTCGTACTCGCCCGTCCCGCCCGCCTTCACACGCTCCTGGTATTGCTCCGGCGTCAGCGTGTCCAGCTTTGCGAGCGGCAGCCCCTCGAGCGCAGCCGCCAGGAACAGGTTCCCACGCGTCACCGCCGCCACCGCCAGCTTCTTCGCCGGCGGAATGATCACCGATGCCCGGTTGTCGGTCGCCAGCGGATCCCCCGCCGGCGCTGCATCAAGATTCGGCGAACGCAGACGCACCTGCGCGATCGCCCCCTCCGTCCGCTCAAGCTGGAACACCACGCCCGATGCCGCAGGCGTCACCGTACGGATCGCCGCCGCCGGTTGCCCCTCCGTGCCACCTGCGCCACCTGCGCCAGCCGCACTCGCCGCCCCCGGCGCAAGCTGCACGCTCGCCGCCGGCAGATCGAGCGTCTTGATCCCCGCCACCTGCCCATCGATCGACAGCTCGATATCCACCGAACGCGCCTGCTCATACGTCGACTGCACGCTCACGAACACGGAGAGCTTCGTCGGATCCTCGTACGACCGCTCCCACCGCATGCTCACCACGCCCAAGTTGCCGGAGTCCGGCTGACCCACGCGATGAAACACCACCTCATCGCTGAGGCCCGGCTTCACCTCCGTCAAATCTCCCACCCGCCCATCCGACCAGATGTGGATCGTCACCGGCATCCCCACATCCAGCCCCTCCACGCTCATCATCTCCCCGCTCAACGGATCCGTCACCAGCGCCCGCTTGGGTGAGTGCGCCTTGGCCAGCCGCATCGCCTCGCCCATCAACGTCGGCGCTTCGGTCGGCAGGATCGCATCCACCGCCGCCTTCAGCGCTGTCTTATCGCTCGTGAACTGCTGCCGCACCTCCGCCGTCGTGTCAAACGCCACGATCATCGCCTCGCCGCTCGACCCCGTCCCGAACACACCCGACTCCGGCAGCGAATCGATCAGCTTCCGCGCCTCTTCCTTGGCCACCTCGAACCGCGTCTTGGCCCCGGCATCGTCCACACGCTCCGGCGTCGCTCCCGCCCCATCGCTCGCCGACATGCTCGCCGACCGATCAATCATGATGATCTGCCGCGTGTTCTGATACTCCCGCCCCTTGAGCTGCGGCTGCGAAATCGCAAACAACGCCGCCCCCAGAACCAGCAGCTGCAGCAGCAAGAGAATGTTCCGCCGCAGCCGCTGGAACGGCGCGTTCGCCTGCAAATCCTGGATCGCCTTCTTCCAGAGCAGCGTCGTCGAAACCTCAAGCTCACGCCGTCGCAGCTTCAGGAAATAGAGAATCACCAGCGACGGGATCGCAATCCCAGCGGCGATCGCGGCGATGAGAGGGGTAAGAAAAGTCATCGAACCAACCCCCTCCTCCGAAGATAATCTAGAATCAACGTATCCACCGGCGTATCGCTCCTCACCGACAAGAACGTGATCTCGCGCCGCGCGCAGAAATCCCGCAACTGATCGTTGTACGCCGCCAGGTTCTGCTTGTACTTCTTCAGAAGCGGCGCCGAGATCGTCACCTCCGTCTGATCCCCATCCTCCACATCCCGCAGCCGCAGATCCCCCGTGATCGGCGGATCAATCTCCTGCGGGCTCAACACCTGGATCGCAAACACATCAAAACCGCGACCCACCAGCATCCTCAAGCCCGCCTCGTACCCATCCTTGAACATGAAATCCGAGAACACCACCATCACACCCTTGCCCCGCCGAGTCAGCGCAATCCGCTCAGCCGCGTTCCTGAAAAGCAGCGCCCCCGAAGGCTCCACAGAGCAGATGAACCTGGCCAGATCATGCGTCCGCCGCCGCCCCCTCAAATCCCGGATCGCCGAAACTTCCCCCGCCCCGATCGCACTCAAGCCCTCCGGCTCTTCACTTGATGCCTCGATGCCCCCACGAGAATCTTGATCCCTTGATGCCTCTCTTCTCCCACCCCCCATGACCGAACAAGCCACCCGATTCAGATTTACGAGCCCGATATACCCCAACGCCATCGCCGCACGCTGCATGAACAAATACTTGCTCGGCTCCCCGCAATCGCCCGACTCACTCGCATCCACCACCACGTGCAGCGCCAGATCCTCCTCCTCCAAAAACAACTTCAGGAACAGCCGGTCCAGCCGCCCGAAGATGTTCCAGTCGATGTGCCGAAGATCATCCCCGATCACGTACGGACGGTGATCCGCGAACTCCACCGACTGCCCCCGCTTCTTCGATCGCCGCTCCCCCTTCAGCTTCCCCGCAAACACCTTCCGCGAAGCCAGATCCAACGGATCAAGCCGCGAAATGAGCTGCGAATCCAGCAGATCCTCAATCTTCAGCGGCCGCTTGATGGAAGGTGTTCGCAGCATGGTTACTCAGCGAGGCTTTGCGAGCCGCTCCGGCCTCCCTCTCCCCCCCGGGAGAGGTGCCGAGGCTCTGCGAGGCGGTGAGGGCTCCGTATCTACCTCTCCTTCAACGGTCACGGCTCCACGGTCCGTCATCTCCATCCCACACCGCCCGCCGCGTTCAGCTCCTACTTCTTCCTCGTCAAAGTCTCCGCCGCGCCCCAAGCACCCTCATCCCCCGCCGCCTTCCTTAGAACCTCCAGCATCGCCGCCCCATCCCGCACCACCAGCCCCCCCGATCCAGGCTGCGCCTCCGCCGTCGACTTGTACACCGCCCCCGGCGAACTCTTACTCGCCTCCGCCAGCCACTCCGCCTTGAGCGGCCGGTGCGTCATCGTGTCTCCGTTGATCTCAACCATCGCGTAGTGGTACACCGGCACCGCATCCGATCGGTCCGGCTGATATACCGACACCTCGGCGATCTTCTTGCCGGCGATGTCCAGCAGATGCCCGCGATACGTCGCCTCGCTCGTGGAGTCCTCCACCTCGAGCCTGAACGCATCCCCGCCCGCGTACGAGACCTCCACCTGCGCCCCGCGTGTCGCCGTCCAATCACCCAGCAGCCGTGAATCCCGCGTGTGATACGAGGGATCGATCCCGCTCGGCACCGACGAGCACCCCGCCGCAAGCCCCATCATCAGACACGCAAACATCGCAACACGCTTCATCACACGATCTCCTTCACCGGGTCATCATCATCACCCGGCCTGTTTACGACCATCACCTACTGCCTACTGCCCACTTCTTACTGCCTACTTCTTACTGCCCGCGCCCTCACACCCCCACCTTCGCCGGCTCCGTCGGCGTCAGCTGCATGATCTTCGCCACCAAATCATCCGTGTTCACCCGGTCCGCCTCCGCCTCGAAGTTCAGAATCAACCGGTGCCGCAACGCCATGGTCGCGATCGATTTCACATCCCCATAGCTCACATGGAACCGCCCATCCACCAGCGCCTTCACCTTCGCGCCAAGCAGGAGCGCCTGCGCCCCGCGCGGAGAAGCCCCGCACCGCACATACCGGTTCGTGACACCACCATCCCCCCCCGCCGCCGTCCCCGTCCCCGGATGGGTCGCCAGCACCAGCCTTGCCGCGTACTCCTTCACATGCGGCGCCACGATCGCCCCGCGGATCAACGCCTGCAGCGCCAGGATCTGCGGCCCATCCAGCACCTTCTGCGGCTCGGCCGCCGCCGTCCCCGTCGTCCGGTCCAGAATCGTCATCAGGTCATCCAACTGGCTGTACCCCACGTTGATCTTGAAGATGAACCGGTCCATCTGCGCTTCGGGCAAGGGGTACGTCCCCTCCTGCTCGATCGGGTTCTGGGTCGCCAGCACCAAGAACGGCTGCTGCAGCTTGTACGTCGTGCCACCGCTGGTCACGCTCCGCTCCTGCATCGCCTCCAGCAGCGCCGACTGCGTTTTGGGCGTGGCGCGGTTGATCTCATCCGCGAGCACCACCTGCGCAAAGATCGGCCCGCGCTGGAACTCGAACTGCCGCCGTCCCGTCTGCGGATCCTCGGTGACGATGTTCGTCCCGATCACATCCGCCGGCATCAGGTCGGGAGTGAACTGGATGCGGCTGAACGGCAGGCTCAGCGTCTGCGCCAGCGTCCGCACCAGCAGCGTCTTCCCCAGCCCCGGCACACCCTCCAGCAGCACGTTGCCGCCCGCGAACAGCGCGGTCAAGACCGCATCCACCACGTCCGAATGGCCCACGATCACCTTCCCGATCTCCGCCTTGAGCACCTGGAACGTCTGCCGGAAGTGCTCGCACTTCTCCTTCACCTCCGCCGGAGTCGTCGGAACCGCCTTATCTGCTTGGCTCGCCATCGAAAAACTCCTCAATTCCACCCACTGCCTTCCCGCTTACATGCCTTGATCCCTAGATGCCTTGATGCCTTTCTTCCTCTCAACACTGCTTCCCATTCTCTACTGCCTACTGCCGACTCCCTACTGCCTAATCCTTCATCTCATCCTGAGCCTTCTTCTTCGCCTTGAGCAACCGCGACATCCCCTCTCCCGGAGCAGCGGGGGCTTCCCCGGGTTGCGGCGCCTTGGGCTGCGCCGGCCTCCCAAGCAGATCCCCCATCTCCTTCTCCCCGCCAAGCACCCCCGCATCCGCACTCGCCGCTCGCGGAGCATCCTTCGGCGCTTCAAACTTCGCGCTCGCCGCATGCCGAACCTGCTCGTACACCTGCGCTGCCTCGCTCCCCCGCTCGCTCGCAGCCCTGTCCCCCCGCTCGACCATCTTCTTCCGCGCCTTCTCCCGCGCTGCCTGCAACCCCGCCATCTGCTGACCCACCTTCACAGACCCGGGCCGCAAGAGCCCACGCACCTTCCTGACCATCAACGGCACATCCACCCGCACGCGCCTCACTCCCACATCCATCACAAACAGCCCGATCGCGCAGATCGCCACCGCCAGCCAGATCGGCGTGGTCGCCACCGGCATCGTCAAGCCCTCACGCGACCACAGCTTGTCCACCTCCGGCTTGCCCGTCAGCACCCGACCCTTGGTCATCTCCGCAACTTGCCGCAAGAGCGCCTCGTTGTCCTGCAGCGAACGGAACTCGTCCGCGAACGGCTTGCTGATCGCCGCCTGCACCGTCCCCTCCATCACCGACTCCACACCATCCAACCCCGTCGTCGGCGCTGCATACCGCAGATTCAACAAATGCGATCCCGCCGCCGATGTCCGCACCCGGCCCTCATACCTCCCGGGCCCGACCTGCCGCAGCGTGATGTCCTCACCACCCCCATCCGGCGCTGCCACGCGGCCGCTGAACCTCGCAAAGTTCATCCGCTCACCGGCCGCATCCAGCGCCTCCACGCTCACGATCGTCTCATCCCCCCGCGTCTCGGTCGCCACATGCACGTTCGCCGACCCCGTCGGACGCATCGCCCACCGCAGGTGCTGCTCCCAGAACTGCCGGTACGAAGCCCACCCCATCCACTGCGGATTCCACCGGCTCGCCCCATCGCTCGTATACGTAATCACTCGGCCCAACCCGTGCTGCCACTGGGCCATGATCGGATCGTTCTCCTTCCCTCGCATCGTCACCTGCGACAGTCCCTCACGGTCCGCCGCCACCACGTACCCGCCCACCGGCGGCACGCTCGTGATCCCCCGCATCGCCTCGCTCCCCGCCGATGACACCGCCGGAACGAACGGCGTCCCCTCCCAGATCAGCGACCGCTTGATCGTCTGCGCTTCCTTGATGAAGATCTGCGGGATCTGGGTCGCCGCGTTCCGCGGATCCACCTTGTAAAACTTCCCGCCCGTCCCATCCGCGATCGTCTTCATCCTCCCATCGTCCTGGAACGAGTGCGTCGCGCACGCCACCGTCGAGACCGTGATCTTCGCCGCCACGAACTTCGCCAACAGGTTCGCCGATGGCGGCGATGGATCCCCATCGCTGATCACGATCATGTGCTTCTGGCCCGCGCCCGCCGCAGAAAGCGACTTCAACGACAACTCAAACGACGGCGCAAAGTCCGGCATGTCCCCGAATTGCAGGTTCTGGATCGCACGCTTGGCCGCCGTCCCATCACCCACCTCGCTCAACGGGTACACCCAGTCCACACCGCTCGCCATCCGGAACTCGTTGATCCCGATCAGATCCAGCCGCGACAGCGCATTGACCGCCGACTCGCAGATCTTCTTCCCCAGGAACACCCCCTCGGGAATCTCAACCGAGTGAATCACCAGCGCCAATGCCCCCCGAGGCATCTGACGCTTCTGCGGCGGATCCAGCCGGATCGGCAGCGCATCCTCCAGCGGAGAGCCGATCCATCCACCCGCCCCGAAGCTCCGCGGCCCCCCCAGCATCACCAGCCCGCCACCCACATCGTGAACGTACTGCTTCAGATCCTCCTGCTGCTGCAGGCTGAACAGATCCACCGACTCGTTCGCCAGCACGATCGCGTCGTACCCCGCAAGCTCCGTCAGGCTCCCGGGCATCTGCTCGGCCGTCCGCACATCCGTCCCGATCCGCGCCTCCGTCAACGCATCCACAAGCGCTGATGCATCCCCATTGATCTCACGCACCACCAGCACCTTCCCCTGCCCCGAGACAAACGTCACCGCCTCCGCCCGATTGTTCTGCACCACCGCATCCCCGACGATCTGCCCACCCGCACCCACCTCCGGCTCAAAGATCGCCTCGAATTTCTGCGGCCCCGCAAGCCGCGTCCGGATCGGCACCGTCAGCACGTTCGGACCCGCCTTCAACTCCACCGGTGTGCTCAACGCATCGCTGTCCGGATCCAGATCCACCGGCTGGCGATCCATCAGGATCGACAACCGCCCCCGCGCCGGCTTGGTCGCCTGCAACACTACCCGCAGCGACAGGTTCTCACCCATCCGCGCGGTCGACGGCGCGATCAACCGATCAACCAGCACCTCCGATGCATAGTCGTACGTCAACGGCAGAACATCGATCGGAATCCCCGCCGCCCGCGCTGCCTCCGCGGCACGCAGGATATTCCCCGATGTCTCGTTCCCATCGCTCGCGATCACGATCCGGTTCGCCGCGTCCGGCGGCACCACCGCCATCCCCAGCCGCACCCCCGCATCGATATTCGTCCCATCCACCGCCCCGATGTGCTGGCGCTCCACGCGATCCGTCTTGTCCGATGGCAGCGATTGCACGAACGAGTCCTTGGCGATCGTCACCACCCCCAGCCGGTCCGTCGGCCGCTCCTTCCCCTTCGCCGTCGCCTCCTCGACATACCGGTCCACATCCTTCTGGATGCTCCCCGGGATCGATTCGCTCGCGTCGATGATCATCGTCACCGCGACGTCCCGCGCCTCGGTTCGCCACTGCGGCTCGGCCATCGCCCCCGCAATCAGGCATATCACCAGGAGCCTCGCCCCCAGCGCCACCCATCGCGTCACCGGACCCAGCCCCGCCAGGCTCTTCCGACCCATCCACCACACCAGCCCGCCGCAGATCGGGATCAGGAGCAGCCAGACCGGCCTATCAAACTGCATCGGACCCGCCACCAACGCGGCGAGCATCATCATCGGGCTTGCCGGACTCCCCATCATCAAGGGCTCCCCTTCGCGATCCCGGATCCCCATCCCGCATCCGCTCGCTTCACATCCGAGTGGATGCCCGCCGCCTGCGCCACCACCACTCGGTTGTTCTGTGAATCCAGCACGAAGACATCATCCCCCACCACCGTCACCGCCCACGGATTGATCAGGTGCCCCGGCCCACGCCCGGCCCCGCCGAAACTCCCCAGCCCCTTCCCCGTTGCCAGGTCCACATGCTGCACGCGGTTGTTCCCGAACTCGGCGACCATCCCCGTCCCATCACCCAGGAGGCACAACCCGTAAGGGTACTTGAACTGACCCGGACCGTCCCCGGCCGTCTCCGGCGAGCCGATCCACGCGATTAGTTTCCCCTCCAGTGTGAACCGCCCGATCCGGTGATTGCACGCATCCGCAACCACCAGCTCCAATCCATCCCCTCCCCCACCCCGCCCGATCTCGATCGACTGCGGCCGATTGAATTCGATCCGCTCCGCGCTCGATCCCTCCCCGAACACTCCAAACGAGAACGCAAACGCGTACGTCCCCTTCCCATCCGGCTCCCACACCGTGATCCGGTCATTCCCCCCGTACTCGCTCACGTACACCCGCTGGATCTTCTTCCCCGCGTCATCCATCAGCACAGCGACATCCGTCGGGTACACGAACTGCCCCGGCCCCTCCCCGTAGCTCCCGAACTCCGCGATCACCGGAGGCTGTCCCGGCAAGAACATCTCCCGCCCCGCCACACCTTCCCCCGGAACCTCCGGCATCCGGTACGCCACCACCCGGTGATAGTGCGTATCCGGCACCCACACCAGCATTTCGCCATCATCCCCGGGCGCGATCGTCACACCCGTCGGCTTGCCCAACAGATACTCCGGCATCACCCACCCGCCCGCACACTTCCCCGTTTCCGCATCCACCCTCTGCACCCGCGCTGACTTATCCACCACCCACAGGTACTTCCCATCAAAGTCCATCGCACGCGGATACGCGAACTGACCGGGCGCGGTCCCGACCTCACCCAGGATGCGCACCACCTCCAAAGGTTCCGTCTTCTCCCCCCCCGCTCGCCGCGAACACCCCCCCACCAGCACACACGCGCACGCAGCCACCAGCACCCCCTCGCGCAGGATCCGCCCGCCTCCTCCCCGCTCCTCAGTCTGTCGCCCGAGATTCGCCATCAGCCTCACATCGTACTTACTCGCCCACCACCCCGAAGATGCACCTACCCCATCTAGTGGCACAGGCATCCTGCCTGTGTTTCTATCCCATCTACTGCCTTTTTGTACATCTCTATTCCACCCCCCCTCCCCGCCTCCCCATCAACCACCCCGCCACCGCCACTCCCCCCGCCACCACCAACCCTCCCCCGATCAGCCACACCCCCGCCGCCGACAGATCCTCCATCCGCGCATAGTGCAGAAACTGCAGGATCCGCCTCGCCAGCGAATCCACACCCGGCGGCGACACCATCACCGTCGACTCAATCTCGTGCAGGCTCATCAGCCCCGTGATCACCCCCGCGATCGGGCCCACCACCCACACCGGAATCCCCCCCTGCGCGCACGCCCACCACCACACCCGCACACCCCCTCCCCCATCCACCATCCGCTGCATCCGCCGCTCCACCGGCTCCAGCCCCGCAACCCAGCACCCCATGATCGCCGGCACCCAGCAGAACCTCGCTGCATGCGCCAGCACCACGATCCAGTACGAATCGCCCACCCACCGGGTTTGTTCCCACCCCCATCCGCCAATCCAAGCCCGGTTCACCATCGTCCCGACGATCACCCCCGGCGCAAGCCCCGCAATCCCCAGGCTCATCACCACCCACCTCAACACACCGCGCCCCCGACCCCCACCCATTCCCGCCGATCCAACCACCCAGCACCCCACGCACACCACCGCCCCCACCACTCCCACCATCACAGCCACCAGCACGCTCCAGCTCGCCGCATCCGCATTCACCCGCCAGAACACCGCCAGCGACGTCACCTCACGGATCGACCACGCAAACAACACCAGCGGCGCCACCGTCCCCGCAAGAAGAACCACCGCGCTCACCACCAGACTCCACACCCCACCCCTCCTCCCCCACTTCGTCTCTCCCTCTCTCCACCTCTTCGCCTCCTCTCCACCTTCCCCCGCCATCCTCCACGATCCCACCGCGCGCACCGCAATCACCCACCCACCGATCCCACCCACCACAAGCAGCGGCGCTGACAACATCCAGATCCGCCACCGCTCACCCTCACCCGTGTTGTCGATCGCAAACCACAGCTTGATCCCCCACGTATCCATCTGCGCCAAATGCGTCGGGATCGCCGACCCCAACATCAACATCCCCACCACACCCACGCCCACCGCGATCGGACATCGCATCACCCCCACCAGCACCCGCTGCCTCCGCCACCACCCCGCCCCATCCACACGCAGCGACTCCATCACCCCCTCATCCACCCGGCTCGCCGCCAACCCCAGCACCACCCCCGCCACCGGCCAGCACCACAGCGACAATCCCAAAAACGCCAGCACCTTCCCCGCATACACCGGCGCATCCGGCCACCCCTCATGCGCTGCCCGCGCCAGCCAGTCCCCGATCCGCGTCCCAGGCGCGCGCACCAACCCATACCCCGCATACGCGAGATAGCTCGGCATGCACATCGGCGCCACCAGCCACACGATCCCCGATCGCCCAAACTTCCGTATCCCCCACGCCGCCGGCCATCCCAGCAACGTCGCCGTCACCCCAATCCCCAACGACCACCCGATCGTCCTCACCACCACCGCCACCGACACCAGCGATTCCCACGAAGCCAGATCCGCGATCACCCCAACACCACCCCCACTGCCACCCTCCATCAACCCCTTCACCACCCCCATCGCCGCCACACCCACCGGCAAAACCACAACCACACCCACCACCAAAAGCAGCATCGCCATCACGATCGCAACACCCCAACCAACCCTCAAACCCGCCCGCTGCCTCATGCAGTCACTGTACCGCCGGCCGCGCGCACGATGACCTGTTCACGATCATCCGTTCCCCGCATAGAGCGCAGACCCGCCCCCTTGCCGATCCTGCTCGCGCCTCCTCGAGCCTCCCGCTCCTCCTCGTCCCCCTCCTCGCCCCTGAAAGGGGCGCCCGTTGGTTGCCAGCGGCGCAGCCGCTGGAAGCGCCTCCTCTGGGTTACTTCGCCCATGGAATGGGCGCGCAAAACCACCTTCATCCAAACCGATCCCATCCTGCCCCGCTCACGCTCTCAACCCTACTAGACTCCAACCTTGCCCGCCCCCACCGACATCCTTTCCTCACACGGCCCTCTCGCCGCCGTCCTCGGCGCCAAGTTCGAACCCCGCCCCGAGCAGCTCGACATGGCGCGCGCAGTCTCCGAAACGCTCGCCAACCGCACCCACCTCCTCGTCGAAGCCGGCACCGGCGTCGGCAAATCCTTCGCCTACCTCGTCCCCGCGATCCTCCGCGCCATCGAGCACAACGAAACCATCCTGCTCGCCACCAACACGATCGCCCTCCAAGAACAACTCATCACCAAGGACATCCCCCTCCTCCGCGAAATCCTCGACCCCCAACCCCCGCCCTCCGACGATCCCTCTCTCCCTCCACCCACACCCAAGCTCCGCCCCGTCCTCGTCAAAGGCCGCGGCAACTACATCAGCATCCGCCGACTCAAGCTCGCAAGCCAACGGCAAGACCGCCTCTTCCCCGATCCCGCCTCGCGCCGCTCGCTCCATCAAGTCGAAGAGTGGGCGTACGAAACCCGCGATGGCACCCTCTCCACCCTCCCCCAGCTCGAACGCCCCGGCATCTGGGACAAAGTGCAATCCGACTCCGGCAACTGCATGGGCCGAAAGTGCCCCGACTACGAATCCTGCTTCTACCAATCCGCTCGCCGCGCCATGGAAGGCGCCAACCTCCTGGTCTGCAACCACGCCCTCTTCTTCTCCGATCTCGCCCTCCGCGCCCAGGAAGTCGGCTTCCTCCCCAAGTACGACCACGTCATCCTCGATGAAGCCCACGGCGTAGAAGACACCGCCGCCGACCACTTCGGAATCTCACTCTCCGAAGGCCGCATCAACCACCTCCTCACCACCCTCTACCACCCACGCACCGGACGCGGCTACCTCCCCCAGCTCGGCCTGCTCGCCGGCGATACCGAATCCGTCGAACGCGCGGTCCGCCTCACCCTCGATGCCTTGGATGCCTCGCGCCTCTTCTTCGAGCAGCTCGCCGAGATCGCCCAGCGCATCTCCCAATCCAAAGACCCCCGCAGCGCAACGCCACAGAACTGGCGCACACACAACGCCGCCTCCGCACGCATCCGCGAACCGGGAATCACCGACAACCTCCTCACCCCGGCGATGAACAACCTCACCGTCCGCCTCCGCTCACTCCGCGAAGCGTGCAAGAGCGACCAGGACCAGTACGAGCTCAACGCCTACGCGATCCGCGCCTCAGAGATCGCCGATGATGCCGCCGCACTCATCGACCAGACTCTCCCCGGCTGCGCCTACTGGATCGAATCCTCCCCACCCTCCGAAGACTCCCACTTCCAGCGCGTCACGCTCGCCTGCTCCCCCATCGAAGTCGCCCCCATCCTCAAGGGTCGCCTGTTCGACCAGCCCCACTCCGTCATCCTCACCAGCGCCACCCTCTCCACGCGCCGCGTAAAAGAAGACGAAACCCGCGAGTCCGCCGAGATGGCTTTTTCCCACACCATCTCGCGCCTGGGCGCAGAAGGCGCCCGCACCCTCCAGCTCGGCAGCCCCTTCGACCACTCCACCCAGGCCCAGCTCGTCATCGACACCACCGTCGGCGAACAGTCCGCTCGCACCAGCTCCTTCTTCCCCGACGATGCCCCCGCCCGCTCCACTCCCGCCCCCACCTACACCGATCGCCTCTCCGATCGCATCCTCCACCACCTCCGACAGACCGATGGCGGCGCCTTCGTCCTCTTCACCAGCTTCGCGACCCTCAACGCTGTCGCTCGCCGACTCCGCCCTCCACTCAACAACCTCAACCTCCCCATGTACGCCCAGGGCCTCGATGGCTCCCGCCAAACCATCCTCGAAAAGTTCCGCGAGGATGAACGCTCCGTCCTCCTCGGCGCAGCCTCCTTCTGGCAAGGTGTCGATGTTCGCGGCCGCGGCCTCCGCAACGTCATCATCACCAAGCTCCCCTTCGATCCCCCCGATCGCCCACTCACCGAAGCCCGCACCGAGCTCATGCAATCCCGCGGCCAGGATCCCTTCCGCGAAGATGCCCTCCCGCGCGCCATCATGAAGTTCAAGCAAGGCTTCGGCCGGCTCATCCGCTCCAAAACCGACTCCGGCCAGGTCGTCGTCCTCGACGCCCGACTCCTCACCGCCCGCTACGGCAAACAATTCCTGCTCGCCCTCCCCGATGGCCTCAACATCACCCGCCTCACTCAGTAAGCCCTCCCTCCCCGCGTCTTCTCCGCGCCTCTGTGTTCCAGTCTTCTCTTCCTTATGTGCCGCTGTGCAAATGCTCCCTCCTGATTTGCCCTTTGCCCTTTGAACATTGCCCTTTCTACCCTCCCCCATGCCCTCCCCCCCAGTCCACGGCTCCAGTATCAATCTCCCCTACCGCCTTGCCTGCCTCTGCGATCTCCGCGATGAACAGGGCCGAATCCTCCTCCTCCGCCGCGCCAAGGCACCCAACCAGGGCCTCTGCTCACCCATCGGCGGAAAGCTCGACGTCGCCACCGGCGAATCACCCGCCCAATGTGCTCGCCGCGAAATCATGGAAGAAGCCGGCATCGACATCCCCATCGATCGCCTCCACCTCCTCGGCCTCATCTCCGAAACCGCCTTCGAAGGCCGCGGCCACTGGCTCCTCTTCTATTACCTCGTCAAAGGCCCGGTGAACGTCCCCGCCCACGACATGCCCGAAGGCCGACTCGACTGGTTCCACCCCCACGAGATCGATGAATTGCCCCTCCCCGAAAGCGATCGCCTCATCATCAACCCGCTCGTCCGCAAGCACGAGAAGACCGGCCCGCGCGGCGAACCAGGCTTCTTCGCCGTCCACATCGACTGCATCGGCGACACCATGACCTGGAAGATCGAGCAGGAAACCCTCCCCCACTGACGTGCCACCGACTTGCCTGTCTTCAGGCAAGCCGGTGCCGATCTACCCCACGCCTACATAGCCATCTACCCCAATCGCTATCCGCGCGATCCCCCCACACCCACGCGCCACGGCTTGTCCCGAAGGGCAAGCCGTGTCTTGGCTCCCCACTCTCCCCCAGGGAGCGTCGGCAAGGCTCTGCGAAGCCGGTGAGGGCTCTTGATCTACTGCCCCCTCTACCTCATCACTTCTCTCTTGTCTCTCACCCCACTGCCCACTGCCCATCCCCCACTCCCTAATTCAAATCCCCCGCATACCCCACCTCCCCCCCATCCCTCCCCGCCAACCCATGCAACCGCTTCGCAATCTGCCGAAGATGCAGCGCATCATGCGCTGCCCAACTCCCGAGCAAATCCATCCCCGAGATCTTCCTTCCCGATGAATGCGCATACGCCCGCGAGTAATCCACATCCTTCAATCCACGCAGCCAAATGATCGACTCCGCCCGCTCACTCACAAACATCGCCAGCACCTGCCGCAGCTCCCGCCCGTTATACCCCCGCCGTTCCGCGACCTTCTCCAGATCCAACGGCGGCCACTCACGCGCAGGATCTTCCAGCGTGCTCCTCAATCGCGGCCGAAAGTCCTCCTTCTCCTCATCGAGCAGGTGACAGCACACCTCCAGGATCGACCAGTCCTCCGCCCGCGGCTTCCACCGGTAATCCTCCGCCGGCATCGAAATCAACAGCGGCACAAGGGTCGCCGGATAGTGCTCAAGCCGATGGATGATCGCCGCAGCATTCATCCCCCATGATACCGCGCTCCCCCCACTCTCCCCCCAGGAGAGTCGGCAACCCGCCAAGCAGCGCGCCTGCACGATCGCGCACGCACACCTCAGGCCGCCGCACGAACCACTCGTTCAACGCCGGGCGATCAGCGTCCCCCCCACACTCGCGCACTCGCTCCTCCCTCACCCCCGACGCACGAACTCCCCGCCCTCATCCGCTCCAACCCCGCCGGGAACGGATAACTCGGGAACACACCCACGGTCCCAAACCGCCAGCTCCCCGGCGATGGATACACATCACCCCGGAACCCCGCCGAGTACATCGTCCGCATCACCGTCTCAAAGCTCGGCTCAGCCCCATCCGGACCCGCCAGCCGATTCGCACGCGCGTGCATGAAGCTCACGCTCGCCACCGGCTGCCTCTCGCGCCGCTCCTTCAGCATCTTCGCCACCGTCTGGAACCCCCGCGACAGATCCTCCACCGTGAAGTGATCCCGACCCGTCGGCCGAAGGATCGCCAGAATCAGAATCGAATCCAGATCGAACTTCAGCACATACGGCTCCTTGTCGCCCGCCGCATGCACCGCCACCGAATCCTGGAACATCTTCGCGTACGAAGTCACCGTCTTGGCCGTCCACTGGCTGGTCGCCATCAAGTCCACAAGCTGCGCGATGATCCCGTGCGAGTTGTCCTGCGTGTTCACACCGCACACCACGGTCCGATACCGACCATCCAGCACATCCCGCAGCATGTCCTGCCCCCACATCACCCGCAGCCGCTCCCCGGGCATCACCTTCCCACCCGCCCCGGGCAACAGACTCACGCGATCCGGAAACTGATCGCTCGTCATCAGACTCTCCGCCCCCCCGTCATACAACCGCGTCTGCTGTTCCATGTGCTGCTTCATCATCAAGACTCCATAACGCCACCGCCACTGTAGCAATTCTCTTCTCCCTACCCCATCTCGTGGCACAAGCATCCTGCCTGTGTCTACCACATCTATTTCCCCCCACTCTCCCCCCGGAGAGACGCGGAGGCTCTGCGACGCGGTGAGGGCTCCCGATCTACCGCCTCACCTGCACCATCACTTCCCTCGTCACCCTCACTCGCTCACCCCCTCACTCGCTATCCTCAATCATGCCCCCAATACCTATCCTCTTCGACGACAACAAAGGCCGGCTCGCCCCCCTCAACGACCTCCGCCCCGCCTTCGACATCCGCACCGGCGCACTCACCACCCTCGACCGCGCCACATGCCTCTTCGGCCCTCCCGCCGCCCTCTTCGTCCCCACCACCCACTCCGTGCTCACCGCCCAAGCCCACCCCAACATCCCCATCAACACAACCCCCACTTCGCCCTCCTCCGGCTCCTTCCTCCTCCTCAACGCCCGCTGCCCAGTCCCAAACCCCGACTGGTCCAACCTCCTCCTCAATCACGCAATCCTCGAATCCCAATCGAGCGACCTGCTCGTCGCCCACCTCCCCGCCGCCTCCATCCCATCCGCACTCGCCGGCAACACCACCGGCCTCACCACCACGCGCCTCGAGGGCCACCACCTCCTCTCCCGCCCCTGGCACATCCGCACCTTCCGCGATCCCGCCATCAACCTCGACCTCGACCTCCTCACCCGCGATGCCCGCCCGCGCACCATCCCCGGCGTCACCACCCTCGGCAACCACCCCACCTCCATCCACGGCTCCGCACGCATCTCACCCACCGTCGTCCTCGACACCGAAGCCGGCCCCATCGTGCTCGCCGCCGATGCCGTCATCCGCCCCGGCGCCATCATCCTCGGCCCCGCCTACATCGGTGAACACTCCACCATCCTCGAACGCACCCTCATCAAGCCCTTCACCGCGATCGGCCCCCACTGCAAGATCGCCGGCGAAGTCGGCGGCACCATCTTCCAGAGCCACGCCAACAAGGCCCACGATGGCCACCTCGGCGATTCCTGGATCGGCCAGTGGGCCAACCTCGGCGCTGGCACCACCAACTCCAACCTTCTCAACACCTACGACCAGGTGATCGCCCGCGCCACCCCCAACGGCCCCAACGAACGCACCGGCCAGCAGTTCCTCGGCGCCGTCATCGGCGATCACGTCAAGTTCGCCATCTGCTCCCGCATCATGACCGGCTCCATCCTCCACACCGGCTGCATGTTCGCCCAGACCGCCGCCATCTCCGGCTGCATTGCACCCTTCACCTGGGCCACCGACGCCGGCACCCGGACCTACCGCCTCGACAAGTTCATCGAGGTCGCCAAAGCCGTCATGTCCCGCCGCAAGCTCACCCCCACGAGCGCCTACCTCACCCGCCTCGCCGAGCTCCACACTCAAACCTCTTCCTGAACCCATTCATCCCCATCTCTGAGTTTTCAGATCTCAAATCTGAGATCTCAGATTTCATGCCCCGCCTCCCGCCCAGATCACTCACCCGCCCTTTCCTCGCCTTCGCCCTCCGCGCGGCGATCTTCCTCGCCTCCATGTAGCTCATCTATCGCCACGGCGCCTTCCCCATCCTCCGCGGCCTCGGCGTCATCCTGCTCGCCACCGTCACCGTCATCCTCATCAACGACTGGCGCCGCCGCCCCCGCCGCTTCATCTCCATGCAATGCCCCCACTGCGGCTACGACCGCGCCGGCTCCGGACCCAAAGGCCCTTGCCCGGAATGCGGACGCGGCATGTGGTTGCAGTCCGGGGATCTCGCATGCCGTTGCGGAGATGCAGATTCAAGCATATAATCCGCTGCGAATAAGATGCTCTTGGAGTATCACCGTGATCCACCCCGAAGACATCAGCTCCCTCACCGATTTTCAGCGCAACACCAAAAAGCACCTCGATGACCTGAAGAAATCTCGCCGCGTGCGAATCCTCACCGTCAACGGCCGAGCCGCGGTGGCGATCATGGATCCCAGAGAGTACGAGTCCATGGCCACCAAGGTCCGCAAGCTCGAAGACATCGAGGCAATCGAGCAGGGCATCCGGGAACTCGAAGCCGGAAAGGGAAGACCCGCAGAGGAGGTCTTCAAGCAACTTCGCGCCAAGTACGGCAGAGCCGGCCGCCGGCGCTCGGCGTAGTGCGCCATGGCCCGCCTCCTTCCTGTGCGCTTCGCGCCCTCCGCACACCGCGATCTCGACAGCATCGCCCGGCATATCTCGCTGGACTCGCCCGTCCGTGCGGGACGCTTCGTTGAAGTCATGTTCGCCGGAATCATGTCGTTGTCGCAGTTTCCGGATCGTCACCCGGTCGCCCGCGAATCACCGCTCAGGGGTCGCATCGTTCGTCGTATGGTCATCGGTAACTACAGAGTGTTGTACTCCGTGATGCGCACCCGAGTTGACATCATCCGGGTCAAGCACGGATCCATGGAATAGCACAGGCGAATCCCATATGCCCACCCTCTACCTCATCGACGCCTACGCCCAGTTCTTCCGACACTACCACGCCATCCGCACACCCATGTCCAGCCCCGTCACCAAAGAACCCACCAACATGACCTTCGGCTTCGTCGGACTCCTCCTCCGACTCCTCGGCGCTGGCGGTGATGCCGACAACGCCCTCTGGACCAAGCTCGGCGGAAAGCCCGACTACCTCGCGATCGCCATGGATGTCTCCGGCGATCACGGAACCTTCCGCTCTCAGCTCTACCCCGACTACAAAGCCACACGCACCGCGCCACCCGAAGACCTCTCCCCGCAGGTCGACCGCGCGATCGCCCTCCTCACCGCACTCGGCATCCCCATCATCGGCGTCGAAGGTGTCGAGGCCGATGACATCATCGCCACACTCGTCACCACCCTCCGTAAATCCAACCCCGAGCTCGCCATCCGAATGGTGAGCAAGGACAAGGACCTCAAGCAACTCCTCGAAGACATACACGAAGGCCAGGATCCGCCCGCAACCCCAGGCGTCGCCCTCGTCGATGTCCACACCGGCCTCCTCATCGATGCCCCCGCCCTCAAGACCGAAACCGGGATCGCCCCCAGCCAGGTCATCGACATGCTCACCCTCATGGGCGACACCGTCGACAACGTCCCAGGCGTCTCAGGCGTCGGCGAAAAGACCGCCGCCAAGCTGATCGCCGAGTACAAAACCCTCGACAACCTGCTCGCCAGCACCGACAAGCTCAAAGGCAAGCAAGCCGAGAACGTCAAAGCCGCCGCCGCACACCTCCCGCTCAGCAAACAACTCATCACCCTCAAGCGCGATGTCCCCATCGAGTTCGACCTCGCAACCTCCGCGATCGACACCTTCACCCTCGATCGCCTCCTCCCCATCCTCAAAGAGCTCGGCTTCAACCGCTACCAGGATGACCTCCGAAACCTGATGGCCAAGCGCGGACTCGCACCACCGCCCTCAACCACAACCCCCGAGCCCGCTCGCCCCGCAACACCAGCCCCCCGCCCATCCAAACCCGACCCCTCCAGCTTCGGCAGCCTCTTCGATACCACCCCCGACAACTCCCCATCCCCACCACCAACCTTCGAACTCCAATCCCATCCCGGCGCAGCCGGAGCCCTCTCCACCCCCCCCATCCAAGGCAACTACACCTGCATCACCACCATCGACCAGCTCGACACCCTGCTCGCTCGCCTCCACAAGGCCCCCTCGTTCGCCCTCGACACCGAAACCACTTCCCTCTCTCCACACGATGCCGACATCTGCGGCATCTCGCTCGCCATCCAGCCCGGCGAAGCCTTCTACATCCCCACCCTCTCCCCCGCCCCCGAATCACACCTGACCCCCGACCACGTCCTCAGCGCCCTCAAGCCCATCCTCGAAGACCCCACCAAGACCCAATCCGGCCACAACCTCAAGTACGACCAACTCGTCCTCCGCCGAGCCGGCATTCATTTGGCTCTGTCCCCACTCGATGACTCGATGCCCGGCTGCCTCGATGCCTCTCTTCCCATCACCCATTCTTCTTCTCCGCGTTCCTCTGCCCTCTCCGCGCCCTCTGTGTCCTCTTCGCCTTCGCCCTCCATCGACTCCATGATCGCCAGCTACCTCATCGACTCCTCCCGCTCCAGCCACTCCCTCGATGCCCTCGCACAGGTCTACCTCGGCCGCGGAAAGCAATCCATCAACGAGCTCATCGGCTCCGGCAAGCTTCAGCGCTCGTTCGCCGCCGTCCCCATCGACCAGGCCACCACCTACGCCGCCGCCGATGCCGATATCGCCCTCCAGCTCGCGCACGCGATGCTCCCACAGCTCCGCGCCATGCAGCTCCTCCCCCTCTTCACCGATGTCGAGATGCCCCTCATCGATGTGCTCGCCGAGCTCGAATGGAACGGCATCCTCGTCGAGCCCGATGAACTCGATCGCCAGCGCGAGCGCCTCAACACCCGCCTCAATCAGATCGTCATCGACCTCAACACCAAAGCCACCGACACCCTCGGCCGCACCTTCGATCCCGACTCCCCCAAGCAGCTCTCCGCCGCCCTCTTCAACAAGCCGACCGACCCCATCCCCGGCCTGGGCATCAAGCCAATCAAGAAAACCAAGACCGGCTACTCCACCGATGCCGAAGTCCTCGAGAAGCTCGCCGACGATGAAACCCTGACCACACCCATCCCCAAGCTCATCCTCGAATATCGCCAACTCTCCAAGCTCGTCAGCACCTACCTGGTCGCCCTCAAGGAAGCCATCCATCCACGCACCCACCGTATCCACTCAAGCTTCAACCAGACCGTCGCCGCCACCGGCCGGCTCGCCTCGAGCGACCCAAACCTCCAGAACATCCCCATCCGCACCGAGATCGGCCGCGATATCCGCAAGGCATTCATCGCCGCCCCCGGCTGCTCGCTCATCACCGCCGACTACTCCCAGATCGAACTCCGCCTGCTCGCCCACCTCTCCCATGACCCCGCCCTCGTCTCCGCCTTCCACTCGGGCGCTGACATCCACACCGAGGTCGCCGCCCAGATCCACCAGGTCCCGCCCGACAAAGTCACCAAGGACCAGCGCTCCGGCGCCAAGATGGTCAACTTCGGCATCGTCTACGGAATCACCAGCTACGGCCTGGCTCGCCGACTCAACATCGACGACAAGAAAGCCGCCGAGATCATCGCCGGCTACAAGCGCCGGTTCGCCGGCATCACCACCTTCCTCGAAGAGTGCATCGCTCAGGCCCAGCGCCACGGCTACGTCGAGACCATGCTCAAACGCCGACGCATCATCACCGACATCGACTCCACCAACCCCTCCCGCCGCGCGCTCGCCGAACGTACCGCGATCAACAGCGTCGTCCAAGGCTCCGCCGCCGACCTCATCAAGCTCGCCCTGGTCGACCTCTATCAGCTCTTCAAAAAACCCGCCACCTTCCCCGCAACCACCACCCCCACCGTCGGCGATGCCGATTCAAACCAAGTCCGCATGCTCCTTCAGATCCACGATGAACTCGTCTTCGAATCCCCCGACCACCTCGCCAAGCAAGCCCGAGACATCATCGTCGACCGCATGCAACAAGCCATGACCCTCAGCGTCCCCCTGCTCGCCGACGCACACATCGCCAAGAACTGGCACGAAGGCAAGTAGCCCTTCTCCTCTACCAATCTCGTGGCACAGGCATCCTGCCTGTGTCTACACCCCTTACGTGCCACGGCTTACCCCGAGGGGCAAGCCGTGCTCCCCCCTCTCCCGCTCCCCCTCCGCGCCCCCCGCGTTCAAAATCTCCCCTCTTCTTTGCCCTTTGAACTTTGCCATTTGCTCTTTATCCCGGCACCTCCACCAACTCCTCCAGCCCCCGCAAAATCCCCTCATAAACCCCCACAACTCCCGCGATCCCCGCCGAATCCCGATCCTCAACAACCCGACACAAGAGCGGCAAAACCCACGCCGCATACCCCGAATCCCGATCCGGCGCGGCGAACGCATTCCGATACCACGGCCGATCCCTAAACCCCTCCGTCAACACCCACACCCGATCGCTCGCCATCAGCCGCGCATTCAAATCCACCCGCTCCGACTCGCTCATATCCCCACTCTTCTCCCGCTCTCTCCATCCCTTCACCGCCGCACCCACCACACCCTCCACGCGCTCGGCCAACTCATCCACCCCCACCAACGGCTCCGCCACCAGCTCCATCTCCCCACCCCCCACTACCGCCTCTGTACCCTCCGGCGCCTTCCACATCCCCGCCGCAACTCCACGCGCCGAGATCACCCGCAGATGTCGCCGAAACTCGCCAACAGCCTCCTGCGGCTCAATCCCCAGCAGCCCCTGATCCGCCAAAACGCTCGCCGCCCCCGCCGCCATCCCAGTCACCATCCGCGCAGCCTCGTAATCCTCACCCACCACCTTCCGATACCACGCCAAGTTGTCATAGATCGAGTGATAACTCGTCCCCGCCGAGCCCCCCGCCGACAACCCCGCCGATGGCACACCCACGTGACACCAGAACCCGATGTGATCCGATCCACCCCCAAGATCCCCGAACGCCGGCAGCGATGAATCCCGCGCATCCCGCCCGCGACTCAACCACGCCTCCAGCACCGTCTTGCTTGAATCCCGCCCCTGCGGAACCTGCCCGGCAACCTCCGCGATCACGCGACGAATTGATGGCGCCGATCCCGCCGCAAACTCCACACCCATCGCCGCCATATCCAAATTGAAATACGCGACCCCATCGGTCGCCAATCTCCCCTTATTCCCCTCCACCCACTCCGTTGATCCGATGATCCCGTACTCCTCCGCACCCCACGCCCCGAACACGACCGTCCTCCGCGGCCGCTTCCCCTCGCGCGCAGCCTCCGACAACACCCGCGCCGATTCCATCAGCGTGATCGTCCCCGCCAGCGGATCCGCCGCCCCGAATCCCCACGCATCGTGATGACACCCCAAGACCACCATCCGCTCCGGCTCGCTCGCCCCCTTCAGCACCCCCACCACGTTCGCCGTCTGCCGAATCTCCCGATCCTGCTCCACCTTCAGCCGCACCCGAAGCTCCGCTCCACCCTCCAGCCGATACGGCACCGGCAGCGATCCCTGCCAACCCGCACCAACACTCCCCTTCTCCATCACCCCGCGCCCCACCATCCGCTTCATGATCTCTAGTGCTGCCCCATACCCCACCGGCTGCACCGGGATCTGCGGAATGTCCGCCTCCTCCAATGACAACCGCTTCGCATCCCGCGTCGCCTCCACACCCGGTGTCAGCACATCCCCCGAGTACAGCGCCGTCAGAAGCGATCCACGCTCGATGCACGTGTCGTTCGCGTACCCGCCCTCCGGATAGAGCAGCCCCTTCGAGTACCCCGAATCCGCCGGATCCGTGTAGATCACCAGGCCCACCGCCCCCGCGCGCTGCGCGAACTTGGCCTTGTATCCCCTGAAGTTCCCCCCATACCGCGCGATCACGATCTTCCCGCGAACCTCCACTCCCATCTCCGCGAGCTTCGCAAAGTCCTCTTTGCGCCCGTAGTTCGCGTACACCACCTCACCCGTCACATCCCCATTCCCGCTGAACGCGTTCCACCCCGGATCCAGCGCAGGATGCTGCGTGTACAGATCCTCCTCCAGGATCTTCTCCTTGACAATCAGCGCCCGATGCTCCGGCGAAACGATCTCCAGCACCGATGTGACGGGGCGCGGCAGCAGCGCCCAGAACTCGTGCCGCTGCACCTCCAGCCCCATCTCGGTGAACGCCTTCTCAATCTTCTCAATAACCCGCCGATCCCCCGCCGTCGAAGCCACATGCGGCTCAGCCGCAAGCAGATCATGCCACGCGCGCAGCCGCTCCGAACTGACCCGCGCGTTCAGCTCCGCCACCGACAACGTTCCACGCTTGGCTCTTGTCAACGGCCCTCTCGCCTCTCTTCAACCCGAAGGGCTGGTCTTGAGTAGCCGGGGGTGGAGCAACGCGACACCCCCGGAAAGGCCCGCCCGACTTCGCACCCGGAAGGGGTGCTCGTGATCACATCCTCACCGCCCGACTTGCCTCCAACCACCTAAACCTTGCTCCTCTCCTCCGAATTTGCCCTTTGAGCTTTGTCATTTCCTCACACCACAACCACCGGCCTCCTCATCGCCCGCCCAGCCTCAACCACAAACACCCCCGCCAGCGCTATCAGCGCCATACCAACACCCGCATTCATCCACGCCACCCACGCTCCCTCCCCACCCCCGCTCCCCGTCCTGATCGCCCCCAGAATCTGCATCACAAGCGCAGTCACCGTGATCCCCATCACAAACACCATCGGAATCACCGTGTACCAGCACCTCTTCCCATTCCTCTTCAACCACACGCTCACACCCAGCAGCGTCAGCCCCGCCAGCAACTGATTTGAAGTCCCAAACAACGTCCAGTACCGCAGGTACGACCCCTTCTCCGCCGTGAACAGGATCAAGAGCGGCGCCCCCACCGTCACCAGCGCCGCCATGAACCCCGCCCAGCGGCTCTTCAATCCCGTCAGCTCCTGCAGCAGATACCTCCCAAGCCGCACCGACACATCCAGCGTGTCGAACACAAAAGTCGAGAACGCCATCGCCCCGAAGGTCGCCGCGAACATGAACACACCCGGACGCATCGACTCCGGCACCAGCACCGTCAAGAAACTCGCCAGCCCATCCCCGTACAACTGTGAGGGCCCGCGACCCTTGATCCCATCCTGCGCCACGATCATCACCGTCCCCAGCGCGATCACCGCGACAAACCCCTCCAACAGCATCGCCCCGAACGCCACCGGCTTGCAGTGACTCTCCTTGCTGATTTGCTTGCTCGTCGTCCCGCCGCAGATCAGCCCATGAAACCCCGAGCACGCCCCGCACGCGATCGTCACGAATAGGAACGGGAACATGTGCTGCGTGATCTTCATCATCTCGGAGGGCGGCATCTCCTGGATCGCCGGCTGCTTGATCTCAAACCCGCCAAACAGAATCCCCAGCACCCCGATCCCGATCGCCAAATACAACACAAACCCGCCCAGGTACCCCCGCGGCTGTTGCAGCATCCACATCGGCAGCATCGATCCGATCTGGCAGTACGCAAGGATCGCCACATACCACACCCGCGGCCCGAACACCATCACCTCATCCAGCCGCGTCCCCATCCACACCGCGCCCAAAGTCAGCGGCACAAAAACCACCGTCAAGAGCCATATCGGCGGCTTCAGGAACCGCTGCACCACCCCCATCACCAGCGCCAGCGTCAGATACGTCGTGCTCGCCGCCGCCACCGCCCCGCCCTTGTTGAAACTCCCTCCCCCCAGAGAGCCAACCCCCGCGATCTCCTCGCTCTTCCCCACAAACGTGTCCGCCGTCACGCTCGTGAACGCCACGATCACATACACCAGCGCCAGCCATATAAACCCCGCCAGCGCGTAATACGCCCGCGGACCCAGGTTCTCACGTGCGATCTCCGCGATCGAGTGCGCCCGGTGCCGCACCGAAGCCACCAGCGCTGAGAAGTCATGCACCGCCCCGATGAACACCACCCCGATCCCGATCCACAACAGACACGGCAACCACCCGAACACCATGCATGCCGCGATCGGCCCCACGATCGGCCCCGCCGCCGCGATCGCCGAAAAATGCTGCGCCATCAGGTAAAACGGCCGAGTCGGAACAAAGTCCACCCCATCGCTCTTCTCCACCGCCGGCGTCACCCGCGAATCATCCAGCCGATACTGCCGCGCAATGAACGATCCGTACAGGAAATACCCGACGGTCAGCAACGCGATCATCAAAAGAGCAAGCACGGTCAGCGACATAGAGCCGCACAGACTACCTCAACTCCACCTTCACCGCTCCCAGCCCCTGAAAGGGGCCCCCGTTGGTTGCCGGCAGCGCAGCTGCTGGTGAATCGCCGTCGTCCCCGCCTCGCCCATGAAATGTGCGGGCGAACCTCCCATCAACCGCCTGCTCACACATCTCGCCCCACCTGCCAACCTCTACAGTCTCCACTTCCACACACCACTGCCCATTGCCCATTGCCCACCCCCTATTGCCCAATGCTCAACCGCTCCCAACCCAACTCCCTCGCCCTCGAATCCACACTCCTCCTCCACGGCGTCCCACCCGACTCCGCCAAACCGCTCGCCAACGAGCTCAACGCGATCGCTCGCTCCCACAACGCCCACCCCACCCTGATCGCCGTCATCAACGGCACGCCCACCATCGGCCTCACCGATGAAGAACTCGATCTCCTGCTCGCCGCTCCCCAAAACGGAAAGCCAGTCCCCAAAGCCAACACCGCCAACCTCGGCATCCTCATCCACAACCGCTCACACGCCGCCACCACCGTCTCCACCACCGCCGAACTCGCCGCCGCCGCAGGCATCCGAGTGTTCGCGACAGGTGGTCTTGGTGGCGCTCACCACAACTTCGGCACCCACTGGGATGTCAGCTCCGACCTCACCGCGCTCGCCCGCTTCCCGCTCGCCATCGTCACCAGCGGCACCAAGTCCATCCTCGATGTCCCCTCCACCCGCGAAATGCTCGAAACCCTCGGCATCCCCGTCATCGGCTTCCAGACCGACACCTTCCCCGCCTTCTACCTCCGCGATAGTGAAGCCAAGGTCGATGCACGCTTCGACGACATCCCATCCCTCGCCCGATTCATCGCCGCCGAACTCACCCGCACCAACCGCGGCATCGTGATCGCCAACCCCATCCCGCTCCCCGATGAACTCCCGCGCCAAGCCTGGACACAGTGGCTCAACGCCGCGCAAGCCCAAGTCGCCAGCGAAGCACCTTCCGGCCGCGACGTCACCCCCCGACTCCTCCACCACCTCCACCAACTCTCCGGCGGCGCCACCCTCCGCGCCAACCTCGCCCTTATCCGCTCCAACACCGCCCTCGGCGCCCAGCTCGCCGCCCACCTCGCCCCCCCACTCAGTCGCCAATAAGAAGCCCTCCCAAGCACCCGCCGCACGAGCAGACCCCAACCTGTGAATTTGGGGGATTTGTGGGCCATTCCCACACTCCCCCATCGCCCCGAGCCCCTTCCCTCGACTCCCCTTTCCATCAAATTAGAGCGTTCCAAACACGCCATCCGGTAGCCGCCAACACCCCATCTCCATAAGGTTCTAACCCTGGGGCTCTTGAGCCCATCCGCCGGTTAGGTCAGCCAGGAAGGCCGCCCGTCACATTCCGCGATCCGCTCGTCATCCGGCCCGCAAGGAGCGCGCCCGATGTGCAGGATGTCCGTACGTTCGCGCCCCGCGAAGGAGAGAGCCCGCGGCGCCGACCTGTCCATCAAGTGTCGTCAAAGTCGTTGTTGACCCCAAAGTCCGCCAAGGAGATTCGAGAATGAGGACCCGCAACGTGATCGTCGCGATCGTTGCCGCCGCGGGATGTGCCGCGCCGGCTCTTGCCCAGGATTCGGTCTCCAAGACCGCCGGCCTCCCCGGCGATGCCGTCGGCCCCTACCAGACCAACGTCCAGAAGCTCGACTACGTCATCGACCTCACGCCCCTCTTCGGCTCCTGGAACACCAAGTTCGGCATCGCGCCGCTCTTCAAGACCAGCAAGACCAGCACCGGCTTCTTCAACTCCCTCCAGTCCGCCAGCGGCATCAGCGCCAAGGCCCGCCTCAACGCGCCCCCCTCCGCCCTGTCCTACGCCGAGTGGTTCTCCCCCGGCCAGGGCGTCAATCCCAACTCCGCGATCAACGATGCACCCGGCTCCGTCACGGCCCCCGAGACCTACACCGCCCTCGGCGCTGTCCAGGCCGAGTTCTCCACCGACGATGGCGGCTTCAACTACAACGGTGTCCTCTCCTCCGTCTTCGGCTATGAGCCCACCTATCCCCCGCGCCTCTTCGTCACCCGTTACGTGACCGCCGTCAACCAGCCCGCCGCCGGCGCTGCTGATACCGCCCAGTTCGGCGTCGGCTCCGTCGATGCCTTCGGTAACGTCGCCTTCCGTGCCGACGGTGTGGGTGTTGCCGATGCCACCAACGGCATCACCAACGTCAACCTCTTCCGCGTCCGCGACACCGCCCGCAACACCGCCGCGATCAACCAGATCAAGAACACCGGCGGCACCGATGCCGGCGCCACCGACTGGATCGACCTCGTCCCGCCGCTCGATGCCACCCGCGGCTCCGCCACCCAGCACAACACCCCCAACATCCTCTCCCAGGATCTCGGCGGCGGCTCCTCCCACGTCCTCGGTTCCAACTTCGCCACCAACTACATCTACGAGAACGGCAACCTGGTCGCCAGCTCCGCCGCCCACCGACCCGGCACCGTCGATCATCGCGGTGCCGTCGGCATGTACCCCCACGCCCTCCTCGGCGGCACCGGCGAAGTCGCCACCGGTGCCATGCTCTCCCAGGTGCTCGCCGGCGAGTCCCGCTCCATGAGCATCTGGGGCATCAAGGCCGATGGCAGCGTCGGCACCGCCAAGACCCTCACGCCCCCCCTCTCCCTCGCCGACTCCTGCTACGACTTCACCTTCGCCCCCATCCTCAGCGAGAGCAACCTTCACGTCAGCCAGACCGTCTTCCGCGGTGGAAACGGCCTGGTCGCCCTCGGCCAGAACGTCAACCTCCAGCGCATGGCCGCCTTCACGCTCGCCAGCTCCGAAACCTTCGCGAATCCCTTCAACGTGATCGCGCTCGCCACCGATGATGGCGGCACCCCCTACCAGAACGTCACCTGGTCGCTCGCCGCCTGGAACGACAGCGGCAACTTCACCGGCAAGCCCATCCACGGCGACTCCGGCAACGATGGCATCCCCTTCACCACCGATCCCGGCGAGTTCGACGGCGTTGTCGATCTCGATGAGAACTCCCCCACCTACGACGCCCCCATCGGACGGCTCGCCAGCCTCTTCGAGGTCACCGGCGGCAGCCCCGCGGGCCCCTCATTCTCCGCCCCCATGATCGACTCGGCCGGAAATATCTGGTTCCTCGCCGCGGTCGCCCTCAACAAGACCAGCGATATCGGCCCCTTCACCGATTACGACAGCGCCCTCGTCCGCGCCATCTACGACCCCACCGACGGCTGCTACCGCCTCGAACTCATCCTCGAGCTCGGTGACACCTTCGACGGCTTCAACTCCGGCACCCGCTATCAGGTCCAGTTCATCGGCGGGCTCGCCGACAGCAACTCCGTCGACTCCGCCACCGAGTGGTCCAACAACATGGTCGCCGACGGCTGGAACGGCTCCCCCGTCTGCCCCCTCCGCGACACCAAGAGCCCCATCCACCTCGGCGGCATGACCTTCAACGCCCGCATCGTCTACGACGTCGATGGCGATGGCGAGTTCGATGCCGGTGCCGGTGTTGATCAGGCCTACGTCGCCTCCATGTACCTCGGCAACACCAACTGCCCCGCCGACTTCGACGGCTCGGGCTTCGTCGACACCGACGATTACGATGCCTTCGTCTCCGCTTTCGAACTCGGTGAAGGCACCACCGACTTCGACTGCACCGGCTTCGTCGACACCGACGACTTCGATGCCTTCGTCCGCGCCTTCGAACGCGGCTGCTGATCCCAGTCCTCAACCCCCAACTCGCCAAGGCCCCGGCCCCCAGCCGGGGCCTTTTCGCTTTTTGAACCCCTCCCCGAGGCAGGGGTTGGGGAGGGTTCCCTCCAGCCGCCCCAAGCACGCCATCGCTCCCCTCTTTCGCCCCAAGGGGGCGGCGGCATGTAGCCGCGGGTGAAGGTCGCGCAGCGACCGGAACCCGTGGAAGAGATCGCGATGATCAACGCGCCCCGGAGGGACGCGGGAGACCTGCCTACCCACCCCGCGTTCGCTCCACCAAATCGCTGCTTGGCACACCCCGCGCATCTACACCACCCGTGCGCACACCGTGGTAACACCACATCAAAATCCGCACCTCCCCGCGCCATCTCCCACCAAATTCTACAAACCCC
>JADLBU010000033.1 GCA_020847535.1 Phycisphaerales bacterium
ATCGCGAGCGAGCACCGGTTCGTGTTCATCGACCAGGTCGACACCTTGCTGCCCGAGAACCGGAACCGCCTGGTCGACTCGATCGAGGCGCTCCTGCCTGAGCTGGACAGCGTCGTCCTGATCTCGGCCGAGCCCCACCCGCCCTTCCCCGGGGACGACACGAGCGGCGTGTACTGGGTCGAGGGCGGGCTGGCGAACGCCCTCACGCCCGATCAGGTGGCACCGTGAGCGCCGCCCAGGTGACCTGCTGGTACTGCAACCGGCCGGCGAGGCTCATCACCGGGAAGGGCCTCTACCCGCACCGCCCCGATCTCTACGCCAAGCGGTTCTGGCGGTGCCTGCCCTGCTCCGCGTGGGTCGGGTGCCACCCAGGCTCAACCGAGCCGCTTGGCAGACTGGCCAACAGTGAGCTGCGTGCATGGAAGCAGACGGTGCACCGCGTGCTGGATCCGCTCTGGCAGAAAGGCGTGATGTCCCGCGAGGAGGCCTACGCCTGGCTGGCGGAGAAGCTCGGACTCACGGCCGAGGAGTGTCACGTCGGGATGTTCGATCCGGCGACGTGCAAGCGAGCGATTAAGGCTCTGAACCACAGGGAGGTGAGGAAGTGAACATCGATCGGCCCATCTGCATTCTGGACACCGAGACGACAGGCACCGACACGGAGTCCGACCGGATCATCCAGGTCGCGGCCGTCCGAATCGAGCCCGACGAGACTCGGCGGCGGAGCATCTGCTGCGTGGTGGACCCAGGAGAGAAGATCCCGCCCGAGGCCTCCGCCGTGCATGGGATCTTCGACTGCGACGTTGTTGGGCAGCCTCGGTGGCCGGCTGCCTGGGCGCGGCTGGCGCCGATACTGGGTGGCGCTGTCGTCTGCGCGTACAACGCCCGCTTCGACCTCGGGATCATCGCGGCCGAGAACAAGCGGCACCGCATTTCGTGGACGCCGCCAACGGAGGTCATCGATCCGATGGTGATCTTCCGGCAGCGGGTCCCGCACACCTTGGCCGGCGCCGTGCGTCACTACCTCGACCAGGAGCACGAGAACGCTCACGACGCGATGGGCGACGTCGAAGCAACGATCGGTGTCCTCGACATGCAGTCGCTCACGTACGGACTCGGCGACGTCGCGGAGATGATCGCGGCCTCGACGATCCCGCCTGACCCGCGATACTGCGACAGCAACCGCTCGTTCTACTGGAGGCACGGTGCACCCGTCTTCGGGTTCGGTAAGCACAAGGGACTGCCCCTCGCTAGGGTCGACGCCGGGTATCTCAAGTGGATGCTCGGGCAAGACTACCCGGAGGACACCAAGGATCTCGTCAAGCGCGCGCTGCGCGGCGAGACGATCCGCCGACCCGCCACCGAGCCGGGTGCAGCGTGATCGCGCGGGTCACACCGTGCAGGTCCTGCCAGGCCCGCATCCGGTGGGCGACGACACCGAGCGGGAAGGCCATGCCGGTCAACGCCGATCCCGACCCGGCCGGCAACGTCACGCTCGCGGACGATCCCGGCGGCGTCTGCACCTGGGCCAACGTGCGCACGGTCGGATCTGCGGCCTACCACGCCGCGCTCGAGGCCGGGCAGCTCTACATGCCCCACCACGCCACCTGCCCGGACGGGCCGAAGTGGCGGCGGAGGCAGGTGAAGCAGCGGGCGGAGAGGCGGGCGTAATGGTGCGCTGGGTCTTCGTGGCGTACTCGATCCTCTTCATCCTCGGAGAGGCTGACACCAAGCGCATCGTCCTTCTCGCGTGCTGGGCTCTCTTCGCCTCGGCCGAGGAGGTCGGTGCTGCGATCAAGAAGAGAGGACAATGGTGAGCAACTACACGACGCTCGTCGGCGCGGAAGAGGTCTCCCGGGCTGCATCGCGCATGCAGGACGCGGCGGAGACGATCAGGAGAGCGGCCGACACGATCTCCGACCCGCAACGCCAGGCGGTCCAGGATGCGCTGGTGGCGCGGTTCGACACCACGGTGGATCGTTTCGCGGAGGCCGTCGATCGTTTCGCGGCGGCCGTGGAACGTCTCATCCTCGACGGGCCGCAGCTCCAATAGGTAACCCCACCCGGCGCGTCCAGGTGCCGACCGGCGAGCGAACCGGTGCCTGAAGACGCCAACCAACCGCTGGGTGGGCATGAGCTGCCGTCAAACGGGCGGCAGGTACGACAACAGCAAGGAGAAGCCATGGATCCGACCGAGGTAAGCCAGGAAGACCGCGAGATGCTGGAGAACTGGTTCTTCTACCACCCGCCGACGGAAGAGCAAACGGCGAAGTACGAGGAGATTCGAAATTGGGCGCGCCATCTCGGACTCGCCATCTGTGCCGCCATCCCGCCCTGCGCTGATCGAACCGCCGCGCTGCGCAAGCTTCGCGAGTGCGTCATGACCGCAAACGCTGCTATCGCCTGCGGCGGTAAGTAGACCATCACCTTTTCACCTCCCCGGCCGCGCGCTGCGGTCGGGGCCAACGCACAGGAGAGCAGATGCCGCTCTACAAGATCACCTTCGACGGCCAG
>JADLBU010000034.1 GCA_020847535.1 Phycisphaerales bacterium
AAAGAAGTCGTCCGGCCAGGGATCGACGAGATCACCGTTGACGTCGACATCAATGGTCTGGGCGCGCGACACCGAGCCCTCACGTCGCACATACTGGATGCGCAGTTGATCGGGTGTGAGCGACTGCCCCGACAGCGCCTGCTTACGAGTCGTCTCTCGAATCCGTCGCAAAACCCGAAGGATGAGGTGCTCGCTGTGGGTCTCAATCAGCAGCACTCGATTCGGCGTTGCGGTCATCCCCTTAATGATCGCATCGCCGAGAGCGGCTTGCTGGCGTGGATGGAGGTGCAACTCCGGTTGTTCGAGCGCCACGAGCGGTCCGCCCGGGTCGAGCAGCGCCACAATCACCGGGACGATCTGAGAAAGACCCACCCCAACGTCTTGAGGTTGAAGCAACAGGTTCCGCCCGACGTCCCGGAGCACGATCCGGGCTTGGTCCGGCAGGGACTTGATCGTCTCTGCCAGAATCTCGATGCGATCGATAAACTCGGGATCGGAAACCATCGCAGCGATGTTGGACGGCACCTGCTTGAACTCCTCGCGCTCCAGCCGATAGCCGGTGTCCAAGCGATCCTCAGCCTCGAGCCACCTGCTCACCTCTTCGAGCAACGATCCCTCACCTTCTCGACGAGCCGGGGTCATCTCTTGGCCATGCGCGAGCAGTTCCCAGGCCTGGAGACCAGTTGACCAACGGCTCCGCCCCGATCGATCACGAGGCTCGAACTGCCGTGGCGGCATCGTGCGAAGAGGACCGACGTATCGGAGTTCCCGCAGTCGCTCGCGCAAGACGACCGCGGGCCCAAACATGAGCATTGACAGCAACGCTTCAAATTGCCTGACATCAGACGTACCGCTGGCAGTGGCCTTTGGAATCACCAATCGACTACCAAACTCCGGGATCGGACCGATCGGCTGTGGAACCTCAATGCTCTCGTCCCTGGCAGGCGTACCGCCGATTTGCTCATACATAGCAGCAAGCGCGCCAGGGTATTCACGTCCCGCATCCTGCTTCTGCTTGAGAAGCGCCTCAAGTGCGGCGTCCTTTTCCTTGGCAAGTCCAACGTTTTCAAGCTCCGTTTGCCTGGCGAGTATTGCTCGATGGACTCTCGCCATCTCGCGATCGGCCGCGTCAAGCAGCAGGCATGGGTGTAGCCAGTTGATCCGCCTGACCTCCGCATGAGGACGCTCGCGCGGCATCCAGAACTCTGCAAAGTGCTCGCCATTAAACCAGACATTCCACGATCGCACAGTCGGACGATCCTCGGAGTCGACTTCCACTTCGATTCCAGCGGACGAAATCTGACCGCGTACGCTTTCCGTCGCGTCCTCGTAGAGTTCTGCCTCGATCTCCTCCCCGTACCACGGGTATGCCGGCAGTTCTGCGCCACTCAGGGTGAACTCCGCCTTCAGTCGGATGGCCGTGCCGATCTTGCGGCCGTGCACGAAGTTCCGGATGCCGCCCAGATCCAGCGATTCCCCGCCGGAGCGGGTACCGTGGGCATCCAGATTCCGGTGCAACAGCACCTCTCGCAGATAGTGCAGCGCGTGCGTCACGCTGCTCTTGCCTCCGCTGTTGGGGCCGAACAGCAGCGTGATTGGGCGGAGCTCGATGCGCTGACGCTCGCCGAAGGCCTTAAAATTCTCGATCTCGATGGCGGTAAGCAAGTTGGTGATTCCTCCGGCGACTGATGGCCGTCAACGGGATGAGTCGGACGTCGGCCCGTCCTCCGCGTTGCCTGATTCCAGCCGGGGCACGTCCATCTGCTCCAGCGTGGGTAGGGTAGAAGATCCGACAATGCCTTGCAGGTCGCCGTACATCCCGTGCACGCACTGCACCGCGGCCTCGATCTGCTTCTCTCGAGCTGCCCAGATCCGGGCCATTGCACGCCTTTCCGCGGCCAGGCCGGCCTGCATCTGCACGAGGGGCTCGACCATCCCGGCAATACGCTGGCGGAACTCGGTGCCCGACAGGTAGTCGTACACCCGCTCGATTTTCCCATGCTTGCCGTCCGCGGCCTGCCGGGCCTTGGCCAGTTCAACGAGTCCGGCCCGCAGGGCCGATCCCAGCGTCACGGCACAGGCTCGGGTGCAGATCCAGACGCCGTCGATCTCAGTCAGGTGCTGGCAGTCCGATGGCATCGCTTCGGTCACCAGGATGGCGATCGCGGCCTTGGACTCCCGCTGATCCTTGCGGAGCTTCGGCAGCCACGCGGCGCTCCAGTTCTTGGCGTTCTTGGTCTCCCAAAGGATGCTGCCGCACGCCAGTCCGCTCGGCTCGAGGACTCGCTGCAGCCAATCACCGCCGTTCACGCCCTTGGCGATCTCCTCAATCTCGTCGTGCGGGAACGCACGGCTGAGCACATCCTCCATAACCAGTTCTAGCAGGTCGCTAAGGACCCCCCCCTTCCGCGGAATTCGAGTATAAAGTCGTCGCGGCAAGGAGGCCCGGCGATGCGTGGACGCGTGGAGCGGCAGGGGACGATGTTCGTGGTGTTCGATCTCGAGCAGCGGGTGCCCGACCAGCATCCGCTCCGCAAGATCAAGCGCTGGGCCGACGGCGTCTTGGCGGAGATGAGCCGCGACTTCAACGCGGCCTACGGCGCCACCGGCAAGCCCGGCATCCCGCCCGAGCGGCTGCTCAAAGCCCTCCTGCTGCAGGCGCTCTACTCCATTCCCAGCCAGACCAAACTCGTCGAAGCCATCCAGTACAACCTGCTCTACCGCTGGTTCCTCGACCTGCCGCTGGAAGAGGACGCCTGGACGCAGGAGGCGTTCAGCATGAACCGCGACCGGTTCGAGCGGCACGATCTGTGCCGCAAGTTCTTCGACCGCGTCGTGGCCGAGGGGATCGAGAACAACCTCGTCAGCCCCGACCACTTCACCTGCGACGGCACGCTCATCCGCTCGCTCGCCAGCCACAAGAGTCTTCAGCCGATCGAGGCGGCCGGCAAGAAGAACGATGACACGCGGCCCGACGGGGGCGGACGCGACGTCTCGGTCGACTGGCACGGAGAACGGCGCACCAACGCGACGCACCGCTCGACCACCGACCCCGAGGCGCGGCTGGCGCGCAAGGGCAACGGGAAAGAGTCGCACCTGTGCCACACGGGCCACGTCCTGATGGAGAACCGCTCGGGGCTGTGCGTGGGGGTGACCGTCGACGGCTTCGACGGGCACGCCGAGCGGCGCAATGCGCTGCGGATGCTGAGGCACGTCGAGCGTCGGCACGGCCTGGTGCCGCGCACACTGGGCGCGGACGCGGGGTACAAGGCGGGCGAGTTCCTGGTGCGGGTCGAGGCGCACGGGAGCACGCCGCACGTGCCGGTGGAGGTTGAGCGGATCGTCGGGGACACGCCCGAGGCGCACGCCCGCCGGCGGGCTCGACGGCGGATGGGAACGCTCGGCTACCGCCTGAGCCAGCGGGTGCGCAAGCGCGCCGAGCAGATCTTTGGGTGGGGCAAGACCACGGCCGGCCTGGCGCGAACAAGATTCATCGGGCACGTGAGGATCGAGGACTCGGCGCTGATCGCGGGGGCCGCGTACAACCTCCTGCGGATGACCCGCCTGCTCGCCTGAGCCTCGCCACCTCACACCACATCCAACGTTGCACCACCCCTCACCAAGACCCTGGAATCTCCGCTGAGAATCCGGTTTCTTAGCGGCCTGCTAGCGCCTCGCCCTGGGCCTGCTGTGACCCCTGCTCCAATTTCCGCTTGAGGTCCTCCACCTGCCGGCGCAGCGCGGCGTTCTGCTCCTGCGTCTCTTTGTTCTTGAGGAGATGCTCATCGTCCGCCTGCTTCTTGGCGGCGACGCGGATGGCATCCGTCTCTTCCTTGACGCGTCGGGCGACGTTGAGCTCCAGCGACGCTTTCTCCTCCTCGAGCGTTCGCTCCCGCTTGCGCAGGTCCAGTTCCGTTTGCTTGGACTGTTTGAGTTTCCCCTCCAGCTCGGTGATCCGTTCCGAATCGGCCCGGCGTTCCTCGGCCAGATCCGCCTCGGCCTTCTTGCGAGCCTGAGCCGCGATGGCGGCACGCTGGGCAGCGACGCCGGCTTCGACCCCCTCCCGCACGCCGTCCTTCACCTTCTGGTCCACCTCGCTCTCGGCCTTCTCCAACGCGGCCTTCTGCTGGGTGAGCTTCTTGGCCTCCTTGTCAAGGGCGGCCTTCTTGGCATCCACCTCGCCTTCGAGTTCCTCTCGGATGCGGCTTTCGACCTGGGCGGTCATGGCCTTGGTGATCTCGATCTTGGTTTGGCACTTGGGGCACTGGATCGTGTTCGTGGGGTTGTTCACGCCGGGCGTCATTGCAACGCTCGTGCCAACCCCCCAGCGCGGCCGGCCGCGGGATACGGGACAAACGCCGTTGTCCGGGCACATGTCGGGTTCTGTGTGCCCAGAGGGGTGGCAAGCATGCGACACTGAGGCGCGTCGTCGAATACGCTATCTCAATGGCAAAGAAGAGCAAGAAGAAGAAGGCCAACAAGCACCGGAGTCTGACGCAGGAGATCGTGGAGTCGCTGGGCGCTTTCTTGGTCGAACTGGCGGACAAATACCCGCTGACGTTCTTGACGGAACGCGACTTCTACCCAGCGGTCATTGCCTATCTCTACCAGCTTGTTCCAGGCGTGACGACCGAGTCGGTTGTGGATAAGGGTAAGGTCGACTTTAGAACCGGCGGGCCAAATCCGGGGTTGCTGGAGCTCGCTGTTGCTCCGCGCATGCTCCAGGACCATGACGATCCGACAATGCCGTTTCCCGGACATGGCGAAGCTACACAGCTCTATGCAGTTCAAAACAAGCCTGAATTAGCAAAACTAACGGCGGTACCGCAAGCGCAGGCGAAGAACCGGTATCTCCTCCTGCTGGACATTCAAAAGAAGCACGAGTTCGACAAGTTGAAGACGCAGTATCTCAAGGAACTTCCACGTGACGGCAAGAGCTTTGCTGTGCAGGTGTGCTACGTCAAACGTGGCAACGATCCGAACACGTTCCAAGTCGGTGGTAAGCAAAAGGGAGCAAAGAAGAAATCGAAGAAGACATGAAGCCGGCCCCGCCTCATCGCTGAACCGGGGCCGTTCGTATTCCACGTTGTCCGGTGACATTCACGCCGCCATCTTCGCCGGCATTTCAGTCCTTTCCCTCACGCTCGTTATGGCAAACCCACCTCCGCCACCCACCCCAAAGCTCACCGTGAACTTCCGGGGTTGCCGCGCTGCGTTGAACGGATCGTCGTCACCTTATAGATCACGCTCGCGGTGCCCGAGAGCACAGTCTCATCGGTGAAAGTCTTGACGCCCGTCGAGCCCACATAGTTGAAGGGGGCGCCGGTCGCTCCCCATCCTTCCGCTTCACTTCTTACACCGTTCCCTGCGTGCGCTGGGGTTGGAACGCTCGACGGCGACCGTGGACGCCGCGACGGCGCGCGTGCACGGGCCTGCGACGGGTGTAGAACGGGCTGCGGTCAGAGTTCGCCGCGGAAGGCGCGCTGGACGAGAGCGTTGAACAGGGCGTCGGCGTCGTGCGCGACGCTGCCTTGGACCGTTTGCAATTCTCGGGTTGCCTTCACACGCTTCCCAAACTCCCGCTGAAGCGCAACGGGCGGAACAGGGATCGGGATCGTTTTGAGCTTGATGCCCGTGAGATGTGGGATCGTTGCCGAGGAGATGACACCCATGATGCTGCCTGACTTCATGAGCACCCACATGAGGTGAGCAATATACTCTGGCCCGGCAAGCGACGCATGAGGGCGGACGCGATGAAGAGACTTTTGGAAGTAGCACTCAGGCAGTTCATCTCGCCAGATGGCCGTCTGTCCTACACCCGCACCGCCCTCGCAAATCATTACGTCGCCCGTTCGCAGACGAAACTCCTCGCGATCCGATGGATCAAAGTCCATCGTGAACACCGTTGACATGTCAAGGCGCCCCCACTGCACATTCAGGTTGCGCAGGTATGGGCGGGCGTATTCACCGGTCTGTTGCTTGGCATCGAGCATCTTGCCGAGCCGAGAGTCGCAAACCTCACCAAACAGGCGAACAGGCCACTTCTTGCGGTTCGTCACCGGGTCCCCGAACATCTCGTAGAACACGCTGGGGATGAGCGTGTCGGCGAGGCGGGCGGCCTCTTGGCGGCGGCGGCGGATGGCGTCGGCCTTGTCCAGGATCGCCGCGATCCGCTTCTGCTCGGCGAGGGGCGGGAAGGCCACCTTGATTTTCTCGAGCTTTGGCTTGTTCAGGGTCAGGCCCTTGGCCGCGCGGTCTTTGACGCCCAGGTCCGCGACTTGGAGGGCGTAGAAGAGAAACGTCGGGTCAATGCAGTCGGGTTTCAGAATCGGAAGCGCAGCGATCGCTTCGTTGGTGAACATCGGGGTACGCACGATGCCGACCTTTCCGACGCTCAACTTGAAGCTCATCACAACGGTACCCGGTTGAACCTCTCTGCATCCACACTCCGCAACTGCGGCATCGGTGATTGACTCCGAGGTCTCCGCAATCTCGCGATCCTTCATGTCCGCGATGGACAGCCATCGGTGGCCGTCGCCCCAGAACAGTGGATTCGCACGAGCGGGCGTGCGTCCGATGACGACATCGCAAAGCTCTGCAAGGGGTTTGCTCTTCCAGTGGGTCGGAGGCTCAATCATCGAAGCTGAGCCTCCAGGTCCTTGAGATCTTGAGCCTCTGTCTTGTTCAGCTCGGCTAGCCGTTTGAGGATCGTCTTGGGAGCGTCGTACTTAACCTCTTCGTACACCGTCTCCTTGTAGCGATTGATCGAAAGGTCATACTCCGCGGCTCGGATTTCGTCCACCGGCACGAAGAAGGCCTTGTCCTTGCGGTCGAGGTCCTTCTTGGGATTCCGCTTGGCCCAGCGGGCGCGGACATCGGGCAGGTCGTTCTCGGTGATCGCGTCGCGCTTGTCGTCCAATGAAAAACCGTCGGCCTGCACGTCGTAGAAGAAGACGTCACGAGTCTTGCCGCCCTTGGTGAAGACCAGGAAAGCGGTGGCGACGCCCGCGTAGGGCTTGAAGACGCCCGCGGGGAGTTTGATGACCCCCTCGAGCTGGTTGTCGTCGATGAGGGCCTTGCGCAGGTCGGTATGCGCGTTGGAGGAGCCGAAGAGCACGCCGTCGGGCACGATCACCGCCGCGCGGCCGCCGAGCTTGAGCATGCGGAGGATGAGGGCCAGGAAGAGCAGCTCGGTCTTGCGCGTCTTGACGGTGCGGAGGAGCCCGCTCTCGACGGCCTCGTAATCGAGCGTGCCCTTGAAGGGCGGGTTGGCCAGGATCAGGTCAAAGTGGTCCTTGGAGAACCGGGAGAGGGCGCGGTCCTCGACGAAGCGGTTGCTGAGCGTGTCCATGTACTCGATGGCGGGGTTGTCCACGCCGTGGAGCATGAGGTTCATGGCCGCGATTCGGAGCATGGTCACGTCGAAGTCGAAGCCGTGGAACATGTCCGACTGGATGTGCTTGCGGTATGGTTCGAGGAGGTCGCCGGTGAAGATACGGTTGACCTCGCCATTGTCACCCTTCTCCTCGGTGATGCCTTCGGGAGAGGAGTGCTTCTCCAGCAGGTGATCCATGACCGAGACGAGGAAGCCAGCGGTGCCACAGGCGGGGTCGGCGATGCGGTCGGTGGGCTTGGGCTCTACGAGATCGACCATGAGCCGGATGATGTGCCGCGGCGTGCGGAACTGCCCGTTGATGCCCGCAGTGGTGAGCTTGCCGAGCAGATACTCGTAGAGATCGCCCTTGGTGTCGCCCTTGTCAAGCGGCAGGTCGTCGATGAGTTCCAGGGCCTTGACCAGGAGCGAGGGCTTCTGGATCATGAGCATGGCGTCGTTCATGTAACGGCCGAAGGTGGACTCGGCGCCGGCGATGTCCTTGAGGTGTGGGAAGACCTCATCGCGCATGGTCTTGAGGAGGGCGTCGGCACCGAGATTCTTGAGCTGGTGCCAGCGAAGATGCTGCTGCTTGGCGCTGAAGAGCCGATCGAACGGCTTGCCGGTGCGCTGGGCCTTCTTCTCGTTGCGGGACTCGGTGAGGTCCAGCAGGCGGATGAACATCAGGAAGGTGATCTGCTCGATCACCGTCAGGGGGTTGGTGATCCCGCCCTGCCAGAACTCGAGCCAGAGTTTGTCGATTTTGCTGCGGAGGGGACCGGTGATCATCCGTGAGTGCTCTCTTTCGGGGGGGCTTTCCGGGGCTCGGGCCCAGGGTGTGAGGGGGTGGTCGGTTTGAAGGAGTTGATGATGCCGAGGAGCTCGTCGATCTGGGCTTCATCCTCGAACACACCGTCGAGACCCTCGGCGCTGATGGTGGTGAAGGGTTGCTCGTAGAGGCGGCCGATCTCAATCGCGCCGTACTTGGCGATGTGATTCTTGAGCAGGTCAAGGAAGCGCATCTGCATCGAGTTGACCGTTGGGTGCTTGCGGACAAACGCCTCGAACCGATCATGCACCGCCTTGGCATCCAAGCCGATGATGCTGCGGATGGCCAGGTCAAGGTGGCCGGCGGTCTCCGGGTAATACTCGGTCAGGTCGGTCAGGTCGAGATCGGGGTGTTGTGTGAGCACGAGCGAGACCAGCGCCTTGAGGTCGGCATCGCTGACGGGCTGGCCGGCCTTGATTCGCTTGAGCGTGTCGTTCTGGGCGAACAACTCGGTGAGCACACCCTCGACCCGCTGCCGGTAGGCGACGAACTCCAATCCTTCGAGCTTGGGCTTGTGATCGCGGCTCTGGAGCCCGGCGGGATCCTCGGCGACATCGATGATTTTGGCCGGAAGGCGATCGCTCGTTCGCGGCTGGCGGTACTTCATGATGCCGCGCAGCGACTGGCGTACTTCCTCAAGTGACGCGAGTGTTACCGAGTCCCAGAACGCCGCGGACTTGACCTTGCGGATGTCTTCTTCTCGTTCACGGACGGGATTCAGGTTGTACTGAAGGTCGGCAACCCATGCCTCGATCTCGGCGCGACGGTCGGCGAAACGCCCCCCCACCCCGGCTCCCTTCATCAAGTCTGTCTGGGCGAGGGCGATGAGATGATCAAATTGGTACGCGGCGCTGTCGCCACGAATGTCCCGCCACTGCATGAGGGGCGCAATGTCCTGCGAAAGCGTGGCCCGCGTTGCGGCATCGAATCGCTTGATGACTTCCGGATTCCTGCAGGTAGTCACTTGACGCCATTTCTCGCGCACGGAGATGGTGGTGTCGGGCAAGTCGGCAATGTCCGCGGCGATTAGGCCCGCGATCGCGTTGAACGCGGTGACATCGGGTTTGCGAAGGCACTCGTCGGCAAGAGCAAGCCGGGCATCGAACAGCCGTTGAAGCAGCGAGGTCTGCTTCGACGGCTCTGTCTCCTGGTAGGTCTCCTCAAAGTACTTGAAGTTCTCCCAGTGATCGAAGATCTGGAACTCGACCTTGTCCTTGCCGGGCCCGAAGAGGTCCTTGCACAACCGCGTGCCGCGACCGATCATCTGCCAGAACTTGACGAACGAAAAGACCGGTTTGGCGAAGACCAGGTTGACGACCTCGGGCACGTCGATACCGGTATCGAGCATGTCGACGGACACGGCGATGCGCAGGTCGGAGTTGGCGTCCTTGAACTCGTCGATCAATGCCTCGGCACGAGGCTCATAGTTGTCGATGACGCGACAGACGCGACCGCCGTACTGCGGGTAGAGCTCGTCAAAGACGCTCTGAAGCAGGATGGCGTGGTCATGGCTGCGGGCGAAGATGATGGACTTGCCAACCAAGGAGCCGGAGCCGTCCCGGATGCCATGCTCCATTAAGTTCTGGATGATCTTGCGGTTCGTGTCCTTGTTGAAGATCTGCTTGTCGACCTGGTGCTGCTCGAACTCGATGGCTTCGGGCTCGCGTTCCTGCTGCTCAAGCTGCTCGCGCTGCTCTGGCGTCATCTGCGAGTACTTAATGCCACGGGACAGGAAGCCGGTGGTAACCGTCTTCACCTTGAAGGGCACGAGGTAGGGCGGGAGGTGGTTGATCGCGTCTTCGTACCGGAACAGCGCGGTCGGATTCTCGTTCTCGCAGCCGAACAGGTCGAATGTGTTGCGGCTGATGAACTGAACCGGCGTCGCGGTCAGGCCTACCTGAAGGGCGTCAAAGTAGAGGAACAAGTCACGGTAGCGGTTATAGATGCTGCGGTGCGACTCGTCGGCGATGATCAAGTCGAAGAACCCAACGTCGAAAGACTCGAAGCACTGCATCATCGCCGGGTAGGTGGCGAGGTAAATGCGATGCTCCTGGTCCGCAGATGTGTTGGCGTTGACGTAGGTGCGAGGCTCTCCAGGCAGGAACTGTTGAAACGTGTTGTTCGCCTGTCGGCGAAGTTCGCGGCGGTCGCAGAGGAACAGCACTCGGCGAACCCAGCCCGCTCGGATGAGTGCCTCGCAGAGCGAGATCGCGACGCGGGTCTTGCCGGTGCCCGTGGCCTGGACAACCAGCGCCCGGCGGTGCTTCGCGCCAAATCGCTCGATCACTCGCTTGATCGCCTCGATCTGGTACATGCGATCCGCAATCTGCGGATCGGGCGCCACATCCTTGGGCTGCAAACGCTGCTGGCGGCGTGAGACCATATAGAGGATGCTGTCCCGTGAGTGGTAGCTGTAGATCTGCCGCGGAGGCTCGCCGTCTGCGTCGTTCCAGAGGCTCACGTCGTATCCGTTCGTGTAATAGATGACTGGCCGGCGGCCATACATCTTCTCGAAGCCGTCTGCGTAGCACTTGGCCTGCTGACGGCCCTTCTCGGCGTTCTCCGCAGTCTTCTTGGCCTCGACCACTGCAAGTGGGATGCCGTCTTCGCCGAGCAGGACGTAGTCTGCAAAGCCCTCTCCGGTTGTGGTCGGCTGGTGCTTGACCGGTTCCTCGATCCGGACGAGATCCTTGTTGGACACGTCCCAACCGACCTCCATCAGCATCATGTCGATCAGACGCTTGCGGGTCGTCTTCTCGTCGAAGCCCAGCACATCGGCCGAGCGTTGACCTTGTGATCGCGTTGCAGCAAGCTCGGCTTCAAGTGCGGCACCGACCTGCCGTGCCGCTTGCTCCCGCTGGCGTGTGGCATCCAGATCGGCGAGCAACTGCGCCATCTGGGCCTCTTGGGCCGCGAGCTTCTCCAGGACTGCTTTCTTCGCACGCTTGAGCTCTGCCTTCGAATCGTCTCCAGCTCCCGGCTGCGGCGCAACGAACGAAGGCAGATCCTCGAGGCGACCTCCTCCGTATGTGAGCTGAAACCAGCGGGCAATTTCAAAGGCCTCGCGGAGCGCCGACAGAGCAATCTGCCCCGTCGCTTTGCCTCCGTGCGCCGCCTTGTTTCCGGTGATCCGGATCGTGTGCAGCTTAGAGACAACGACTTGCGGGATCGCCTGCTGAAAGGTTCGGTCATTTAGCAGGTCGTTGAGCGAGGCTTGGTACGGCTTCGCGAGCTGATGCACCGAATAGATGTGCTCGACTACCTGCTCTATCAAGAGCCGGAGCTTAACCAGCGAACTCTCGGGATCCGGATGGCAGTAGTGCTCCGCGAAGCCTGCGAGCGACGCCAAAGGCGGCCACTTCGCGCGGAGGAACTCGAAGTTTGTGGACTTCACGAGTTCCTCCCGTTCACGACCACCGGCCGCATGAGGCAATCGGGGATCGCCAAGTTGTGCCTTCGCCTGAGGCATGACCCAAGCCATTGCAACCGCCGTGCCAATGTCGAATAAGGTGGCGGCGGGGTCGGAGATGTTGCGTCAGCATGGTTCATTCGCCACCCCAATCCACGCTCAGCCGTTCCAACTGAGCGGCGAGCGTCTGGTAATTGGGATAGCCAAGGAGCTTCGCGGCAACAGTCTTCTTGCCGTCCGCCTCCTGCATGGCACGGGCAAGAAATCGCCTTTGGACATCTTCCAGGTGCTTTGTGAGCGAAAACCCATCTCCCAGCGGAAGGTCAGCGGAGGAAAGGTGATCACGCCCCGCCGCGTCTGACAGGCCGGCCTCGATGTCGCGGGGTTCAATGGTGGGACCATCAATCATCACTGCCGCCTGTACGAGGACGTTGTGAAGTTGGCGAACATTCCCCGGCCAAGCCTGCTGGCAGAGAAACCTCTTTGTGCTCACAGAAAGCCGCTTGTCTTGGTAGCCGGGTTCGGCCTTGGCGAAGTCGGCATTAATCCTGGCGAGCAGGTGGTCCGCGATGGCGGGGATGTCAGTCGTTCGATTTCGCAGCGGCGGGATTTTCAGCGTAAACGCCGCCAGCCGGTAGTACAGGTCCTCGCGAAACCTGCCCGCAGCCACCTCGGCCTGAAGATCGCGGTTGGTTGCGGCGATGATCCTGACGTCAGAGTGCCTGTCTTCGGAGTCGCCAACCCGCTTGAACGTGCGGGCCGATGGAGGTTCATCCTGTCCGGGCTGAAGCACACGCAACAGCTTGGCCTGCATCGGAAGGTCACACTCACCGACCTCGTCAAGGAAGAGCGTGCCGGAGTCCGCCTGTTCGAAAGCTCCCACCCGATCCGTGGCTGCACCCGTAAACGAACCCTTCTTGTGGCCAAACAGCTCAGATTCGAGGAGCTCTTTCGGCACAGCGGCACAGTTGATGGCGACGAAGGGTTTGGCGCTTCGACGACTGGCAGCGTGCAGCGCGCGGGCAAAGACATCCTTGCCGACGCCGCTCTCGCCAAGGAGGAGAACGCCAACGTCTCGGAGGGCGATTCGCTTGGCGCGGGTGATGGCTTCGCGGATCTGGGGGCTCCGGCCGATCACGCCTCCGAAGCCTTCACTGGCGGCGTCGGCGACGTTCGCGCCCTGGATCAACCGATCGGAAGCATGGAGTACGGTCGGGAGGTAGTCGACGAGCAGGTCGAACGGAATCGACGTGGGGATCACGCGACCGCGGAAGGTCTGGTAGAAGGTCGCTGGATACCGGCTCTTGCCCAAAAGTACCCAAACGGCCGTCATCG
>JADLBU010000035.1 GCA_020847535.1 Phycisphaerales bacterium
CGCGGCGATCGTGAAGATCGGCAAGGACCTGCCCCCCGAGGTGCTGGCCGAATGCGCCACGCGGGCGCCCTACGCGGCGATCGTGAAGATCGGCAAGGACCTGCCCCCCGAGGTGCTGGCCGAATGCGCCACGCGGGAGCCCTCCGCGGCGATCGAGTACGTCGGCAAGGACCTGCCCCCCGAGGTGCTGGCCGAATGCGCCACGCGGGCGCCCTCCGCGGCGATCGTGAAGATCGGCAAGGACCTGCCCCCCGAGGTGCTGGCCGAATGCGCCACGCGGGCGCCCTACGCGGCGATCGTGAAGATCGGCAAGGACCTGCCCCCCGAGGTGCTGGCGTACTGCGAGGCTCGCAAGTAACCACCACACCGCCGGCGGTTGACGCCGCCCGCGGTGCTTTGACTCAAGGAGCACGATGATGAAGAAGCGAATCAAGGCGGAGGAGAAGTCGGTGCCGGCGATTGCCGTCCTGCCCCGACCGGCGGAGGTTGACCAGGGCACGGTGTTCGAGGTCAAGATCGCGGAGATCACGACCGACAACCGCAACGACCGACTCGTGAGCAACGCGACCGCCATTGCCGAGCTCGCCGAGAGCATGGCCAGCCGCGGCCAGCTGCAGCCCATCGTCGTCGGCCTCCGTTCCGACGAGCAGGGCGAGACCGTCACGAAGTACATGCTGGTCGCCGGTCACCGACGGCTGGCCGCCGCCAAGCTCCTGAAGTGGACCGAGATCCGGGCCGTCGTCCGGACCTACGCCAGCGATCATGAACTGCAGCTCGATCGCGCGACCGAGAACATCCACCGCGAGGACCTCAACGCAGTAGAACGAGCCTACGCGGTCGGCAGCATGATCGAGGCGGCGATGCCCGCCGCCCGGCAGGCCTTGGTGGATGAAGCGATCGCCGGCAAGGCACTGGCATCCGACGACGTCGAAGACGTCAGGTACCTGGCCAAAGTCCGCCGGCGTGCGATCGAGATGGTCGCCCTCAAGGTCGGCAAGAGCGTCACCTGGGTCACCGACCATTCATATCTCTCGTCGCTCTCGGGCGAGGCACGCAAGCTCGTACTCAAGGAGCTGCTCCCGATCACCTACGCCCGGGAGATCTGCAAGGTCGCCGACCCCGACCGCCGTGACGAGCTGGCGGTCATGTACGCCGCGCCCGACGAGCCAGGCGGTCGACCCGGCGACTTCGACGAGCTCCGCAACGCCGTGGCGGACAAGATCATGTCGCTCGCCCAGGTGCCGTGGAGGCTCGATGTCGCGTTCGCCAACGCGCCGGCGTGTCAGAGTTGCCCGAAGAACTCGGCCAACAACACCGGCCTCTTTGAGCACTTCTCACCATGCCAGCGCGGCTATCACTCGCCCGGACCCGGATACAAGGAGCCCGAGGCCGGCGTCTGCATGGATCGCACCTGCTTCAAAGAGAAGGCCGCGACCACCAACCGGCAGATCGGCGCCAAGGGCAAGTCGCTGGCGGCTCGAATCACCGCGCTCCCGAAGGCCGACCGCCCGGCGGCGATCACCGCGAAGACCATCGCGGACCTGGGCGAGAAGTTCAAGATCCAGGTTCCCAGGTACCTGGACGAATCTGACGTCGCCAGGCGTGTGAAAGAGGAGATGGCCAGGCGTCCCTCTGAGGAGAAGCCGTCGGCCGCGGCGACATCGAAGTCGTCGGCATCCGGCAAGCCATCGGCGGATCAGCTCGCCCGGAACGCTCACGACCAGAAGCTCAGGGAGTGGCAGCGGGAAATCACCCGCAAGATCAACAAGGTCTGTCAGGCCGACCCGCTCCGCGCCGCCGCGCTTCAAATCCTCGACTACGTGGTGGGCTGGGAGGCCCTTGGGGAAGAGCAGGCCCGCGGGACAAAGCCCCGGAAGGACGCGCTGCCGCCGGCGATCGTCCAGCAGCTCATCTCCTTTGTCGCCAAGCCGACGCTGGATGGATTCAAGCTCGCCGGCGAGCGGATCGCCCTCGACGCGTGGAACTGGCCATCCCCTCACTGCGATGCGGTCGAGCGGCTCGCCCAGGCACTCGACATCAAGGTTGCCCCCCGTCCACAGCTCAAGCTCCCCGCTCCCAAAGCCCCCAAGAAAGCGGCCGGCAAGGCCTCCAAGGGCAAGGCACACGTCGAGGAAGATGACGATTGAACAACGCGACGCAACAACCACCGCGGGCCGACTGGGTCCTGGCACTCCACCACTTCCTGGCGGCCGTCATCAACGCGCCCGCCGGCGAGCTGGAGCTGATCGCCGAGCTCACCAGCGCGGCGATCGCCAGGCGGCGGAAGACACCCGACCGTGCACAGCTCGAGGTGGACCCGATGCCGGTCCGCGGCCGGCTCCAGGTCCTGGCGTGCCTGGACCCGGACTCGGCCGCGTCGGCGCCGGACAAGCTGACCCCGCGGCAGCTCATCCAGCTCTGCGGCGGATCGGTGCGCGTCATCCGTGACATCCTCGATCGATACGAGCTCACGCCCGAGGATCGCCACGACGTTGCCCTGGCCGACCTGTGGATCGCCAACGCCGTGAACGAGCTCAACCGGCGCTACTCGCTCCGCCGCGATCCCAACACCGCGGAGGTCCAGCTCCCCAACACCAGGGCCGGCCAGGGCGCCGTCGTCCCCGCAGCCAGGAAAGGCCCATGACGATCGAACCCATCCTCACCAGCAACGACCAGGGCCGGGGCGATCTGCTCGAGCAGGTGGCGATGGACCTCTACGACGCCGCCCAGGACCTGCGCCGCCTGGTCATCAAGCCCGGCACGGTCCGCAGCGCCGACCTCGGCCACATCGGCGTCCGCATGCACGACTGTCTTGTCATGCTCGAGCGTGCCGGCGTTCCCACCCCGCGTCTTCCCACACCCCAGGAGATGGATCGATGAGCGAACGCAAGATGTGCTCCGGATCGTGCCTCGCCAACGACTGGGCCCGAGATCCCCGGCGTGCCGGGTTCAAGCGGAACATCAACCTCGAGGTGGGCGGCGACGGTCAATCGGTCATCATCGTGGCAACGCACGAAGACGGCCGCCGCATGCGAATGAACTTCAGCAGCGGCGATGCTCGCCGCCTGCTGGCGGACCTGCAGGCGGCGGCGACGATTCCAGCCCCTGGCTTCGATCCCTATGGAGTCATGAAGTCATGAGCCAGGGCGATCGCATGCCGCTCGAGCTGGCCCAGCGCGTATCCGCCGGCCTGTTCACCAGGTGGAAGCTCGACCCCTCCCGGGTATTCGTCGTCGGCAGCCTCCGCCGCGCCCGGCTGGATTGCGGCGACATCGAGCTGCTCGCACCCGCGGCCTTCGGCGCCGGGACCGACACGCTCTATGAGACCATCCTCACCACGGTCACCAATCCAGGTCCGCCGAATGACCTGTTCAAGAGCACGCCGGACCCGAAGGACGCCGGCGATCGCTTCTGCCGCGCCGAGCGTGGCCTCAAGCCGGGATTCCTTGCGTGCGACCTGGCGGTGCCGTGCTGGGTCGGCACGCCGCGGGAGCGCACCGTCAAGGTCCAGATCTTCCGGTACACGCCAGAGAACCTCGGCTGGATGATGATCGAGAAGACCGGCCCGGTCTCATTCGGCAAGTGGTTCCTGTTCAAGTGGAAGCAGCGCCACTGCATCCCGACCGAGGACCGCCGGTTCCGCGCCTCGATCGACAACAACCTCGTCAACCTCGACCAGAAGCCCGTGCCGGTCACCAGCGAGGAGGAGGCCTTCCTCAAGTGCGGCACGGGATTCATTCACCCCACCCAGCGCGACGCCTTCATGGCCAGCGCCGGGCACAGCGACTGAGCCAGGAGCCCCCGAGTGAAGTGCATTTCTCTATGGCAACCCTGGGCGACGCTGGTGTCGCTCGGCGAGAAGCGCGTCGAGACGCGGAGCTGGGAGACCAAATACCGCGGTCCCCTTGCCATCCACGCCGCCAAGAAATGGGACCGGCGCCTCGAAGAACTCAGCGTCACGAACCCAGCGATATTCGACGCCCTCACGCGGAGCGATGAACTCCGTCGGCGCTTCACCGCGCCCGAAGAAGACCGGCTGGGCTTGTTGCGCTTATTGCCCACGGGATGCATCATCGCCACCTGCACCCTCGTCGCGTGCCTCCCAACTCCGAAGACGCCTCCGCCGTTCGGCCACTATTTCGACCTCTTCGATTCGCGGCGTTTGCCGTCGGCAGACCCTTCAGTCCGGTCGATCTCGCCGGCCGAGATGGTGCTCGGGGACTACTCGCCAGGCAGGTGGGCCTGGTTCCTGGATGACATCAAACCGCTGGCCAAGCCAATTCACTGCACGGGCCGGCAGCGGATCTTCGACGTCGAGGTGCCAGCATGAGCCTCCGATTCGAGAGCGAGGTTCTGGACGCGCTGAAGGCCCACTTCCCCAAGGAGGCCTACTCCATCCTGCCTGGCGTGGCAGAGGCGACCGGCGGCGGTTGCCGCGTCGCCGACGCCCTGATGATGAGCCTCTGGAGATCCCGAGGCCTCGCCCTCACCGGCTTCGAGATCAAGGTGTCCAGGCACGACTGGCTCCGCGAGCTGAAGGACCCCAGTAAGGCAGACCCGATCTGCAAGTTCTGCGACCACTGGTACATCGCCGTCGGTGACCACGATGTCGCCAAGGTCGAGGAGCTCCCCGAGACCTGGGGCCTGATCGTCTGCGACGGCAAGAAGGTCAAGATCGTCAAGAAGGCCCCGAAGCTGTCGCCGGTGCCGATCTCCCGCGCCTTCCTCGCCAGCATCCTCCGCCGAGCCCAGGAGTACGTCGCCCCGCGCCCCGAGGTGACCGCCGCGGAGCGCGAGCTCCGGGAGGACCTCCGAAAGGAGATGGACGCACGCCTGGAGGCTGAGGGGAAATACAAGACCACCGAGCGCCTCCGGCAATCGGTCGCGGATTTCGAGACCGCCTCCGGCATCAAGATCACCGAGTACACCGGCCGCAACATGGGCGCCGCCGTCGCCGCGATGCAGGCGTTCGTCGGATACAGCAGCCTCGAGCGGAGGGTTGCCACGGCCCGCCGCGAAGCCGAGTCGCTCCGCCAGCTCGCCACGGATGCCGAGAAGTCGCTCGCCGAGCTGGCCAAAGCCGTCGGTCAGGAGGTGCCATCTTGAACGAGACCATCACCCTCACTGTGTCGGGCATTCCGCACGGCCGCCCACGCCCGCTCGCCCGAGCTCGCCAGGGCAAGAACGGAAAGTGGTTCGCCCAGGTCTACCAGCCCAAGAAGCCCAGCCGGAGCGGTACCAAGGCGGAGAAGCGATGGGCAAAGGCCAACGCCTGGGCAGAGGCGGTCAGGCTAGCGACCTTCCAGAAGATGCCGGCGGAGCCGTGGACCGGCCCGATCTCGCTCACGATCGACGCCTATTTCCCCAGGCCTCAGGATCTCATGCGGAAGAAAGACCCCGATGGTCCGATCCTGCACACCGTCAAGCCCGACCGCGACAACATCGACAAGGCAGTCATGGACGCGCTGAAGGAAGCGGGGCTGTTCAGAGACGACTGCCAAGTCTGCCAGGGCGCCGTGCGGAAGTGGTACGTCGCCAAGGGCTACGCGCCCGGCGTCGTGATCGTCGCCAGCAAGATTACCGCGGCGGAAGGAGCCACGCTCTATGGCCAGGCGTGAGATTCCAGCGCACCTGAGCGGTTGCCCGGTCCAGGGCGGCCTGCCGGTTCCGATGGTCGTCTGCCCGGTGAAGGGGCGGATCGGCCTGGGGCCGGCGAAGTGGCCGGGCATGGATCTCCAGACCGAATGGGAGCCCGATCCCGATTGCCGAGTGCTCGACTTCGGCAAATACGACGAGGAGAAGCTCCGCCGGAGCATCGCCGAGCGCCGGTGCCATGTCTGCTGGGACGACACCGACGCCTCGGTTGTGTGCGTGCCTCGGTCGAGATGGCCGTATGAGGGCCAGACGATCGACATCGACGGCAGGACCTGTCCCATGGTGATTCAGCCGTGGGTGTGTGTGCCATGCCTGGCTTACGCCGTAGGCGCATGTCCCCCACTCGGGCGGGCGATCGCGGAAGGTCGCGGCCTGGTCTTCTACGTGAGAAGACACCGCCTGGTCTATACGCACTGGAAGCCGGCGAATCCAGAAGACCCCGCCCCGCCGGCGGGCGCCAAGGTCCTCTCGTTTATCAAGATCGCAATTCAGGAAGCAAATACGTTCCGCTTGGCTAGGTGGGCCAAGGTGTTCGGTCGCGAGGTGAAGCCATGACCATTGCACAGCTCAAAGCCGCGATCGAACACTTGCCAGATAACGCGCGTGTCCTCGTCGCCGCCAACTACGAAGAACACAAGGCCTGTGATCGATATGGCCGGGAGCTCACCGCGGCGTACCGCGCCAAGGCCGCCGGCGATCTTGAATCCACTGACGACTACGTACCCCTCGAATCCATTTACCCGGTAGGCACCGGCGTCGAGCTGGAAGAAGTCGTTGTGATCTCAGCCTCGCACTTTGGGAGGGCCATCGATGGGTGATCGCCCTTGGTGCACGCGCTGTAAGTCTCCGATTCCCAGCCGGCTGGCGGGCGATCTCTGCTATCGATGCGCCGCGCGTGACCGCAGCGACCAGGTCCTCCTCCGGCACTTCCGCGAAGACGACACGCCGTTCATGTTCGCCGGCTTCACCACCGGCAACACCACGACCACAGCAGATGCCCCGACACTGGAGTCGCTGCAGCGGACGCTCGCCGAGCTGGAGGCCAGGCCAAAGCCTGCCCACTGGGGCGAGGATCTTCACGTCACCGATGATTTCTACCGCCTCCTCCGCGAGCGGTGCAAGCCAATAGGGGCGGCGCCGGAGTGGTCGCTGTTCCTGCCAGGCATCCGCGTCATCGTCGACCTCGAGCCGGGTACCGAGCCCCCATGCCGCTGGCAGGCGCCCAGCAAACTCAAAGAGGAGCCATCCGATGGACAACGCTGAACACTGCGGCGCGTGCGGCCGCGCGTTGACCGAAGACGACCGGAGCGATCTGGGAATTGCCATGTACGAGGGCGAGATCGTCGCCAACAACGACACCGGTCCATGGGGCGGGCACCCCTGCTGCCCGGAGTGCTTCGAAAAGCACGAACGAGGCGAATTGAAGACCCGTCCGCTGTGGGTTTGGCCAGACGACAACTTTGTAGGAGCCTGCTGAAATGTTGATCGCCCCGAATGTCGAGATCCCGGATGATGTTGGAGCTCAGGCCTCAAGCGTGCTAGGCATCCGAGGCTCCGGCAAGACGAACACCGCCACTGTCCTGGTCGAGCAGCTAATCCCGCTCGGCCAGCAGATCGTGATCGTCGACCCGACCGACGTATGGTGGGGATTGCGGGCCCGCCGCGCCGCCGGCACGCCGGCTTTTCCCATTCCAATCATGGGCGGCACTCGCGGAGATATTCCGATCGCCGAGACGCCAGGCTTGGGCATCGCGATCGCCGACGCGGTCCTTGACACCGGCTTATCGATGGTGATCTCGGTACGCCATCTGTCCAAGGCGGCTCAGCGACGCGTCGTCACGGAGTTGCTCGAGCAGCTCTACCTCCGCAAGGCCAACGACCGTCGGCCTCTCTTGGTCGTGATCGACGAAGCCTCCGCATTCGTGCCACAGCGAGTGAGCGGCGAGGAAGCCCGGTGCGTTGGTGCCGTGCGAGACATCGTCCGGCTCGGCCGCGGGACCGGCTTCGGCGCCATGTTGATCGACCAGCGGCCGGCGTCGGTGAACAAGGAAGTCTTGACCCAGGTCGACATGATGATCGTGCACCGGGTCACCAGCCCCCAGGACCGCAAGGCGATCGAAGAATGGATCGAGCACCAAGCCGACGATGGTCACCTCAAAGAGGTGCTCAAGAGCCTGGGCGAGTTGAAGCTGGGCCAGGGGTACGTCTGGTCCCCAGTATGGGCCAACATCTTTGCGAAGGCCCAGATCGCCGAACGCGCCACCTACGACAGCTCGGCTACCCCGAAGCTGGGCAAGCCCGTTCCGCCGCCGTTTGAGTTCCTCGCGGTCGACATCGCGCCACTCCGCGACCGGCTGAAGCTGTCGGTCGAGAAGGCCCAGCAGAGCGATCCAAAGCTCATGCGGGAGGAGATCCTGAGACTCAAAAGGGAGCTTCAGGAGGCCAAGGCAAAGCCGGCGGAGTATGCTCCACCGATTGACATCGAGGACCAGATCGAAAAGGCGGTAGCCTCGGCCGCTGCGGTAGTCATGCCTCGGGCCGCCACGATCATCGAATGCCTGAGGCAAGCGATCTCGCACGCCGAGCAGCATCACCGGTTCTTGTCCGAGCGAGCACAACGAACCACACCCGTGCCCCAAGCCGGTTCCAGCCCGGCCGGTGAGTCATACGCGGAGCCGCCAGTCCGGGCGGAAAACGGCTCCAACTTCGGCAACGGTGCCGTCGGAAGCGTGCGCGCCCGGGACCGAGGGGCCATCACCACCGCGGCGGCGGTGAACGGCACCGCCCGGGGTGGAGGGACAGCAACCTCCACCCCGCCGGCGAAGCTGGACGCCGAGCTCGGGGCCTCACACCTGAAGATCCTCGAGGCGCTGGCGTGGTGGGCCGTGGTCGGTATCCAGAAGCCCAGCCGGGCCCAGGTCGCCGGCGTGGCCGGTTACACACCGACCGGTGGCACTTTCAACCGGTACGTCACCGCGCTCGTCTCCGCGTGCCTGGTCGAGTACCCGGAATCCGGGTTCCTCAGCCTCACGCCTGGCGGCGCATCGAAAGCCGGCAAGCCGGCGAAGCCCCCGCGGCTGGCGGATCTGCACGCCCGGGCGCTCGATGTCCTCGAAGCTCCGCACCGCAAGGTCCTTCAGGTCCTGCTCGACGGCCGCGGCCAGCCCCTGGGCCGCACCGAGGTCGCCGAGCGAGCCGGATACGAGGCCTCGGGCGGCACGTTCAACCGGTACGCCACGCACCTGGTGAGCATGGGCATGGCGGTGTATCCGCGGAAGACCGCGATCGCCGCGGCGCCCTGGCTCTTCCCATCCGGCCTCAAATGAGCGAGGTTGACCCCGCCATCCTCCTCGAGCGCCTGCAGGCGGTCGCCGACGCCGAGCTGGTGACGGTTCGGGAACATCGCCGGCGCGGGGCCGGCGTGTCACCGCTGATGCAGAAGGCCGCGCTGCTGGTCATGCTCGCCCACGAAGGAGAGCTGCTCTCCAACCGCGGGCTGGCGGATCGCATGGGCGTTGGTATCGAGGCGGCGGTCACCGTAATCCAGGCCCTCTACCGCCAGGGCTTCATCGTGATCCGCGGCGAATCCAGAACTCGCCGGCGGTTCATCGTCGCCGGCAAGGCCCTCACGAGCCAGGCGACGGCGACGCCGTGCTGGACCAAGGGCGGGCCTGGCCCAGACACGTTCCGCCGGCGGCAGTATTACCTCACGGCGCGGCGGAAGCGGGCACTGGCGGCCGAGGCCTGCAGCCCAGAGGAGCGAGCCATGACGTCTGACGAGGCAGCGGCGGTCCTGTACAGCGCCATGAGGGAGCTTGGCATCGATCCCGACGAGAAGGCACGCATCCGAGGCGACGGCCGTGGCCGCGGCGAGACCCAGCTCCGAGACCGGCTCGTTCTGTACCTCCGGGACGTCAAGGCGATGAGCTGGCCGGCGATCGCGTTTGCCATCCGCGGCGATCCCAAGAAGCACGTGACCTGCCTGACCGCCTACGGCCGGCTGAAGCGGCGCATCCCCGATGAAGGGAACGCCGCCGGCGGTGAGGCAACGTAGCAGCATGCCGGCGGCCAGGAGTCTGCCATGCTGGGCATCACCCTTCCTCGCGCCCGTTTCCGTGAACTGCTGGTATTCCTCTTCGCCGCGGCGATCGCCTGTCTGTGCGGGCCGGCCGGCTGCACCGAGATCGGCGGCGAGTACCGCCAGAATGCGGAGTACACCAAGGCCAACCCGCGATCGCCAAACCGGATCGGACTCGCCCAGGCGGACGACGGCGGCGGCCGCAAGTGGAACTACAACCTCGAATCCGCCGCGGCAGCGGCCTACACCGAGTTCAACCCCGACGGCTCGATGACGCGGGCGGCACAGGGGACCCCGACCCGCGACCTGTTCGTCCAGCTCCCCAACGGGATGAAGATGACCTGGAGCTCGGGCGCAGACCTCCAGCTCAAGGGGTTCCACCTCGAGCAACAGGGCGCCAACCAATTCACTGCCTCGGCCGACGAGTTCTCGACGCTCACCAGCTCGCCGCAGAAGGCCATGAACCAGTCGCTCGAGGCGCTTGTGCCGGCGTGGAACGCGCTGACCGATGCCGAGCGTGAGGCGCGGCTGAGAGAGCTCGAGGTCTCGGCCGAGCTCGGCGACACCATCGCCCCCCTGCTCCTGACGTTCCTCCGCAGCCTCGGCGGAGGGCTGTGATGGACCCAGCGACGTTCAAGGTGATGCTGGACGCGGGCAACTTCGGCCTGCTGGCGGTGATGTTGATCTGGGGACTACCCAAGCTCCTTGATCGGTTCGACCGTAACGCGGACAAGCGTGATGCCACGTTCCGCGAGGAGATGCAGGCAGAACGAGAAGCCCACACCAAGGAACGCGCCGACGACCGCCAGGCGTTCACCGAAGCGATCGACCGCAACTCCAAGGCCGTAGAGGCCAACACCACCGAGACCAAAGCGCTGGCGGAGCTGGTCCGCAAGCAAACCGCAAAGGGTTGAATCCATGATCGCTTATCGATTGGATCTCTGCGCCGCGGCCGTCTTTGCCGCGGCGGGATGTGCCGCGATGTTTGTCGGCGACTCAAAGACCGCCGACGACTCCACCGACGCCAACAACGCTTACAACTTTGCCCGCGGCATGACCGGCGTGCCGATCGTGGGCCGCGGCTGTAAAGCCTACAACGGCGGCGGCACGTACTCCGCGTCGCTGTCGGAGAGTGCGGGCTCAACCAGCGTCTTCACGGCCAGGGCTCCCGGCGCCACCTTCAACGGCGGCTGGCACGGCATCAACCCGGTCAACGTGCGTGAGTTCCGCTGGTCGACTGGTGTTGCCGACTTCGGATCGCCGCCGGTGACCGCCAACCTCAACGACGTCGACAACTACGGTGACTCAGATCCCTGGGAAGGCAAATCCGTGATGGCACGGTTTATCTACCTCCAGGACAACCTGATGGTTGACACCGTCCGCGCCCAGGCGATGCGCAACAACGTCGACGTGGGGTCAGCACCCGACACCTCGCTGCTGGGCACCACCCAGATCAAGTACGTCGACATGGACTGCGGCAGCGGGTCGGGCTTCCCAGGCATGCGAGTGCGGTTCGGCACCGGCGTTGACGAAACCAACAAGTACCTCGTCCCGATGGGGTTCTACTTCTACGCCCACAGCGGCGGCACTCGCCTGCCCGGCCTGTCCTTTGGCCAGATGGGTATCGGCGGGTACAACTCGTCCGACATCCTGGCCATGCTCGGCGGCGGTGGATCGCCGACGTGCACAAAGGCAAACGCCAGGGCCTGGCTCGAGGCGATGGGTAAGCCCAACCTCTTCATCGTGGACATGTTCACGAACCCCGCCGGCACGGAGTACAACGACCTGGCGGCCGGCACGCTGACTTCCACGATCGCCGCCGTTCAGGCCGTCTACGACGTCATCGCCGAGCACTGCTCGCTCTACTCGACAGGCGCGGTGACGCCGACGGTGCTGTTCCTCAATCCACACCAAAGCCAGCTCATGACCAGGACGGTCTGCGAGAACCGCTGGCTGGCGATCCTGGCGGCGTGCCAGACGCGTTCGCGTGCATGCTGCTTCGACATGTACGGATGCTGCTCGAAGCAGCCCAATGCCTGTACGGTGACGATCACCGGCACTCCCACCGGCGGCACGTTCAAGCTCAGCCTGGGCGCAACCGAGAGCGGCGCGATCGCGTACAACGCCACGGCCGCCCAGGTCGAGACCGCGCTCGAGGCGATGGCGAACATCAGCGGCGACGGCAAGGTCGTTGTCAGCGGCGGCCCAGGACCTGGCACCCCCTACGTCGTGCAGCTCATCGGTACCTACTCGAGGACGAACGAGCTGAACACCACGCCCGGGTCGACCACAAGGCTTCAGACCACGTCGATCGCGCTCACCGGCGGATCATCCCCGACCGCAACCGTGACACTCAACGGGCCGTGGTACCTGGCCGACGGCACCCACCCATCCCAGACATCCGGCGCATACGAAGGCGGCATTCTGGCCACGGCGATCCGTGCCGCCGCCGCCGACAGCGGCATCGCATCCTCGGCCGGCGGAGCCAATGTCCTCGGCGTCGGGTTCTGAACCGTTCCTCAGGAGATCACCGTGGCAGACAACGTCAGTACGAGGCAGCCGGGCCTCAGCTCGCCGGCACGCAACATCGCGCTCGTGACGCCCGACGACGCCAACGACCTGCCGAACGTGGCTAAGGCGATCGAGGTGCAGACCGCGGGCAACATCCAGCTCACGACCGTGGGCGGCGTCACCATCACCAAGTACTTCGGGGTCGGGTATCACCCGCTGTCGGTGAAGCGCATCTGGAGCGCGAGCACCACGGCCTCGGGCATCTATGCCCTCTACGACTGATGCCCGGAGGCTTCCCCCATCCCTGCGGCTGGCCAGGCTGCGGTCGCGCCACGACCGATCGCTATTGCTCCAAGCACGCGGATCGACAGCAGCCGGCGACGCCGTGGCGTACCTCGAGGGAGTCGGCCCACAAGCGCGGTTACGGCGCGGACTGGCGGCGACTGCGGACGGTCATCATCGCCCGCGATCCCATCTGCAAGGTGTGCACGCGAGCACCCAGCACGACGGTCGATCACATCGTTTCCAAAGCCCTTGGAGGCGACGACAGCGAGGCCAATCTCAGGGGACTCTGCGCTACCTGCCACAAGCGGAAGACGGGCCAGGACGCCGCTGCGGGCCGCCGTGAGGCCGCTAGAGCGCGCCGCGCCAAGGGGGTAGGGGGTCAAAATACCAGGGGGTTTTGACCAAGGACCGCGTCGCAGGCGTTGTAAACGCGGGCGCAGGTTTTGAAAAATCGGGGGGTCGACCATCTTCCCCGCCCCTCCCCGGCCTGTCAAATCCGCCTTCTGACGCCCGCAAGGGCGATTCTGGTCGATTCGAAACCCGTCATGGGACGTCGAGGACCTGCCCCAACTCCGACCGCGCTCAAGCTCGCCTCCGGCAACCCTGGCCGGCGACCGATCAACACGCGCGAAGTCGTCCCGCCGGCGGGGATGCCCGAGGCCCCGGACTTCCTCAACGAGCTGGGGAAGAAGTACTGGGATCGCCTGGTCCCCGAGATGACCGCCTGCGGCCTGGCGCGGAAGATCGACGCGATCGCCCTGGCCAGATACTGCGACATGCTCGCCCAGTGGGTCCAGATCCGGCGATTCCTCGAACAGCACGGGCCCACGCATGCCGTCCGCGGCGAACCCGGCATGAACGAGAAGGGCGAGGCCGTGCCTGGGCGAGTACTCGGATTCCGCGCGTACCCCCAGGTCAGCGTCTGCCTGCGACTGCAACAGCAGCTGATCACGATGGAGCGGGAGTTCGGCCTGACGCCGGCGGCGCGGACCAGGATTCACACCGCGGAGGAGGCCGGCATCAAGGATGCCCAGAGCCAGCAGGACGTCGACGCCCTGCGGCGCAAGTTCATGTTCCCCGGCGCCCAGGCCCAGGGGGCCTAGCCCTTGCCCCCACTACAGAAGGTCACCACCAAGAAGGGCCTGTACTGGTTCGACGACGCCGCGGCCGACCGCGTGTGCGAGTTCTTCGAGCAATGCCTGAAGCACTCGAAGGGCGAGTGGCAGGGCCAGCCGTTCATCCTCCAGGATTGGCAGCGTCACCACCTGCGGCAGCTCTTCGGCTGGAAGCGCCGGAACGGCCAGCGGCGGTTCACCCGGACCTATTGGGAGATCCCGCGAAAGAACGGCAAGAGCACGCTGGCGGCCGGCGTCGTGTGCTACCTGGCGACCTCCGACGGCGAGCCCGGCGCCGAGGTGTACACCGCCGCCAACGACAAGACCCAGGCGAAGATCGTGTTCACCGAGGCCGCGAGAATGTGGCGGCAGTCCCCGGTGCTGGGTGACCTGGGCAAGGTGTATGACTCGACCGCGACGATCGTGGTTCCGACGACGCTCTCGTACATCCAAGCGCTCAGCTCGGAGAGCAAGACCAAGGACGGCCTGAACCCTCACGGCCTGGTCATCGACGAGCTGCATGAGATGAACGACCGGCCGCTGCTGGACAAGCTGACCTCAGCCCAGGGCGCCCGCCGGCAGCCGCTCACCTTCATGGCGACCACCGCCGGCAGCAACCTGGTGAGCATCTGCTACGAGAAGCGAAAGCACGCGATCAACGTGCTGACAGGCGCGGTCGAGGACGACCAGCTCTACGCCGTGGTGTACGGCGCCGACGAGAAGGACGACTGGCACTCCGTCGAGACCTGGAAGAAGGCCAACCCCGGGTATGGCGTGTCGGCCAAGGAAGACCGCATCCGCGAGGCGTACCAGGAAGCGATCTCGACGCCGAGCGAAGAAAACAAGTTCAAGCGGTACCACCTCAACATCTGGACCGAGCAGGCCGAACGCTGGCTGTCGCTCGACCCATGGGACGCCTGCGCCGGCACCATCAACCTCGAGGAGCTGGTCGGATGGGAGAACGTCATCGGCCTGGACCTGGGCAGCACCAACGACCTGGCGGCCGCGGTGCATCTCTTCCGCGACCCCACGACCAGGCGGGTCGTGGCGATTCCCCGGTTCTGGCTCCCCGAGGAGAACATCGAGAGTCTCGAGCGCCGGCACAACGTGCCGTACCGGGCATGGGCGAAGCAGGGCTTCATCACCCTCACGCGCGGCAGCCGCATCGATTACCGCTACATCGAGGACACGCTGCTCGAGCTGGACCAGAAGTACTCGCCCAGGTCGATCGGCTTTGACCCCTGGAACGCCCAGGACCTGTGCAACCGGCTCCTCGAGGATCACGGCCTCCCGATGGTGGTCGTGCGCCAGGGCTTTGCCACCATGTCGCCGGCATCCAAAGAGACCGAGCGGATGATCGTCGCCGGCGAGTTCATCCAGACCAAGCACCCGATCCTCCGCTGGCACCTGGCCAACGTGGCGATCGTCCGGGACCGCAACGAGAACATCATGCCGACGAAGGAGAAATCGGCCGAAAAGATCGACGGAGCCGTCGCGCTGATCATCGCGGTCAGCCGGCTCATGTCCCCCGACGACGGGCGATCGGTCTATGAGGACCGCGAACCCATCTCGCTGGAGTAGGAGCCCGGCATTGCACCTTGACGGCTTCGACGTGGTCACGCTGCTGGGTCTTGCCATGCTCGGCGTCGGCGTGTGGATGCTCAGCCCCGCCTGGTCCCTGATCGTGATCGGCAGCCTCCTCACCGCCTGGGGTCTGCGGGCATCGGCCGCGGCGGCCTCGCGTCGCAAGGCCAACAAAGACGGGGAGTGATTCATGGGTCTCATTGGCGGCAGCCTTCGCTCCCGATCCTCGGACGAGTCGTCGCTCTCCGATCCCAAGGCCTGGCTCCTGGACCAGCTCGGCGGTTCGAAGACCAAGGCCGGCGTCCGCATGGACGAGTATGGCGCCCTGGCCATCTCGACCGTGTACGCGTGCGTGAATTGCCGGTCGGAGGACCTGGCGAAGATCCCCTTCAAGGTGTACCGCCGTGCCGGCGATGGCAAGGTCGAGAACCCGGGCCACCGGGTTCACTGGCTGCTCAACCGCCAGGCCAACGATGACTTCGTCACGGGCATGGGCCTCCGGGAGACGATGACCACCCGCGGGCAGCTCTGGGGAAACGGTTACGCGGAGATCGAGCGCGGCGGCGATGGCCGGCCTCTCAACCTCTGGTTCCTCGAGTCCTACGCGGTGACCCCGCGCCGGACCGCCGACGGCCGGATCGTCTACGACGTCATCCGCAAGGATGGCTCGATCGACACCATCGAGGCCCCCGACATGCTCCACCTCCGCGGGCCAGGCGACGGCCTGGTCGGGTGGAGCGTCGTGAAGATCGCACGCGAGTCCCTCGGCCTCACGGCCGCCCAGGAGCAGTTCGCCTCCCGGCTCTTCGGCAACGGCGCCAAGCCGGCGGGCTTCCTCACCACGGCCGCCAAGCTCGACGACAAGGCCCAGACCAGGCTGAAGGAGTGGAAGGACAGGGTCTTCTCCGGCATCGACAACTCGCACAAGGTCCACATCCTCGAGCAGGGCCTGAAGTTCGAGGCGATGACGATGCCCCTCGAGGACGCCCAGTTCCTCCAGAGCCGGCAGTTCCAGGTCCCCGAGATCTGCCGCTGGTTCCGGATGAAGCCGCACAAGATCGGCGACATGAGCGGCGCCACGAACAGCAACCTCGAGTCCGAGGCCTTGACCTACACCGGCGACTGCCTCCAGGGGTGGGCCGCGCGGTGGGAAGGCGAGGTCTGGCAAAAGCTCTTCCTCAACGGCGAGCGAGAGAACATGATCGCCGAGCACGTGATGGAGGGGCTGCTCCGCGGCGACATCCAGAGCCGGTATAACGCCTACAAGACCGGCCTGCAGTGGGGCTGGCTCACGATCAACGACATCCGCCGGCGAGAGAACCTCAACGCCCTGCCGGCCGACATCGGCGACGCCCATTTCTTCGCCCAGAACATGACGATCGTCAAGCGCGTCGTCGACGGAACCGCCCCCGCGCCAAAGCAGGGAACCCCGAACGAACCGTCGCCTGGCGGCGATCCCCAGAACCCGGAGGACCCGTCGGCGAGATCGAACCCCGCCGAGGCCGCCAAGGAGGCGGTGGAGACGTTCCGCGGCTTCCTCCTGGACGGCGCTGGCCGGCTCCTCCATACCGAAGTCGACAAGGCGCGGAGGGCGCTGGCCCGCGGCGAGCTGTCGAGCTGGGCGGCGAGCTTCTACCCCGGGCATGCCGAGCATGTCCGCAGCTGGTGGCGCTCGCCGATGGAAACGCTCGAGGGCTACCTGCTCGAGCAGCGCGTCCAGGTCGGGGACAGGTTTGTCGATCGAGTCGTCGAGGCGATTGCCGCCAGGCACGTCGACGAGTCGAAGAGCTCGCTGCAGTCGTCCACGCCGCCGGCGGACGTGATCACCGGCTGGGCCGCGGACCGGGCCCAGCGGTTCGTCGACCAGCTCCCCGAGCTGCTCGCCGGCGTGCTCGCCGCGGCCTGATCCCGCGCCCGCCCGATCAACCGGGCATGAGCACCACGGCACAGACCGTCGATCGTGAAAGCCGGCACATCGTCAAAGGCAGCGTCCGCGCGATCCGAAGCGCCGACGGCAAGTCCGACAAGCTCGGCGGCCACGCCGCGGTGTACAACCAGCGGTCCGAGTGGCTGGGCTGGTTCTTCGAGGAGATCGCCCCCGGCGCGTTCTCCCGTGCCATCAAGGGCGTCGACGATGTCCGGTACCTGATCGACCACGACTCAGGCCGCGTGCTCGGCCGCAACCGGGCAAAGACGCTCACCCTCACCGACGACACCGCCGGCCTGGGATTCGAGCTGAGTGTCCCCGACACCCAGGAAGGGCGGGACCACGTCATCAGCGTCGATCGCGGCGACATCTCCCAGATGAGCTTCGGCTTCTACTGCCTCCAGGACGAGTGGCGCGAAGAGAAGCGGGACGACGGCTCGACGTACTACGTCCGCCGCCTCATCGAGGTCGAGCTGTTCGACATCTCGGCCGTGGCCTATCCGGCCTACCCGCAAACCGACATCGCAAAACGCCGCCTGGAGCAGCGGAACCTCACCAATCCGTCGATCGTGGTGCCGACGCCCAACCTCCGCGCCTCGCGCGTGGCGATCGCCGAGCGGCGACTGAAGCTCCTGGGCCCGTGACGAACCCGCGCCTCGTCGATGGCAGGACCGGCAATCCTGCCGCGCCGACTCCGCGTGTCCTTGGGACTTTGGCGGTGACGGGCGCGGGCGGATGCCGGAGCCCTTGGGGCGTGCCGGCTTCCGACCAGCACAGCCGCGAGCCGTAGCAGGACGGCGCCGCGAGCATCGACCCAAGGAGGACGCCGCCATGGCGTACCTGCAGGATCTGCGTGAGAAGGCGGGCAAGGCGGTCGCCGATGCCCGGAGCATCCAGGACAAGGCCAAGACCGAGAAGCGGGAGCTGACTGCCGACGAGGAGAAGCAGGTTGACGGCTTCCTGGCCGAATACGACCGCCTCGACGGCGAGATCACCACCCAGGAAAAGCGCGACGCCCGCAGCGCCAAGCTCGAGGCCGCCGGCCGGGCAATGGAGGAACGCGGCAAGCGCAAGTCCGAGCCCCAGAACCCCGGCAATGGCGGAGGCCGGCGCGCCCATGAGGACAACGGCGACGTCGTCCTCGAGCATCGCGGCGTCGAGCTGCGGTTCGGCAAGGACTCGCCCGTCGCCCGCCGCTGCACGGACGACTATCAGCGCGATTTCCGCGATGTCCTCCGCGGCGTCGAGCAGCGGAACCTCCAGTCCACGATCGACGTTTCCGGCGGCTACCTCATCACGCCCGAGCAGATGGCCGTCGGCATCCTCAAGGAGCTCGACGACGAGGTCTTCATCCGGAAGATCTCGACGGCGATCCCGGTTCCCACCGCCCAGACGCTGGGCATCCGGACCCGGACCAACAAGGCCAGCACCTTCCAGCGCGGTAGCGAGCTCTCGGACTCGACCGACGACACCTCGCTGAAGTTCGGCAACAAGGTCCTCAAGCCCGACTACGTGACGGGCTCGATCCTGGTGTCCCGCGACCTGCTCCGGTCGGCATTCATGGACCCGATGGCGATCGTCCGCGAGGAGCTGGCCCGCGACGCCGGAGAGCTCGAGGAGCGCGAGTTCCTGACCGGCAACGGCACGAACGAGCCCATGGGTGTGTTCACCGCCTCGGCCGACGGCATCACCACCGCGCGTGACGTCTCGACCGGCAACACCTCGACCGAGATCCAGTGGGACGGTCTGATCGAGGCGCTCGACAACCTCAAGGGCAAGTACCAGGCCAACGCGACCTGGATGTTCCACCGCAATGCCCTGACGAAGATCCGGAAGCTCAAGGACGGCAGCGGCAACTACATCTGGAATCCGATCACCCGCGAGGGCATGCCGGCGTCAATCCTCGGCCGTCCCTACATCCTCAGCGAGTGGGTTCCCAACACCTTCACCACCGGTCAGTACGTCGGCATCGTGGGCGACTTCAGCCACTACGTGATCGCCGACGCCCTGGAGTTCGAGCTCCTGGTTCTCGACCAGACCAAGGCCCGCCAGAACCAGATCGAGGTGATCGTCCGCCGGAAGTATGACGCGATGCCCCGCCTGGCCGAGGCGTTCTCCCGCGTCAAGCTGGCCTGAGCAGCCGGCCCCGCCTCTCGCCGGCGAACCCCGGCGAGCACAACAGCTACCGCGGCGGCCGGGCGACTCCCCGGCCGCCTCCTCCCGATTCGCCGTTTCAAGGAGCACACACGTGCATCAGCTTCTCGACAAGATCAAGATCGTCCAGGTCGTGGCGCCCACCGTCGCCGGCACCTCCGATGTGACCGGCGCGACGATCGACATGCAGGGGTATTCCGGCGTCATCTTCGTGGGCCGGTTCGGCACCGCGGCCGCCAACAACTTCGTCCAGATCGAGCAGGGCGAGCAGGCCAACATGAGCGACGCCGCCACGCTGGCCAGTTCGAAGCTCGCGTCGGGCACCTCCGACGAGAACGTCGCCGAGGAAATCTTCCAGCCCCAGGACCGCTACATCCGCCCCATCTTCAAGCGCGGCACCTCCAGCACCCTGGACATCTGCTACGCGATCCTCTTCGGGAGTCGCGTGGAACCTCGCTCGAGCGACCTGTCCGGCACGATCGTCACCAAGTCGCTCACCGCGCCCGCCGAAGGCACGCCCTGATTGACCTCATCTGACCCTCAACTCCCCGGCCGTCGGTAGGCGACCGGGGGTCTTCCGGTACCCGTTCCCCCGCCTCATCCCCCACTTTCCCCCACCCGGGCCCCACTGGCCCACACCAGGAGCACGCGATGTCGGATTACAACGCCAAGGTCAGGATCAAGCAGGGCGGCGCCGAGCTCGAATGTGACAGCGGCGGCGTCATCACCATCCTCTCGGGCGGCATCATCAACCTCAAGACCGGCGCGATCGTGCAGACCAACGGCGCCCAGGCCACGATCACCGCGCTCACCGACAACAGCGCCGGCACCGCCAACAACACGATCCAGGCGATCCCCGACCCAGCGGACTCGCCGGCGACCGCCGACGCGCTCCGCGACGGCCTGGTCGCCAACGTCCTGCCGGCGATCCGCAACAACACCGCGGACAACGCGGGCAAGATCAACGAGATCATCACCATCCTGAAGAACGCAGGCCTGGCTGTCTGACCGGCCGAGCCCGAGACCGTCCGATGTCAACTCCCGGCGGCCGCTCGAACGCGGCCGGCGGGAGTTTTTCTTTCTGCGGAGATCGCCGATGAGCACGATCCGGATTCGAATGAAGCACCTCAGCGCCGGCCCCACGGGCGCCATGCTCCCAGGCAAGGAGTACGAAGTCGCCCCCGGGCACGCACAGCAGCTCATCCAGGGCCGGCACGCCGAGCTGGTCAACGGCGACGACATCGCCAAGCTGGAGACCGCAACCCTCCGGACCCCCGAGACCGCGGCGACCAGGTCCGCCCAATCTGCTCCTCCCGCCAATCCGGCCGCCGGCAGCGACACGCCCCAGCGCCGCCCACCCCAGCGTGGTTCCACCCCCGGACCCGCGGCTCCCAAAGCCCAGTGAAGTACGTCGTCACCTCAGCGCCCGCCAGCTCGCCGGTCTCGCTCGCCGAGGCCAAGACGCACTGCCGCGTCGACATCGACGACGACGACGCGCTGCTGGCGTCGCTCATTGCCGCGGCGACCGACGTGGTCGAGAAGCGGTGCCAGCGGGCGCTGATCACCCAGACGCTCCGTCTCAGCCTGGACGAGTTCCCGCGGGATAAGTGTGGAGTAGTCCAGCCCATCCTGCTCCCGCGGCCGCGGCTGCAGTCGATCACCTCGATCGCCTACACCGACTCAGCCGGCGACGCCCAGACACTGGACTCCGCCGACTACCAGCTCGACGACCAGGTCGAGCCGGCGGAGATCTGGCCCGCCGTCGGCGAGTCCTGGCCCGACACCCAGGAGGGGAAGATCAACGCCGTGCAGATCACCTACGTCGCCGGTTACGGCGACGCGGCCGCGGTGCCTGACGGCCTGAAGCAGGCGATCAAGCTCCTGGTCGGACACTGGTACGAGAACCGGGAAACGGTCGTGGTCGGCACGATCGCCACCGAGATCCAGCAGACCTTCGAGCTCCTGGTCGGGATGTACTGGCACGGCTGGTCCTTCGGGGGTGGCTGATGCGCGCCGGCAAGATGCGAAAGCGGGCGGTCGTCCAGCAGCTCACCACGACGACGTCGGCGATGGGCCAGGCCGTCGAGACGTACACGACCTGGGCCACGGTCTGGGCCGAGCTGCGGTACGGCACCGACGGCGCCGAGCAGTACCAGGCGGTGCAGCGTGTCGGCACCGTTGGCGCCACGATCGTCGTCCGCTACCGCGAGGGATTCGTCGCCGGCATGCGGGTCCTCATCGATGGCCAGACCTTCAAGGTCGACGCCGTGGCCGAGGTGAAATCCCGGAACGAAGTTCAGCTGACCTGCTCGGTCCTGCAGCCCCGCAGCGGCCCTGGCACCTGAGGAGATCGCGTGGCCAACCGGGTTGTCGATGTCATCTCGATCGACGGCACCAAGCACCTCAAGCGGGTGTTTGAGGAGCTGCCTGGTCGGATCGGCACCAAGATCGCCAGGCGAGCGCTCTACGCCGCGGCTCTCCCGATCCGCGACGCCGCGCGGGCAGGCGTGCCGGTTCGGTACGGGGCGCTCAAGCGGTCGATCATCGTCAAGACCGGCCAGCAGCTCGTCGACGCCGGCGGCGGCAAGAAGATCCGCGGCGGCGATCTGAAGGTGTACATCACGATCGACAGCCGCGCCCAGGTCCTGGCCCTCAAGAGGACCGTCAAGAAGTTCATGGTGAAGGGACCGCACGGGACGAAGGCCCGCTTCCAGGAAGCCACCTGGTCGATCGTCGCCCGCAACGCCGGCCGCGGCGGCCTCGAGGTCGGCAAGGTCGATCCCAGGCACTACGCCCACCTGGTCGAGTTCGGGACCAGGCCGCACGCCGTCGGCAAGGACTCCGAGCTGGCGACCCGGGTGAACAGCAGCCGGAAGGGCTCGGGCGTGCAGCTCGGAAAGCAGCACCCCGGCGCCCGCGCCAAGCCGTTCATGCGGCCGGCGTTTGACTCCCAGTCGAACAAGGCGGACGGCATCATCGGAGCCAAGGTCGGCGAGCTGCTCACCGAGGAAGCCGCGAAGCTCGCCAGGCTCCAGCCGCCACGGAGAGGGGGCAAGGGTTCATGAGCCTCGAGTCAGCCATCCGCCAGTACCTCGACGCCGACACCGGCATCCACGCCGCCATTGCCGGCCGGCTGTTCCCCGTCACCCTGCCCCGCACACCGACGTATCCGTGTGCGCGGTACGCGGTGATCTCCAAGGTGCGTGACGTCGCGTTCGCCGGCTACACGGGCCTGTGCATGGCGCGGATCCAGATCGACGTCTTCTCCCCGGAGTTCGACGCGGCCAAGGCGATCATGGACAAGATCCGCGTGCGGCTCTGCGGCTCGGCCGAGGCTGCCAACCCGTGGCCCTCGAGCATCGGAACGCCGGCAGTCGACGTGCAGGGTGTCTTCATCGATGGCGACACCGACGGGTACGAGGGCGCCGATGACGGCTTCGACGCCGCGGCCGAAGCGCCGGTCGGGGTGTACTCGTCTTCTGCCGATTTCCTGGTCTGGCACAAGGAGCCGGCGGCGTAAAGCCGGTCCTCCTGGTCGCCCAGGAGATCGATCATGGCCGCCAGCACCGCTGACATCGGACTGAATAGCAAAATGCAGATTGAGGACCCCGCGAATCCTGGGGTCTTCCTCGACATGGGTGAGCTCTACGCCATCCAGCCCCCGACGCGCGAGCGCGAGTTCGTGGATGTCACCAACTTCGAATCCCCCGGCGGCGCCCGGGAGCGAATCCCGGCCCTGATCAACATCGGCCGCGCCACGTACAACATCTCGATGAAGCCGGCGTCGACTAACTACGGCAAGCTGGTCACCGCGTTCGACGGCGGCAACAAGCTCAAGTTCCGGATCAATCCACCGGACACCATCACGACCAAGGTGTTCGAGTGGACCGGCTACGTCGCGAGCATCAAGGACAACGTGATGCTTGACGACAAGAACACCACCGAGATCGAGATCGAAGCGACCGGTCCTGCCACCGGCTGGATCGTCCCGTCCTGAGATTCGGGGCCGTCCGCGGGGAGGCACGGACGCTGCACCCCGCGGACGCCTTTTTCGTCCCTTCCCCGGCTACCCGACCAACCGGTCGGGTGTGCCGTTTCCCGTCCGAATTGGTCACATCACAACACCCCAGGAGCCCCAGCATGTCCGCCCCGAAGGTCACAGTCCCCGTCGAGCCCGCGGTTGAAGTCCTCTTCAACCTGGCGACGCTCATCCGCCTGGAGACCCACACAGGCAAGACGCCGATCGCGATGGTCAACGAGATCGCCGCGAGATCGAACGTCCTTCCCGCAAGCCTCGCCAACGCCAAGAAAGAAGAGATCGCCGCCTGGCTGGACACGGATGAAGGCCGCGCCGCTTGCGCCAAGACCGTCGAGGCCCTGTCGCCCCGCGAGGTCGTGGACTTCATCGCCGTCTGTTCGAAGCTTTCACCCGACGACGTCGCCGAGCGCCTCCCGCTCAATCTCGCTTACAGCGCGTACACCGAGTTGCAGCAGGCCCTTGTGAAGGCGACCACACAGCTCGTCCTCGCCAAGGACGACGAGCCCACACAGCCCCCTCCGTCCGCCGGCTGAGATACTGGGCCCGCGTCGAGCTCGGCATGGGAACCGCCGAGTTCGACGCCCTCACGCCGGACGAATTGGCCGAATACCGGGGTGCCTGGCTGGCGAGCCAGCGCCGCCTCGATCAGCGGGCCGGCGTGCTCGCCGCGCTGATCGCCAACGTAAACCGCGACTCCAAGCGGCGGCGCAAGCCGTTCGTGCCGGCCGACTTCTACCCATCGTTGGGCAAGACAACCAGGCGGCTTCCTACACCGCATCAGTTCTACCAGAACCTGGCGGCATTGACCGGCGGTCTGCCGCCAGATGCCGTGATCCCGCCCGACTCGGAAGCGGCCGACTGATACCGCCATGGGACGCTCCAACAAGGTCGGTGAACTCCGCGTCGAGCTGACCGCCGGTATTGCCCAGTTCCAGAAGGACCTGGCGGCGGCCGGCAAGGCCGTGGACAACACCGCAGAGAAGACCGACAAGGCCTCGTCGAAGATGACGAAGGCCTTTGTCGGCATCGGCAAGTCGATCGTCTCGACCTCGGCCGGCATCGTGCGGTCGCTCACGCCGGCGACGCTGGCGATCGGCGCGTTCATGACCGTCGGCGTTGGGTACCTGGCGGTGCGGACGATCCGTTCGCTGAGCGAAGTCGCCGAGACCGTCGACCAGGTGGGCAAGGCCGGCGCACGCCTGGGCCTGACCATCGGCCAGATGTCCGTGCTGCGGTTCGCCGCCAGCCAGGCCGGCATCGACTTTGAAACCCTGGGCACGATGGCCAGCAAGGCCCTCAAGACCGTGGGCAAGGAGGTCGCCGCCGGCAACACCACGATGCAGCTGGGCCGGACGTCGGTCCAGCTCATCGACATCAATGGCCACATCCGCGACACCCTGTCGCTGATCCAGGACTTCGCCAGGGCGATCGACCGAGCCGGCGACCCCGCCAAGAAGCTCGAGCTCTCCCAGCGCGTGTTCGGCAAGGCCGGCGCGGATGCCTTTGTCACGATGCTCAACGAGTCGGGCGGCGCCCTGAAGGACCTCGGCGAGCAGGCGGAGAAGGCCCGCCGGCTGGGCGTGGTGTTCACCGACGAGCAGTTCCAGAAGCTCAAGGACTACGGCGACGCCGTCGATCGCGTCGGCCAGGCGTGGCTCGGCGTGAAGGTCAAGCTGATGACCGAGATCGCCCCGGTCCTCACCGACCTGATGGACAGCCTGTCGCTGAAGATCGGAGATCTGCCAGACACGATCAAGGCGGCGGTCGGGGTATCGCGCGGCCTGGCTGGCGGGACATTCCCGCTTGCGGATCGGTCGAAGGTGCGGACCGCACTCTCCGAGTTCGAGGACGCATCCAAGGGCCTGCTCCTCACGCCGGCGAAGGAAGCCGGCCGCGTCATTCTCACGACCTTTGCCGAGGGCCTGATCTTCGCCATCCGCGCCGCGGCGCCGGGCATCACCGACGCCATGCGGGATGCCCTCGGCCCGGTGTTCAACGTGATCCCGGGCGTCGACATCGAGAAGAGCCTGGCGGGCCAGCTCAAGGACGCACAAGCCGCCCTGGCCGCATACAACACCGCGCTGGATCGGACGCGGGCACTGCAGAGTCAGATGGACAACGTCCACAACCTCTCGGGTGTGGATGCGAGGACGCTGCAGGGAGAGCTGGGTTCAGCACTGATGACGGCCAGGCCGGGCGGTGAGAAGCCGCTCATGGCACGGGTGACCGCGCTGCAGGCACAGATCGATGAGCAGGTGAAGCAGCGGGCCCAGGCGACCGCCCAGGCCCTGGATGAGGCTATGAACTCGACGGGCGGCACGATCGACGCCGCCGGTCAGCGCATCCGCGAGGCCGCCGCCAAGTTCGACGCGGCCAGGGAGGAGCTGGTCAAGGCGTACCAGGGGATCGCGCCGCCGGCGCAGACCCAGACCCAGGTGAAGACCGACCTGGTCTCGTTGAGCGCGTCGCTGGACTGGTTCTGGGCGCGGGCCGCCGAGCTCGGCGGCAAGGCCTCCGCGATCGGGAAGAAGATCGCCGCCGGCTTTACCGAGTTGGTGAAGTTCCGGACCGATCTCAACACGAGGTACCTGGTCGCCACCAGCTCGGAGGAGGAGGGCAAGCGGGTTCAGTTGCTCGCCCGGTTCGCCGCCGAGGAGGCGGAGGTTGTCAAGCAGTTCGGTAACAACGCCGACGCGCTGGCCGCCCTCCGCGAGGTGCAGCTGGTCGAGCTCAAGAAGTTCAACGCTGACCTGGCGAAGGAGGCGGCGGAAAAGGCGAAGGCTGACAAGGAGCGCCGGGAGCAGGAGATCCGCGCTCTACTCGAAACAGTGGCCCCAGCTGAGCGGGTGCTGGCGGAGAAGGCCAAGATCGACGCCGCCTTCCGCGATGGGCTGCTCGACTCGAAGTACCGCAAAAACTTTGAGGACTATTTCTTCCAGCTTGAACTCCAGGCGGACCACACCTTTGGTGGCGAGCTGAGTCAAACCGTCTGGGATTTCCGCAATACCTTCAACGACGCCCTCGTCGACATGGTGAAGTCCGGCAAGTACAACTTTGACAAGCTCGCCGACGAGTTTGAAACAGCCCTTCTTCGGATGAGCCTCATGCAGCTGGCGGTCGAGCCGCTATTTCAAGGGGCGGTCGGCTTTGGCCGCGGCCTCTTCAGCGCGGCTCCGTCATCGGCGGCGGGTGGCAACACCCAGGGCCCCTCGATGAACGTGAACGACTCCTGGGCGGCCGGCGGCGTCGTCACCAGCCGCACGCCATTCTGGGCAGGCGGACACTGGAACGAGATGGGAGAGAAGGGCCCTGAGGCGATCGTCCCGCTCGACCAGCTCCAGCGCGGCGGCGGCACGGTGGTCAATGTCTACAACCAGGGGCCGGACGGGACGTCCGTCCAGGTCGAGCATGGCCGTGGAACGAACGGGGAGGATGTCATCGACGTCCTGGTGTTGAACGCCATGAACAAGCACATCGACGCCGGCCGTTTGGACCGCCGGCTTAAGGGCCGGTTCAATATCGGACCTGTCGCCAGCCGCCGGTAGTTGATTCCCGCCTGGGAAAAGATCATACTTTCGTGTATCGCAGGATGCGATGGTAAGCCAAGGCGGGCTTTCACCGGGAGCATGCTGTGAACCAAACGATTGAAGACCGGGTCGCGTTGCTGGAGGCCTCTGCCAGGCGCTGGCGCGTGGCCGCCATTCTCGTCTCGGCGGCCTTTGCCGTCTCCACGCTTTGCGCCTTCAGGGCGCCCCCGCCGACATCGATCGTCACACCAGAGATTCGCGTCACAGACGAGGCTGGGCGGACTCGCATTGTGCTGGGTGTTCGTGACAACAAACCCGCCATCATGCTCTTAGACACGTCGGGGCACCCTCAATGCTCGTTGGCAGATACGGATGGCACGGTGGGGCTTTTCCTGCTTCCCAAGGCCGACGGTGGAGAGGCGGGGCTGACGATTTCGGACAAAGGCCCCTTGCTCCTGATGCGTGGGTCGACGGCGGGACCCTGCCTGGCCGCCAACGTCACCGCTGATCAATCGGGCCTGATTCTTGGTGGAACTTCGGCCTCGCGTCAGATGGGCTTCACTGCAGATGCGACGAGCACCGGTATCACGATCTTGGATCCAACTTCGAAAGCCCAGGTATCGCTCAGTGCCTCGGCCGGCCAATCGGTTGTCGGATTAACCGGCACAGATGGCGAGAAGCGGATAGGCGCGGTGGCCAAGGACTCGGCGGTGAGTGGCTTGGTGTGCTTCGATGGCGACAAGAAGCCGTGCTGGAGTGCCCCAAAATGAATATTCAGCACGATTCAACCACGCGGGCTGCGACCGCGGCCGAACTTGCCCAGGCCACAGAGATCGCCAGGCTGCGGATGCAGGTGGCCGAGCTCGAGCTTCGCATCTCTACCCTCGAGTCGAAGCTGGAGAAGGCGTCAGAGGTGCTCAACCAGTACATAAGAGCGAGTTGAGTGATTGGAGCGCTCCTAACCAGGCCATGGCGGGCCGCACTCGTGAGATGAAATAATGCCCGTTATTGCCCCACCGACCGTGCTTTCCGTCATCCCCTGCGACCAAATATACAAGTGCCCAGCAACGGGGAAAATGAGCCTCCTCGGCACCTTCCACTTCTTCTTTACAAACAACTATCCGCTCGCGATGTACCCTTTCGTGATCTACATCATCACGACCGGCGGCCGCGGCGATTTCGCCTTCAAGATCGAGATGATGAGGGCGTCTGGCGAGGGAGCGCCGCTGTTTAGCAAGTCTCTCCCCATGAAGGTCGACGACCCACAGCAGTTCCAGTTCCACGTGGCCAGCGTGCCAGGCCTGGTCATCCCGGAGCCCGGCGAATATGTCCTCAACCTGTGGGCGGACGATCACCTCCTGTCGACCAGGCGCATGCCAGCGCACAAGGTCGGCTAGGAGATCTCCATGAAGGTCAAGATGCCAACGGTTGGCGGCGGCTACGGCGCGATCGGGCCGACAAAGGTGTACGTCGACGGCAAGCTCCAGAGGGGCTCGCACATCCCAATGGGACCGGGAGACTGCGTCACATTGTGCGTTGGCACGGGCGGCACGGTCGCCCGCGTTCACACTGCCCGAAAGGTGAAGCGGCGCCGTTGATCAAGAAATCCGTCCGGCATCTCTCGACGCCGGACGGGTTGGTTAGGCCGTCTTGCTGACCGGCGGTTCGGGGCTGAAGGTGATCACCGCCTGGCCGGACTCGTCGATCTGGCAGTCCAGGCTGCCGCTGATGTCGTGCGGGCCGGCGCCGAAGTCAACCTCGACGGTGAGGGAGATGGTGCAGAAGCCCGGGGCGCCGGAGACGATGAACGCCCCCTTGCCGTCGGAGTCTTCCTCGATCGTGGCGACGGTCTCGTCGGACGACTCCCATCGCGGGTTGGTGTAAGGCACGTCCGCACCGGTGGTCGGATTGGTGACCGTGAACGGAACGTGGTCCTTCTGGGTCGTGTCGAAACGGATCTGCATGGCTGAGTCCTTGGGTACCGGTGGTTCGGGGTGAAAGGCCAGGACCACGCACCGGCAGGCGTGGTCCTGGCAGAAATCTGGGTGATCACGAACAGCGGTGCACGCGGCCGAGGCGGCGCCGTAGATCAGTCGGACGGCGGTCGGCGCGGAGATCTGGCGGCACCGATGAGCCGCGACGATGTGGCCGATGTGGTCGAGGAGCTGGCGGGCGGTGGCGACGTCGGCTCCCTGATGGGGCGCATGCTCGTGAGACATGGAGACTCCGGGGCTGGGGTGAAGGGGAAAGCAGCGCGGCGATCGCCGCGGAGATTGGTGGGGATCACTCGGGCTGGACGACGCCGACGGTCACGCTGGTCACGCCCGAGTACCCGACCGACACCATCCCGGTGGTCTGATCGGTGTACGCCTTGCCGACGGGGATGACCTTCGTGGCGCCGGCCGCGACGGCGACGACCAGGTCGGCCACCGTTTGCGGCGGGAAGTTCTGATCGCCGGGCCGGCTGGTCGCCTTGGCGGTGATCGTCACGTTGATCGGAGCGCCCCCTCCGTTGGCGACATGGAGCAGGGAGTTCGAGCGCGGGTTGAGGAACTGGTCGCCGCCGCCGGCGGCGGCGACGAGGGCGAGGGCTGAGCCGGCAGCGGCGGGGATGACGGGCGTGAGAGTGGCCATTGAGCGGACCTCCTGGGTGGTGAGTGGTGGCACCATCCAGATCGGCCCGGCGCGGCCTCGGCTGGGCGAGGGTCGATATCCCCCGCATGGCTGACATCGTCTGGCCCGTCTCCCTCCCCCAGGTCCCGCAGCTGTCCCCGCTCGATCGCCAGCTGGGGCGCATGGTCATCCGCACCGAGATGGACGCCGGGCCGGCGGTCATCCGCCGCCGCTTCACCTTCGCCCCCGAGCGGTTCAACATCGCCCTAGACATGACGGCCGCCCAGGTCGCCACCTTCGTGCAGTTCCGCGACGAAACCTCCGAGGGCGGCGCCCTGGCGTTCGACTGGAAGCACCCGACGCTCCGGACCGACGCGACGCTGCGGTTCACCAGCGAGCCATCCATCAAGCCGCAGGCGACCGTCGACAGCACCAAGCCGGTGTACCTGGTCACCTTCGGGGTTGAGACCGTCGCCCCGGCGCTCGAGCCCCTCATCGAGCCGGCGACCGGCCCGGACTTCGGCGAGCTGGCGGAACACACCTACGACGACGACGCCCTGGGCGCCGATGCCGGCGTGCTCGACTCGCGTGTCGCCGATGACGGAACAGGCGTGGACCCCGTCGACGACGGCGGCGACTGGGACCTCGACTTCGTCAACATCGTCAGTCCTTGACCGGAGATCTCCATGGCCGTCACCCAGCCAGTCCAAGCCCAGAACACCGGCACGGTGCAGTCCTCGACCAGCACCAAGTGCATCCTGCAGTACCAGGCTCCGGCGGGCGGCGCCGACGTCGAGCTGCTGGAGTTCAGCTGCAAGGAGATCGTCACCGACTACAAGCCCTTCGTGCAGTGGCGACGAGGAGTCGGCAGCGGTACCGCCGGCACGGGCGGCGAGGTGGTCGGAGTTGACGGCCGGCCGGCCAACGCCGTCGGCGGCGCGGTCGCCCAGGACTTCTCCGCCAATCCGACGGGCGGCACCAACGTCGGGCCCGGCGTCTTCACCACCGGCCACACCTCGCGCGAGAAGATCCGCCTGGGCGGCAACGAGAAGATCGCCTGCTTCGTCACCTCCGACAACGACGTCGTCGTCTTCGCCCGCGTGCGCGTTCTGGAGAACCCGTAAGCCGCTTTTTATGCCTTTGGCCTAAAGGCATAAAGCCATGCCCCGCACGCTCCCGCCATCGATCACCAACGCTCTGCTCGCCCAGGAGACCGGCGAGTGCCTGATCCTGCTGGTCACGCTCGAGCACGACGACATGGTGGACACGATCCGGGTGTGCTCCGATGGCAAGGACCTGTACAGCCGCGGCGATCGCTACCAGGCGTTTCCCTTCGACGTCGCCCTGCCGGATGAGATCGAAGAGACCGTTCCACGTGTGCGGCTGCGGATCGACGCCATCGACCAGCAGGTCATCCGCGCCGTCCGCGAGATCTCCGGCGACCCAATCCAGGTGAAGCTCGAACTGATCGCCGCCTCCGACACGGACACCGTCCTGGCCGGGCCATTCACCTTCAGCCTTCGCAACGTCACATGGGACGCGTTCACCGTCGAGGGCGACCTCACCTACCGGGACCTGCTCACCGAGCCGTTCCCCGCCCCGCTGATGACGCCCTCGAGGCTGCCGGGCATCTTCGCCTACTGACCCGCCTCCCACCGCCGCCCCCTCAACCCGCATGCTCCCGATCCAGAGGGCATGCAGACGCTCAGTCAACGCGCCAACGACACCGTGACCCGCGATCCGCCGGCGTGGGCCGCGGGCTACATCGGCATCGAGTACCGCCACAACGGCCGCGGCCGCGACGGGATCGACTGCTGGGGGCTGGCGAGGCTGGTCTACCGGGAGCAGATGGACATCATGCTCCCGTCGCTGGCCGGGCCCAAGGAGCACAACCGCGCCCGCGCTCAAGCGCCCAAGGAGCTGCTGTTCGCACCCGCCGAGCCGCCGTACCAGGTCGGCGACCTGGTCGAGATCAGCGGCAACCGTCCCGGCGCCCTGCACGTCGGCATCCTGGTCGCCGACGGGATGATGCTGCACGCCTGGGAGAGGACTTGCAGCTGCATCGAACGCATCGACACGCCGCTGTGGCAGCCGCGCGTCACCGCGATCCACCGCTACGACGGCGCGGTCAACTTCTCCGCCAGACCGAACCCCTTCAGCGCCCAGCAGATCGTCGAGCGGTTCCCCGCCGGCGTGACCATCCTCGAGCTGCTCGAGCTTGCCGGCATCGACGCGCTCCCCGGCGTCCACGTGTACGTCGACTCGCGCGAGATCCCGGCCGAGGCCTGGTCGATCGTGCGCCCCAAGGCAGGCCGGTTCGTCACCGTCGGCGTCCAGCCCCTCGGCGGCGGAGGTGGGAAGTCGGGCCTGCGGCTGGTTGCCTCGATCGCGATCATCGCCGCGGCGGCGTACTTCGGCGGCGTCGCCGGCGCCCAGCTCGCGACCGCCGGCTACTCGGCGGGAGCTGCCGCCGCCGGCGGGGCCCTGGTCTCGGGCGCCATCATGGCCGCCGGCTACTTCGCGCTCAACGCCCTTGTCCCGCCGACCAAGAACCGGCTGGGTTCATCGTCCTCCGACCTGGCCCGCTCGCCCTGGCTCGAGGGTGCACGCAACGAGATCCGGCAGTACGCGCCGTTCCCGGTTCCGCTGGGTGACGTCCGATTCGCGCCGCCGATGGGCGCCGTCCCGTACACCGAGAGCTCGGGCGACAAGGAGTACTTACGGTGCCTCTTCGTCATGATGGGGCCGGTCGACCTCTCGGAGTTCCGGATCGGCGACACCCCGCTGTCGAGCTTCGAGGGTGTCGAGGTCGAGGTCCGCAACGGCTTCCCCGGCGAGCTCCCCTGCTCGATCTACCCGGGCACGATCATCCAGGAATCGCTCTCGGTCCTCCTCGAGGCGGCGAGCAGCTGGCAGACCAGGACCTCGGCGGTCAATGCCAACGAGCTGTCGGTGGACTTCACCTGGCCGCAGGGCCTGGTCGAGTTTGTCTCCGGCGGCGAGCGTTGGAACCGCACCGTCACCGTCGAGGTGGAATACCGCAAGGTCGGCGACCTGACCTGGCGCGGCATCAACGATCCCGACGAATCACCCAACAACTTCCGGGAGCTCGACTTCCTGCTGAGGACGCCGGAATCGCTGTTCGGCGGCGAGGGAGTTCACAACAACGACCTCAACTGGTCGGGCGACCAGGTCGCGTATCCCGATGCCAAGCCCGCGTACCTGCCGTCGGGCGGCTACGCCTGGGAGGCCCAGGGCGCCATCTACGCGCCGACGACCGGGACGTACCACTTCTGCGTCGACGGCTCGGACGCCTGCGATGTGCACGTCGACTGGCATGAGGTCGCGTCGTTCTACGGATCGCACGGGCCAGAGGTCACCCAGGCGACGCTCAACAGCACCACGCACCACGGGTCGATCCAGCTCACCAAGGGCTGGCACATCTTCCGCGCCCGCGTTGAGAGCCGTTCGTTCGGAGCCGGCGGCGGCGCCTTGGCGGTTGGCTGGAAGAAGCCTGGCGACGCGGTGTTCACCATCATCCCCCAGGGTCACTACGGCATCCCGCCGGCGCTCTTCGGCGACACCAGCTACGACGTCGGCAAGCTGAACTACCGGTGGTTCACCAACAACGCCTACGGCACCCAGCTCACCATCACAGACTCGACGACCGACACCATCCGCAAGAACCTCTCCTGGGCGGTCGAGCCCGGACAGTACGAGGTTCGCGTGCGGCGCTTCACCGCGGACTCGACCAGCGACCAGGTCCTCGACCAGGTGTACTGGACAGCGCTCAAGACCGTGCGTGCATCCGATCCGGTCCGCCAGGCCAACGTCGCCAAGATCGCGCTGCGGATCCTCGCCACCGACCAGCTCAACGGCACGATCGACACGTTCAACGTGCGGGCCAGGTCGATCGTCCAGGACTGGGACGTCGCCTCGAGCAGCTGGATCCAGCGCCCGAGCTCCAACTGCGCGTCGATCCTCCGCTGGATCGTGCAGGGCACCTCGATCGCCGAGCCGTGGCCCGATGCCGAGGTCGACCTGGCCGAGCTGCAGAGCCTCCACGCCGACGGCTACACGTTCGATGCCGTGATCGACCAAGAGGGGACGGTGTGGGATCGCCTCAGCGACGTCGCGTCGTGCGCCCGCGCCACGCCGGGCATCAAGGACGGCCGGCTCACCGCGGTGCGTGATCGCGTGAAGACCACGCCGGTCCAACTCTTCACCCCCCGCAACAGCTACGGCTTCAAGGGCCGCAAGGCCTGGGTCGATGTGCCGCACGCCCTGCGGATTCAGTACATGAACCGCGCCCTGGATTACAAGCAGGACGAGCGGCTGGTCTTCGCCGACGGCTACACGGCCGAGAACGCCACGCGGTTCGAGACGATGAGCAACACCGGCATCGTCGACTCGGACAACATCTGGAAGCGCGGGCGCTACGACCTGGCCCAGATGATTCTCCGCCCCGAGGTGTACGAGCTGGGGACCGACGCCCAGCACCTGGTGTGCAACCGCGGCGACCTAGTCAAGCTCGCCCACGATGTGATCGCAGTCGGCTACTGCCAGGGCCGCGTGACCGGGCTGATCATGGACACCCTGGGCAAGTGCAAGGGGGTGTTCGTCGACGAGCCATGCCCGATGGCCGCCGGCGACGATCACGCGATCCGCTTCCGCCTGACCGACAACGAGCAGCTGGTCGTCGGGGTGAACACCGTCGAGGGCCGGCAGACCGAGCTGCGGTTCACGGTGCCGATCAACGCCGGCGATCCCCAGCCGGCGGTCGGCAACCTCTTTGCATTCGGCCTGGCCGGCCAGGAGGCCCGCGACTGCGTGGTCAAGAGCATCCGCATGGCGGCCGACCTGGCGGCGACGCTCGAGCTGGTCGACCACGCGCCCGCGGTGCACACCGCCGACGAGGGTGAGATCCCGCCATACGACTCGGGGGTCACACAGATCCCCGACTTCCTCACCTCGCCCGAAGCGCCGGTGATCGAGTCGATCCGCTCCGACGATTCGGTCCTGGTCCGCGGGCCCGACGGCTCGGCGCAGCCGCGGATACTGATCACGCTCCGTCCGCAGAGCGGCCTGCGCCCGCTGGCCAACTCCATCCAGGTCCGCTGGCGGCCGATGCCGGTCGGCGGCGGAGATCCCCAGGGCCCGTTCCGCTCGATGACGCTCGTCCTGGCCAACAGCCAGGTCTCGATCCCCGACGTCGAGCAGGGCGTCGAGTACCAGATCCGGCTGCGGTACGTCACTGCCGCGGGCCTGGCGTCGACCTGGACCGAGACCACCCACACCGTGATCGGCAAGACCGGCGTGCCGCCCGACGTCGTGAGCTTCGATGTACGCCGCCTCAGCGACGGCACGCGTCAGTACGTCTGGGACCTGGGCGTCGAGCCGGCGGACGTCGCCGGCGTGCTCATCCGCTACGGCGATCCCGGCGATCCCTGGGAGGATCTCCAGCCGCTGGTGACCGGTGTGATCGAGGGCGCATCGCCGTGGGACTCCGCGCTGCCGCCGACCGGAGGCCTCAAGCGGTTTGCCATCAAGATGGTGGACACCAGCGGCCTCGAGTCGGTGAACGCGATCTTCGTGGAGAAGGACCTGGGCGTACCGCCCCAGGAGAACGTCGTTATCTCCGAGGATGCGCACGCCGCGATGTGGCCGGGCACCAAGACCGACTGCTTCTACACCACCTTCGGAGTACTCGAGGCGCGGGACACCACGACCTGGGCGACGCTGCCGGCGACCTGGACCGCCTGGACCAGGTGGAACATGAACCCGGTCAGCCCGATCCGGTACACGCATCCGGTCATCGACGTGGGCGTGGTCTTCTCGTTCGAGCCGGTGACCTATGTCGTCGCCGACGGCTCGGCCGTCGTGGAGGTCGCCTGGTCGGAGGTGAGCAGCTCGCCCACCAACTGGACGGATGTGTCGACGCTGGCGAACCAGACGATCAGGGCGCGGTACGTGATCTTCCGCGTGACCGTGACCGCGACCGGCTCGTTCCCCGTGCCGGTCATCCGCGAGCTGCTGATGCAGCTGCGGGCGCCGATCATCAAAATCGACCTCAACGACCTCAATACCGCGGCACTCGACGCGGATCACAAGCTCGCCGTCGGCGACGTCCGGCTGCCGATCCCCGCCGGCCTCTTCACCCAGGTCCGGCGGATCAGCCTCTCGTTCAACGGCGTGGGCGTCGGATGGACCTGGGAAGTCGTCGATAAGGACCCCGTGCTGGGGCCGCGCGTGCGGCTCTACGACACAGACGGGAACCCGGCGCACGCCGTCATCGACGCCGTCGTGCGGGGACTTTGAGCGGCTCTCCTTTCGACAGAGCCCCGGAGAATTGTCATGCCGAAGATGCGAGCGAAGATGCGGGTCAACACGGTTACGCGAGACGGCTACTCGGAGGTGCTCAAGATGAGCGCTGTGTATGGCGGGTCAACGAACGACGAGGACAACTCGTTTGCGAAGACCACCCCCTCCGCGGAGCTCAACATCATGATCGCCAACAAGGAGCTGCACGGTCAGTTCAATCCGGGAGACACCTTCTACGTGGACTTCACCCCGGTCCCCGCCCAGTCATAACGCACGATCACCGGCCCGGCGCGAAAGCCTCGGGCCGGCTTTATGGCAGATCTCCACGTCGAGGTTGAGATGCGCACCTGGCCGCTCCGGATTCAGTTCTGGGTGCTCATGCACATCGCCTGGTTCCTCGGCCGATTCTTGGCGATCCGGCGGCGGACCTTCTTCTGCCTGCGGCCGGTGTCCATCCGTCTTCGGAGCCGCCGGCGTTGGCAACTTCGGTTCATGACCTTTCTCGTTCCCGCGCGTCGGAGCCATCCCGACGCGATCCGCTTCTAGGAGTACCCGATGCCTGCCTGGCCATCGACCCCGATCGACACGACCGACATGGACGCCGGCTCCGACTCTCCGGCGGTGGCACGCACCGACATCAAGACGGCCGTCGACACGATCAACACGATGATCGGCGCCGCCGGCTCGGCCAGCGGTGTCGCCCAGCTCGACTCGTCAACGCGCGTGCCGGACGCCCAGATCCCGCCGCGCCCGATCTGCAACGGAATCTACGGCCGCCAGGCCGCCGGCTCGTACACGTTCACCGTGCCGGCGGATATCTACGTGCTCCTGGTCGAGGGCTGGGGAGCCGGCGGCGGCGGCGGCTACACGACCGGAGCCGTCAACCAGCACGGCGGCGGCGGCGGAGCTGGCGGTGGTCTCATCAAGCGCCTCGACGTTCTGCCCGGCGACACGCTGGAGATCACGATCGGCGCTGGCGGGACAGGCACTGCGCCAGGCCCATCCGATGTCGATGGCGGAGATGGCGGCGACACCGTGATCGTGCACAAGCGCGGTGGTTCAACGCTCGCAACCTTCACCGCGGCTGGCGGTCACGGAGGCACGGGAGCGGGCGGCGGCAGCTTCGGCGGCAACGGTGGGATCGGCTCCGGCGGGGACATCAACTTCGAAGGCGGCAACGCCGAGTCGGGCAAGACCGGCCGCGGCGGCGTGGGCGGTTGCAACGGCCGCTCAGGCTCGGCCCCGGCGACGCCTGGCTACGGGTTTGGCGGCGGTGGGTACGGCGGCGGCGACACCGGCGCGAGCTTTGCCGGACGGGACGGCGGCATCCTGGTCCAGTACTGAGGCCTTCACACCGCGGGCCTTGGCGACCTGGACCATGGTCTTGCCGGCGAGCTTGGCAACCTTTCCCGAGATCGCCTCCCACCGGCGGATCGCGGCATCCACGAACACCGGCTCCAGTTCGATCGCGTAGCACCGGCGCCCGAGCTGCTCGGCGGCGATCAGCTGTGAACCCGAGCCGCTGAACGGTTCGAAGCAGATGTCCCCCGGCGCAGTGTGCTTGCGCATCGGACGAGCGAACAGCTCGACGGGCTTCTGGGTCGGATGCTCGTTCCCGACCGGCCGGCTCTTGCCGCCCCAGTCGGCCTCCCACACCGACGTCGCGGCTTTGAGAGCCTCGATGGCCTGGACCCGCGTGAGACGCTCAACCGGGATCTGCACGCCGGGACTGACCCACACCGAATCGTGATCCTGCTGGCCGTCGTGGTGCGGGCGATCGCCCTGCTTCCAACCCATCAGGCACGGCTCATGCCGGAAGTGCCAGAAGACCGAGCCGAACACCGGCGTCGGCTTGACCCAGATGATCTGCTGGTGATCGAGCAACCCGACCGCCGCCCAGGCCTCGAGGATCTCACGCACGCGCTTGTGCGCGTGCCAGCAGTAGACCGCGGCGTGCGGCGCCATCACCCTCGCGACGTTCTGGAACAGCGAGTGGAAGAAGCCGCCGGCATCGGTGATCTCAACTTCGCGGTAGGTGTTCGACCAGTCCTTCCCGCGCTCGCCTGCTCGAGCGCCGGTGTAGTCGACCAGGTACGGCGGGTCGGTGGCGACCAGCGCGGCCTTCTTGCCGTTCATCACTCGATCGACGTCGGCCGCCTGGGTCGAGTCGCCGCAGAGGAGCCGATGCCCGCCGAGCTCCCAGAGGTCGCCGGGCCTGGTGACCGCCGGCCCCGCGATCGCTGGCGTGAGCTGCTCGGGCGCGTCGCCGTCGACCCCGGCGCCGATCGCCGCCAGCTCCTCGGTGGTGAAGCCCGCAGCATCCAGCACCGCGGCCGGTAGATCGCCGGCGATCCTGCTCAGCGCCTCATCATCCCAGGTCGAGAGCTCGGCCGTGCGGTTGTCCGCGATCGCGTACCCGACTCGATCGACGCCGGCGAGCTCGGACCGCACCGCGGCGATGTGGGTCCACCCGAGCCGGCGGGCCGCCTCGAGCTGGCCGGCGCCCGCGATGGTCACCCCCGCCTTGTCGACGACGATCGGCTTCTGCTGGCCGAACCGCCGGTAGCTGGCGACAACCGCCTCGATGGAGCGGTCACCGTGCTTTCGGAGGTTGGCGGGATCGGCGCTGATCTGATCGATCGGGACCAGCAGCCTTCGGAGATCGGGGGCGAACCTGCCCGCGGCCTTCTTCTTGGACATCCTTGTCCTCCCTCAGCAGAGGCAGCTGCAAGGCCTTGAGGACGCGAAGCACGCTGGAGAACCGCGGGTCGCGTTTGCCTGACAGCCACCGGCCTAGGACAGCCCGATCAACCCGCGCCTTCCTGGCGAGGGCGCCGATGGTGGTGCCTCGTCGGTCGATCTCACGGAGCACGGCCATGGCGACGGGATCTATCACTCGGTGGGCGTATCGCGGCCATAGACCCCCGGCATAAGCGGCGTTGTCAGTGCGCCCCAACTTTCCGTGTTAAGGTGAAAAGCCTGTGGCCAATACGGGTTTTCGGGGTGTGGAATTACGCCCCCGGGAGGGCAGGTGGAGGGGCGCATGCGTATGGGGGCGCTCGGGTTACACGCAAGCCGAGGACTGGAACTCAACGTCCGAGATCTCGAAACTGGCAGCGTCCTAATCCAGATCGTCTTGCCGACCGGAGCCGTGGCTGGTCTACTGCCCCGTATGCGCCTCGCCTCCACCACACCGGGCGAGGGGCAGGACGCCTCTCTCAATACCTCCGGGGGTTCGCCTGTAGCAGGACGCATACAGGCGGAGCCATCGTCTCTCGAGCTGCTCGTCACGAGCTGGCTTGAGCACCTGCGATCACGCGGCAAATCGAAGAAGACGATCGGTGCCTACGGCCAGGTCGTGCGCTGCGCCATCAAGGAGAACGGCTGGACCGAGCCAGGCGATATCACCTACGCCTCGGTGACGAGCTGGCTGGACGGCAAGCGATCGTCGGGATCGTGGAAGAAGGGCAGCACCTACAACCGCAACCTCACGCTGATGCGGTCGTTTGCCAAGCACATCGCCCGCTGCCACGGCGGAGCCAGCGTGCTCGAGCACGCCGAGAACGCGGTCGACGACGGCGACGAGGGAGCCAGGTCGGCGACCGACGACGAGGCTCGCGGGATGGTCAAGACCGCCTGGGCCAGGACCGAGGCCGATGGCCGGAGCAAGGGCGCCCGCGACATCTGGCGGATCGCCGAGTTCCTGGCCGGCATGCGTGCCGGCGAGCCGTCGCTGTGGCGCTGGAAGCACATCTTCCTCGAGGAAGAGATCCCGCTTGTGCGGTGGACAAAGGACATCAACAAAAACCGCCGGCTGCAAGAGATCGCACTCGCCCCCGAGCTGGCGGTGCTGCTCCGTCTCCACCGCGAGGAAATGCGGAAGCTGACGAAAGCCACCGGCGGCGTTCACCAGGCGATCAAGCGGCGAGGAAGGCAGCCGGCGCCGCGGCCTTTCAACCCCGACGATCCCGAGGCCTTCGTGTTCCCGATGCCGGTGAGCAAGGGGACCTGGTCGGAGGACGCCGCCCGAAACGGGATCGCGCTGGTCGATCGCCGCAACCGGCCGTTCTCACCGCACTCGGCGCGGAAGTGGTTGGAGAACGCGCTGATCCGAGCCGGCGTTCACACCCGCATCATCGACTTCCTCATGCGGCATCGCGGCGACACCCGGGCGCGGTATGTCGACGTCACCCTCGCCGAGCAGCTGGCAGCGCTCCGGCTACTGCCCAGGCTATGGCCGGTTCAAATAGGCGATTGTGTACACGATGTGCAAAAGTCCCCCGCCGAAACGGCCGACTTGACAATTCCAGATCGAGTCGCCCATTATGTGGGCACCACACCAATGCTTCACCTCCCCGCACAACGCGACCAGACTCCCGGGCAACTAGGGCCCGCCTGCATTGGTGTGGTAACTTTTGCGGCTCCCGAATGGCTCGGGAGTCCGCTCGCGTTGTCGGGACACAACCTTGAGCATCCGTGCCAGGTTCAGGAAGCCCACAGCAACTGTGGCCGCAATCCCCAGGGACTCAAAGCCGAAGCGACCTTCAGCTTTGAGTCCCCAGTTTTCGCCGACGCCCTTGCGAGCGTAATGCCGAGGGGCGGACTCGAACCGCCGACCTCCGGGTTATGAATCCAGCGCTCTAAACCAGCTGAGCTACCTCGGCGAAGGTGGCAGAGTTTATGCAGCCACCGCAAGGGGGCAAGGGTTGGGGGGAGCCTGTTCGGTGGGTCGACCGCCGCTCCTTGACGGGTTGGCCGAGCGGGCGCCCGTGCCGGGGCAGCTCAGCCACGGAGTCGGCCAATTGGATCCACGCCTTCGTGAGGCCGGATGGCAATGGTGATGGTGAACACCAGGCCAGGCCGGTCCATTACTGGACCGGTTCCAGGCCCAGCTCCAGCACCGAGAAGCCATCGATCTCGAAGTGCTCGACCTTGATGTCGACCGGGCCTTCCTTGTCCTGGGTGAACTCAGCGGCATCGCGCTTGGGGGCGTGCCAGGTCCAGTCTTCGAACAGGACTTTGCCGTTCACGAGAACGCGGATGCCATCGTCGCTCATGGTCCACAGGCGCCACTTGCCGGCGGGGAGGGTCATGCGCGTGGTGGCGAGCGTGCCGAAGCGGTCGGGGCCGATGTTGCTGTCGTTGATGTTGCGGGCGAGCTTGAGGTCCTTGGGACCACCCATGCCGAAACGCAAGGCAAGATCGCCGGTGATCGTGGTCTTGGCCTCGGGGCTGGTCGCGAGCTGTCGCCAGGCTTCCAGCTCGTTTCGCGGGTCGGCGGCATCGGCCCAGGGGAAGAACGTGATGTTCCAGCGGACGGGCATGAGCGTGCCGGTGACGGTTCGCTCGAAATCCGGCGGGACTTTGATGGTCAGCGTGTAGGGGGTCACGGTGTTACCCCCGGTGACGGTCACCCGGGCGGGTGAGGTATCGATGCCGGCCTGCGTGCTGACCACCAGGGTTGTCGGCTGGATTGAAGTCTGGATGCGTGTCGAGCCGGCGCCCAAGACGTCGTAGGTGTGGGTGCCGCCACGGATCCCCGTCGCCCGCAGGAGCGGGGATTCGTGGTCCCAGGGACCCCACTCATCCATGATGATCTTGTCGCGACCGGCAAGCATGGTGCGGGCGCTGGCGACCTTGCCTTCCTCCCTCACCACCGGCTTGGACTGGCCGAGGATCTCGACGCGTGGGGCGGTGAATCTTGGGGTCGGGCCCGAGGTCTTGAACTCGAGGCCCGCGTGCGCCTGCAACTCGATGGCGTTGACTCCTTCGATCAGGACGACGTTCTGGGAGATCTGGTTGTTCTTGAAGTGATCTTCCTGCTTGTCGGCGGAACGAGCCGGTGATTTGGGGTCTGATTTGGCATCGGGGCCGCCGGCGGGCGCTGGGGCATCACGGAATTGCCATGCATACAAGGGCGCATCGGCGGGGAGGTTGCGGAAGGGGTGCTGGTTGTTGATGGTGACATCGTTCTCGGCGATCACGTTGCCGCTGACACCCTTGTAATTCTTCTTGACGCCGGGCTTCTCGAACAGGGCGGCATCGTTGTCCCACCAGAGGTGGACGGCGACCTTGTTGTTGAGGAAACTGTTGTCGAAGATCTTGTTGTTCGCGGCGTGCTCCATGTTGATGCCGCCGCGCTCGAGGCCGTAGGCCATACCACCGTTGCCAGTGAACTGGTTCTGCGTGATGATCGTGTCCTGGGAGTATCCGCCCCAGATGCCGCAGATCGCGTTCTCGACGAACCGGTTCTCGACGATCTTGTTGCCGTAGCTGAAGGTCAGCTCCAGCCCGTGGGCGGCGGCGTACGAGAAGTCGTTGCGGAGGAAGAGGTTGTCGTTGCACCCTTTGCGGACGTACGAGAAGTTGGCCGGGGGTGTGCCTTCCCCGAGGGCCTCGGAGCCCGCGAACCCGAAGAAGCCATCGCCGCCGTGCGTGACGGAGTTCTCGGCGATCGTGTTGTTGGAGCATTGCTCGAACATGAGGATGCCCGCGGAATCCTGGCCGCGGTTGTAGACACCCTCGACGTGGCCTCGCACGCAGAAGTCGAAGGCATTCCGTGTAACGATGTTCTTGCCGGATCGCCACATCGACAGGCCCCAGCCGGAAAGGAACGAGCAGTCGTTGTCGTAGATCTTGGAGTCGGTCACGCGATCAAGCATGATGCCGTTCTGGCCGCGGCGACACTTCACGTTCCTGATCGTCGCCTGCTGGGATTCCTCGACCAGGATCCCCGCGCCGTGCTGGGTGGACCACTCCTTCTTGTCGTTGTTGTGGGGGAAGAGCCAGTCAGCGCCATCCTCGGCCTGCGGGGTCGATTTGAGGCGCTGGCGGTAGTTGTCGGAGACATCCGCGGTATCGATCGTCAGGCCGCTGGTCTTGCGGGCGCGGATGCCGACCTTGTACCCATGCACGGCAGCGCCCTTGATGGTGACCCGCCTGCCCCCATCGATCGCCAGCCCGACACCCTTGAACTGATCCCAGAGCGTGGCCTTGGCAGCGCCGCGCAGCTCCGAGCCCTGTGCAAACTCGACGGTGATGTTGTCACCCTTGACCTGGATGACACCGTTGTCATCGGCATCTTCGATGACCGTGCCGGCTGGGATCACCACGCGGCAAGAGGCGGTGATCACGGTGTTGTCGGTCGTGACCGTGATCTCGGGTGGCGCAGAAGCGGCCAGCGAAGTCGAAAGAAGCAGCATCGGGGTCAGCATCATCCGCAAAGCGTACCACGCGGCGGGTGTGCCTTCCGGGCGATTAATCCGGCTTCACCCACGGGGTCGAGACCCGGCGGTCTGTACCATGCACGTATGAGCGATCGCCCTCCCGATCCGGCGGCCCACCACGCCGGGGATCACGAGCCGGACCCTCGCGGACACCTTGGAGCGGCCGCCCTGGATGCCCAGCGCCTGCTTGTCTTCTCGGCCGATGCCCTGCGCCGGATGGATCAATTGGCGCTCGAGCGGTACGGCATCCCGTCACTGCTGCTGATGGAGAACGCCGCCCGGGCCCTGGCGGATGCGGCACTGGCTCGCCTGCCGGAGCAGAACGCATCGGCAATCGTGCTGTGCGGGCCGGGCAACAACGGCGGGGATGGTCTCGCGGCAGCGCGGCATCTGTCCAACGCCGGGGTTGCGGTCACCATCGTGGTCAGCCAGGCCGAGCCGCGATCGCAGGAGGCGAGGCTTCACCTGGATGTGGCGCGACGCATGGGCCTTGCGATCTGCGATGGATCCCAGAACGGGCCCAAATGCGCGACCGATGCGGTGGATTCACTGGGCGGAGCGGACCTGATCGTGGATGCCCTGTTGGGGACAGGGCTGACTCGGGCGCCCGAGGGGGCAATCCGGGATCTGATCCACTGGACCAACAGCGCTTCGGAGGCGGGCATGCCGGTCATCGCAGCGGACATCCCCAGCGGGATGGCGGCAGATACTGGAGAGGCGCTTCAGTGTGCGGTCAGGGCGAGCACGACCGTTACCTTTGCGGGCATCAAGCTCGGGTTCCTGTCGCTGGCGGCCCAGCCGATCCTGGGAGACGTCGTGGTTGCCGACATCGGAATCCCACGGGAACTGCTCGTGTCGCTCGGCCAGCGGCTGGACCGGCCTGCCCACTTTGACTGCTTTCAGGCCGATCCTGCGCCTGCCGCCCAAGGGAGACGACCGGGCAGGAACTAGCTCGCATCATTTGAGCACACGGCATGCCGGTTCTGGCATCTTGCGGCGGGGACGATCCGTATCGGTATGGATCTACGGGGATCCCCGGCGGGCCTTGACCCCCGACCGGGCGATGCGCACGATCCACCGCGTAGAGACTTCGGGCAGGAGATCGCCAATGGCCGTTCGAATGGAGCTTTCCCGGATCCTGATCCGGGAGCTCAACGATCTTCAGATCATCGAGCTCCGGGAGGTCGCCGGCGAGGGTGATGGTGAGTCCCCGACCGAAGCCGCCGATGCGCCCGGCGCGGGTGCGCAGCCCGCCGCGACCCGGACCTTCCCGATCGTGATCGGCCTGCCCGAGGCCCAGGCGATCGAGCGGCGGCTCAAGGGAAACACGGTCAAGCGCCCCCAGACACACGACCTGCTCGCCAGCGTCATCACCACCCTGGGCGGCACGCTCCGGTCGATCACGATCAGCGATCTGCAGGAGCACACCTTCTTCGCGACGCTCGATGTCATGCACGATGGGGAGCTGATGCGCATCGATTCGCGACCCAGCGATGCGATCGCCCTCGGGATCGCCGAGAACGTGCCGATCTACGTCGAGGAGCACGTGCTCTCGGCGGCGAGCGAGGATGCAGAGGGCGAGACCTGACTTCTTCTTCCGAGAATCCTTCAGACAAGAAGCCCGTGGACCGCTTGGCGGACCCGGAGATTTCCGCACCGCACGCGGCCTCCGCCGTCGCATCGGCGATGGATTCCGGTGCGCACGTGGTTCCGCCGCGATACATGACGGCCGATGTGTCTCCGGTAGGCGGAGTCATCAAGCAACGGCCGGAGGATTTCTTTGTCGAGGAAGTGCCGCTCTATCAGCCCTCGGGAGAGGGAGAGCACCTCTATCTGCTGGTCGAAAAGCGGGGGCTCTCGACCTTTGAGATGATCAACATCCTCGCCCGGCACTTTGATGTGCCCAAGTTCGCGATCGGGTACGCGGGGCTGAAGGACAAGGCGGCGATCACGCGGCAGGTGGTGTCGGTCCACACGCCGGGGCGATCGTACGAGGACTTCCCGGATCTGCGGCATGAGGGGATCGCGATCCTGTGGGCCGATCGGCACACCAACAAGCTGCGCCCCGGGCACCTGGCGGGGAACAGGTTCTCGATCCGGATCCGAGATGTGGCGGCGACCAGCGTGCTGGCCGTGCAGCGGATCCTTGAGAGGCTGCACCGATCGGGTATTCCAAATCGGATCGGGGAGCAGCGGTTCGGGCACTTGCAGCAGAACCACCTGATCGGGCGGGCGATGATCCTGGGGGAGTTTGAGAAGGCCCTGGATCTGCTGCTGAGGCCATCGCCAAGCCATCCGGAGTTTCAACCCCAGGCCCGGCTCGCGTACGCCGAGGGCAGGTACGCCGATGCCCTGACGGCGATGCCCCGGCATCTGAACGCCGAATCGCAGGCCCTGCGGCAACTTGTCAGGGGCGCCAAGGCCAAACGGGCGTTCTTTGGGATCGAGGAGAACGCGCGGCGGTTCTACCTGACTGCGTTCCAGTCGGCGGTCTTCAACGCGGTGCTCGATGAACGCATGCTCGCCGGCACGTTTGATCGACTGCTGCTCGGGGACCTGGCGTTCAAGCACGACAACCGGGCCGTGTTCGCTGTCGATCCGCAGGTGCTCGAAGATCCGCAGACCGCCGCCCGCCTGGCACGATTCGAGATCAGCCCATCGGGCCCGATGTGGACCGCGGGCATGCCGCGAGCCGGCGGCGCGATCGATGATGCGGAGGTCGCCGCGCTTGGCCGCCTGGGAATCACACCATCGCAGCTTGCCGAGTTTGCCAGCCAGCACGGGGAACTGCTCGATGGGGAACGACGATCGCTGCGGATTCCGCTGATCGACCCGGATGCCGAGGGCGGGGCCGATGAGCACGGCACCTACGTACGCGTGATGTTTGAACTGCCGCGCGGCTCGTTTGCAACTGTCGTGCTCCGCGAGATCATGAAGCCGCCACAGGATCGGGGGCTTGAAGCAACGTCGGAATCGCCCTGACGAACGAGCCTCCACACCCTCTTCGCGTGGAACTCGATTGCACCCCGCGATCGCAGTCGCGTTATTGGGCGTACATCGCACGGCAGTTCGCGCCGATTGAGAAGCGGTTCGCACGCACGCACGCACCGGCTGATGATCCTGGCCGCCATTGTTCTGTCACCCTTGGTGCTGTATGGGGCGGTGCTCGTGGCGCAGTCCATCGGCGGACGCGACATGTGGCGTTTCGGACTCCTGCTCGGGATCATCATTGTGGCTCTCTTCTCAATGGTGCGCACGCCACGCTTCATGCGCGTCAGGAAATACATGCAGGATGCTCGCACGGCGGCGAACGCCGTGGATGACAAGGGCATTCGGATCGCCGTCGAGCTCTCGGAGGTTGGTGTCCGTTACAAGTGGGATGACATCGAGTCGATCATCCCATGGAAGCTCTTCACCGAGGTCGTCGATGAGCCGGGCTTCATCGCCCTCGCGCCTCTCAACGATGTCGTGAGTCCCATCGCGATCCCTGCGGAGGCGTTTGGGGATCGTTCTCACCGTGATGTCTTCACAAGCCACTTCCGACGCTCGCTCGCGGGGGTGCTCCCCGGCGGTGCTTCGGCCCTGGCCTCCCATCTTGCAACCTTCGATATTCCCTGCCCCTCCTGCGGATACAGCCTCTTCAACTGCGCCCACACGGCATGCCCGGAGTGCGGCATCTCCCTCTCCTTCACCATGATCCGCTTCTGGAATGCCACCAGGGTCTTCACCCCGGCATCGGCAACTTCCTGACCCGGGCGGAACCCGATCGCCTCGGTGTCTAGACTAGAAAAGGCATGTCATCGTCACCCGACTCGTCCAAAGCTTCGGCCACCCCCGCAAGCGGGATCATCGCGACCCGGGACGGAACTTCGGTCCTCCCGCAGTTGCCGGTCTTGGTCGATCGCGAGGGACCGCATGCCAATATCGCGGTCCTTCGTCTTGAGCAGCTCGGCAAGTCGGTCATTGTCCTGGATCACGCGCTGATCCAGCGGCTGGAGACGACGCTCCTCAATCTGCCGGCCGGACTGCGCGGCCTGGTGCTTGCCTCGGGCTCCGAGCGGGTCTTCATCGCGGGTGCCGACCTCAAGACCATCAGCGAATGGCCGGATGACAAGCTCCGCCATTACCTGGCGTACGGCTCGCACGTCTTCGGACTGATCTCCCAGCTTCCCTATCCCACCGCGGCCGCGATCAATGGGGCGGCGTTGGGCGGCGGGCTCGAACTGGCGATGCACTGCGATGCCCTGATCGCCGCCCCGCCGCCATCGCGTGATGGTCAGCCCGGCAAGTCCTATCCGGTCGGGCTTCCCGAGGCAGGCCTTGCCCTCTGCCCCGGCTGGGGTGGCACCAACCTGCTCCCGGCCCGGATGGACCCGATGAAGGCGTTCTCTCTGACCGCCGCCGGTGTGACGATGCTCTTCGAGCAAGCTCGCGATGCCAATCTCTTCGATGAGGTCGCCGGTTCATCGGCCGAGCTGCTGACGACGGCAAAGGACTGGATCGTCCGGGCGGCAAGCGGCCGGACGGTGCGCGATGGAGCTCCGCTGCGATGGATCGGTCGCCCCGGTGTTTCGGCAAAGGTCGGCGAGGCACTTTCCCGCACGCGTATGGAACTCACCATGACGGTGCCATCCGCGGCGGTATTTGAGGCGGCCGATGCGGGGCTCGCGCGCGGGTGGAAGGCCGCACTTGAAGTCGAGCAGCATCAGCTCGTCCGCTTGCGGCACACCGCCAGCGCCAAGGCTGCGCTTGCCGCCTTCTTCGCCAAGTCCGCCCCCAAGCCCCCGTGACGCCCGACTGGTTGTCGTTTCCGGTGCCTCGATGCGTTTGACCTGCTTCGTTGAACTTCCTGCTTTGTGCTTTTCAAGGATCCCGCCATGGCTGACCTGAAATCTCTCAAGGGCATCTCCGCCGCCGACAAGAAGCTGCTGGAGCAGGCCGAGGAATGGCTTGGCGCTGAGCCCACCAAGCTCGGGGTGGTCAAGAACCTCTTCTGGGGCCGCGTGAGGGAGGAGCTCTACTTCCCATACCCCCAGCAGGATGCCCGGGAGCAGGCCGAGTGCGACCAGTTGCTCGCCCGCCTCGATGAATACCTGCGTAGCGAACACCCGTCGATCCAGATCGACCAGGAGCAGGAGATCCCGCGGTGGGTCGTGGATCGTCTCTTCGAGATCGGCGTCCTGGGCATGACGATCGCCAAGGAGTACGGCGGGCTGGGGATGGGGATCACCAGCTACAACCGCGTGCTCGAGCGCATCGGGATGTACTGCGGCTCGACGGCGGTGATGGTCTCGGCCCACCAGTCGATCGGCTGCAAGGCCGTGATGCTGTTCGGCAACGATGAGCAGAAGAAGAAGTGGCTCCCCAAGCTCGCCAAGGAATGGCTCAGCGCCTTCTGCCTCTCGGAGCCCAACGTCGGCTGCGATGCCGGCGGCGCGGAGACGTATTTCGAGCGCGACGGCGACTACTACATCATCCACGGCGAGAAGAAGTGGGCGACCTCGGGGGCGCTTTCGGGCCTGTTCACCGTGATGGCCCGGGAGAAGACACCGGAGGGCAACGGCAAGATCTCGGCGATCGTCGTTCACCCGTGGATGGACGGTGTCGACATCTTCCAGAAGAATCGGAGCAAGTGCGGCATCCGGGGCACGTGGCAGGCCCGCATCCGCTTCCACGGGGTCCGGGTGCATAAGAGTCATCTTCTGGGCAAGGAAGGCCGAGGACTCCAGATGGCCCTCTCCTGCCTGAATTACGGCCGATGCACCCTTTCGGCGGGGATGCTCGGCGGCGCTCGCCGCGTCCGGGACCAGGCGACCAAGTGGGCGCAGACCCGCTTCCAGTTCCAGGCCCCGCTCGCCAAGCAGGAGCTGGTCCGCAAGCACATCGCCCACATGTCCGCCCTCGACTACGCGATGGATGCGGTGCTCTACCTGACCACCGGCATGCTCGACCGCAAGGACGATGACATCCAGGTCGAGACGGCGATCTGCAAGGTCTTCTGCTCGGAGATGGGCTGGCAGGTAGTCAACGACGGCCTGCAGGTCATGGGCGGCGAGGGGTACATGACCGAGAACGAAGTCGAGCGGGTCTTCCGCGACTCGCGCATCAACCTCATCGTCGAAGGCGCCAACGAGGTCATGCAGTCGTACGTCTTCGGCTACGGCGGCAAGCAGCTTGCCGAGCAAATGCTGGGCGTCAAGCAGGCGCTCATGAAGGATCCCGACGAGTCGCTGGGCGGCTTTGTCGGGAAGGTGATCCGCAATTCGTTCAACATGAGGATCATGAAGCTCGCGATCCCGCTCGGGATGGAGGTCTTCCTGGGCATCCGGCGCCGACTCCCGCGCATCGGCGCGGTGCAGCCCGAACTCCGCGCCGAGGCCGACCGCATCGGCCGCCTTGTGCGCGAATTGACCTACCAGTTCAAGATGATGTCGTACAAGTACGATGTGCGGCTGCTGGAGCGTCAGTCCCTCCAGGCCCGGATCGCCGACGCGGCGATGTGGCTGCACGCCTGGTGCTGCACGCTCAGCAAGCTCGACCAGGACATGCGCCAGCACCGGGGCAACGGGGGCTCGGACCTGGAGTACCAGCGCGACAAGATGGCGGCGTTCCACTTCTTCGACATCGCCGAGTGCGCGGTGCATGAGAGCTTCCGCGCTCTCTACGAGAACCCCGACGAGACAATGCTGGTGTGCGCCGACACCACGCTCGCCCACGCGGACACCCTGCCGCCCGATCAATACGTAATCCCCGAGCACTCCCCCACGCCGCTGCGCGGCAAGGGTCGCACACCGCGTCAGGAGGGGATCAGACAGTTCCCGGGCGACGGGATTCCCGCCGTCGCCAGGCCGGCCGAGTTCGTCGGGTAGGGGAGCGGTTGATACCCGGGCGGGCAATACCTGCGCGTGGTTCATAAACGGCGGTCGATATGTCGCCTGGCCGGGCGATCACCCCGAACTCGGCACAATCTCAGGCAAAATCGCCGCGTGATGGGTGACTTCCTCATGGCGGACTGCACGTGCGCCTGTTCAACTGCGGATGCATCCTGTGCATGCGATGGCCGACGCCGGGCTGGCCCTATGCTTGCCGCCCCTGTTACTCGATGCGACCGCTCTGTCGTCACGGAGCACACGGATGGGGAGGGGAGCATGTTGCCGGCGTCGTGAGAGAACGCCGGCCGGCGGGAGGCAAGTTCATTGGCACGCAACACACCGATGGTGCTGATCATCCGTGACGGCTGGGGTCAGAACCCTCACGCCGAGCACGACGCCTTCAACGCCGTCAAGATTGCAAAGACGCCGGTGGCTCACCGGCTCATGCAGCAGTATCCGCACACGCTCATCACCACGTGCGGAGAGGATGTCGGCCTGCCCGAGGGGACGATGGGCAACTCCGAGGTGGGGCATCAGAACATCGGCGCTGGCCGCGTCGTGGATCAGGAGTCGGTGGCGATCACCAAGGCCTGCCGGGAGGGCCGCCTGGCCGAGAACAAGGCCATCGTCGACGCGATCACGCGCACCCGTGACGCCGGCAAGGTGATGCACCTGATGGGCATCTGCTCTGACGCGGGCGTGCATGGCCAGCTCACGCACCTCTTTGCGATCATGCGGCTGTGCAAGAAGCTCGGCCATCCACGCGTGGTGATTCATCTCTTCACCGACGGCCGGGACACCAACCCCTCGTCGGGCGTGGCGTACGTCAAGCAGGTGCAGGATGTGTGCGCCGAAGTGGGCAACGCCCGCATCGGGACGATCGTCGGGCGCTACTGGGCGATGGATCGCGACAACCGCTGGGAACGCATCCACCAGGCGTACTTTGCGCTGACCGCACGCGGGTCCACCGTCAACGGCCTGCGCACCTTCTCCGACCCGGTCGCCGCCGTGCAGGACTACTACCAGCGCCCGCTTTCGGACACTCAGAAGGGTGACGAGTTCGTTCCCCCGCGCTGGATCGCCCCCTCCCCGCAGCAGGGGCTCTCCATGCGGATCACCGATGGGGATGCGGTGATCTTCTACAACTATCGCGGAGACCGGCCGCGCGAGCTGATCCAGGCGTTCGTCCTGCCCGAGTTCTACGGTCATGTCCCGGCTTCACCGGATTCGGGGGCCCGCGGGTTTGATCGCGGAGAGCCTCTGGACATCGAGATGATCACGATGACGCGATACTGGGATGCGCTGGATCCCTACGTCTGCGTCGCATTCCCCAAGCCGCCGCGGATGCACAACATCCTCGGGGAGTTCCTGGCCGCGCACAAGGTCACACAGTTCCGCTGCGCCGAGACGGAGAAGTACCCGCACGTCACCTTCTTCTTCAACGATTATCGCGAGGAGCCCTTCCCCGCCGAGAGCCGCGAGATCATCCAGTCCCCCAAGGTGGCCACCTACGACCTCAAGCCCGAGATGTCCGCGGCGGGCGTCTGCGAGGCGGTGCTGCGGCGAATCAACAGCCCCACCGGGGAGCAGGTGCTGATCATCAACTTCGCCAACGCGGACATGGTCGGCCACACCGGCAGCCTGCCCGCGGCGATCCGGGCCTGCGAGGTCGTGGATGAGTGCGTCGGCCGCATCGTGGATGCAACACTCGCCAAGGGCGGCTCGGCGATCGTGACCGCCGACCACGGCAATGCCGAGCAGATGTACGATCCGGTCACCAACACGTCCCACACCGCGCACACGCTCTACGATGTGCCTTTCATCGTCTGCGGAGCGGCGTTCAAGGGCCGCTCCCTGCGTTCGGGCGGCCGGCTCGCCGACATCGCCCCAACCCTGCTGGACATGCTGGGCCTCTCCAAGCCCGCCGAGATGACCGGCCGGTCGTTGCTGGTCTCCTGAAGATCGATACCGCGTGATTCACACCGACCGGCGCGCATGAGCGCCCGGATCCCGGTACGCTTGTGGCCCATGAAGCCCGCCATCCTTTCATTCGCGATCGGCGCCGCCGCCACATCGCTCGCCAGCGCCGCCGGGAGCGAAACCACCCCCACCCCCACCCCCACTCCCTTTTCCGCCGTTTCGCCGGCGCTGGATGTTTCTCCCGCGACCGTGTCGCTTCAGCCCGCGGCCGAACCCGAAGCCGCGACCACCCAACCACCTCCTGCCGCATCCTCGGCGTTTGGCGCTGAGGGGAGCCAGTGGGGCTCGATCGGGTACGGAGCAGCGGACAACTTCGAGGACGCGGTAGATCAGTATCTGTACTTCACCTGGTCGACATTCCTGGCGACGGACATCGAGCTGGGGCTCGAAGGCGGCCTGTGGTACTTCAACCAGCCCGGTGACAACGAGGGCGGGCTGAGCGGCACCGTTCTTTTCCGCTGGCACTTCATCCACAAGGAGACGTGGACTGCCTATATCGCCGCGGGTATCGGGGTGCTGATCGCCACGGGCAACGTGCCCGACACCGGCACCAGTTTCGACCTTCTGCCACGTGTGGGCGTGGGCATCACCAAGCAGTTGACAGATACCGGCCTGCGGCTGGATTTGGGCCTGCGCTGGCACCACATCTCCAACGCTCGCATCCACGGAGACGACGACAACCCCTCCCGGGATGGGTTGATGCTGTATGCCGGTCTCACGTTTCCGTTCTAGGAGATCCTGTCGTTGTCACCCCGCAGCGCGGATGACCGTGTCGGTGCCGGTGAGCTGGGCCAAGGAGGCGACGACGCGGTTGCGGCCTGCGTGCTTGGCTGAATACAGGTTGCGGTCGGCGATCTCGAGGAGTGCTTCGGGCGTCAGGGCGCCCGTGCCGGCCATCGCAGCGACGCCGATCGAGACTGTGGTCTTGCGTTCGGGGTGCCGCGGCCAACTGAGCTGCTCGAACGCGGCGCGGATGCGCTCGGCGACGTTCTTGGCGTCCGTACACGAGGTGTCGGGCATGATGATGCCGAACTCCTCACCGCCGTAGCGGCAGACCGAGTCGGTGTGTCGGCATTCCTTGACCAGGAGCTTGGCGAGCCCCTGGATCACGGCATCTCCGGCGGGATGGCCGTAGGTGTCGTTGACTGACTTGAAGTTGTCGATGTCCAGGACCGCCAGCGCGAGGTTGCCTTCGCGCCGCGAGAGGCGGCCGAGTTCTTCTGCCATGCGCGTGTTGAAGAAGATGCGGTTCCAGAGGCCGGTGAGGCCGTCGATCTGGGCCTTGTTGGCGAGCATGCGGATGAGCCGCTGCATCTTGACCGCGGCCCGCACGCGGACCCTGAGCTCGGTGAGGTCGAAGGGCTTGGTGACGTAATCGACCGCACCCAGGTCAAACGCCGTGACCTTGTCCTGCGAGCTCTGAAGCCCCGAGAGAACGATGACGGGAACCTGGAGTGTCCGCGGATTCTCCTTGAGGACGCGGAGAACCTCGAAGCCATCCATGCCCGGCATGTCCAGGTCCAGCAGGATCACGGTGGGCTGGTGTTCCTCGGCGATCTTCACACCGCCGGCGCCATCGGTGGCTTCCCGGAACTCGATCTCTTCGGTGCGGAGCCGGGCCCTGAGCAGCCGGTGCACATCGAGCGAGTCATCAATGACCAGCACGAGTGGTTTATAGTCGTCAGAGGAGTTGATCGTGGTGTCCATCACTGCTCGACACTGCCTGCTCGATCATTCCGTACCTGGTCGCCCCGGCCGTCGGTTCACTGTGTTTCGGCGTTACCCCCGCCCCCAACGTGTCATGGGGCCGCACGCACGCTTCGGCACAGCGCCAGGACCTCTTCGACATCACGCCTGACCTGTTCAATGGATGCGACGGCGGCAGAGCCATCGGCCGCGGATTGCAGCCGGCTCTCCAGTCGACCGGCGGCATCCCCCACCACGCCGAAGCCATACCCCCCCGCCGCTCCCTTGAGCTGGTGGGCCAGGCGACGGAGCTCATCGAGCCGCTGACCGGCCAGGGCCTGCTCGAAGCCGGCGATCTTGCCGGGCATCTCGGAGGCGAAAATCTGAACCAGCTCCTGCATGTCCGGATCGTCGGCGAACTCACTGATGATCGGACGTGAAGGGACTGATGGTTCAGGCATGACTGGGCTCCACGTATCTCATCGGCAACCAGAACCGGGGGATTCACCCGTACCGCGCATCTGCACCCCACGAGAGCACCACAGGCGGGCGCCACGTGCCTCCCGCGGTCGTGGGCGTGCGTGAAACCGCATTCCTATCTACAGACGTACGGCGGACTTATAAAGAAGGTGTTCATCGTTCTGCCACCGGCCGAACCTGTGCCGCAGATCCAAACTTCCGCGGAATCGGCGCATCCTCCCCAACTGCGCCGGGCGGTACAGAGCGAAGCTGGGTCGCCTGTGAAGTTCGCTGGGGCCTTGAGGGTTGGTGTACGGGGTCGCGTGACGTCTGCACTGTGTTACACGCGAGTGCGTGCTGTTCACGTCCGAACAAGTTATCGCATCGCCGCGCGATCTGTCATCAGCGCGGGCTGGGGACCAACCCATGCCCGTGATGTTCAGTATCTCCGGATGTACGCGGGCCAACTCCGCCAGAAACTGGAATCGAGCGCCGCTCAACCGCAGTTCCTGATCACGGAGCCCGGCGTTGGGTACCGCCTGAGGTCTCCTGATGAGCTCCTGTAGCCACACCGATACGCGGCCGCGCCCATTGTCGGGACAGCCGCGTCCCGAAGGCGATACCCTCAAAAAGCAACACCCTCCGAGGAATCGGAGGGTGTGCCAATGGGCGCAACAGGACTCGAACCTGTGACCTCGGCTATGTGACAGCCGCGCTCTAGCCAACTGAGCTATGCGCCCGAGGCCCCAACCGTAGGGATGTTCCAGGCGTCTGTCATCTCCCGTACGGGACGATGGCAATCCCGTCTTCACTCGCCCGGATCGGGCGTCGGTATGGGCGACCATGGCGGTTTCTCGAGACGAGTGGCGATCAGGTCGCCTTCGGTCCACGCAATCACTTCGCCCTCGCCGGGGGACCATCCGCCCCGGCGATGGTACAGCAGGATCGCGCCGGCCGGCGGGGAGGCGTTCATGTTGCCCTTGCGATCTCTGGTCGTGCGTGGCCATGCACCGGTTTCCAGGTAGATACGCGCCGCGGGCGCTCCGGAGAATGCGCCATCCCATACACCATCGGGGGCGTTGGACCCGAGCCAGGCTGTCAGGGCCGGCCACTGCGGATGGATCGGTCGCTGGAAGCGGATGGGCAGGAGGCTCAGGGCGAGCCCGGTACCGACGGCGGCAACGGGAATCCACCGGTTGGCGCTCGCAACGCTGCGCGAGCGACCCGTGAGCAGCGATGCGGCGGTGATCGCAAGTCCGGCGTGCATGGGGATCGCATAGCGATCACGCCGATCGGGGAACGCCGTCAGCAGCACGAGCCATGCGAGCGACCACGCAATCCCGAGCGATCGCAGGCGGCGGCCGCGGGCATCGGGGTGCGGTCTCCAGCAACCGGCGAACCCCAGAATCCCGGCTGCGAGCCACATGGTCCATGCAGCGCCGGCGTTGGCGATGTAGAACCATGCGGGCTGGGTCTGCCGCTGTCCGCCGATGAGTTCGCCCGAGGCGCGGTCGGCGATCTCCCGGCCGAAGTACTGCGAGACGAACGCATCGCCGTGTATCGAGATCATGGAGAGATGCCACGGCAGCGCTACGGCGATCGCGATCACGGGAACCGCACACGACACGATCAAGGCTCGCCTGCGGTGTGCGCCGGTGGTTGTCGTGACCATCCACAGGCCGAGGATCAGCGGCGCGGCGAGCGCGACGAAGGGCTTGCACATCAGCGCTGACCCGATCGCCGCGCCCGCGAGCAGCGTTCGCCACCACACCCCGGTGGTCCGGCCGAGAATCGAGACCATCATCCACGCGCCCAGGAGCATGAAGGCGCACTGCCACATATCCAGGGATATCTCCCGCGTCCGCCGGAAGAACTCGATATTGATCGCCAGGAGCGCTCCGGCAAGCAACGCCACGCGGCGGCCGTGGATCCTTCGGGCGATCCCGGACGCCGCCAGCACACACAGGGCCGCGGCGGCGATCGTCGCGGCGCGGGCTTGCCATGCGCCGATGCCCGCGAGCGACATCCACGTACCCTGGATCCAGAAGACCAGCGGCGGCTTGTTGAAGTACTCCCGGCCGGGCGCTTCCCAGAGCGTCCACCACTGACCCGTCCGGCACGCCTGGACCCCGATCGCCGCGTACCACCCGCTATCACCCCGCATCCAGTCCCCATCCCCCAGGTGCGGGAGGGTGACGGCGAGCAGCACCGTGAGCGGCGCAAGCCAGTGCGCGCAGCGCATGACCTGCACACATCCAATGCGGTTCGTGGAACGGCCGGCGCTCAAGATTGTGCCCTTGACAACTCCCGCAACAGGGAATCTCCTTAGCAAGGCTCTATTCAGGCACCAACGCTGCTACCCTAGTGCCCCACGTTGACCCCATGTGTACGCCCACGCGTACGGTACGTGGAACGGATGATCCACGCCAAGTACTTCAAGGACAGGAATATGCGCACAAACACGATCGCCGTCTGGATGTTGGCTGGCCTGGTTGGCCTCGGGACCAGTGGCCTGTGCTCCGCGGCGGTCCCGGCCGGGATCAGCAGCAGTGCCGACGACTGGAACAAGGTGATGACGGAGCGTTCCGCCTCGCTGGTGACGGTCAAGTTCATCATGAAGTTTGAGCCCGGCTCCCAGGAGCAGGAGGCCGAGATCAGCGCTGTCGTCATCGACTCCAAGGGCCTGATCTTGTGCTCGAATCTCCAGACAGGCGGCTTCCCCCCGTTGATCCAGGCTCAGATGGGTGGCACGACCGCGACTCCCACCAACATCAAGGTGCTCGCAGGGGATGACACCGAGGGTGTTTCCGCCAAGCTGCTCGCCCGCGACAGCGAACTCGACCTCGCGTGGATCCAGGTCGATGAATCGGCGGGTAAGACCTTCACCGCTGTCGATTTCGGCACAAGCGTCGTCCCGCAGATCGGCGACACGCTTCTCACGGTGACCCACATGGGCAAGTTCTTCGATCGAGCACCGGCGATCAAGAGCACCCGGCTGGGTGGCATCACCAAGAAGCCCCGGCGGCTGTACGTGCCCGCGGATATGGGGATTTCCAGCGTGCTGGGAATGGCGATCTTCGCGACCGACGGCACGGTGGTCGGATTCACGGCTTTGCAGCTGCCCGAGGCGGAGGATGTCGAGGGCGGCGCTGGTGGCGGCCGGGAATACATGCAGGCCGTCATTCTGCCGGCCGAGGACATCGTGAAGGCGACCAAGCGGGCGCTGGAGACGGCGGCGTCCGGCGAGAGCGCCGAGCCCAAGGCCGCCGAGCCTGCGGCGACCGAGCCGGCGCCCAAGTAAGCGCGGACATGGGATCAAGCGACATCAATGAAAGAGGACCGGCGATTGCTCGCCGGTCCTTTTCGTTGGTTGAGCGCCGTCGGGGGCACACCGCTCGCGCGGAGGCGTTGACGTGAGTCGGGGTGAGTTGGGTGTGCTGGAAGGAGAGAGGGATGCAAGGTCCAGCGACAATCCAACTGTCTGGGCGCTGATGGCCAACGAAACCGCCGCCCGCCGGAGGCGACAGGCCCTTCAGCAGCCGGCCTCGAACGCGAGCACGAAGGCATCGTAATCGTCTGTATCGACGAAGCCGGACTGGTCAAAGTCGGCCTCGGGGATGCCCTCGATGAACGCCTCGACGAAGGCGTCGAAGTCATCGGTGTCTACGAATCCCGACTGGTCGAAATCAGACGGGCACAGAATGGTGATCTTCCACCCCATGCGATCGTGGATATCGCACTGGTAGTAGAGCAGGTCGGGGGCCCCGAACGGCACGGCGAACGTCAGGGTCGCGTTGCCCGTGACGCCGCCGGGATGGCTGACCCCATCGGACCAGATGCCGGTTCCCGAGCCGATTTCATTGGTCGAGATGTAGAAGGCGTGGATGGGCGACACGTTGTTCAGCTTGAACGTGTAGGTGCGTCCGCGGACCAGCGTGACCACCTTGGCCTCGATGCTGTTGATGTACCAGGCCTGCGGGAACCCGCCCTGGTTGGGGTTGTTGACGGTCTTGGAGCCGGTTGTGACACAGAAGTGAGACTCGGTCGGGGTGCATTGACCCAGGCTGGAATCTGTGTAGGCGCACAGGACAACCGCCGCAGCCGTAAATGACACGCGCGTGAACATGGATATCTCCGGATCTGGGGCAGCGACCCAAAGAGCGGCCCAAAGGCGGGCAAGTCGAGGCGCTCCCACAGCGCTGGGGAAGGGAATGCGGCCGCATCCCGCTGCTCGGAAGATGAATATCGCCTGTGGGCGGGTTTCTTGCATCTTTGAGCCCCGCAAGCGCATACAGGCCATGCAACCCCGCCGCTCCCCACCCCCACCACCCCCACCACCCCCCACCACCCCCCACCACCCCACCCTGCAGCCACCCCACCCGATCCGGATCGGCATCGTTATCATGACGGGGGGAGGGAATGTGCCGGGGAGTGGTACTGCAAGGATCATGGCCTCTCAGGACATTCATCTTCCGAACGAGTCTTCCGCTTCCGCCGCGTCGGGTGAACCCTCGGGTTCCCGGACCAGCCGGCTGTCGAAGGATGAATTCGCCCGCCAGTTCCGTGACACATGGCGGGTGCTCTGGTGCATCGCCGCCGGTGAAACAGGAGACCGGTCGGCGGCCGATGACATAGTCCAGCAGGCGGCCGTGATCGCCTTGGAGAGAATGGACGATTTCGATCCGTCAACGAGCTTCCTCGCGTGGATGGCACAGATCGTGCGTTACACCGCCATGAATGAAGTCCAGAAGGTCCGGCGTCGAAGAACTACTTCGACCGACCCCTCTTCCATGGACACTTCAAGCAATGACATGGCCCGAGCGGCGGGTATTCAGGGGGATAAAGCCCCTATCTCCAGGTTCGGGCACCTGCTGACAGATCAGAACGTCTTTGATGATCGGTTGCTCGAAGCGCTGCGTACGCTCGACACCGTTGCACGCTCGTGCCTCCTGCTTCGCATCGTGCTTGATTCGCCGTACAAGGAGATCTCGCTGGTGCTGGGAATCCCTCAGGGAACAGCGATGAGCCATGTCGATCGCGCCCGCCGCGCGCTTCGCACACACCTGAGCAGCCACGCCGATCCGGGAAAGAGGGGTGCTTCGTCGTGACCCACCCCCACATCCACCGCCTGCCGGACAATCTCCCGGGGCTGATCGATGCCTACCTCGACGGCCGGCTCAACGACCAGCAGCGCTCTGAGCTGGAAAGGCTCGCCCGCGCCAATCCCAGCATCGCACGAGAACTCGATGACGCCCGGCTCGCCGATGAGCGGCTGCGGAAGATGTTCACGCTGCCCCGGTCCTCGGAACTGATCCCCAAGGAACTCCAGGCGCCAACGCCGATCCCCTTCCACGCCCAGCCCACAGCGCCAGCCGCCGCGAGCGCCATCGCTGCTGCGAGGGTGAGTACCTCCCGCCGGCCGCTCATCTACGCCGCCGCGGCCGCCCTTCTGCTGGCGCTGGGCGCGGGGATCTATTTCATCAATCGCTCCCCTTCAACCGGGCCGGCCAAGGCCGCCCCGAGTGATGCGCTGACGCCCGGAGACCTGTACGCGACACTGCTCAAACGCAAGTTCAAGCCGGCCTTCATCTGCGAGAACGATGAGCAGTTCGCCAAGTTCCTGGGAGACCGGTTCGGTTCGGGCGCGGTGCTCGCCTCCGCCGAGGGTGTCGAGATCCTCGGGTGGGCCTATGCCGATGGAATGGTCGGAGAGGCAACCGCGGTCATCATGACCAAGGTCGATGGTGCTGAAACGATCCTGGTCGTTGATGAGAAGAAGTTTGATCGCCCGCAAGCCGCACCGCCCGCCGAGCTCAAGATGTTCCGCTCGGAGTGCAACGGGCTGGTGTTCTACGAGATCACACCGCTCCCCGAGGCTCGCCTGACCCCGCTCATCAAGGCCGCTCCTCCACTCTACCTGCGGACCGACTGATTCACCCTGCGGATGGATTGAATCGGGCCGCTCCAGGCGCCCGGCACAACGCACCCCTCTGCAATTCGGTTTATCCCGTACGATGCAACAGGCCATCGCCGGCTGGAGCGGTTGTTCCCCGTCCGGCCGTTCGTGATTGAAGCTGGGAGCTGTGCGTGAAGATCACCTTCTGGGGCGCTGCTGGCGAGGTCACCGGCTCCTGCTACATCGTCGAGACCGATCGCGTGCGCGTGATGGTCGATTGCGGCATCCACCAGGGGTATCCCGAAGCCGAGGCGCTCAATCGCAGGCTCCCCTGGAAGCAGACGATGCACCTGGATGCCATCGTCCTCAGCCACGCGCACCTCGACCATTCCGGAAGGCTGCCGCTGCTGCTTCCGCTGCCCGGCAACGCCAGGATCCACGCTACTCCGCAGACGATCGCGCTGACCGACATCCTCCTTCTGGATTCGGCCCGCCTCCAGCAGAACGATGCCGTGCATCACAACCGCCGCCGCCAGCGGGCCGGGAAGGCTCCCATCGCACCGCTGTACACGGTTGAGCAAGCCGCGCAGGTCATCGCGCGGATGAACCCCATCCCGTACGACCAGCCCACCCAGGTCGCCGATGGCATCGCCATCCGCTTCGTCGATGCGGGGCACATCATCGGTTCTGCAAGCATCGAGATGAAGGTGCGGGAGGGCGGCACGACCAAGACCATCGTCTTCTCGGCGGACATCGGCGTTCCGGGCTCGCCATTGCTGAGAGATCCGACAACGCTCGAACACGCCGATGTCCTGCTGCTGGAATCAACCTACGGGAATCGGGACCACCGCGCCCTGCCTGAGACACTCGATGCCCTCACCGACATTCTTCTGGAAGCCGAACGCGACCAGGAGAAGGTGCTGATCCCTTCGTTTGCCGTGGGCCGCGCCCAGAACCTCATGTACCACATCGCCGGGCTTCACCGCGAGGGCCGGATCCGTGCCCTGCCGGTCTACCTCGACAGCCCGATGGCGATCGCCGCGAGCAACCTGTACCTCGCGAACACCGGCATCATGGATGAAGAGACGCTGGCGCTGGTCAAGGCCAAGCAGGATGTCCTGAAAGTCCCGGGGATGTCCTACTGCACGAGCGCGGAGGAATCCAAGCGGCTCAACGATGTCAAGGGAGCCATGGTCATCATCGCCGGATCGGGGATGTGCAACGGCGGTCGCATCGTGCACCACCTGCGCCACAACCTCTGGCGCCAGGGAGTCCACGTCGTCTTCGTCGGCTTCCAGGGCCAGGGGACGCTGGGTCGCCACCTGATCAACCGGCCGCGAACGGTGCGGATCTTTGGTGAGCAGGTCGCCGTCAATGCGCAGCTCCACACGCTGGGCGGGCTCTCCGCGCACGCGGGGCAGTCGACGCTCGTGGAGTGGGCAAGACCGCTCGCCAAGGACAAGCCGCGAGTCTTCCTGACGCATGGCGAAGAGACCCCGCGGATGGCCCTCGCCGATCGGCTGCGCAAGGACTTGGGCATGGAATCCACCCGGCCGATGCGCGGGCAGTCCTTCGACTTGTAACGGGGCCGATCCCACCCCGCAGGGGTCCCTGCCGGCATCGAAGCCGTGAAATCGCAACCGGGAGCAGCAAGATCCTGCCGGAACATCGGCACTCTCCATGAACCCACGGCCGACGGCCGCGGCGTGCAAAGGGAGACCGGCCATGAATCTGTTGCGCAGCCCGAACCGACTGTTTCGCTCCGGCCCGCTGGTGATCGGTCTTGTCATCGGAGCGCTGCCATGCTGCGTCTACGCCGGGGTGCTGCAAGGCTCGGGGAACCACCTTCCGCTGTCCAGTCCGATCCAGGTGTCGGCCCCCGGTCAGGCGCCGACATTGAGCAACATCGTGCATCCGACCAGCTTTGACGGCACGTGGTCCTCGCCCGTGCTTCCTGCGTGGGTCGGGACTTTTCACGCCAGCGGCCCCGTCACCGACAATCAGAACCTGGGCTTCACGACCTTCAATTTCACCACGCTCCCCATGGGCCGACTGCCGATCGGAACGCTGATGGTGTTTGGGGATGTCGATGCAGGCTCCATGGGGGGAGAGAAGATCATCCTCGACGCCTGGGGCGGCGGCTTCCCGTTGAATCTGCCGTGGCTCGACGAGCCCTCCTACGTGTGGGGCAACGGTCGCAACGGCGGAGATCCAAGCGTGCTCGACATGCCAAGCTGGGACTTCGACCCGACCACCGGGCGATACATCATCGATGGCGACTCGGTGACGGGGTTCAATCCCACCATCTCGTTCGCCCTGCGGACCAACTCGTTGATTGACAAGATCAGGATTCAGAAGATGTCGACGTTCAATGCCGTCGGTTTCCTCGCGCCGGTACCAGGACCGGGTGCCACGGCACTCGGGCTCACCGCAGGCCTGCTCGCCATCAGCCGCCGTCGGGATCGCTGACCCGGGGAGACTTCCGACCACCATGGACCCATCAACAAGCGCGGCGGCCTCGTAAGGACGAGGCCGCCGCGAAACGTTTCATACCTACGAGTGAGAATCAGCGTCCGTACAGCAGCGCCCTCACCCGCTGCTCCGTCGGCGGGTGGCTCGCGAACAGGTTCACAAGGCTCCCGCCCGCGAACGGCTCGACGATGAAGAGGCTGTTCTGCGCGGGGTTGGGCTGCACCAGCGGGACTCGCCGCGCGTAGGCATCCAGCTTCTGAAGGGCGCTGACGAGTCCCTCGGGAGAGCCCGCGATCATGGCCCCATCGGCATCGGCGACGAATTCGCGTGATCGCGAGATCATCGCCTTGATGAGGGCAGCGCCCACGGCGGCGATGATGAACGTGATCATCGAGACCAGCGGGTTGCTCCCCTCGCGGTTGCCGCCGCCGAACAGCATCCCCCACTGGGCGATGTAGGCGAGCACGCCGGCGATGGTCGCCGCGATGCAACTGATGAGCGTGTCACGATTCTTGATGTGCGCAAGCTCGTGGGCGATCACGCCGCGCATCTCCTCTTCGGAAAGCACTTGCAGCGCCCCCTGCGTGACAGCGATCGCCGCCATGCGCGGAGATCGGCCGGTCGCGAAGGCGTTGGGCGCTTCGTGCGGGCAGACGTACACTCGCGGCATGGGCAGCCCGGCGCGCTGGCGCAGCTCATCGACGATCCGGTAGAGCTGGCCGCCCGTCTGGGCGTTGACCTCCCGGCCCTGCATCGCCGCGATCGCGATCTTGTCGGAGAAGAACCACGCAACCAGGTTCATGACACCGCCGAAGATCAGGGCGATCGTCATGCCCTGCCGGCCATACTGAGCGCCGACGAGCAGGAAGATGCCCATCAACCCGCCCATCAGCAAGACGGTTTTGAAGTTGTTGAGAAGCCTCACCATCTGACCAAACTCCTAATCGTGGACCTGAATGTGCCCGCGGAATAAGGACGCTTTCACGGCGAGCGCCCATCATGGATCCCATCATGCATACGACGGGCCAACCCCTCGTGTTGGGATCCCGCATGAACCCCTGCCAAGGCCATTCTCGCGAGCCCACGGCATTCATAACCCCGTGCGGACCACAAATGAGGCTGCCACCTCATATGGACTTCTTTCTCCAAACTGCCATTCTGACCGCCGAAATGAACGGGATTTGATGTCTGTGGGGTTTATGCACGGAGGGGATCGCCCGATTCTCCTTATCAGACGATGCATACTCCCCCGCGTCGGGTAGACTGAAAGTGGTGGTAGTCGGGGGTGCCGTGCCAGCCTGCGTGTAGGGAAGGACAGGGAAGCAGGCTCGCCAGCGTCGTAGGTGGAACAGGTCGGGACGCTGCATACCGGCGGCACAGGTGGAGCAAATTCAGATGCAGATGCCCAATCGCGGTATTGGCGCTACCAAGCGTCAGCTTCGTATCCGCCGAAACACTCTCGAGACCGGCGCCTTTGTGCTTGCCGCCCTCTTGGCCGCAAGCACCGCCGTGCTCGCCAAGGAAGCCCGCCATGGGCTCCCCTCGCTGGCCGCAGTCTCCATGCCCGAGCATTCGGGCACGGTCACGCCCGCGGAACAGCCGGCGGGCGATTTGGGATCGTCCATCGAAGCCGATACGACCGCAACCGCATCCATCGAGCTTGCCTCATCCATCGACGCTGAACCCGGAGCCGCGCAGCCGGTCATCCGCGAGATGGCCGCAAGTAGTGATCCCGAGGTCCGCTGGTTCAACGGCCGGCCCGTGCGTCCCAAGAAGTACATCACGATGACCGTGACGGCCTATTCGCCCGATGCCCGCTCGTGCGCCGGCTCGGATGATGGCATCACCGCGACCCTACACGATGTCACGACCAACGCGCACCGCCTGGTCGCCGCCGATCCCCGTATCCTCAAGTACGGCAGCATGCTCACCGTGCCCGGTTACGACAGCGACATGATCGTGCCGGTGCTCGATTGCGGCGGCAAGATCAAGGGCTCGCGCCTGGATGTCCTCTTCCCGACCCACGAGCAGGCCAGGGCCTGGGGCGTGCGGAAGCTGCAGGTCACGGTGTGGGAATACGCCGATGGCAAGCCGACGATCGACCCGCGCAAGCTGCGTTGAACCTCTTCCGCCGATCGTTCCGCATTCTCAAGCCTGATTCGGTTTGACGGACGTGGCTTCAAAGGCCTTGACGGTGTAGTGAACACCGACGCTCAGGCAGACCAGAAACCCGACACCGGCTAGAAGCAGCACAACCATTCCGGTTTGCTGCGCCAGCCACGGCGCGTTGCGGAACTTGTAGAGCACCGCGAGGATCCCCAGAGCTGCTCCGCCCAACAGCATGCCGCGGACGAAGAGCCACCAGGCTCTGCGATCCGTTCCCAGCGCCAGGCGTACCGCGCACCACGCGATCCCCAGCGATATCAGGATGCGTGCGCCAAGCCACCAGATCATGTCGATCTGCCCGACCGGCCCACCCTGCACCCCCAGGCGATGATCGGGGATGCTCAGAAAGCCCAGGACCGATCCGCAGAAGATGGTCCCGGCGATGCATCCGAGCCCCAACCCGGTCAGGTCATCCCATCGCCGGATCGCGTACAGGATCCCCAGCACGATCGGGACGATCTCGACCATCTCAAACCCGAAGAGGAACCACGCCGGCTTGGTCGTGGCGATGAACACCAGCGCGAGCGTCCCCGCGGCCATGAGGCCCGTCAGGGCCGAACAGAGCCCCACAGTTATCCGGAGTCGTTTGTCGGTTTCGGCCATGCGGCGGTGGTTCCTTGGCTACCCCTGAAACGCTACCAACTCTCCGGTAACGCCGATGATTCCCGGACCGTAGGTCCCAGTGGGATTTCCAGGTCCGATGGGACCAACAGCATCGACCCGAAGGGTCCGCAAGATGACCTGCGGGGTTCCAGGAGTCGCCCGATCATGCCAATCGGCAATTCCTGCGCAATCTCCCTGGGCATAAGGGTTGCGGACGGGGGGAGAATCGGTCGATAGATAGGTACGCCAAGCCTCACCGGATGCGCGGTCATTGTGCGCTGTGGAGGCTGGTTGGGGGCCGATCAGGGAAGTTCGGCCGGGTCCAAGGAGCGGTTCATGAGCGGGATCAGTTCATCCATCGGACCATTCAGCGGGATCAACAGCGGCCAACTCATCGAGCAGTTGCTCGCCCTCGAAGCCCGCCCGGTTCGGATCGCCCAGGGGCGACTCAGCCAGCTCCAGCTCCAGCAGACCGCGATCCTGGACATCAACTCGCGCCTGGCGAGCCTGCGGGATGCGGCGGCCGCGTTCCGGACCGCCAAGACGTTCAACATGACGACGGCGACGTCGAGCAACGACAAGGTCCTGACAGCGACCTCGACGACAGCGGCCCAGCCCGGCACGTACCAGTTCATCGTGGACCGGCTGGTGACGACCCAGCAGATGCTCAGCCGCGGCTTTGCGGACAAGAGCTCTACCGGCCTGGGGGCAAGCCAGTTCACATTCGAGTCATCACAGGCCCGCCTCGATCGGGATGTGGCCCTGAGCGATTTGAACCACGGCAACGGCGTCTCTCGCGGCAAGATCATCCTGACCGAGGGAACCAAGACCGCGACCATCGACCTTTCGAAGGCCGCGACCGTCTCCGAGGTGCTGGATGCGATCAACGGCAACGGAGTGGTCGATGTGAAGGCCTCGGTGCAGGATGGCAAGCTGGTTCTCAAGCACCAGACCGGGCTTGCGTTCAGCGTGTCCAACGCCTCCGGCTACACGACCGCCGAGAGCCTGGGGATCGCCGGAACCTCGACGGGCGGCGGCGTCCTGACCGGCTCGACGGTCTACTCGCTCTCCGGCGCGACGACCCTGGGAGCGCTCAACGACGGGAACGGCGTGGCGATCACAAGCGTCGCCGGCACCGGCGCGTACAACCTGAGCGTCAAGGTCACGATCGCGGGCAACACGACGGATGTGAAGGTCAACCTCGGCGAGATCTTCGAGACCGTCGATAACAAGCAGGTGGTGAAGGAGACGACCGTCTCGACCGTGGCGGGCGTCATCAAGCGGATGAACGATGCGCTGGATACGGCGGGCTTCACGCAGGTGCGGGCACGGATCTCTTCCGACGGCTCCCGGCTCGAGATGAGCGACAGCTCGGGCACGGTGACCGACATCCAGTTCGCCGAGAACGCCACGCTCAACGACAACACCGCCGCCGAGCTTGGGCTGATGAGCGGCTCCTACGGCGCCGGGGTATTCACCGCGGCCAAGGTCTTCGCGGGCCTGAACACCACGCTCGCAAACCGTCTCAACGGCGGCGCCGGGATCGCCGGCGACGGCGTCTTCAACATCACAGCTCGCGACGGCACGAGTTTCACGACCACCATCGACACCGACGGCACGCTCACGCAGATCGCCGAGCAGCTCCAGACGGCTTCGGGCACCGGCGCCAACGGCAAGCCACGCATCAGCGTCTCGGTCAACTCCAAGGGCACCGGCCTTCTGGTCACCGACAACACCGGCCTGACAACCTCCAACCTCATCATCCAGGGGACCGACGGCGTGGATACCGCCGACTCCCTGGGCATCTCGACCGGCGCGATCGGCGTCGCCAGCGCCACCCACCAGGGCGACAACCTCCAGCACGCGTATATCTCCCGCTCCACGCTCCTCTCGTCGCTCAACGGCGGCAAGGGAGTCGGGACCGGCAAGTTCCGCCTGACCGATGGATTCGGGGTGACGGCGGTCGTCGACATCGGGGAGGACACCAAGAACTTCGGGCAGTTGATCGACGAGATCAACTCGCAGGCCAGCGCCAAGAACCTCAAGCTCAAGGCCAGGATCAACGCCAACGGGGACGGCATCGTCATCGAAGAGAATGTCGGCACCGGCCCGAAGGGGACGCTCAAGCTCAAGATCACCGACGAGACTGGCACGGTTGCAGGCGGCCTGAAAATCTCGGGCGAGGCGACCGGCCTCAACGCCGACAACAAGATCGACGGCTCCTTCGAGCGTGTCGTGAAGTTCAGCGCCAGCGACACGCTGGAGGCCATCTCCAAGAAGATCAACGAGGCCGGCGCGGGGCTGACGACCTCGATCATCAAGGATGGATCGGGCGCAGCGCCCTATCGCCTGTCGTTCGCGGCGACCACATCCGGGCGCGCGGGCCGCGTGCTGATCGACACCAACGGCTTTGAACTCTCCCTCAACACGATGGAGAAGGGGGACGACTCCCGCGTCTTCTTCGGCTCGACCGACCCGGCCAAGGCGGTGCTGCTCAGCGGTGCATCCAACACCCTCGACAGCGTGCTCCCCGGCGTCACCATCGACCTCAAGTCCGCCGATCCATCCCCGGTCGCCCTCACAATCGTCAGCGACTCATCGGGCATCGAGGCCAAGGTCAACGACTTCATCACAACCTTCAATTCGCTGATCGAACGGATCGACCAGCAGCAGAGCTACAACGCCGACACCCGCGCCAAGGGGCCGCTCCTCGGAGATGGCACCACCAACTCGCTCCGGGTCGCCATGTTCAACACCATGCAGGCCCCCTCGCACAACATCACCGGCCGTTATCGTCGGCTCGCCGAGGTCGGCGTCGAGATCGGCAGCGGCGGCAAGCTCACCCTCGACACAGAAAAGTTCCGGGCCGCGCTCGCCGAGGATGCCAAGTCCGTCGAAGCCCTCTTCACCGCTCGCGTCCAGGACACCACCACCACCATCGACCTGGGCAACGGCATCACCGCGACCGATCCCAACGCCGCGGCGAGCTTCAGCTCACTCGGTGTCGTCGGCCAGCTCGAGGAGCTCGCCAAGCGATACATCGACCCCTCCAGCGGCCAGTGGACCGCCAAGAAGAAGGCCACCGACACCCTGATCGCCTCCCAGAACAAGCAGATCACCGGGATGAACGACCGGCTGGAAGCCCGCCGGGGCATCCTCCAGGCGCAGTTCCAGCGGATGGAGAAGGCGATCGCCCAGCTCCAGCAGCAGCAGTCGGCCCTGTCATCACTGGGCTGAGCCAACTCAAGACTCCACCGGCTGAAGAGCCGGGATCCCGCAACCGATAGCTCCCGTCAGAATGACCACTACCGCCGCCGCCAACGCCTACCTCCGCACCAAGGTCATGACCGCCTCCCCGCAGGAGCTGCGGTTGATGCTGCTGGAGGCGGCGATCAAGTTCGCTCGGCAGGGCCGCGAAGGGCTCGCCACCCGCAACTACGAGCAGATGTTCAACGGCCTGTCGCAGTCCCGGAACATCATCACGGAGCTGATCGTGACGGTCCGGCCTGAGCCCGATCCCAACCTAGCGGAGAAGGTTCGGAGTCTGTACGCATTCATCTACAGCCAGTTGGTCGAAACGAGCGTCTCCAAGAGCCTCACGCACTGTGATGATGCCATACGCCTGCTCGAATTCGAGCGAGAGACCTGGATGATGCTGATGAGCAAAGCCTCCCAGGAGCGGTCCGAGACGGGGCTCGACGCCTCCCCCAGCGCTGTAGCACGCAGCGCCTGACCGGAACCCATCAGAAGAGTTTGACCTCCAACGGCCGATCTTCGTTGCCCGGGCTGCAATGAACGGGAATCCCGGGCGTTATGATCTTATCGGGGCCCGTTGGGGATATTCTGCGCCGGTTGGGGAACGTCAAAAAGGTCATTGGAAGGAGCTTCTGATGCGCTCTGTGCTGGGAATGAGGACGCGGTTTGGTGCGGCAGCGATCGCCGGTGTGGTTGGTCTGGTGACCTGTCTGGCTTCGCCGGCGCTCGCCCAGGGCGGCGGACGCGGAGGCCAGGGCGGGGGTCCCGGCGGCGGCATGCGGGGGATGATGGGGGACATGTTCTCCTCGCCGGTCACCACGCGCGAGATCGACCTGTTCACGCAGGTTGCCGGCCTGACCACCGATCAGAAGGACACCGCCAAGACCCTGCTGGAGGGGTACCAGGAGCAGTTCCGCGCCAAGTCCGCCAAGGTCCAGAAGGAAATGGAGAAGGTGCGGGAGAAGTTCCAGGACACCCGCGATCCCAGCGTCTGGCAGGACATGCGCGGCTCCATGCAGACCTTCCGCGCCGAGCGCAAGACGATGGAGGAGCAGTTCTTCAGCGACTTCAAGGCGATCCTGACCAAGGAGCAGGTCGAGCGCTGGCCGCTGATCGAGCGCGCGCATCGGCGCTCGCGCACCATGAGCCGGGGCATGATCTCCGGTGAGCGCGTGGATCTGGTCGAGATCATGGAATCATCCAAGTTCCCCGCCGAGGTGCAGGCGACCGTGCTCCCGGCTCTCTCGGAGTATGAGGAATCACTGGACCGTGAGTTGATCACCCGGAACCAGGCATACGACGAGGTGGCCGAGGCATTCTCGCAGGGCTCCCCCCAGGATGGGTTCGCCAAGGCGCAGGATCTGATGGTCAAGGGCCGGGATGCGAGCATGCGGGTGCGCGAGCTCAACCGCAAGTACGCCCGCCAGATCTCCGACTCACTGCCGGAAGAGTACAAGACGCCGTTTGACGACTCGGTCAAGCGCGCCAGCTACCCCGATGTCTATCGCAGCACCGATGCCGACCGGATGATCGCGGCCGCCGAGAAGTTCACGGATCTCGACCAGGCCCAGAAGGACAGCCTCACCGCCCTTCGCGAGAACCGCGCCCGCACGCTTGCCGGCATCAACGAGAAGCTCGCGGCGGCGATCACCGAGCGCGAGGAGAAGTTCGACCCGCGCCAGATGGGTCAGCGATTCGGCGGAGGCCGCGGCGGCAACGCCGGACGCGGAGGCGGTGGCCAGGGCAACAACGCCGACGATCCGATCGGCGCCCTGCGTCGGGAGCGCCGCGAGCTGGACAACGCCGCCGAGGAGAGCCTCAAGAAGATCCTGACCAAGGAGCAGGTCGGGCGACTTCCCGAGGACGATGACAGCGGCGGAGATCGCCGCGGGGGTCAGCGCCGGGGCAACACGAACCAGGAGATCTGACCAGTTCGAATCACGGTGATCGACGACGGGCGGGATAAAGATCCCGCCCGTATTTCATTGACACTTCAGCGTAAGGGTGTCGCGACTCAACCACGGCCGGGAACCACAGCACACGAAAGCACGCGGATGCCGTGATCCTGCAGAGAGCGATGGAGATCGGCGATGTGAGCGGCATCACGCGTCTCGACCGTGCAGACGACGCGGACGGTGGAGATGTCAGCGCCGCCGAAGGCGCGGTCGTGGTCGATGTGCTTGACGCTGGCTCCGGCGGCAGCGATCGCGGCCGCCAGGTCGGCCAGCCCGCCAGGGCGATCCGAGATCACCGCCGTGAACTGCGTGAGCCGGCCGCCGGTGACCATGCCGTGCTCGATCACGCGGCCCATGATGGTCATGTCGATATTGCCGCCGGCGAGCACGAGGACGACCCGCTTGCCGGCCAGGTTCTTGAGCTTGCCGGCGATGAACGCAGCCAGGGGCACAGCGCCAGCGCCCTCGACGATGCCCTTCTCGAGCTCGGCGAGCCTGAGGATAGCCAGCGCGATGTCTTCCTCCTCGACCAGTTCCACGCGATCGGTACGGTCCCTGGCGAGCGCAAATGCGCGAGCCCCGACTTCGGGCACCGCCAGGCCATCGGCAAGCGTGGGTCGCGGCTCGACGCGCACGGGCTTGCCCGCGGCGAGCGAGGCCTTGAACGTGCTGGCCCGCGCCGGCTCAACGCCGACGATCTGCGTCCGCGGGTTTGCCGTCTTGACGGCCAGGGCGATCCCGGCGAGCAGGCCCCCACCACCGATAGGGACGATGATGGCATCTGGATCGGGAACTTGCTCGAGAATCTCGAGGGCGATGGTGCCTTGCCCGGCGATCACCTCGGGCCCGTCGAAGCCGTGAATGTAGCTCTGGCCCTCCGTGGCGGCGATCGAATCGGCGAGCCTCTTGGCCTCGGCGATGTTGGCGCCTTCAAGTATGACCTTGGCGCCCAGCTCTCGACACCTGGACTGCTTGATGAGCGGGGCAAAGGTCGGCATCACGACGTTGACGGGGATTGAGAGTTCCCTTCCGTGGTACGCGAGCGCCAGGGCGTGGTTGCCCGCGGAGGCGGCGATCACTCCTTTGGCCCGGCGATCATCGGGGAGCAGCATGAGCGCATTGCGCGCGCCGCGCTCCTTGAAGCTCCCAGTCGCCTGGAGGAACTCGAGCTTGCTGTAGATCTCGCATCCGCAGAGCTGCGAGAGCGCCTGGGAACGCTCGCAGGGGGATGAATAGATCCCAGCGGCGATCCGTTTGCGAGCGGCAAGGATGTGATCGAAGGTGACATCCACTCGGGCGAGTGTAGACGCGTGCGATGCCGATCCGTTCCATCGCAAAGGGCAGCCGGGCGTGGAGCGGGTTGAGAGCCCGCCCCACGCCCGGCAAAGGGGAGGAAACTTGAGGAACAATGAATCAGGCGATCACGACCGCCCCGAGCAGATCGGCGATCTGTATCGCGTTGGTCGCGGCCCCCTTGCGGAGCTGGTCCCCGCAGGCGAGCAGGCACCAGGAATCGCACTCGACCCCGGGACCGATCTTCGCGGCCGGATCCTGGCGCAGACGGCCGACCAGGACATCATCTCTGCCGGTTGCCCGCAGCGGCGTCGGGAAGCTGTTGCCGCCGCGATCGTCCACGATCGTGACCCCTGGCGCTTCGCTGAACGCCTCGCGGACCTGGGCCTCGGTCACCGGGCGGCTGAGGCGCACGGTGATCGCCTGTGTGTGGGCCCGCACCACCGGCACGCGAACGCATGTCGGCGTGATCGGCAGATCGGGATCGTTCCAGATCTTGCGGACCTCATCGATGATCTTCTGCTCTTCGATGTTCAGTCCGGTCTGGGGATCGACCGCCGAATCGTGGCTGAAGACGTTGAATGCACACGGCTCCCGGAAGAACGAGGGCGCCGGCTCGTGGCCCTCAAGCACTCGCCGCGTCTGGGAGCGGAGCTCATCGATGGCGCCCAGACCAGCGCCGCTGACGGCTTGGTAGGTCGCGACGATGAGCGACTCGACGCCGAAGGCCCGGCGCAGCGGATTGACCGCCGCACAGAGGATGACCGCCGAGCAGTTGGGGTTGGCGATCAGGCGCGGGCCGGTGGAACCCTCCGAAAGCTCCGAGCCGTTGATCTCGGGGACGATGAGAGGAATCTCGGGATCAAGCCGGAACGCTGAGGAATTGTCCACGACGTTTGCCCCGGCCCGGATCGCCGCCGGAGCGAACTTGCGAGCGATATCGGCGCTGGCCGCGAAGATCGCCAGGTTACTCCCCTTGAACGAATCCTCCTTGAGCGCCTGCACCAGCAGTTGCTCGGCGCCGTACGCCAGCGTGGTGCCGGCGGAATTCTCCGAAGCGAGCGCGACGATCGATGCGCTGGGAACTCCGCGGGAATGGAGGATCCGCAGCGCCTCGCGCCCGACCGCGCCGGTGGCGCCGACGACGGCGATCCGCGGGGCGGGTCCGGACTTGAGTTCAAAGCTCACAACTTCCTGCGTGTTCGCGTGGGGGATTGCAGAGGCCGGCGAACAGACGGCCGGGAGTGTCGAACGGGTGAGACGACGAAGCTCCAGGAGATCGGCGAGCACGCTCTGGGCCGTCGGCCAGCGGCCTGCGCCCGTGCCGCGATGCGTGGAGGTCGATCCGTCAGAACATCGAATCACCAGGGCGTTCTCCGGACCACGCAGTGCGGCGAGCGGATTGGGGGCTGAGAGCAGGCGCGGCTCGATCGATCCGACGATGCCCTCCGGTGTACGGCGAGCCGCGGCGACCAGGCGGATGACCTGATCGGTTCGCCGCTGGTCGAGCAGTTCCTGCACCGTCGCCTCGGAGATGCCGGTGCGCTGGAATTCGCGCCAGTCCACGCACTCTCCGAATGCGTGGAATGCAAGGATCGCGAGCTTCTGAGCCGCATCGATCCCTTCCAGGTCCGTTGAGGGGTCGGCCTCGGCGAACCCCTTGTCCTGGGCGAGCTTGACCGACTCGGCGAACGTGCGTCCCAGCGTCACCTGCTCAAGGATGAAGCTGGTGGTGCCGTTGATGACGCCCTCGACGCTGTCGATGAGGCGGTTTGAACCGGTCTCGCGGACGATCGCCTGCACCGCCTCGACCAGCGGCGCTGCGCCGCCGACTGCCGCGGAATACCGCAGAGAGCCGCCGGTCCTGGATGCCAGATCTCGCAGCTCCGTACCGTGCTGGGCAATCAGGGCCTTGTTGGCGGTCACGATGTGCTTGCCGGCGCTGAGTGCAGCGCGGACGGCGTGATAGGCGGTGTCCACGCCTCCGAGCAGCTCGACGACGACATCGTCCCCGCCGGCCTGGGCAGCGCGGAGGGCCGAACCAGTGAGCAGATCGGAGGAAATTGTCTGGGAACGCGTGCGGGCCGGATCGCGGACGGCGATCCTGGTGATCGCAAAGTCCGATCCCAGCGGCTGAAGCAAGTCATGCACACCGCCGCCGACCGTACCGGCTCCCAGAAGGGCGATGCGGAGAGGTGAAGGGGCCTGTGTCGCCGTATAGAACTCATCGGGACCCGCTCCGACCAGCGAGACATCCCCGCGCTGGAAGGCACCGACTTCGAAAGTCAGGCTGCGATCCCGGGCGAGCCGGACGGCCTTGTGCTGGATAACGCCGCCATCAAGCGTCAGCGCGGTGCTCCAGGAGATCGTGCGGAATCGCTTCGCCGGCGGGCCGGGGAGCGCCGGATCCCGGTCGTAGAGGCCATCGACATCCTTGATGAGCCGGCAGCGATCGGCGCCAAGCTCGGCGGCGAGGAAGAGGGCGGTCAGGTCCGACCCGCCGCGGCCCAGCAGCGTGAACTGGTTGTCATCATCGACACCGACGAAGCCGGGGACGATGACGACAGGGGCTTCGTCGAGCGCCTTCTCGATGACCCGGCGATCGATCGAGGCCGGATCGGCATCGATGCCAGCGCCGCGCGTGCGGAGCTGGATCGCCTGCGGACCAAGCACGCGAGCCGAGATGCCCGCCCGTGCGAACGCCAGCGACAGGAGCGAAGCGGTGGTGAACTCACCGGTCGCCAAGAGCAGGGCGCACGCCTTGTCATCGGTGGCATCGGTATACGAGCGTGCCTGGTTGAGCAAGCGATCGGTCGTGCCCTCGAAGGCCGAGACCACGATGACAACGCGGGATCCCTCGCGGACCCAGCGGTAGGCCTCGTGGACGCCCTGGCGGAGATCCTCCTCGTTGCGGAGGACCGAGCCGCCGAACTTCAGTACGGTCAGCGGGTAGCGCACGCGACACCTCCCTTGGAGCCGGTGGCAATGGGGCCGGTAGCAATGGTTTCGGTTGAGTTGGCGGTTTCCTGAGCGGCGGCCGCGATCGCCTGCTCGAGATCGGCGATGATGTCCGCAGGATCCTCGATACCGACGGAGAGACGGATCAGGCCATCGGTGAGACCGACGCGCTCACGCTGCTCGCGGGGGACATCGGCGTGCGTCATGCTCGCCGGGTGCGTCAGAAGCGTTTCGACGCTGCCGACGTGCTCGACGAGCCGGCAGAGCTTGGCGGAGTTGAGGAGCTTGATGCCCGCGGGAGTACCGCCCTTGATTTCGAAGGAAATCACACCGCCGTGGAGGCCGCCGATGTGCTGACGCTCGGCGATCTCGCGCTGGGGGAAGTCCTTCAGACCTGGGTAGTACACGGTCTCGATCTGAGGGTGACTGGCGAGCCATTCGGCGATTCTTTGGGCGTTGCGCGACTGCTCCTTGAGCCGCAGGGGCAGGGTCTTGAGCCCCTGGATCGTGAGGAATGCGTTGAAGGGGGCCTGGATGTTGCCGGTGCACTTGCGGATCCAGCGGAGGCGCTCGATGAGCTTTTCATCGCGGCTGGTGACGGCACCGCCCAGCGAAGTTGAGTGGCCTTCGATGTGCTTGGTCGTCGAGTAGACGGTGACATCAGCGCCCAGATCCAACGGGCGCTGGAGGGCGGGCGTCAGGAACGTGTTGTCGACGATCAGAGTCACACCCGCGGCCTTGGTGATGCGGGCGACACCCTGGATGTCCGTCAGCTTGAGCGTCGGGTTCGCCGGGGTTTCGATGAAGACCAGCTTGGTGCGCGGGGTGACCGCCGCGGCGATCTGGGCGATGTCGCTGGAATCAACGAAGGTCGCCGAGATGCCCAGCTCGCTGAGGACCTGCCGGAAGAGCCGCACGGTGCCGCCGTAGATGGCATCGGCGATCACGGCGTGGTCACCGGCCCGCAGCAGCGTCAGGAAGAGCGCGGTCTCGGCGGCGAGCCCGGTCCCGAAGCAGACCGATGGAGGCGCATCTTCGAGGGCGCCCAACACGGCTTCGAGCTGGTCGACGGTTGGGTTTCCGACCCGTGAATACGTCGGGCCATCGCACTCCCCCACCGCCCGCTGGGTGTAGGTCGTGGACTGGACGATCGGGGTAATGAGCGGGCCCGTCGGGCGACGCTTGTCGAGCGGGCCGTGGAGGGCGATCGTGCTCGCCGAGAGCGCCTTGGCAGCGCCGGTACGGGTTGAGCAGGAGGTGGTCGGGTTCTTGGAAGTGGACATGCCGTGAATCCTCACGGCATCAAGAAGCGGCCCTGATAAGCGGGGATGACACCGAACACCGGTGTCTTTTTTGCTGGCTCCCCATTGCCCTGAAGGCCGGTGAAGCCCGCCGCATCTTGCCCTGGAATCCCAGGACCCCCCGCATGGGGTTTGGCCTCGGCACCGCGACCTGGTCGTTGAAACCGGCTCGGTTGCCGCCCGGGTGAATGGCCTCCCGGGTCTCTTGATGCTGGGGAAAGGATAGACGGGGTTGGACGCCAGTCAAGAGGGGGGTGTGGATGGTGTCCGACGTGAGGCTTCGACGGTTGTTTCCGCTCCAAGGGAGCGATGGGATGTAGCCACGGGTGAAGGTCGCTCTCGCGACCAAACTCGTGGTACGAGGATGCACATCAGTACTGCCCCGCAGTGTGCAGAGGATGCGTCTTCCCTCCGCTCCTCCGGAGCGGTCGTACTTGATCGGCCGGCCACCACGGGTCTCGCTCGCGTTGCTCGCTCCACCCCTGGCTACAGCCCTCGGCTCCTCCGGAGCCGCTTCATTTGTGTGGCTCTTGAGCTTCGCTGCGCTCTTTGAGATTGAAGTCCATCTGCTTTTGCCGTCGAGTGCGTGAGGCATGACCGGCCTGCCGCGTTGTACGCATAGAGGCGCAGCATCGACCGGACAGATGCATCGCCGGAGGCAATCTCGCCTCAAGCACGCAAGACACGCGTGCTCTCCATTCACGCGTCCGGAGAATCACGAGGAATCCATGCCCTGCCAGCGAGATATCGTGGCGATTCGTCTCATTGCCGCCGGAACCCTGCTCTGTGCGATCTGCGGACAGGCCGCGGCACAGCGATACGTCGACTCATCAGGCACGATCCGCAACTACACTACCGGCGGCGTCAGCGGTGGTGGTTTCTACGGCCTGCTCGCCATGGCGTTCGATTCGGTCGCCAACCCCACAACCGACCTGCATGAGTTCACGCGTCTCTATAAGGAGCCGCCCTTCGGAGACTTCACAGACCCCGTCTCACGCAACGGCAATGCGTTCAGATCCAAGGCACTCGCGGCGATCGAGACGTTTGCACGCCTGGCCCCCGACGGCACAAACCTCGCCGATGGCTGGAACAGCAACTTCAGTTCAGCGCAGGTGATCCGCCGCGGACCCGCCGCCGGCGCGGAGAGCGCGAGCGCTCAATCACGCGTCGCGGATCCCAACTACTACACCGTGGCCAACGGGGAGACATCAGTCACTTTTTCATTGCTTTTCTCGGCCGGAACCCACCTGGATGCGGCCTTTGGCGGCGCCGGGGAGATGTCGTGGGCCTCCATCACCGGCAACCAGGGCACCGATCTCCTGGATGCGTACTTGCCCGAAGGGGGCAGCCTCTTCAACTACGCCTGGTCTGCAAACTCCCTGAACCCCAGCGCCAGCACCTTCACGTTCTCGAGCAATCCCGCCCTGGGGCTTGATGATGTCGGGATCGCCAGCGCCTTCCTCGCCAACCTCACCAGTGTCGATGGCGAGTTCACGCTCATCAACGACTTCATGATCCAGGGCGTCGTCGATGCCGAGGAGGGGATGAACTACGAGTTCGGAGGCCTGACCGATTACAACGCCGCCGCATCCGTAGTGCCCGCACCCGGGTGCATCGCGGCGATCTTCATCGGGGCCGCCGCCGGGATGCATCGCCGCCGCCGCTGAGTCGATCTCAACTCCCGCATACCCGCATGGGCGAACCGAGCGCGGCGACGGCTGCGCTTCGCCCATGCGCGATGTTTCCTGATTGCCTCTGGACTCATCGTTTGAGCACGATGATCCATGCCATGATGTGAAGCGCGGCGATTCCGAGGGTCACCGCCAGGAACCACCACTTGCGGTTCTTGTGTCTGGCCAGCGTGATCGCCGCGATCGCTCCCGGCCAGCCGCCAGCCATTTCGAATGTGTGCAGCGTGCGTTCAGGGATGCGGCGATGACCGCGCACGGCGCGGGACTTGTCCGCGACAAACGCGATGAAGGTCACCGCGCTCGCCAAGCCATACCAGATGAGTGCGAATTTGAGCATGGAATCAAGCCACTTGGACCCACATCACGGGATCTTCACGGACCCTCGGAACACCTCGGCCGCCGGGCCGGTCATGTAGACACCCGCCGGCCGTCCAGCCGTCGCTTCACGCTGCCAAGCGATCCGGAGATCGCCGCCTGGGAGCCGCAGGATCGCCTCATCGGCCAGCCGGCCGGTCAGCGCCCCGGCAACCAGCACCGCGCATGCCCCGGTTCCGCACGCCGATGTCGCCCCCGCCCCTCGCTCCCAGGTCCGCATGGATCCGGCGATGTTCGTGCGGACCTCCACGAAATGGATGTTGGTCCTTTCGGGGAACGCGGGCAGAGTCTCGATTACCGGCCCGAGGGTTTCGAGCGGGACCATGCGGACATCGCGGACGAATACAACGGCGTGCGGATTGCCCATCGAGATGCACGTAACCGAGGGCTCGCTTCCCGACGCAACCAGCGGCTCAACCTGCCGCATCACATCCATCAACGCCTCATCCTGACATCCTTGCGCAAGCATCGACAGCGGCAGATCGATGACCCGATCTCGCATCGCCCGCACCGGGATCCCGGGTGCGTGCAGGATGGGCTCACCCATGTTGACCGTCACCGAATCCACGCTTCCATCCGCAGCGCGGGAGCACGAGACTTCAAGACACCCGCGGCCGGTCTGTATCCGCATCTGCGAGCGCTGCCACGAGCGATGCTCGATCATGTACTTGGCGATACAGCGGATGCCGTTGCCGCACATCTGAGCCTCGGAGCCATCGGAGTTGAAGATCCGCATCCCCAGGTCCGCCGATGCCGCGGCGGTGCTCTCGTTGGCGGGGCAAATCACCAGGATGCCATCAGCGCCGATGCCGGTGCGGCGATCGCACCAGGCGGCGGTGAACCGCGGCCAGGGGAGCTGGATTCGCGAGGGATCATCGAGCGCATCGACGATGATGAAGTCGTTGCCCAGGCCGTGATACTTGAAGAAGTCGAGCATCATCCGAATCGCCCCCGGTCCCGGAGCAGGAGGATCAGGAGGGGACCCCCGATCAGGCTTGTCAACACGCCTATCGGCAGGCGACCGGAGCGGAGTTCAACCGCCCGCACGAGCGTATCGGCCCCGACCACCAGTGCAGCGCCCGCGAGCGCGGCGCCGAGGATCAGCCTCCGATGACCGGGCCCGGCGAACATACGGATCAGGTGCGGGCAGATGAGGCCGATGAAAGCCACCGGCCCCGCGAGAACGACGCTCGCCGCGGCGAGCACGCCCGAGGCGATGAACAGGAACGTGCGCAATGCACCCAGCGGCACACCCAGGGAGCGGGCTTCATCATCTCCCAATGAAGCTGCATCCATCCAGGGCCCCAGACGCCAGGCGGCAATCCCCAGGATGAGCACGATCAACCCGACGAGGGCGATCTGTCGCCAGGTGACATCGTCACCGATCGCTCCCAGCAGCCAGCGGGAAGCGGACACCCCGCGATCGGGGAGCAGGTGCTGGACAAAGACGGTGGCGCTGGCGGCGAGCACGCCGACAATGACTCCCACCAGGAGCAGCGAAGCCGGTTCGATGAACCCCCGCCGTTGGCTGAGGAGGTACGTGATGAACAGGGCTCCCAAGGCACCCATCAGTGCCGGCGGGCCGGTCAGCGCCAGACCGACCTCTGAGATCTGTCCCGAAGTCACATACCGCAGGTATGAGGCCAGCACCACCCCCAGCCCCGCTCCGGATGCCATTCCCAGCAGATCCGGAGAGGCCAGCGGGTTGCGGAAGAGGCACTGAAGACACGCCCCGGCGATCGCCAAGGCTGCTCCGACCACGATCCCGGTCGCCGCCCGCTGGGCCCGAAGCTCGATCACCGGATCCTTGAAGAAGGTCATTCCCCCGGTCGCGGAGAGCCGTGGCCCGGCCGATGCCGGGACCGAGCCACCGACCGAAATCCTGCTGAAAACGGCCGTGAGCAGCAGGATCAGGCAGATGGGGATGGCAAAGGCGGCCTTGGGACGCACGGACAGAGGCTACGGCACGGCCGGTTGGATCGCCACCCCCACTTCATCCGCCCGCCACCCCGCAGGCCGATCAACCCAGCGGATCGACGTTCGCCCCCGGCCCGCATAAACTAGCTCCCCCTTCCGGAGATTTTCCGCGTGGCCAAGAAGACCTTTCGCTGCCGAATCGTCACCCCATCCGCGAGCCTGCTCGATGAGGCGGTGACGTACGCCTCCGTTCCGGCGTGGGATGGCCTGATCGGGTTCCTGCCGGGCCGGGCGCCCATCCTCGCCAAGCTGGGCGTCGGGGAGCTGCATGTTCGCCTCGGAGATGAGAAGGGTGCCGGTGGTGAGCGGTCATATGCCGTCGATGGCGGTGTCGTCCAGATGCAGGATGACACCCTGACGGTCCTGGCCGAATACGCTGCGCCCGCCGAGCTGATCACTCCCAACGAGGCCGAGGCAGAGCTCAAGTCTGTGCTCGCCAAGACCCCCTCCGGCGAGGGCCCCGCCAAGATGATCTCGCAGGAACGCCTGAACCGGGAACGCCAGCGGGCCCGCGTCAAGGTCAGGCTTGCCAAGCCCGGCAACAGCACGGTCTGAGCCTCAATCTCGCCCCCTCCCGAACCCTTGCTACATCGACCCGCCGATTCCGGCTACGCTCCGGCCCGTGGGAGCGATCGATCGCCATTTCCTGGGCTGGTCCACACCCATCGTTGAATCCGCCGCGGCATGGCTCGCGGACCGCTTCGGCCGTGCGCACGGCGGCATCGATCTGACCGGGGTTCACATCGTCGTGCCCGGCTCGCGCTTCGGTCGGCACCTGATGGAGCGGCTGGTCCGACTCCGCAGCGCTGTCATCGGCGAAGCCCGAACCCTAGAAGGCTTTGTCCACACTGCCCTCCCGCCACCGCCAGCACGGCCGGCCTCTCCCTGGATCCGCAGGATCGCATGGATGCAGGCCCAGAATCGCATCGAGGATCAGCATCGAACAGCTCTATGGCCAGCGGAAGTGGATGAATCGGTTGCGCGGGCGATCTCGATGGCCCAGGGCATCGATGACCTCGCCCGGCGGCTGGCGTGGGAAGGTCTGACGTTCTCCGATATCGGGAAGGCAGTGATCGCCCGGGAATTGCCGGATCGCGGGCGCTGGGATGCACTGACGCGTCTTGCCGAGGAGTATGACGCTCAACTCCGGGAGCATGGATTGATCGATGATGCGCTGTGGGCGATCGAGTCGGCCTGGCAGCCCGGATCGCTCGCCGGCGAGGTTGTTCTCATCGGCATCCTCGAAGTGCCGGGGATCGTGCGGCGAATCCTGGCAGCGCCCGGGATGCGGACCCACGCCCTGATCGCCGCCCCAGCCACCGAAGAACATTTGTTCGATAGCCACGGCGCAGCAGAGGCGGCGGCATGGCAGGATCGTCTGCCCGACATCCCGAGCGACCGGATCAGGATCGTCGCCGACCCCGACGAGCAGGCGCAGGCAGCGCTTGTAACCGCCGGAAGCGCTGAAGGATGGGGCCCGTTGACGCCCGGGGAGGTCGTCATCGGCGCGCCCGATGATGAGGTCGCGTTCTCGATCCAGCAGCTCGCAGAATCGCTCGCGCCGCCGACCGATGGGCGATCCCCCATGCGGATCCGCGCTGCCGCGGGGGTTCCCGCCAATCGCAGCGCACCCGGCAGACTCCTGGCGCTGATCGCCGATTTTCTGGCCGATCCCGAGTTTCCGCAGTTCGCGCGGATCCTGCGGCATCGGGATGCCGAACGCTTCGTGCGGGAACACGCGCGGCATGCCGGACGTGCGGAGAACCCAGTACCCCCACTCCTGGGAGATGAAACCGACCTGCCGGGAGTCCTGGATCAGTACGCATCTGATCACATCCACGGTGTCGTCGATGGCCGGTGGCTGGGAGGCAACGATTCAGGCCGGCGCGCAATCCGAACCGTGCTGGACTCAATCTACCGCGGAATCACCGCGATGCTCGGGGAACTGTGGCTGCACGATCGCCCGGCCCCCGCACGACCGCTGGCGAACTGGGCCGAGGCCGTCGTAGCGCTGGTGCGGGCTGTCTTTGATGGCTCGGCCGATGAATCCACCCGGCGTGCGAGCGACATCATCGAGCAGATCGCCGCCGGGCTGGCCGATGCCCGTTCGCTGAGTGCTCAGCCGCTCATCAGCCCCGGAGCGGCGATCCGGCTGGTGCTCTCGGATCTGGGCACCCATTCGATCCCACCGCCGCAGGATGATGCGGCGATCGAGGTGGTGGGATGGCTGGAAGCGGTCCACGATCCCGCTCCGTCGTTGATATTGACCGGGATGAACCAGGGATCGGTACCGCGCGGCTCATCGGGCGATGCGATCATCCCTCAGCGGCTGCGCGTCGCGCTTGGGATCTCGACACGCGAATCGACGCTGGCCCGGGATGCGTGCCTGTTGATGCAGGCCATCTCGTGCCGCACACGCGTTCTTCTGCTCGCGGGCCGCCAATCCCGGGATGGGACGCGTTTGTGGCCATCCCGGCTGCTCCTGGGGAACGATGACCGTTCGGCGATCGGCGGGCTGCGACAGTTTCTGACCAAGCACTCAGCGCCGTTGGCGGTGACCCCGCGGCTCGCAAGCCGCACGATCGATGCCCCGCCGTTTGAACTGTTGCCGCTGGGACACGCGGAGCCCGTGCGGGCGGTGAGCATCACATCCTTCAAGCGGTACCTGGAAAGCCCGTACGCGTTCTACATCCAGCACGTGCTGGGGCTTGAAGAGATGCAGGCCGAGCAACTGGAGATGGAGGGTTCGCACTTCGGGATCTTCATCCACAAGGTGCTCAACTCGTTCGCCGTTGGTCCGGCCCGCAGCAGCACCGATGCAGTGCAGATCGAGGCCGAGGTCTTGCGCTCACTGGAGGCCGTGGTTGCCGAGGATGTCGGCCCAGACCCTCCCACCGCCGTTGCGGTGCAGCTGGAGCAGGCAATCCACAGGCTCAAGGGTTTCGCACGCTGGCAGGCCGAGCACGCCGCGGCGGGCTGGAGAATTCTTCACACAGAGTGGAAGCCATCCAAGCCCGTGAAACTCTCCGTGGATGGTCAGTCATTCGAGCTGCGCGGCCGCATCGACAGGATCGACATCAAACCCGGCGATGGGACGACAACGCTGGCCTTGATCGACTACAAGACCGGCGAATCCGCGGGAGATCCCGAGGATGCCTACGACCGCAAGCAGGGTATCTGGATCGACCTGCAGCTCCCGCTCTACAAGGTGCTCGCCGCCGAGTTGATCACGAGACACAACGCCGATGCCATCGAGCTCGGCTACGTGGTCCTTCCCAAGGATGGCAAGGTCGAGCTTGCCACCGCTTCGTGGAACGATACAGAGCTGGCCGCGGCGATGCATGCGGCTCACGAGATCCTCCGCGGGATTGTGAGCGGCAACTGGCGACATCGCGGCCCCGCACCGGTTGAAAGCGGCCCGCTCGCGGCGTTGTGCGGAATCTCCATCCTGCTCCCGGGAGCAATGGGGTCTGCGAACCAGGGCAAGGTGCGCTGATCCATGCACATCAGAGCCCACGGAATCCTCGCATCGGCCGGCACCGGCAAGACACACGCGCTCACCAACGAGCTGATCGGCCTGTTGGTTCGCGGGCATGCACCGCAATCGATCTTCGCGGCGACCTTCACCAGGACGGCGGCGGCAGAGATCCTCGAGCGGATCCTTCACCGGGTGTGTGAGGCCGCCGAGAGCCCACGATCGCTGAAAGAACTGGCGAACGCGATCCAGGCGCCGGAACTGACGGCCCAGGATTGCACGCGGCTGGCCGGAACCCTTGCTCGTTCGCTCGATCGTTTGTCGGTCGTGACGCTCGATTCCTTCATGCACGGGATCGCCGCTGCGTTCGCCGTCGAGCTGGGGCTGCCCCCCGGATGGAGGATCGCCGGTGAGGATGAGGACCGCCAGGTCCGCCGCGCGGCGATCTCACGCGTGCTGCGCGAGGGTGGACGACAGACAATCCTGCCGCTCTTGCGGATGCTCAAGAAGTCCGAGGGTGTCCGGTCGGTGCGGGAATCGATCGCGAACGTCGTCAACGCCGTGCATGATGTCCACCTCAGCGCTGGGGAGGGCGCCTGGACATCCGTACAGCCCGCGGGAGGCGTTCTCGACGAGGCTGTCATTCAAGGGATCATCGAGCAGTTGCGGACGTGCGCCCTGCCCCTCACCAAGTCGGGCACTCCCGACAAACGCTGGCAGAAGAGTCACGATCAATCGATCAAGCTAGCGCTGGCGAACAACTGGGATGAGTTCCTCAAGAAGGGACTGGGCAAGGCCGCCGATGAGGGCACGTTCTCGGGTGGAGAGTTCCCCGCCGAGCTCTTGCAGCACTACGCAGCGCTGGCACGGCACGCCAAGTCTCTCCTGGTCGCCGAACTCTCCGCTCAGAATCTCGCCGCATCACGCCTGGTCGCCCGCTTCGATGCCGCGTACCGCGGGCTCAAGCAGGAACGCGGCGGGCTGCGCTTCGATGATCTCCCCCGGCTGCTGCTGGTCGATGAGCTGATGCACATCCGGGATGAGCTTTACTACCGCCTGGATGCCCGCATTGAGCACATCCTGCTCGATGAATTCCAGGACACCTCGATCCTTCAGTTCCGCGTCATCGAGCCCCTGCTCGCGGAGATCGTCTCGGATGAGACGCGCCCGCGATCGCTTTTCTATGTCGGGGATGCCAAGCAGTCGCTCTTCGGCTGGCGCGATGCCGAGCCACGGCTGCTGGGCCGGGTGTCGGAGCTTTGGCCGCAGATCGACACCAGCCAGCTGGCGGCAAGCTACCGCTCAAGCCCCGAGATCATCGAGACCGTCAACACCGTGTTCACGGGGCTCGAAGGCAACCCGGCGATGAGCACGGATGCCGCGAGCCTCGCGGCACGCGAGTGGTCGCTCCTGTTCTCCCGGCACACCTGCGCTGACCGCGCCGCCAAGCTCCCGGGCAAAGTCGTGCTGCGTGAGTATCCAGAAGCACCCGACGATGCCGACAAAGAGATGCTCGCGAGCTGGCGCTGCGAGTACATCGCCGAGCGGATCGCCGAGCTGCACCGCAAGGCGCCCGGCCGGACGATCGCGGTCCTGCTTCGCTCCAAGAAATCTGTCCCGCGCCTGCTGATGGCGCTCGCGGATGCAGGCATCACCGCCGCCGAGGAGGGGGGAAGCCCGCTCACGCAGTCTCCCGCGGTCGCGGCGTGCATGTCGCTGCTCAAGCTCGCCGAACACCCCGGGGACACGATTGCGGCATTCCATGTCGCTTCGACCGCCCTGGGAGCGCTGACCAGGCTCGGCAAGCACATCACGCCCGAGACCTGCACGGCGGTCGCCGGTTCGGTACGAGATGACATCACACGCGATGGGCTCGCCGCCGTTGTCAGCGCCTGGGCCCGCTGGCTGCACCCGGCGTGCGGCTCGATGGACCAGGTTCGCCTGATGCAGATGGTGGAGGCGGCCGAGGACTATGACGCTCGCGGTGGAGTCGGGATCGGCGCGTTCCTGGAGCTGCTCGAGACAACCAAGCGGCCGACCGGAGCGGCGGCGAGTGTTCGGGTGATGACCATCCACGCCGCCAAGGGCCTGGAATTCGATGCGGTGGTCGTGCCGGAGTTGGATGGCAAGGTTCCGGCGTATATGCCCGAGGTCGTTTTCTCACGCGATGACCTGATGGGACCGATCTCGCGCATCAGCCTCTACGGCAACCAGACGCTCCAGGCCTCCTGTCCGATGCTCGCCGAGCTGACGCAGGAGCGGATGACGCGTGAGATTCGCGAGGCTCTGTGCCTGCTGTACGTCGCGATGACGAGGGCCAAGCGATACCTGGAACTCATCGTTTTCCAGCCGCCGAAGGGCGCTACTGCGTTCAGGCTCTCGCGGATCCTGCGTCACGCGCTTGCGGAATCCGCAGCCCCAGCGCCCGACGGCACGCTGTGGTCGCGCGGGGTTGAGAATTGGGATGCACTGGTCGAGGGTGAAGAGCCGCCTACAGCGCCCGCGACCGGGGGCACGCCGCGAACCATCAGCGTGGGCCTTGCGCCCGATGCCGCTCGGCGGCGCAGCACCACACCCAGCAGGCTCGCCGAGATGCTGGGACGTGAGGGGGATGGAGGGCGTGGGGAACATGGGATCGAAGGACCGCTCGATGCGCCAGCTCTGCTGATGGCGCGCAGGCGAACCGCTCGCGGCCTTGGCATCGGTGTGCATGCCTGCCTGGAGGAGATCCGCTGGCTGGAAGAGGATGCCCCCACCGATGTCCAGTTGCAACGCATCATCGCGGCGGCGGAGGTTCCCTTGGGAGTCGATCCCGGGCGCGTGATTGATGTGTTTCGCCGCATGCTCGACCTGCCGCAGATCACGGCACTGCTCAGCAAGAACCGCTACCTGCACAACGCCGATCCGGAAACGACGATCGACCTTTATCGGGAGCTGGCGATCCAGGGAATGCAGTCTGGGCGCATCCAGCGCGGCCGAATCGATCGCCTCGTTTTGATCCGCAGCGGTGTTCGTGCCATCGGCGCTGAGATCATCGACTGGAAGACCGATGGCCTGTCCGGCATCGATGCCGATGACCAATCCACGCCGCTCTCCGATGCCGATCTGGCCGCCAAGGCGGAGGCCTATCGCCCGCAGGTGGATTCCTATCGCCGAGCCGTGGCCCTGATGTTCGGCCTGGACCCGGCGGTGATCAAGGCGAGCCTCGTCATGGTCGGCTCTGGGCAGATCGCGATCATCTCGAACGCCGCCGATCCCCCCGCGTGAACGCGCCACGGGTCGTACGCTGGTACAAGCGATGCCCCCCGCCACCCCCACCACACCCACAACTTCCCGACTGATCGCCGGCTGCATGACCGGCACCAGCATCGATGGGATCGACGCCGCCCTGATCGAAGTCACCGGCCGGGGTCTGGGGATCTCGGTGCGAATGCTCACCGGCATCTCCAAGCCTCTGGGAGGCTTGGCAAGCGATCTCCGCAAGCTCGCCGACCAGCAGCCCCTTCCCGCTCGCCGGATCACCGAGCTGATGTGGGAGCTTGGTGAGCTGCACGCAACCGTGATCGCCGAACTGGCCCGCAGCGCACCGCCAGGCCGCTCGATCGATCTGGCGTGCGTGCATGGCCAGACCGTGTACCACGGCCCACGCAGAACCTGGCAACTGATCCAACCTGCGCCGATCCTCGATCGCATCCAATCCCCGGTCGTCTTCGATCTCCGCGCCGCCGACATCGCCGCCGGAGGCCAGGGCGCACCCCTGACGCCGATCGCCGACTGGATCCTCTTCCGCGATCCCCGGGTCCCCCGCGCGATCGTCAATCTCGGCGGCTTCTGCAACATCACACTCTTGCCCGCCGGCGATACCAAGGCATCACTCTCGGCCGTGCGTGGACGAGATGTCTGCGCCTGCAACCAGCTCCTCGATGGGCTTGCGCGAATCAGACTGGGCCGCAAGTTTGATGAGGATGGTGCGATCGCCGCGACCGGCAAGGTCATCCCCGCGGCGATGTCCGCGCTGAAGCAAATCCTCGAACAGCAATCGGCGGGTGGGCGATCGCTGGGAACCGGGGATGAACTCAGCTCCTGGATCAGCGCCACCGCAGCGCAGCCGGGGGCCGATGTCGTGCGGACCGCGTGCGAGGCGATCGGTCAGACGATCGGTACCGCGATCGGCAGGCCCGCCGGCAATCCGTCCATATCGCGCGAGGTCATGCTCGCCGGCGGAGGCATCAACAACCGCACACTTGTCGATGCCATCCGCGCGGCAAGCCACGCGGGAGATGCGGCGATCCGTGTGATCGCAAGCGATGATGCGGGCATTCCTGCCTCCTATCGCGAAGCGATCGGATTCGCCGTGCTGGGGGCTCTCTGCCAGGATCGCATGCCCATCACTCTGCCGGAAATCACCGGATGCCGCGCACCCGCCCCCATTTCCGGCGCGTGGGTGTTTCCCTCCAACCCGCAGCCGCCCAGCTCGCGATAGTCCAACCCAATGCCGCCAGAAACCATGACCTCAACACCCTCATCTCCATCTTCTCCCCTCCCCCCCGATCGCTCTCACCTGCTCACCGAGCACCGCAACTCGGCCTCGATGAATCTCCACACGCTCTCCTCGCGCGAGATCGTGGATCTCATCCAGGAGGAGGATCGCGAGGTCTTCCGGGCAATGAAGCGGTCCCGGCACTTGGTCGCCAGGCTGATCGCCGCCGCCGAGCCAGGATTCATCGCCGGCGGCAGGCTGATCTATGTCGGCGCGGGCACCAGCGGACGCCTGGGTGTGCTTGATGCTTCTGAAGCCCCGCCGACGTTCTGCGTCGAGCCCGGCAAGATCGTGGGCATGATCGCGGGCGGTGATTCAGCCCTGCGCAAGTCCAGCGAAGGCAAGGAGGACGATCCGCGCGGCGCGTGGGATGAACTGACCGCCCTTAGCCTGACCGCGCACGACACCGTCATCGGGATCGCCGCCGGCGGCACCACACCCTACCCGCGCGGCGCGATGGAGTTCTGCAAGACACAGCTCCCCGAAGATCGCCGGCCGATCACCGCGATGATCGCCTGCGTCAACATCGAACCCCCGCCCCACACCGACCACCTGATCATCCTCAAGACCGGCCCCGAGGTGCTGACCGGCTCGACCAGAATGAAAGCCGGCACCGCGACCAAGATGACGCTCAACACGATTTCCACGACGCTGATGATCAGGTCAGGCCGCGTCTACGAGAACCTGATGGTCGATGTCCGCGCCAGCAACGACAAGCTCCGGGACCGCGCTGCCCGAATCATCGCCACGCTGACCGGCCTTGATCGCCAGGAGAGCTTCTCGCTGCTCGACAGCGCCGGCGGCGCTGTCAAGACCGCCATCGTCATGCACCGCAACGGCGTCGATCGCAGGAAAGCCGAGTCCATGCTCGCCGCCGCCGATCAACGCCTGGATCGGCTGCCGGAGTGATTCACCGCGGCCATCCCGCCGCGGTATACTCGCGCACTCATGACCTCGGAATCACTGACCGGCACCGAGTCGTTCCGCATGCGAGCCCAGCGCGGGGAACAGGGTCGGATGGCGATCATGGTGGTGATGTTCCTGGCTGTTCTCACCATGATTGTGCTCCGCCGCGCGACCGGCGGGACAACGGTGAGCGGCACGGCCACGTTCATTCCGATGATCTGCGTCATGGCCGCGGGGATCCTCTTCGAATCCATCGCGTTCTTCACGGTCTGGTCCGCCAATCGCCGCGGCGTGTTGCTCCCGCTGTGGCGATTCAACGCCAACGCCGTCGTGGAACTGGCGATCCCGGTCGCGGCGCTGGTGATCCCGCAGGAGTACTCGCCCCGGGGAGACTACAGCGCGCTCTCCGGCCCGTCGCTATTGCTCCTTCCGCTCGTGATCCTGACATCGGTGCTGCGGCTCAAACCGCGGGTCACTCTGCTCACCGGCATCGGCGCAGCCCTTGCGCACTGCGCCCTGTCGATCCGTGTCATCGTGCGGGATGACCTCGATCCGCACCACATCCCCGTCGTCCTCACCTACAGCGTCGCCCTTCTGCTCATCGCGATCGCGGCCTGGTTCGTCGCCCGCCAGGTCAAGCGGCATGTGATCGAGACCGTGGAGGAAGCGACCCTCCGTGAGCGCACCGGCCAGAAGCTCTCGCTCGTCGAGCGCGATCTGAATATCGCCCGGGATATACAGATGGGCCTGCTTCCCTCTGAGCCGCCGAACCTCCCGGGCTTCGACATCGCAGGGCTCAACCGCCCCGCCGAGCAGACCGGTGGCGACTTTTACGACTGGCAGATGCTCCCCGACGGGCGCCTGCTGGCGATCATGGCCGATGTCACCGGCCACGGCATCGGCCCGGCGCTGGTGATGGCCGTCTGCCGGGCGTACTCCCGGGCCTCAGCGCTGCTGGATCCCAACCCCGCATCGCTGTTGGCCCGCCTCAACGCGCTGTTGTACGCGGACCTCCAGCAAGGGCGATTCATCACGCTGGCGATGGCGATGACCTCGGCCGACGGAAGGCTTGATCTGATCTCGGCCGGTCATGGCCCCACCCTTCTGTGGCGTGCAAAGGAGCGGAGAATCGAGCAGTTTGCCGGGGATGGCATCCCGCTGGCGATCACACCCGATGAGCAGTACGGACCGGTGCGTGAGCTCGTCCTCGAGCCCGGCGATGTGCTGGTCATGCTGACCGATGGGGTCTTCGAATGGCCCGACCACAACCGCCGGCAGTTCGGCATCGAGCGCATCGCCGATCTGCTCAGCCGCGTCGCCGATCAAAGCTCAACCCAGATCATCGAAGAGATCAACAGCGCCGTCACCACGTTCGTCGCCGGCGCTCCCCAGGTCGATGATTTCACGATCCTGGCGCTCAAGCGGCTGGCAACCTCGACTACCTGAGCGGCCCCCCCGGCGATGTGTGCGGCGCGGTCTTACCCGTCACGAACGGCGGAGCGCCCCGCCGCCTTCGGATCCAGCCCAGGGCATTCATCACCGGTCGGTGCGAGACCAGCCAGCGCTCCACACGGTACTTGCCGGGGAATTCAACCAGCATCAGACCTACGAGGATCCCGATGATGCCCGGTCCGGGCAGGACCAGCATCGCGAGCCCGGCGAGCAGGAGGATCCATCCGGCGATATTGCGTGCGATCCGCACCGGCCAGCGCCATGTGGGATGCTCCACGGCCCATGGGGAAGGGGGCCTTTTGTTGTGCGAGAAATAGTCAGCGGGTATGCGGGCGACGATGAGGGGGGTGAGCAGCACGCAGAGAATCAGCGTGCCGACCGAGATGCCGGAGAGCCAGATGAGGGCTGTGCGGTGTTCCTGAAGCCATTCAACCACCGCGAAGAATATGGATGTCCGACATGAAGGGTGGATGAACAGCGCACCTGCGCTCCATATCCACTACGCTAGCGGTCCATGCACCGCATCCTTCACATCGGCGTCGGGCCCCTCGGGCACCGCATCATCACCGAGATCGTCGAACGCGGCGTCGGGCGAATCGTCGCCGCCGTCGATTCCTCACCCATGCTCTCCGGGGAGCCGCTCGGCAAGGTCTGCCCCGCCGTGAAGGATGCGGTCACGATCTCCCCATCCGTAGATTCCATCCGCGACTGGGATGCGATCGACTGCATGGTCATCACCACCAGCTCCGACCTGCGCCTCTGCGAGCCCACCATCCGCGCCGGCCTCGAACACGGCAAGCCCATCGTCAGCACCTGCGAAGAGCTTATCTATCCCTGGCTCCGCCATCAGCAGCTCGCCGATCGCCTCCACCAGCTCGCCCTCAAGACCGGCGGCCGCGTCCTCGGCACGGGCGTCAACCCCGGCTTCATCATGGATGCCCTTCCCGTCTTCGCATCCGGTGTCTGCCGATCCGTGCGCGGGGTCCACATCGAACGAATCCAGGATGCATCCTCCCGCCGCGTCCCCTTCCAGAAGAAAATCGGCGCGGGCCTCGACACCGAGCACTTCGACAAGCGGGTCGCCGATGGCAGCCTCCGCCACGTCGGCCTCGGGGAGAGCCTCCACTTCCTCGCCCACTACCTCGGTCTGCCCAAGATCGAAGCCTGGGATGAGAACATCGAGCCCGTGTTCGCCGATCGGGAACTCTCCTGCGCCCTGGGGCCTATCCGCAAGGGCATGGTCGCCGGCGTCCGGCAGGTCGCCAAGGGCTACGCCGGTGAGCGATGCATCGCCTCCCTGGAATTCCAGGCGGCGATCGGCCAGCCCGATCCGTGCGACCGGATCGTCCTCGATGGTGAGCCCCCGATCGACCTGACGATCAAGGGCGGTGTCCACGGGGATGTCGCCACCTCGGCGATCATCGTGAATTCGATTCCCCGGATCATCGAGGCCGCCCCCGGCCTGCACACGATGGCGACCATCTCCACGGTCAGATGCCGGTAGCGCGGGTAGTCGGGGAAAGGACGAGCCAGAGTTCGGGTTGTCCTGGGTGCTGAGTCATCGCGGCTGCGCCGTGCGCACCACCATGCGCCCCTCCTTCCCACGGCAACCATCAAAGCCCAGGACTCCAAGATCCACGACGATTCCCTGCCCATTCTTCCGATCCTTCCGACCGCTCCAGCCGATATTCGCCCTGCCACGCCCGCACTACGATCACGGAACCCGACATGCCCCGAATCCCCATCCAGGCCAATACCGCCTCCACCATCACCGTCGATGGCCGGGAGCTGATCGCCTTCGGCGGCTGCAACTACCTGGGCCTGGGTCATCACCCCGATGTGAAGAACGCGATCGTGCGGGCGATGGGGTTCCTGGGCGTCACTACCTCGGCCTCCCGCGAAACCAGCGGCAACACCCTGGAGCACGAATACCTCGAATCGGAACTCGCCGGCTTCCTTGGGATGCAAGCCGCGATCCTGATGCCCGAGGGGTACACCGCCAACCTCGCGCTCGCCCAGGCGCTTGGCTCGCCCGCCGCCGCTCGCGGCGACGATCCCGGCATCGCCGTCATCGATGAGAAGTCCCACCGCAGCATCCGCAACGCCGTCGAGGCCGCCGGCTTCGTGATCGCCGACTACGAGCATCTCAACGCCGCCGACGCCCTGCGTGCGATCCGCCAGCACATCGCCGCCCGACCCGGTCGTCGCATCTGTCTCTGGACCGATGGCATCTTCGCCGCCGACGGCTCGATCGCCCCCCTCCCCGAACTGCTCGCCGCTCTTCCCGCTTTCAACTCGGCGATCATCGTCGATGATTGCCACGGCTTCTGCGTCCTGGGCGCCCGCGGCCGCGGCGCCTGCGAGCACTTCAACCTGCGGGATCCCCGCATCATCTGGACCAGTACGCTCGCCAAGGGCCTGGGCTGCTACGGCGGGGCGATCGCCGGCTCCAGGGAACTCATCGACCTGGTCCGCTTCGAGGCCGGCATCTACAAGGGCACCACACCGGTCCCGCCGATCCTCGCCCACGCCGCCCGAGAGGCCCTCCGCATCATCGATCGGGAGCCACACCTCATCCAGAGGCTCGAAGCCAATATCCGCCGAATCCGCCGCTCGCTCGCGGCAATGGGGCTGCCCGTCATCGACACGCCGTCCCCCGTCATGACCTTCGTGCTTGATTCCCCCGCTCGCATGCGTGCCCTCTACGACCACCTGCTATCGGGCGGCGTTTTCATCCCGCTGATCGACTACCCCAACGGCCCCGCCCCCCTCTATTTCCGCCTCTCCGTGTGCGCGATGCACACCCCCGCCCAGATCGACTATCTCCTCCGCGTGCTCGAATCCTCGCTTGCCAGGACTGCCTCCCCGGCGTGTGCTCCCAGGGTCGCCGGATAGGCGATCCCGAGATCAATCACGCATCGGAGTGAATCCAAAGACCGCATTCCGTCGCACCTATCATTGAGCCAGGTGGAAAGGCGGCTCGCAACCCAGCCGGCGATCTACGCCCGCTGCACCCGCGCCGGGGGATGACCGATGAACGTACGGAAGCGACTGTTCTCCAGACCCGGCGTCCTGGCCTTTCTGTTCGCGGTGCTCGTCGGTGTTGCCGGTTGGCCGATGGCCTACGCGGGCGATGCCCCGGCGGCCGCGCCACAATCGGCGCCCATCTCCATTCCCGCCGCCCGCCAGGCCACCAACATCGCCATCATCACCATCAACGGCCACATCTCCGATGTGACCGCCAAGAGCGTCGCCCGTCGCCTCAAGCTCGCCGAGCGCGCCGGCGCCGATGCCGTTGTCTTCGAGATCCACTCCACCAGCGGAGCCCTTGGCGCAGCCCTGGACATCTGCAACACCATCAAGCAGTCCGCGATCTCCAACACCGTCGCTTGGATCAACACCACCGCCTCGTCCACGGGCGCGACGATCGCCCTTGCGTGCCGGGAAATCATCACAAGCGATCCGGCGACTCTGGGGGATGCGCTGCCCGTCGGCCTCGACAGGCTGGGCAACATCGTCCCGATGCGTGATCGCGATCGGGAGCGGGCAACCGCCTCGCTCCTTGCCGAGGTCGTCGATTCGGCCCGGCGCCGCGGCCACGATGAGTATCTCGTCCAAGGGCTGGTCGCCCTGGGTGTCGAGCTCTGGCTGGTCGAGAACCACCAGACCGGCCAGCGCCTGTGCATCAACCGCGCTGAGTACCAGGAACTCTTCGGCACGCCCCCAGCGCCGCTCCGGCCGCGGCTCATTTCCGCGCCACCGCCTGTTCCGCTCAAGTCACGCGCCGGTTCGCAGTCACAAGCCGGTCCCACCCCCTCGGGAACAACCGGCACACCTCCATCACCCGACACATCCACCAATCCGGCATCATCGCCTTCAACCGACCAGACCACACCATCTGCGGCGCCTTCCGCCGATCCTGCACAGGCGCCAGCCAACCCCGACGGCACACCCACAACTGTCGAGCAGCCCAACGCCGAGCAAACCCCTCCGCCAAGCTCGGGCACGCCCGATCCCATCGACTTCAAGCCTGCCGCCCCGAGGCTCAGCGGGATGTCCAAGGAAGTCTCGCTGATCCAGGACCGCTCCAGCCAGCGTCCCATCATCGCCGCCGACCAGCGCGGCCAGTGGAAGCTTGTCGAATACATCAGCGATGGCAATGGTCCCTACACCCTCCGCGCCGATGACCTGCTCCACTTCGGCTTATCCGCCGGCATCGTCCGCGGTGATGACCAACTCGTCAAGTTCTTCGGCGCAGGCCATCAGCGCCGACTCGATCAGAACTGGTCCGAAACCCTCGTCGTCGTCCTGACCACGCAGTGGGCCCGCGGCCTCCTGATCGCCATCTTCCTGATCGCCATGGTCATGGAGATGCTCCACCCCGGCGTTGTGCTCCCCGGCACCGTCGCCGCCGTCGCCTTGATCCTGCTCATCACCCCGCCCCTGCTCATCGGGATGGCAAACTGGTGGGAGATCGCCGCGATCGGAGTTGGAATCGGCCTGCTGGGCGTCGAAGTCCTCATCCTTCCCGGATTCGGCGTGCCCGGAGTCCTGGGGCTCTTGCTGCTGTTTGTCGGGTTGATCGGCACTTTCGTCGGCCAGGGGGGCGGCCTGTTCCCCAACAGCCCCGAGACCCGCTCCGAGCTCATGGGTGGCCTGGTCACGGTGCTGACCGCCTTCGTTTCAGCAGGGTTTGGGATCTACTTCATCACCCGCAACCTGCAATCCATCCCCCTCCTGAACCAGATGGTCCTCAAGCCGGTAGGGATGGAGGACGATGAAGCGCCGACCATGTTTGAGGCCATCCCCATGCCCGCCCCGGGACTCGCCATCGGCGACACCGGCGTCTCGATCACCCCGCTGCGGACCGCCGGCAAGGCACAGTTCGGTGACCGGGTCATCGACGTCTCCAGTTCGCTGGGGTACATTGATGCCGGCACCCGGCTGCGAATCGTCAGCTCCGATGCCTTCCACACCGTCGTCGAACCCATCCCCCACGCCTCCGCCAAGCCGGGGCAAAACGCCTAGTGAAGTCGAATCGGACCTCGGGAACCATTGATGGATAACAGCCTTCTAGTCTGGGGTCTGGCGCTGCTCGCGGTCGCCGCGTTGCTGCTGGTTGTCGAGCTTTTCATCCCGTCCGCCGGGATGATCGCCACGATGTCGATCCTTTCGGCGATCGGCGGCCTCGTATGTCTCTGGAGATACGATGCCCTCTGGGGTGCGATCGGCACCCTGGGCACGATGATCGCCGGCCCTCTCATCTTCTTCCAGGGCCTCAAGATCTGGCGACAAACCCCGCTGGGCAGAAAAATGGTGGGGGAACCCACCGAGGAAGAAATCGAAGCCCGCCGCGCCCAGGAAGAGCGCGAAGCCCGGGAGCTGCTTGCCCTGATCGGCTCTGAGGGCGAGGCCGTCACAGACCTCCGCCCGGTCGGCGTGGTCCGCATCAAGGGCAAGCGCTTCGATGCCCTCTCCGAGACGATCCTCATCCCCGCGGGCTCCAAGGTGCGCGTCACCGTCGCCGAGCCCAACCAGATCAAGGTACGGCCGGTCGATGATCACCGGGCCTGATCCCAGACCCGTATCGAGCAGTCCGGATCGACACGTTCCCCCGGCCAACAGCGCGATCGACGGAGGTGGCATTTCCTTGGGTCCAGTCGGCGCTTTCCTGATCCTCGGCGGCTGCCTCGCGGGCCTGATGTTGCTCCTGCTGCTGGCCACAGCCATCTCGCTGTGGATGCAGTCCAGGATCGCCGGCGCCCCCGTCTCCATCCCCAAGATCCTCTCCCTCCAGCTCAAGCAGATCAATCCGCGCCAGGCGATCTCCGCCGCGAGCCTCGCACGCCGTCAAGGGCTGGATATCCCGATTGACTCAATCATCGCCCACGCCAAAGCCAAGGGCAGGCCCGGACGCGTCGTCAGCAGCCTCGTGCTCGCCAAGGGCGCGGAGATTCCATTCTCCTGGGAAGCCGCCGCGCGAATGGACCTTGCCGGTCAAGACCCCGTCGCGTTCATTCAAGGCCAATGGCCGACAACCCCTGCAGCAGCCCCGCCGGTCGATCCCGCAAACCCGCCACACGCCGCATAGCGCTGCGGAATGAGGCTTCTGCTGCGACACGCGGATTCCCACGCATCCATCCCGATGCCCGTATACTGCCGCTCGCGGGGCACGCCCCGCGTGCTGCAAGGGACAGATCCTCCATGGAAAAACTCATCATCGCCCTGATTGTCGTCGGCATCCTGATCGGACTGGTCTTCTTCTTCGCGATCTTCCAGTTCCTCAACCTCTGGATCCAGGCCTATTTCTCCAACGCAAGCGTCGGCCTCTTCGAGATCGTCGCGATGCGACTCCGAAAGGTCGATGTCCGCCAGGTGGTCGCCGCCCGCATCCGCGCTGTCCAGGCCGGCCTTGACATCTCGACCAACCAGATCCAGACCCACTACCTCGCGGGCGGAGACATCCGCCGAGTCATCTCGGCGATGATCGCCGCACGCGGCGCCAAGATCAACCTCCCCTGGGGCGTCGCCACGGCGATCGACCTTGCAGGCCGCGACATCTTCGAGGCTGTTCAGACCAGCGTGAACCCGCGCGTCATCGACTGCCCCAACCCCTCGGGCCCCCGCCCCACCATCGATGCGGTCGCCAAGGATGGCATCCAGCTCAAGGCCAAGGCCCGCGTCACCGTCCGCACCAACCTCGAACGCCTCGTCGGCGGCGCCACCGAGGAGACCATCATCGCCCGCGTCGGCCAGGGCATCGTCTCCACCATCGGCTCGGCCCACGACCACAAGATGGTCCTCGAAAACCCCGACGACATCTCCAAGAAGGTCATGGCCTCCGGCCTTGATGCTGGCACCTCGTTCGAGATCCTCTCGATCGACATCGCCGACATCGATGTCGGTGATAACATCGGCGCCAAGCTCCAGGCCGATCAGGCCAACGCCGACAAGCAACGCTTCCAGGCCGAGGCCGAGAAGCGCCGAGCCCTCGCGCTCGCCACCGAGCAGGAAAACAAGGCCAAGATTGAGGAGAACAAGGCCAAGCTCGTGCTCGCCGAGGCCGAGGTTCCCCAGGCGATCGCCGAGGCCTTCCGCAAAGGCAACCTGGGCATCATGGACTACCAGCGCCTGCGCAACATGCAGGCAGATACGGCGATGCGATCATCGATCGCCGGGGATGGCGGCCAGAGCGGTTCCCGCAGCGGGTTGTAAACCGTGCCAGGTCGCCGATGTCGTTGGATTGCTCAGGCCCAAGGCGCTATTTCAATTGCTGCGGCAGAATGCAGCAATATCAATCGCGCCGATCGCAGGGTCAACTTGCGTATCCCTCTGCCGCGCTCGTCCACCCGTTGCCCATTCCCCGCTCCGAACCGTCCTCACCCCTTCGCCGCCTTGTAGAACGGCATCGGCACAACCTTCCCCTCGAGCTCCGCTCGGCCCGTATCCACCGTCAGCAGAGTCCCCACCGACATCAGGTCTCGGTCGACAACGCCCATGGCGATCACCTTGTCGAGCGTCGGCGCCAGGCACCCGCTGGTCACCACACCCACCTCGCGGCCACCGCTCTTGATCACGTTCCCCTGCCGCGCTGCCCGCTTGCCGTCGATCTCGATCCCCACCAGCTTGCGCTTGGGCCCACCCTCGGCGGCCGTCTTCTCCAGGGCATCCTGGCCGACGAACCGCTCACCCTTCTCCTGGTTGTGCTTGTCCAGCGAAATCGCAAAGTCCACACCGCACGACAGCGCGTTGATCTCCTCCCCAAGCTCGTGCCCGTACAAGGGCATCGCCGCCTCCATCCGCAGCGTGTCGCGAGCCCCCAGACCCACCGGCTTGATCGCCGCGTTGGGATCCTTGGCATTCACATCCTTCAGGAGCAGCTTCATCGCCATCTCGACCGCACCCGCCGGCAGAATCACCTCCACCCCATCCTCACCCGTATACCCCGTACGGCTGACGACCAGCTTCATGATCACCAGGTTTTTGATCGCAAACCGGTACCGCTTGAGCGTCGGGATCTCCTTCGAGACCTTGGACACCAGGTCCATCACCTTCGGTCCCTGCAGCGCCACCATCGCCGTGGACATCGTCTGGTCGTCGATCTTGACCACCAGGTCACACGACGACCTCACTTGGTCGAAGTGCCCCAGCAGCTTCTCCCGGTTCGAGGCGTTCACCACCACCGTGAACTCGTCCTCATCCATTCGGTAGACGATCACATCGTCGCGCACCCCCCCCTGGGCGTTGCACACCAGGGAGTACCGGCACTGCCCGGCCTGCATGTCGCTGATCCGGCGGGAGCAGAGCCTCTCCAGGAACCGCCGGGCATGCCGCCCATGCACCTTCACCCGCCCCATGTGGGAGACATCAAACAGCCCCCCGCTGGTCCGGCACTGTTTGTGCTCCTCGATGATGCTCCCGTACCGGATGGGCATCTCCCAGCCCGCGAAATCGACCATCTGGGCGCCGGCGTCGGTGTGGAATCGGTAGAGCGGGGTCCGGTGCAAGGGGGTCTCCTGAGCCAACGGGTTCGCGATAGACACACACAGCCCGGGCGAGCCGCTCGCGGGTTGGAGCGGCTGGGCCGATAAGTTTGCAAGCGTAGACCCGGAAATTCAACCTGCCGCGTGAGTACCTCAGGTTTACCCGCGTTAATGGCCATACAGGGCTTCCATTCGGGACCCCCGGCAGTTCAAATACCTGGATAGGGAGAGGACCAATGACCACCAGCAACCCCCGTACCCCCAGCACCACCAAATCCGCGATCCTTGCTATCCTGCTCGCCGCCTGCGGCCTGGTCGTCGCCCCGGCAATCGCCGCCGAGGTCAGCTTCTCACTGGACATCACCAAGTTCGGCAAGGTCTTGAACAGCGGCAACCAGTGCGGCCCGACCTCCACCGCCAACTCGTTCGCCTTCCTCCAGAACGCCTACCCCAACGTCTACAAGGACGACAACCGCATCATCCGTGACAAGGATGGGGCGATCACCGACGATGTCGCCAAGACCCGCGATGCCCTCGCCGGCGGCTGGGGCGACAAGACCGGCGGCAAGGCCGGCATGGGCACCAACGGCACCCAGCTCAAGCCCTGGTGGGAAACCAAGGTCGCCTGGCTCGAGAACTGGGCCCCCGGCAAGACCCGCTACGACGCCCAGATGTTCAACGAGCCCGATTCCAAGAACTGGACCAAGGGCGGGGGCATCGAGTCCATGTACCCCACCTTCACCTTCATGTGGGATGCCCTCAACCACGGCGCCGACATCGAGCTGAACATCATCAACAAGGGCTTCACCAAGGCCCACGCCGTGACCCTGGTCGGGATGACCTTCGACGACAAGAACGACAACAAGAAATGGGATGATGGCGAATCGCTCAAGATGCGCTTCATCGACCCCAACGATCCCAAGCAGGAGAAGGCCGACAACGTCCAGCCCCGCGAACTCTCCGTCGGCAAGGATGGCCGCTTCGAGTTCACCTGGTGGCAGGACAAGGACACGTATTACATCGACAGCGCACTCACCGAGACCCCCGTGCCCGGCCCCGGATCATGGCTGCTCCTGGGATCGGCCGGAGGGCTCTGCGCCTACCGCCGCCGTCGGGCGATCGCGTAAGACTCTCGGCTGGTTACTCAGACGCATACTCCTCACTATTGAAAGCAAACCCCGGCGAGCCCCGCTCACCGGGGCTTGTTTTTGGTGCGATGCGCATCTGACGGCGCGATGCTCCCTATATGGCAGAGTTCTTGACCGGTTCTCGCCGAGAGTGCGTTCGACCGTTGCCAGGGCATTCATGCCTTGGAAATCGCCTCTCGTTGCACCCCGCCCGGGAGGGCGGACGAAACATCCACGTCCCTATTTCGATGATCCTCCGCTCAGCGCTGACTCCACCGACCGGTACTCCTCCGGCAACCTCCACACCGCAAGCTTGAAACTCACCCCCTTCGCACCCGCACCCGAGATCCCGCCCGACTGAAACACCGCCGCCACGACAAGCCCATCATCCGAAAACGAAACGCTCCGAGGCGCATAGCAATCAGCCGGATGATGCAGGTGCGCGAGCCACTTCTTCTCGAGAATATCCCGCACCCACACACTCCGTTGCCTTGGCAAGAGCAGCAGCTTGCCATCGTGCCGCATCGCGAGCCCATAGGGCGGGCTCGGCTCATCCAACATCAGATCTCCCACGGCTGCCAGCGACGCAGTCTCAAACACTTTTACCGAGTACCCGTGGTGCTGCGTCAGGAACATCATCGAGCCATCCCCGTTGAACACCGGGGGACCGTGCGTGCTCACCTCTTCGCCATAGCTGTTGAAGGCAACCTGGTTCCCGGATGCATCCAGCACCGCCACGACATACGTCTTGCTGTGAAACACCTCACTGAAACCGGGATACCGAAGGAACCGCGGGGGCTCGCCGGGCACTCGCATGAAGTGGCGGGGCGAGGGATTGCTGCCGGCTGTATACGCGCCGGCCGATGCAAGCGTTCGGCGCTTGCCTCTTTGCCATTCCCATTCCACGAGGTCGGTTCGCGTAGACACGGCGTCCTGCGCGCAAATGTACACCAGCCGCTCATCCGCTGAATGACCGGCGATGTAGTGCGCTGTCAGGCTCGATGCCCTCGCATCCGCCAGCGATGCCAGCACGCGACCATCCTCCACCGAAACCAGATCGACCCCGGCGTTGCCCGATGTCACATACACCGCATTGGCGCTTCGATTGATCGCCATCGGCCAATACGTCCGCCTCGCCCTCGTCGCGATGACCCTTCGTGTTGCTCCGGACTGAAGGTCCAGCTCCAGCAGCAGATCCCCCTTACCCGCCGCATTCGTGATCGTCGTGATCCTCAACAGCTCCCCAAGCCCCAGGAGCCGCATCGATCCCCATCGGCCTCCTGGAAACGGCTCCGAAAAGCGCTTTCGCCCGTCAGTGCCGTACCACACGCATGCTGCCACAACAAGCAAAAGAAGCGTCACCGGCGCTGCGATCCGCCGCCACATCCGCCGACCCGCCACCGGCGGCCTGCGAGCCAGCTCGCTGCCGCATTCCGGACAGCGCTCGACAGCCGCGCCCCTGGCGCCCCCCGCACCCGCCGGGGCGGTCAGGTCGTAATGGCACTTGCGGCAATATCGTCTATCCGGCAACCCCCGCCGCTTCGCCGCTCGCCAGATCCACACCACCAGCACCACCACCGCCATGCCCCCCGCGATGTTCACCATGAACCACCGCTGGGCGTTCAGCAGCCACCCGACATCCACCACGCGCGCCTCCACGAGCGCATAGATGCTCATCCCATCCCCCGAAACGATCGCCGAATGCAGATCCGGCCCCTCCGGGAGTTCCTTCACATACAGCGGCAGGATATTGGCGACTCGCTGATCGCCGCCACCCGATGAAGGCGCTGGCGGTGACACGTCAGGAGAGACTGGCTGTTCGGCGACCGGCTGCACGCCCATGCTACTTCCAACGCCCAGTCAATGTTCGGAGCACAATGCTCGGAGCCCACGACTTCAGTCGTGGGTCGCGAGACTGACGCACGCGTGTGGCGTTCCAACCCTCACCCACCGCCGGCTAAAGCCGACGGCTCCGACAAACGCATTACATCACACCGGATTCGCCACAACCACCGGTATCGCAACCCCATTCCCATGAGCATCCAAGGGCTCCCCGCCGCGTTCCCCCCGCGCTGCCCTGCGCGCCTCGATCTTCGAGTGATCCCTGGCGATCAGCACATACACCGAAGGCACCACGAACAGCGTGAACAGCGTGCTGATCGTCATCCCCGACACCAGCACAATGCCGATGCTGTTCCGCGCCTCAGCCCCCGCGCCCGTCACCAGCACCAGCGGGAAGTGCCCGAACACGGTCGCCGCCGAGGTCATCAGGATCGGTCGCAGGCGCGTCACCGCCGCCTCCCGCGCCGCGGCGAGCTTGGTCATTCCCTGCTCCTGCAGCGTGTTGGCGAACTGGACGATCAGAATGCCGTTCTTGGCGACCAGCCCCACCAGCGTAATCAGCCCCACCTGCGAGTAGATGTTGATCGTCGTCAACTTCAGGAACGTGAACACCAGCGCCCCAGAGATCGCCAGCGGCACCGAGCCCAGAAGCACGATCAACGGATCCCGGAAGCTCGCGAACTGCGCGGCGAGCACCAGGTAGATCAGCCCCAGCGCAAAGCCCAGCGTGACGGCAAGCGAAGAGCCCTCGGTCCGGATCTGCCGGCTCTCACCGGCGTAATCGATCGAATATCCCGGCGGCATGATCTTGCGCGCCTCGGCCTCCAGCCAGTCCAGCGCCTCGGCCTTGGTCACCCCCGGCGCCACCACACCCTGGATCTTCACGCTGTTGCGCTGCTGGAACCTGTTGAGTGATCGCGGAGCGCTCACCGTCTCCAGCGTCACGAAGCTCGACACCGACACCAGCCCGCCCTCGGGCGTCCTGACCTTCATCTGCAGCAGCTGCTCGGGCGTCGCACGATCGCGGTCCTCCACCTGCGGGATCACCTTGTAGCTGCGGCCATCGTAATTGAACCTGTTGACGTAGTTCCCCGAGAGCAGCACGGCGAGATCGCGGCCGACGGTCGCCAGGTCCAAGCCCATGTCGGCGACCTTCTGCTTATCGACGATGATCTTGGTCTGCGGAAGGTCGATCTTCAGGTCCGGATCGACGTACATGAACTTCTTGTCCGGTGACATGAACGCCGTCATCACCAGCTGATCCGAGATCCTGGCGATCTCCGACGCCTCACCGTTCGAGCTCAGCACCAGCTCCACATCGAAGTTGGTCGCCCCCGGCAAGGGCGGCGGCAGCACGGGAATCACCCGCAGCCCCTGGATCGCCGACACCGCCCCGAACGCCGCCGGCTGGATCTCCTTGGTCGTGCGTTCCCGGTCCTGCCAGTTCACCGCCTGCATCCCCCCGAAACCGTTGTTCAGGAACAAGAGCTGCCAGACGTTCTTGGTCTCGGGGAATTGCCGCAGCGCCTCGTGCAGCGGCTCGGCCGACCTGGTCGTGTAGTCCAGCGATGAATCCGGCGCGGCCTGCAGGATGAAGAAGATCCCGCCCTCATCCTCCGTCGGTGCAAGCTCCTTCGACGACAGCATGTACAGCGGAGCCGCCGCCGCACCGATCAGGATCGCCGCGATCGCCATCGTCCAGCGCAGATCCAGCGTCCAGTCCAGCGCCCGGGCGTACATCGCCTTGAAGCCATCGAATACGCGGTTGACTACCCGCGTGAACCACCCCTCGTGCCCGTGTGCAGGCACCAGCCCCGCGCTCATCACCGGCGAGAGCGTCAACGCCACGATCCCCGAGACCACGACTGCGGCCGCCAGCGTGAACGCGAACTCCTTGAACAGAACGCCCGTCAGACCACCCTGGAACCCGATCGGCGCGTACACCGCCGCCAGCGTGATCGTCATCGAGATCACCGGGCTCAATAACTCCCTTGCCCCCTGGATCGCCGCATCGAACCGGCTCTTGCCCTCGCGCACGTGCCGCTCGACGTTCTCCACCATCACGATCGCATCATCCACCACCAGCCCCACCGACAGCACGATCGCCAGGATCGTCAGCAGGTTCAGGCTGAACCCGAACAGGAGCATCGCGATGCACGCCCCCACCAGCGACACCGGCATGGCGATCAGGGGCACCAGCACCGTCCGCAGCGATCCCATGAACAGGAACACCACCAGCGCGACGATGCCGATCGTCTCGGCAAGCGTCTTGCCGATCTCACGCAGCGCGTGGTCCATGTAGAACGTGCCGTCGTAGGCGATCAGCACATCGGTCCCCGCCGCGAGCGTGGGCTGGATGATCCCCATCGCCTTCCGCAGCCGCGCGGCGACCTCCAGCTCGTTGGCGGTCGGCAGCGGCCACACGGCCAGGTACACCGCCTGCTTGCCGTTGAACCCGCACTCGATCGTGCGTTCCTCGCTCCCCAGCTCGACGCGGGCGATATCCCCCAGCCGTACCACCGACTGATCCCGCTCGCGCACCACCAGCTGCCGGAACTCCTCGGCCGTGTGCAGATCGGTGTCGGTCAACAGGTCGATCTGGACATCCCGTCCCTTCGCCTGCCCCACCGATGCCAGGAAGTTGTTCCGCTGGAGCGCCGTCTCCACCTCCTGCGGCATCACATCCAGCGCCATCATCCGCTCGGCATCCAGCCAGATGCGCATCGCCATCTGGCTGCCGCCCAGGATCTCAACCCGCTGCACACCCTCCACCGTGCTCAATTGCGGCTGGATCTCGCGCGAGAGATACTCCGTCAGCTCCGTCAGTCCAAGCTTCGTGCTCGTGCAGCTCAGGTAAAACGTCGCGTGCGGCTTGTCCGTCCGGGTAATCTCGATCGATGGCGCTTCAGACTCCGGCGGCAGGTCGCTCCGCACCTGGTTCAGCCGCGCGCTGATTTCCGCCAGCGCATCGGTGCTCCGGTGGTTCAGCCGCAGACGCACCGTGATCTCGCTCACCCCAGCCGTGCTCTTGCTCTCGATGTAGTCCACCCCATCGATCGCCGACACCACCCGCTCGATCGGCGTCGTGATGAACCCGCGCACCGTCTCGGCGCTCGCCCCGATGTACGCCGTCCGGATCACCACCGAGCTCGATTCGATCCGCGGGTACTGACGGATCGGCAGGCTCCCGATCGATCTCCAGCCCACCGCCAGGATGATCAGGTTCACCACGACCGCCAGCACCGGCCGACGAATGAAGATGTCCGTAAATGAATTGCTCGCCATCACAGCTCTTCAAAGACCCTCCCCGAGGGAGGGGTTGGGGAGGGTCGCTTTCATCTATCCCACGTCTCAACCACCTCGACCGCCATCATCCGCCGCTGCCGCAGTTCACCCCGCGCCGCCGTCACCCTTCTCCGACGTCTTGGCCGTCTCCTTCCCAGCCTCCCCGCCCGGCGCTCCGGCCTGCGGCTGCCGACCACCCGGCGGTGTTGCATTCACCAGCGAATTCTCGTGAAGCTTGAACGAGCCGCCACCGGCGATCCTCTCGCCGACGCTCAGCCCCTCCATCACGATCACATCTTCACCGATCGACGCCCCCAGCTTCACGAACTTCTGATTCGCGCGCAGCGCGGGAGGCTCGACATCCTTCGCCTCCGTCAGCGCGAACACGTGATCCCCGTACGATGCCCGCCGCACCGCCGTCCGCGGGATCACCGTGTACTCACGCGACTCGCCCACCGGCACCGCGACATCTACATACATCCCCGGCCGCAGCTTGCCGCCCGGGTTGTCCACGATCCCGCGCACCCGGATGTTCCTCGTCGTCGAGTCCGCAACCGCATCCAGCGCCACCACATCGATCCGCACCGGCGCAGCGCTCAGGACAGCCGCCTGCGCCATCACCGCATCCCCGGGCTTGACCCTGAATGCCTGCTCCTGCGGGAGCGCGAAGTCCAGGTAGATCCGCTCCGACACCGACTGGAGCCCCACGACGCCCGTGCCCTCCTTCAGATACTGCCCCGGATGGACATTCCGCAGCCCGACCCGCGCCTTGAAGGGCGCTCGCAGCGTCTTCTTGGCGATCATCGACTTCACCTGCGCGATCCGGGCGACAGCCTGCTCAGCCTCCGCCTTGGCTTTGTCAACGCGTGCATTGCCCCCCTCCAGCTCCGATCGTGCCTTGTCCAGGTCCGCGACCGGCACCACCCGCGCCTCGCTGGCCTGCGACATCCGCTTGTAGTTGGCATCCGCCCAACCAAGGTCCGCCTCGGCGGTCCGCACCGCCGCCTCGGCGACCCGCTTGCTCGCCTCCGCCGCGGCCAGATCCGCATCCTCGGTCGTCGTATCCAGCGTCACCAGCACCTGCCCGGCCTCGACCACCGCTCCCGATTCAAACAGGACTTCCTTCACCGTCCCCGCGACCTCGTTGCTCATGCTCACCGACTGCAGCGCGATCACCGTTCCCGACAGCTCGGCCGTCGGTCTCCACGAAACCGTCTTTGCCTCCACCACCACGACCGATTCACGCATCTCCGGCATCGGGGGCTCGGCCGCCGCCTTCCGGATCGAGTCGTACTTCCACCACGCCAGCCCGCCGCCGGCCGCCAGCAAACCGCCAAGCACCAGCGCGGCCTTGAGCAATGTCTTGATGTTCATCCGTATATCCGTCCGCGTGTTGTCACCAGGGGAGGTACCCGGGCCCCGACCGCATCCGTCGCCGACCCGACCCCCACGACCCCCCGCGCCCGTACTAGTCTCACCGTGAAATGCGCCCGTCTCACGCACGCGAGGTGCATGAGTCCAATCCTACGTGTCCAGAACCGCCGCCGCGCAGGCACGTGACAACGCGAGCGTCACGAATCCCGCCAGCGCTGAGCGATCGGCATGCGCCGACCCCCGCCGAACGCCACGCCCGTGACCTTCAGCCCGATCGCGGCCTGCTTGCGCTTGTACTCCGAAAGATCGATCATCCGGGCGATCTTCCGCACCAGTGCCTCATCCAGGCCCGTCTGGCGGGAGATGGTAGGCACGGATTGATGACTTTCGATATATCGGGCGATGATCTCATCCAGAACTTCATACGGCGGCAGGGTGTCCTGGTCCGTCTGGTTGGGCCGCAATTCCGCCGAAGGCGGCTTGTCGATGCTCGATCCCGGGATCGGCGGGCGATCAAACCCCGCCGCCGCGAAGTGGGCGTTCACCCATCGCGAGATCCCGTACACCCGCTGCTTGGTGATGTCGCTCAGGACCGCCAGCCCCCCGTTCATGTCACCGTACAGCGTCGCATACCCCACCGCCATCTCGCTCTTGTTCCCAGTCGTCAGCACGATTCCGCCCGATCGGTTCGAGATCGCCATCAGCACCACGCCGCGCGCCCGGGATTGCAGGTTCTCCTCCGTCAGGTCCGGGATCGCCGCTCCCAGCTTCGACCATCCCTGCGAGTGGAACGACTCATCCAGACACTCGCGCAACCCCGCGATCGGCGCTTCGATCGGAACCGTGATGAGCCGAATCCCCAGGTTGCTCGCCAGCAGCTGCGCATCGGTCCGCGAATGCTCCGATGAGTACGGCCCCGGCATGCTCACGCCGAGCACGTGCTCCTTGCCCAGGGCGGCAACCGCCAGCACCGCCGTCAGAGCTGAATCAATCCCCCCCGACAGCCCGATGATCGCCGTCTTGAACCCCGTCTTGTGGCAGTAGTCCCGAATCCCCAGCACCAGCGCTCGATAGACAAGATCCTCCTCGCACACCGCCAGGAGCGGATCCGAAGGAAGCGATGCCTCGGCTTTCGTTTGTGAGGCCCTCTGCTTTCCTGACTGCGCAAGCACCGCAGCTGGAATGTCCACCGTCACCATGTGCTCGACAAAGCCGATCGCCGCCGCGATCAGATGACCACCCGAACCCAGCACCGCCGAATGCCCATCAAAGATCAGGTCATCGTTCCCGCCGACCTGATTGACCGAGGCCACGAACATCCCATGCGTGCTCGCGTGACTCCGCAGGATCTCCCGGTGACGCGCCCCCTTGCCGATCACAAACGGACTGGCGCTGGGCACCACGAGCACATGGGCGCCCGCCACCGCGACCTCCGCGACCGGATCCGCCGCGTCTCGGTATCTGGAGCTGAACCCCGCATCCTGCCCCTTCCACAGATCCTCGCAGATCGCCAACCCCACCCGCACGCTGCCGCCGGCCCTCACCGGCACATCCACCACGCACGACCGATCCCCGGGCTCGAAGTACCGATCCTCATCGAAGATGTCGTACGTCGGCAACAGCCGCTTGTCGTAGCGAGCCAGCCGCGCCCCATCGCGCAGCACCACCAGCGAATTCGTGATCCTTCTCGCCCCACCACCGCCGCCGCCGCCCCCACCCCCACTCCCACTCCCACTCCCCTCGGAGAACATCGGGAGCCCGACGATCGCCGTCAACCCCCTCGGCAACTCCCCGGCGAGCCGATCCACCGCCCGCGCGCACGCCTCCACGAACCCCTCGCGGGCGAGCAGATCCTTGGGCGGATACCCGCACACGCACAGCTCGGGAAACACGACCACATCCGCCCCCGCATCGCTCGCCAGCCCGGCGAACCGGGCGATCAGCGCTGCGTTGGCATCAACATCCCCCACCGTCGGGTTGATCTGGGCAATGGCAAGCCGCACGCGCGATCGTATCCCGCCTCTATCATCCGACATGTCCGCCAACGAAGCCCTCGCCGCCCGCCTTCACGAGATGTCGCAGCTCATGGATCTCCTGGGCATCGATTCCTTCCGCTCCAGCGCCCACGCACGCGCTGCCCGGGCGATCGAATCCCAGTCAACGGACATCGCCCTGCTCGCCTCCGACCGCAAGGCCCTGCTCGCCGTCGAGGGCATCGGCCCCAAGATGGCCGACAAGATCATCGAGTTCTGCAAGGATGGCAAGATCAAGGAGCATGCCGAACTCCTCGAGCAGGTCCCCCAGGGCCTCCTCCAGCTCCTCGATATCCCCGGCCTGGGCCCCAAGACCATCCGCATCATGTGGCAAGATGGGAAAGTCACCGACCTGGCCGGCCTCGAAAAATCGATCGCCGATGGCTCCATCCTGTCCCTCCCGCGCATGGGCGCCAAGAGCGTCGAGAAGATCAAGCAGTCGATCGCGTTCATCAAGCAGCAGGGCGGCGCCGGCGGGGATGGCGCTGCACCCAAGCGCCTCTGGATCGGCGTCGCACAGCCGATCGCCGATCGCGTGGTCGCTCTCCTCCAGAAGGCCGGCGATCCGGGACTCAAGGTCGCTTTCGCAGGCTCCCTCCGCCGCGGCAAGGAGACCATCGGAGACATCGACATCCTCGCCGCCCCGCGAACCCCCGATGAAGCCGGCCGCATCATGACCGCTTTCTGCAAGATGCCCGGCATCATCGGCGTGCTGGTCTCAGGAGATGTCAAAGCCTCCGTCCGCGTCGGCCTCGAAGGCGAGTTCGGCCGCTGGGGCAACGAGACTGTCGGCTCAGGTGGTGGGATTCAGATGGACTTGAAGATGGTTCCGCCCGACTCGTGGGGGGCGGCGATGATGTACTTCACCGGCTCCAAGGAGCACAACATCGCCATGCGTGAACGCGCCCGCAAGCGCGGCCTCACGCTCACCGACTACGGCCTCTTCCCCGAGGATGATCCCGACAAGAAGCTCGGGCCCCCCCACTCCCGCGGCATCAAGTCGATCTGCCCCGCCGATACCGAGGAGGCTCTCTTCAAAGCCCTCGAAGTCGCCTACGCCCACCCCGAAACCCGCGAAGACCTGGGTGAGATCGGCTGGAAGCAGACGCCGCACCTCATCGAGCTCCCCGACATCAAGGCCGAGCTCCACGCACACACCACCGCCAGCGATGGCCGCATGTCCATCGAGGAGCTCGCCGAGAACGCCAAGGCCCGCGGCTTCCACACGATCGCCGTCACCGACCACTCGCAGTCATCAGCCGTCGCCGGCGGCCTCAAGGTCGATCGCCTCCTCGAGCACATCGAGAACATCCGCAAGGCCAGCGCAAAAGTGAAAGGCATCACCATCCTCGCCGGCTCCGAGGTCGACATCCTCGCCGATGGCCAGCTCGACTACCCCGACGACATCCTCGCCAAGCTCGACATCGTGGTCGCCAGTCCCCACGCCGGCCTCTCCCAGGATCCCATCACCGCCACCGCTCGCCTCCTCCGCGCCATCGAGAACCCCTACATCCACATCCTCGGCCACCCCACCGGCCGCCAGATCAACAAGCGCCCCGGCCTCTCCCCCGACATGGCCAAGCTCTACGCCGCAGCGAAACTCCACAACGTCGCGTTAGAGATCAACACCCACTGGATCCGCCTCGACCTCCGCGACATCCACATCCGAGGCGCGATGGAAGCCGGCTGCCTGCTGGCGATCGACAGCGATGTCCACGAAACCGTCGACTTCGACAACCTGCGCTACGGCATCCTCACCGCCCGCCGAGGCGGCGTCACACCGGATCGCTGCATCAACACGTGGGATTCCAGGAAACTGCATGCGTGGCTCAATCGCAAACGCAAGTAGCGCCTGGGAAGCCGAAGGCCCTTGAAGTCATACCTCTGCCTCTGGAGGCCGAAGGCCTCAACGTACATAGCCGGGGGTGGAGCGCAGCGACACCCCCGGAAAGCGCACCTGGGCCTTGCGCCCTGAAGGGGTGCTCATCGTTTGCCACCGATATGTACACGAGGCTACCCAACAACGCGACGATCGACACTCGTCTTGCCGCACCCGATTGAAACTTGTTTGGTACCTTGCTCGCATGGCCTCCACCCTCACCAGCATCCTTCTCCACATCACATTCTCCACCAAAGACCGACAACCACTGATCACGGAGCCCATCGAACCCGATCTCTACGCCTACATCGGCGGCATCTGCCGCCGCATGGATTCTCCGCTACGCGCAATGGGTGGCACGGTTGATCATGTCCATATGCTGGTCAGCCTCGCCAAGACCGCAGCGCTCTCCGAACTGATGCTCAACATCAAGCGCGATTCATCGAAATGGATGAAGGAACGCATTCCCACATTCGGCTGGCAGGATGGTTACTTTGCGTTCTCGATCGGGGCATCGGGAGAGAATGGCTTGCGCAGATACATCGCGAGCCAAAGAGACCATCACGCAACCATCGACTACAAGGACGAGATCCGGATGTTTCTCCGCAAGTACGGCATCGAGTGGGATGAGCGATATGTCTGGGACTAACGACGACCCCTTCAGGGTCGCGGTATCTGCCGCCACGCTCCGTGGGTGTCGCTGCGCTCCATCCCCGGCTACGAACGATGAGGCCTTCGGCCTCAAACGCGAACAGACCACTGCCTCACCCAAACAACTTCGGCCCATCCTCCACCGGCACCAGCTTCCCATTCACCAACCGCATCTTCGGCTTAGGCTTTCCGCCCGCCTTGCCCCCCGACTTCGCATCACCCTTGCTCTCCGCCGCCGGCTCCGCCGCCTTCGCAACCTTCCCCGCGATCAGCTTCGACGGCTTCCCAGCACCCGCCGACTTCATCCCCACGCTCGCCGCCTGCGCCCTGGCCTTCTCGCTCCCCCTCCGAGCCTCCTGCGCTGCATTTTTCTTCCCGCGAGCCGGACTCTCATCCTCCTCATCCCGCATCGCCGCCACCTTCAGCGCAGCCGACTCCGCCTGCGAAAACTCCAACTCAGGCGCATCCGCATCCAGATCAATGCCGCTCTTGCCGCGACCACCACGCCCGCTCGCCTTGGCTTTCCGATCCCTGCCTTCACCGATGCCTGATGCCTGATGCCCGATGCCTTCTCCTCCCCCACCAGTGCCCAATGCCCGATGCCCAGTGCTTTCTGGCATCTGCTCGACAATGATCACCCCATCCTGATCCGCCGGATCCTCATCCCCATCCCGGATCGCCTTCCCATCCTCATCCAATTGCAGATCCGCGATCGCCGTCTTCTCCTTCGCCTGCGCCAAAAGCGCCTCGTAGAACTTCTTCCCATCCACCCCCGTGATCGCGCTCGCCGCCTTCGCAATCTCACCGATGTACTTCTGGAACACATCGCGCCGCTCGCTCTCGCGCCGCATCTTCGCCCGCTTCTTCAGATACGTCCCCAGCTTGCGCCCGCACTCCATCAGCGCCAGCTTCATCTCCTTGCGGATCTCGTCATAGTCCGCGATCGCCTCCTTGCTCTCGCTCGTGAACGGCACCCACACGCTCGCCATATGGATCATGATCACCAAGGGCCCCACCGGCGCGCTCCCCCGCGGCTGCTGCAGGTCGTAGTTCCGCCAGTTGGTATCCGCAACCGCCTTGAACGATGAGCACGCCGACTGCTGGAAGAGCAACGGCACCCTGTTCGCAAACCGGATCACCCGGCACGCATCATCCGCCGCCAGCTCCCCGCCGAACGCGATCGCCGCCTCGATCTGGAACGGCCGACCGCGATAGATCTCCGCCTCGCGCGAGCTCGCCGCGTAAAACTCCGCCCGCACACCCTTGAGCATGCCGGCGAGCAGCTGCCGCACCCCGATGGGCGCCAGGCAGTCCGTCGGCGGCGGGGGCAGCCTCGCCTCCTGGAACTCCTTGAACAGCTTCTCCGCCAGCGGCGGATCGATATCCGAAACCTTCGTCCGGCTCGTGACATCGATCTTGTCGCAGAAGCTCGATGCCGTCTGCGCGGAGATCCGGCTGAACTGCTCCTGCAGGAAGTTGTAGAGCGTCCCCCCACCCTTGTTCGCCGCCTCAAAGTCCTTGAGCATCTGCAGCAGAATGCCGAGCTCGATCCCCTTGGGATGCGGCTGAATCTCCTTGGTCTCCGGCGGCAATTCATTCACCCCGCGCGGGAAGATCGTGACCCCGTTGCTCTCCGTCGTCACCGCCGGTTGCGGCGCAGGTTCAGGAGTCGGCGCGGCAACCACCTCGCCATCCTCACCCTTGGTCGCGATCTCCGCCTTCCTGCTCTTCTTGACCGGCAGAAGTTCTTCCTCCTCCGCAGCGCTCTCGCGCGAAGGCGGCACGAACACAAACCGCGCGTGCGGATTGGCGATCGCCGTCAGCTCCAAGAACTCATCAACCGACCCCCGACCCTTCTGGTATCGCCCCTCCAGCTCGATGCTCACGCTCGTCCCCGTCGGGAACGAATCGGCGGCGAGCAGTTGGCCCTCCCGCGCCAGCTCCTTGGTCCCCGCCGAGAGCCCCGAGATCCGCCGCGGCGGGAAGTCATCCGTCTCGGTGTCCTCGGTCACCTCCGCGCGGTTGGTCTTGGTATTCATCGCCAGCTCGATATGGTGAGCCGGCGCTTTGGCCGAAGGCTTGGTGTGAATCACCATCGGCTTGCCCGTGGTGATCAACCCGTACATACCCGCCGCCGAGATGCCGATCCCCTGCTGCCCGCGCGACATCTTCAAGCGGTGGAACTTCGATCCGTACAGCAATCGCCCGAAGATGTTCTCCACCTGCTTGCGCACGATCCCCGGGCCGTTGTCCACGATCGTCACCCGATACCTGGAGCTCTTTGCGGTCGCCGGCCGGTCCGGCTGCAGATCCTCGATCGCCACCACCAGGTCCGGCAATATCCCCGCCTCCTCGCAGGCATCCAGCGAGTTGTCCACCGCCTCCTTCACCGTCGTGAGCAGCGCCTTGCGCGGGTTGTCGAACCCCAGCAGGTGGCGGTTCTTGGCGAAGAACTCGGAAACGGAAATATCCCGCTGCTTCGCCGCCATCGTCTCGGCGGTGGCTCGCGGTGCGGTTCGAGGTATTTTCTTTGTCACGGTGTCGCTGGCAAGAGAAGTGGCGGATCCGGGTTCGGCAAGCAGCGTGCCCTGGCTCATTGTTCGCCCTCCATGGCGAGTTCAATTCCTCGGCTGTCAAGGCCAAGTGTACCCCACAAGAGGCCAGGGTTGGACCGAGCACGGTTTTGCGGCAATGAAACAACGCCCGCCATGCTGGCGAGCGCTGGTGTCTTATCCAAAGCCCATGGGAACCAGATGTCGCTACGGCTTGGTCAGCGCATCCATCGGCTCTGCCTCGCCCAGCGTGCGCGAAACCCACGAGTTGGGGTTGTTGATGTGGTAGAGTCGCCAGGTGTTGAAGAGCAGGGAGTCCGCAGCGCCGACGTAGTTGTCGCCGTTCAGATCCCCATGCACCCAGTTGCATCCGGACTGGCCTTGATAGTCAGCGTAGGCGGCGTTGAAATCGGATTGATCAGTCGAGTTGACCGCGCCATCCCCGTTGAAATCTGCGCGGTTGGCGAGCGTGCCGAAGTCGTAGACCCGCTTCATGAACTCGATCAGGTCCACGGCGGTGGAGGATGGCGGGTTCGCGCTGATGCTGCCGACGCCCTGGCAACCCAGAACGAACCCGCGCTGGGTCCAGGCGAGCACGTCGGCCATGTGATCGATTTGGAAGTAGATGGTGTCCGAGTGCTCTACCACCACCATAAGTTCCGTCTTGTCGGCCTCCGACGACACATCCCAGTCTTTGTTGATGTCGCAATTCCGCATGTAATCTCGAAAGGCGATTGCAGGAGCGTGACGCACTCGATGACCTGACCCATTTTCCGTTGACCGACTTCTATCCAATGTTACGTTCCTCGAACTGCTGGGGGCTGAGGTATCCGAGAGCGGCGTGGAGCCGCTGCCGGTTGTAGAACATCTCGATGTACTCGAAGATCGCGGCTCGGGCCTGGGCCTTGGTGGTGAAATGCTCGTGGTGGACCATCTCGGTCTTGAGCTTGCCCCAGAACGACTCGACGACGGCGTTGTCGTAGCAATCGCCGGTGCGGCTC
>JADLBU010000036.1 GCA_020847535.1 Phycisphaerales bacterium
TCGATCCCCGCCTTGATCGAGCGCAGGTCAGCCATATCGCCACCGCGCAGATTGAGAATCGCGCCGCGGTACTCCTTGAGCAGCCCACGCATCGCCCGGTTCTCTTCGGGCGCGTGCTTCACGAGGAAGTCGTAGGTGGCAACGAAGTCCTCGTAGTGGTCGCCTTCGCCGCTCTCTTGCTCGTGCTGCAGCGAGTACATCTTGTACGGTGTTGCGGAAAGCAGGAGAACCCTCACCGCCTCGTGATGCTGCTCCTTCGTATCCGCGTACTCGAAGAGCGATCGGGCAAGCTCGGCGGCCTCGTCGGTGGGATCGAGCAAGTGCTTGAATCGCTGGAACTCGTCAAGGATGACGAGGTCGGGGCGCAACGCGGTGATGCACGTCCTCCCGAGTATCGCTCGGAGTTCGGCGATGATGGACCGTCGGCCTTGGCGCGGATCTTCGTCTGACTCAGTGTCCTGCTCACCGCCGGCCAAGGCGATGGTCCGTTCTCGCAACGTGGGCTGGCCGCGCTGCCGATCAATGGCTTCGAGGCGGTCGAGCTCCCGCAGGAAGCCTGCTTGGAGTGCGGTGTCAACAGATTGCTCTGCCATCCACTCTTGAACCCACCACTTGAAGTTTGCACGCTTCACGCCGCCTCGAAACAGCCCGAGGCCTGCCCGTTCAGGGATACCCCAGTGCTCACGCAGCAACTGGAATATCAGCGCCCGCTCCTGTGCGATGCCCATGCCGCCGCGAGGCTCAAGGGAGGTTCCCGGCGTCATCGAGACGTAGTTCACACGCCGCTTCGCCATGTCGCGCAGCTCGATGGGGAGCAGGGTGGCCCGGCTCGCACGGGCGAACTCGTGCGACTTGTCGGGACGGAGGCGGTTGATATTCTGGCGAGCGATGTCGGCGTTCGAGCAGACATACACCACATCGATTCGGTCGACCGAGCGCCACAGGTGTTCGACGGCCTTGGCGATGACCCCCCGGGCGACCATCGTTTTGCCGAGGCCCACCTCGTCCGCGACGAGGAAACGGTGCGTGGAGTCGTCGTCGAGATATAGACGGCGGAAGGCATACTCAACGGTCCGGCGTTGAAATGCCTTCAAGCCAGCCAAGGCGTCGCGAGCCCTGGGAGGGGAATCGACTGGGTGGGTCATCTGCCGACCCCCGCGGCACTGCTCGGGAGTTCCCGTCGGACCTGCCCAATCGGCCCCCACACCGCTTCGAGTTCTGGAGGCAGAATGGACCGCCCCTCTGGGGTTCTGCGAAGATCCTCAATAAGCCGGTGGACCTGATCCAGCTTGCCGGGGCTGCGGTGAAGACATGCCAGCATGTGTTCCAAGAGCGGAAGCCCATCGTGACCGCGTGCCCCCGCCCTCGCTTCGGGAGTGGCCGCGAGTTCTCGGAGCTCTGTGAAGAGCTTCTCCGGATCATCGGACAGAAGCATGAGAAGGAACCGGACCAGGGTGCGCGAATCCGACAGCAAGTCACGCAGCAATCGTTCCTTCCGATCCGTCGGCGCACCCACCAGCGGCAGATTGAGCACGAACGCCTCGGTGCGCTCGGTGTTGCCGACCCTGGCACTGACCTCGAAGGAGACGAATGAAGACACGGATTGAATCGCGTGCGGGCCGAAGCGGACCTGTATGGGGCACCCGCTCTGAAGCGCCCTCGCATCGCCGACCAACATGACCGGGCGGCAACGTACTGTCGCTGCTTCAGTGATTGCGAGCGGCTCCGGAGACCGCAGGGTCGTCGTAAACGTCTTGCCATCCTTGTCGTCTGGCGCGACAACCAGTTCCATGCTCATCGCAACCAGCGAGCGCCGAATCGAGTCCACCAGCACCTCGCACGCTTGCTCATCGGCACCAGAAGTTACCGCCTGATCTTCAGGTGTGAACGGCGCCAACATCGATCGGAGATTGGGCTGGTTGTCGCCGTCACCGATGGTGGCATCCACACCGAGCTTCGACTTCTTGCCGATCAGCTCGACCAGAAACTCGACATTGCCGTTGAAGGCGGCCGTCGTGGCGTTGGCCGAGCCCGTCCAGATGTGTGCGTCCCACCCTGCGTCTGCGACAAAGAGCTTCGCATGGAGACCCGAAAGCGATGCCGACTGCTGATCGGATGGCTCGTCCGCCCCTGCGATGGCTTCACACCCTTCGTCCAGCATGAGACACGTCCAACGCTCGCGGAGGACAGATGGCTCGATCTCGCGGAACGACTCAGGGCGGCTCACGAGGAACTGGGCTCGTCCGGGTGCTGCGAGTCGTGTCAGGAAATCGGGCGTGATGAACGGCGAAACGACAAGGAGGCGGTCGATGCGATCGCTAAACGGCCAGGTTGGCTTGCCGTCCATCCCCAAGGGCCAGAATCGGACCGAGTCCACACCCTCTGGGAGCTTCCACTTGACCACCCGCAGCTCGTCCGCGATGAGCGCGGTGTCAGCAGCCGCTTGTTCATTCACGGCAGAGGCTCGTACCGTCAGACCCGGGAGGCCACGTACGAATGCGGCCAGACCTCGGTTCTCCGCGATGCCATTCTGCCGATCGGACCGATCGCCCTCGAGCACGAGCACCGTGTCCCAGGAGCGATCAAAGGTGAGATTGCGGGTCAGGCACAGCAGCCGGTATCGAACGGTAGTTCCATCCGCGGTATCCACGAATCGGAGCACCCACACCTTGGGGTGGAACACGCCGGCGCGCCCTGCCCGTGCCGCGGGCGGGAGCACCTCGATAACCGACTGCTCCAGGTAGGTGAGCAGACGTTGGTTGGCGGGGGGCACCTTGATCTGGCCGGCTTGGCAGTAGATGTGGATACGGTCGGCACACCGCCGCAACGATTCCAACAGCGCCAGTGGGTCTCCTTTACCCGTCGCCGGGTCAGCAGCGAGCTGACCATCGTCGCCCTGCCAGTCGAACATTGCGAACGCCAGCGGGGCGGTGAGGAGGGCGATCAGATCCAGCGAAAACGTTGTTCCCACAGCACAGTCAAACCGGAAGCCATCCGGTGGCCTCAACGATCCCAGCAGCATTTGCCTTCCGCGAGGATCAAGCATGGCCCGCGCCCCCGTCTGAGCCTGGCGACAGCCCGCGCAGAATGTCGTTCAGGATGACCTGCGTCTGGCCCCAGCGATAGTCGATTGGCCCGCCCGA
>JADLBU010000037.1 GCA_020847535.1 Phycisphaerales bacterium
ATCGCGCCTCCCGTAGTAAGGGGGGTGGCGCGCACAAGGGGTGTAGATAGGGGCGGTTATTGGGACGCTTGCGCGGGAAAATCGTGAGGTGGAAGTGCTTGGGGGAGTTGGGGTTAGGGTGGTTTTGTGCGGATTTTCTCGGGGAATTTTGGTGGTGGGGAGTGAGGGGGTGTTGGGTTGTGCGCGCGCTTTGATTGGTGGTGGTTGTGAGGACGCGTGACATGAGGTGGCGAGCGGGGCCAAGCCATCAGGATCGGGGTCCGATCCTGATGGCACGGTTGATGGTGATGCCATCGGCCTGCCTGATCCCAGTGCCACCGATGTGGCGCAGATCCACGTGCCACATCGGTCTGTGTGATCAACACACCCACCCAACCCCCAGCATCCCCACTCGATGCCTTGGTGCCTTCTTCTCCATCGACAACGCACATCGCATCCAAGTGGCTACTCACCTGAGCTTGCGCTCGGGGCTCTCTTGTGCGTGGTGAATTCACTGCTTGCGCCGGTGCTCAGCGCGCCGTCTTTTCCTTCTTGTCGGCATCCTTCTTGGCCGGATCCTTCTTGGAATCCTTCTTGGACTTGTCGGACTGGCCGAGGGCTTCGGCGAGCGGGGCATCGATGCGGGCGGGGTGGCCGATCCAGGCGATCTTGCCTTCGCGATCGACGAGGAAGGCGGCGGGGATACCGGTGCGACCCGCGGGTTCCATCCAGTCCTTGACCATGGCGCGATCGGCATCGTACGCGACGGTGTATTCCATCTGGGAGCCGCGGGCCTTGACGAAGGATTCGAGCTTGGTGAGGCGCTGATCGGAGCCGGATTCGGGCTTGCGCTCGCTGCCGGCAACCCCGATGATGGTGATGTCCTTGTGCTCCTTCTGGAGCTTGGTGAGGTGGGGGATGCTGTCGAGACAGGGCTTGCACCAGGTGGCCCAGAACTCGACGACATAGACCTTGCCCTTCTCGAAGCCGGTGACTTCCTGGCCCTTGACCCACTTGGTCACCTTGATGGCCGGCGCCTTGTCACCGACCTTCAGCGTCGGCTCCTTCTGGGGAGCGGTCGCAGGCGGCGCGACCTGCTTGCTGTCGGGCTTGATTTCGGGCTTGCTTGCCGGCTGCGCGAACGCGAGCCCCGCGGAGAGGATGAGCGTGAGGGCGATCGCGGATTTGAGGGCGATGGGGGTTGTGGGGGTGCGGTTCATGGGCCTGGGTCTCCGTGCGGGGCTGATCGCAAGAAAGGATGCACACACTATCGGCCGGATCGAATATCGTCTGTGACGCGAAGGACGGAACTAGTGTATTGCCGGGGGGCCCGGCGTGCCAGATAATCAGGTGTGGATGAACACATGCAAAGAGCAGGCGTATCCGAAGCCGGGACCGAGATCCGGCTTGTCGCGGCGAACACACCGGAACTGATCCCGGAGTTCCGGCGGCTGTGCGAGGAGTATCAGAAGAGTTTGCCGTTCAGTCTGTGCTTCCAGGGGTTTGATGCGGAGATGCGGGGGCTGCCGGGGAAATACGCCAGGCCGGGCGGGGCGATGTACGTGGCGATCGCGGGTGGGAGGGCGATCGGGTGCATCGCGATGCGGCCGCTGGATGCGGGAGGGAGTGGGGGTTGTGATGGTTGCGGGGGAGGTGGTGAGCGTGGGGTATGTGAGGTCGAGGTGGGGGTGTGCGAGATGAAGCGGCTGTATGTCGCGCCCGAGGGACGCGGCCGCGGTGTCGGGAAGATGCTCGCCGAGCGTCTGATCGCCGATGCGCGGGCGGCGGGGTATCAGCGCATGAAGCTGGATACGTCGAGCGACATGCTGTCGGCGCAGCGGCTGTACCGATCGCTGGGCTTTGTAGAGACGGAGCGGTATAACGATGATCCGATGGAGGACACGTTGTACTTTGTGCTGGAGTTGGGGTGAGAGCGAGTGAGGGGATAGCGAGTGAGCGAGTGAGGGGCCATCAGAGGCCGCCGGGGCGGTAGTCGTTGAAGTTGGCATAGTCGCTGCGGCCGGGGGGCAATGAGGCGCGCTGGTCATCGGTGAGGATGGCGAGCAGCTTGCGGCGTGTTTCCTTGTCGAGCTCGTAGCGTTCCTGGCGGAGCTTGGTTACGGGGTGCTCGGGGGGGAGTTTCCACTGCGCGTAGTAGTCGTTGTCATCGTGTGGCGGGGCTTTGCCCTGGGCGCGGAGGAGGCTGATCGGGCGATCTTCTTCTTCCTGGCGGCGGATGGCATCGGCCATGGATTTCTTCCATGGGGCGAGCCGCTCTGCGTACCAGGTTGAGAGTTCGTTGAGCTGGTTGAGCTGGGCGGTGGTGATGGTGTCGAGGTCCTTGGCGGCTTTGATGAGGGCTTCAGCGCGGGACTTGATCTCGGCGCGGGAGCTGGTGCGGTTCTCAAGCTGTTCACGGAGCTTGGCGGCGGGGTCGGGGGGGAGCTGGTCGGCGAGCTGGCGGGCGGTGCGCTCGTTGAGATCGCGGATGGCGATCCTGATGCGGAGGGCATCGAGGAAGATGGATTCGGCGGCGGGGGGGTCGGACTTGATGAGCTCGTGGAAGCGGGGCTCGTTGTCCGTGATGAAGGCTTCGCGCTGGACGAGGAGGCGATCGAGGTCCTGGCTGTAGGCTTCGAGGATCTGGTCGGCGGCGGGTGAGAGGTCGGTGAGCTTGAGGTTGTTGACGATGCGGACGATGTCGATGTCCTCGCCGGTGAGCCGGCCGCCGAAGAGCTTCATGCGTCGGAGCTCGCGTTCGACGATGGGCCAGCGCTGTTCTTGTTCGCGCGTGAGGAGGGCCTTGAGGTCATCGACGAAGGCTCGCTTGAGTTCCTCGGACTCCGTGCCCCACTCCTGCATGTGCTTGGAGCCTTTGTTGAGACGGCCCGGATCGGCGTATATCTCCGACTCTTCCATGATGTCGTACATCAATGTGCGGACTTTCTGGCCATCGCGGCGGACGGTCTGGGCGTAGCCCTCGTAGAGGTCGTACATGGCTTGGGTCTCGGCATCCTTGAGCTTGAGGACGCGGATGAAGACATCGAGATCGGAGCGTGAGAGTGAGGGTTCGAAAGAGGAATCGGAGAAGTAGGACATGGACATCGAGCCCTGGGCGTGGGCGGGGAGGTCGGGCAGGAGGAGGGCCAGGAAGAGGGAAATGGCTCGGGAAATGAGGGTGAAACGTGGGTGGGGCATTGTTTTACATAATCCAGATTATCGGACTTTGGGTCTGGAGAAGGCACTCGCCACGGGGGGCACGGAGGGCCACAGAGGGAGGGCGAGGAGGGGGAAGAAGATGAGGCCTGGGATGGATGGGTGGGTTGTCGCCATGCGCGTGTGCGGAACTGGAGCGTACTTGGAAGATCCCTGTGGGGCAATGGTGTCAAGTGTGGGGCGCATTGAGTGCGGGGGGCTGGAGAGTGGAAAGGCAGTTGAACGCGGAGGCGCGGAGAGGGGGAGGGGCTTAAAGTGGGCGCATGGTGAACACTGTTGTGCTGGATGCGGAGGGGTTGAGTCTGGAGGCGGTTGAGGCTGTGGCTCGCGGGGGGGCGAGCGTGCGCGTTTCGGAGGCGGCTGGCGGGAGGATGAGGGAGTCGCGAGCGGTTGTGGAGGCGTGCCTGGGTGACGGGGAGGCGCATTACGGGATCAACACGGGGTTTGGATCGCTGTCGCGGCGGCGGATCGGGGCGGGGGATCTGGCGGACTTGCAGCGGAACCTGGTGCGATCGCATTCGGCGGGGGTGGGAGCGAACCTGCCGCGGGATGTGGTGCGGGGGATGATGCTGCTGCTCGCGGCTTCGCTGTGCCGGGGGGTTTCTGGGGCGAGGCCGGTGATCGCGGAGACGCTGGCGAGCATGCTGAATGCTGGGATCACTCCGGCGGTGCCGGAGGTGGGATCGGTGGGCGCTTCGGGGGACCTGGCGCCGCTGGCGCATTGCGCACTGGGGTGCATCGGTGAGGGGATGGTGTTGACGGAGGGTGGGGTCGAGCCGGCGGGGGAGGCGATGGGGCGGGCGGGGATTGCTCCCTTGGTGCTGGAGGCCAAGGAGGGGCTGGCGATGATCAATGGGACGCACCTGATGGCAGCGCAGGGGGCGCTGTTGTGCGTGGATGCGGAGCGGTTGTTTGATGCGGCGGTGATGGCGGCGGGGATGTCGATCGATGCGTGCCGGGCGACGGATGCGTTTCTGGATGAGCGGGTGTACGAGGTGCGTGGGCAGCCGGGTCCACGGCGGGTCGCGGAATCGATGCGGGGGTGGCTTGCAGGGAGCGAGGTGCTGGTATCGCACCGGGAGAACGATCCGCGGGTGCAGGATCCGTATTCGTTCCGGTGCTCGGCGATGGTGCTGGGGTCGGCGCTGGATGCGATCGATTATGTAAAGCAGGCGATCGGGCGGGAGCTGTCGGCGGTCACGGACAATCCGCTAGTGTTTCCGGGGGCTGGCGGCGTGGGGGAGGCGGTGGGGAGCATTGTGTCGGCGGGGAATTTCCATGGGATGCCCTTGGCGATCCCGCTGGATGTGATGACGATCTCGCTATCGCATATCGCGGGAATTGCGGAGCGTCGGGTGTTCTGGATGCTGTCGGCGGTCGAGAAGGAGAGCGAACTCCCCCACTACCTGACGCCGATCCCGGCGTTGAATTCGGGGTTGATGATCGCGCAGTACACCGCGGCGGCGTGCTGCAATGAGATCATCGGGCTGGCGAACCCGGCGAGCGTGGCGAATATCTCGACGAGCGCGGGGATTGAGGATTACAACTCGTTTGGTCCGCGGAGCGCAGCCAAGGCTCGGCGGGCGATGGAGCTCGCGACCAATGTGGTGGGGATCGAGCTGTTGTGCGCTGCCCAGGGGATCGAGTACCACCGGCCCCTCAAGACGGGGCAGATGCTCGAGCGGGTGCACGCTCAGATTCGTGCGGTGGTGCCGAAGCTTGAGGGGGATCGGCCGTTGGCGCCTGATATTGCCCGGCTGGCGGAACTGGTGGCGAGTGCCGCTTTGTTGCCGCGATGAGATTGGAAAAGAGGAGTCGATGAAGAAGAAGGCAACGAGGCATCAAGGCATCGAGTGGGGGCAAAAGTCAAGATGAAATGATGCGAACACGATGCGACCGGGAGTGATCGGGGAATTCCCCGAGGGGAGCGGATGAGCACTTGTTCATGCGGATGCGGCGCGTTAGGCTCGGGTGTGAGCAGGATCTGACCGAGGAATGGGCCAATGACACGCATGCACGCTCGTCCTAAATCACACACGACTCCTCGCACCCCCACCACTACTCGAATGGGCACGCAGCATCGCGCGGGGGTTGTGCATGCGCCGCGGGGAAATGAGAGGACATGCGCTTCGTGGCAGATCGAGGCGGCGATGCGGATGCTGATGAACAACCTGGATCCGGAGGTCGCCGAGCGGCCTGAGGATCTGGTGGTGTACGGGGGCCGGGGGCAGGCGGTGCGATCGTGGGAGGCGTTTGATGCGATCGTGGAGACGCTGCGGCGGCTCAAGGCGGATGAGACGCTTTTGGTGCAGTCGGGCAAGCCGGTGGGTGTGGTGCGGACGCACGAGGATGCGCCGAGGGTGCTGATTGCGAACAGCAACCTGGTGCCGCACTGGGCGACCCAGCAGAACTTTGATGCGCTGGCGAGCCAGGGGTTGATGATGTACGGCCAGATGACGGCCGGATCGTGGATTTACATTGGGACGCAGGGGATTCTGCAGGGGACGTACGAGACGTTCGCGGAGCTGGCGCGGCAGCATTTCGGCGGGACGCTGGAAGGTCGGCTGTGCGTAACGGCGGGGTGCGGCGGGATGGGGGGCGCCCAGCCCTTGTCGGTGACGATGAACGGGGGTGTGTGCCTGATCGCCGATGTCGATCACTCGCGGTTGGCCAGGCGTGTGAAGGATCGCTATTTGGACAAGATCGTGGAGGGGCTGGATCACGCGATCGATGCAGCGCTGAAGGCCAAGGAGGCGCGGCAGGCGGTGTCGATCGGTGTGCACTGCAACGCGGTGGAACTGCTGGGGCGATTGATTGATCGCGGGATCACTCCCGATGCGCTGACGGACCAGACCAGCGCGCATGATGTGCTGCATTATGTGCCGGCGGAGATGACCAGCGATGAGGCGGAGGTGATGCGCCGGCGATTCCCCGAGGAGTATGAGCACTTGTCCTTGGGGACGATGGAGCGGCATGTGCGGCAGATGGTGGAGCTGCAGGGCCGGGGGGCGATCACTTTTGATTATGGAAACAACATCCGGCAGCGGGCTTTTGATTATGGGTTCCAGGAGGCGTTCAGCTTCCCGGGGTTCGTGCCGGCGTTCATTCGGCCTCAGTTCTGCGAGGGTCGCGGGCCGTTCCGGTGGGTGGCGCTGTCGGGGGATCCTGAGGATATCTATGTGACGGATCGGGCGCTCTTGGAGGCGTTCCCGGAGAACGAGGGGCTGCACCGGTGGCTGACGATGGCGCGGGACCGGGTTGCGTTCCAGGGGTTGCCAGCGCGGATCTGCTGGCTGGGGTATCGTGAGCGCGACAAGGCGGGGTTGATCTTCAATGAGCTGGTGCGGACGGGGAAGGTGAAGGCGCCGATTGTGATCGGGCGCGATCACCTGGATTGCGGATCGGTCGCTTCACCGAACCGGGAGACCGAGGGGATGAAGGATGGATCGGATGCGATCAGCGATTGGGCGATCCTGAACGCGCTGGTGAACACGGCGAGCGGGGCATCGTGGGTGAGCTTCCATCATGGGGGCGGTGTGGGGATCGGGTTCAGCCAGCACGCGGGGCAGGTGATTGTCGCGGATGGGACGGAGGCGGCAGCGCGGAGATTGGAGCGGGTTTTGACGAATGATCCGGCGATGGGTGTGTTCCGGCATGCGGATGCGGGGTATGGGGAGGCTTGGGTGTGTGCGCGGGAGCGGGGGGCGGATGTGCCGATGGGAGGGTGAGAACGGAAGGCACTGGGGACTGGGCACTGGGGACTGGGCATTGGGCACTGGTTTCAATTCAGCGAGCCGGTGGGTGTGGGTGCGTGGATGACCACCTAGGCGCGATCGCGCAATTGCTTGATTGCCTTGAGTTGCAGCAGTGACTCGGCATCCTTGGCTCGCTTGATGTACTCTTTGATACGGATCAGGTCATCGAGGGCGATTGTTCGGATCACCAGCAAGCCGATCTCGTATTCTTCCGCACGTGGGATGATCGCCTCATAGCCGCCGACTGGTTCGAGCTCGCCGAGAAGGTCAATATCGCCGAGCTTTGTTGTCAACGTGAAATTGAGGCCCGCGGTGATGGTTGGTGCATCGAGCTTGAATGGAAGCCCGGGTGGTACGCCGCGCAGGGCGGGATTGAGCGGAGCAATCGCGGCGGCGAGCCTCGTGATGTTGTCGGGTGTTCGGCGATAGCAGAGGTCAATGTCGTAGGTGAGGCGGGGGCTGCCCATGATTGCCTCGGCGATGCCACCGACGATCAGGTATTCGACTTGATGGTCGGCCAGGATGGCCGCCAGCCGCTCGATGTTACTTTGAGGTTCGGCGTCGTGCGTGCGCATGGATCCACTTTATCTCGCGAGCCCATCGCTCCATCTTGCGGACTCGCTGGGTGGGGGTGAGGCGGAGGTTTTCGGCGATCAGTGAAAGATCCACACCGTCGGAATTCTGGCTGTTGCGTACCCAGTCGGTCGCTGGGCTAGTTTCGCGTGGTGAAGGTGTCGAGGCGTGACCGGGCATGCGGTCATTGTATCGGGTGGCGTGGGCTTGGTTGCTAGACTGTCGTCGTGATACGGATGGAACCGGTTGATTCGGTGATGGTGATTCGTCTGGACCGGGCGGAGAAGCGCAATGCGCTGACGGTGGGGATGTTGAAGTCGCTGGGTCAGGCGCTGGATAACTCGATGAGCGCGGGGGCGGTGGTGGTGTCGGGGGTCGGGGATGTGTTTTGCGCGGGGTTTGATCTTTCGGCGTGCAGGGATGATGCGGGGGTATTGGGGGCGTTGCTTACGGGGTTGGCGGCGGTGTGTCGGGGGATGCGGGGGCATCCCGCGCCGGTGGTGGTGAGCGCGCATGGGGCGGCGATCGCGGGGGGGTGTGCGATGGTGGCGGCGGCGGACATCGCGGTGACGGATGGGGGCGCGAAGATCGGGTATCCGGTGGTGAGGCTTGGCGTATCGCCGGCGGTGTCGGGGCCGATGTTGAGGGTGGGGATCGGGGATGGGCGGGCGCGGGAGCGGATGCTGGATTCGGGGTTGATTGATGGGTGGGGTGCGAAGCGGATGGGGTTGGTGCATGAGTGTGTCAAGACGGCCGCGGAGTGTGAGGCGAGGGGGATCGAGATTGCAAGGGGGCTGGCGGAGAAGCCTCGGCACGCGATCGGGTATACGAAGGCGTGGTTGAATGAGGTGGATGGGTCGATGGATGAGGCGAGGCTGGAGGCGGGGCTCTTGGCATCGCTCTCGCGGGTGGGGTCGGCGGAGGAGCGGGAGCTTTTGGACCAGGTGTGGAAGAAGGCGTAGGGCCGATTTGAGATCTGAAGTTGCTCTCTATGAATGTCTGGGTTGAAGTCTTTCGTCTGGGTCGATCGTTGTTCGTCCGCCCTCCGGGCGGGATGTCTTTGAGGGTTGCTTCCATGGGCTGAAGCCCCTGGCAACGGTCGTAGCCCTCCGGGCCAAGAACGTGAATACAACAGGGCAACCTGAAGCGTCGGGGCAAGTCAACCTGAAGTGTCAGCACAACAACCTGAAGCTTCGGAACTGGGCGTGCGATCGAGGTGGAGCGCGGCATGAGCGAGTTGGCGACATTGACGAGCACGGGACGGGTGGCGACGCTGGTGATCAATCGACCGGAATCGCGGAATGCGATGTCGATAGAGGTGTTGCGTGCGATCCATGCGCGGGTGGATGAGTTGGCGGGGCGAACGGATGTTTCGGTGGTGGTGCTGACGGGTGCGGGGAAGGCGTTTTGTTCGGGGATGGATTTGAAGGCGGTGCTGGGGGATCCGGAGGCGCCGCTGGTGTTGTTGTCGTTGTTGTCGGAGTTGTGCCTGAAGATCCGGGCGTTGCCGATGGTGGTGGTGGCGAGGGTGAATGGGGCGGCGATCGGGGGGGGGTGCGGGCTCGCGTGCGTGTGTGATGTGGGCATCACGCATGCGGATTCGAAGATGGGGTTTCCGGAGGTGGACCGGGGGGTGTGTCCGGCGGTGGTGGCGCCGTGGCTGGTGCGGCGGGTGGGGGCTGGGAGGGCGCGGCAGATTCTGTTGTCGGGCGGGTTGATGACGGGTGAGGAGGCGTTTGCGTCGGGGATGGTGACGCGGCTGGTGCCTGCGATCGGGGATCTGGATGAGGCGTGTGAGGGGATGTGCGCGAGGTTGGCGAGCGGGGGTCCGATGGCGATCCGGGCGACCAAGGAGTTGCTGAATCAGCTGGATGGATCGCTGGATGCGGGTGTGGCGCAGCGCGGGGCGGAGTTGTCGGCGAGGGTTTTGGGGATGCCGGAGTCGAGGGCGATGTTGGAGGCGAAGTTGGGAGGGAGGTAGGCCAAAGACATTCACCACGGGGGACACGGTGGGCTACTGAGAAGAGAGGCGACGAGAGGGAGAGACGAAGAGACGAAGTGAGTGTGAATCGACCGTCGGCGGTCCATCGAGAAGGGGCTCAGGAGCGTGGGGGTTGCAGGTTGTGAATGGGCATGAGGTGGTTGTCGGCGATGGGATGAGGCACGGGGCATTCGAGAAAAGAACGCGGAGGGCGCGAAGGACACAAAGAGACGCGGAGGGGATCAGTTGAGAGATTGGCGACAGGTCGGGCGCATCGTCACATGGGAGGTGGTGTGTTTCGGTGTGGGTGGGCTCGACGATTCTGACGGGGCCGTGGCGTTCGATGGTGTGCTGGCGGATCCAGGTGTCCAGGGTGGTAATCTCCTCGTTGCTGAGGCCGGAGTAGGCCTTGGCGATCGGGACGAGGTCATTGCCATCACGGACGGCGAACGTGTAGTCGGTGATCTTGCCGAACGCCACTCACGCCACGTTGATGCAGCGCGTCGATGTCATCGTGCCGATGGTGAACGACTTTCTGGATGCCAAGCCGTAGCTGGGCGTGTCGTGGCGTACTGAGAGACTGTTTCAGAATGAGGTAGCAGAGCAGTAGAACACAGGCAGGATGCCTGTGCCACGAGATCGGGTAGGATTCTGAAACAGTCTCTTACCAGTCGAGCGGGGCGAGCCAGGCCGCGGCGAGGTCTGTGATGGGGAGGTCGAGGCCGGCCTTGGTCCAGGTGAGTCGGCCGGAGGTGTTGAGGGTGCCGAGGATGGTGGTGTGGATTCCGCCGTGGTCGGTGAGGACGGTGCGGATGCGCTGGATGTCTTCGTGGCGGGCTTCGATGATGTAGCGGGAGGGGGTTTCGGAGAATGCGAGCTGTTCGGGGGCGAGCAATTCGTCCCAGGCGGTGATGGAAAGGCCGAGGGAGGCCGCGGACTTCGCGGATGTCGCGGATTCGGAGAGGAGGGCGGGGAGGGAGGGTTTGAGGAGGGATTGGAGGACTGCGCTGGCGTCGATGGCTTTGGCGGGGGTGGTTGATGTGGGGGTTGCGCTGGGGGTGATGGGGCCGGGGTGGGCGGCGATCAGCATTTCGGCGAGGGCTACCAGCAGGCCGCCGTCGGAGCAGTCGTGGACGGAGAGGATAAGGCCATCTTGAATGAGTTGGTGGATGGCGCGGGCGGTGTTGGGGCCGGTGGTGAGGTTGACGGTGGGGATTGCGGCGGCATCGTCGACGGTCGTTATGTCGTGAAGCGTGCTGTAGGTGGAGCCGGCGAGCTGAGGGCCGGTCGTGCCTATGAGCATGAGGGTGTTGCCCGGCTTCTTGGCATCCATGGTCATGGAGCGCTTGATGTTGTTCACGATGCCGATGCCGGAGATGAGGAGCGTGGGCGGGATCTCGATGACTTTGTCCTCGCCGGTGTTGGGGTCGGTGTAACGGAGCTGGTTGTTGAGGGAGTCCTTGCCGCTGACGAAGGGGGTGCGGTAGGCCTTGGCGCCGTCGTAGCAGCCTTCGGCAGCGCGGACGAGGGAGCCGAGGTTCTCGGGTTTCTCGCAGCTTGGCCAGCAGAAGTTGTCGAGGATGGCGATCTGGCTGGGGTTGGCGCCGAGGCAGACGAGGTTGCGGATGCACTCATCGATGCCGGCGAGCGCGGATTGGTAGGGATCGCCGCCGATGGAAGGATCGCCGATGCCGGTGGCAAGCCCGGCGGCGATCGCGAGTCCCTTGCCGGAGCCGGCGATGGGCTCGATGACCGCGCCGTTGCCGGGTCCGCGGCCGGCGGGTCCGACGAGGGGCTTGAGGATGGTGTTGCCTTGGACCTCGTGGTCGTATTGGCGGATGATCCAGTGTTTGGAGGCGATTGTTGGATGAGAGAGGAGGTTGAGAAGAGAGGTAGAGACGGAAGGGGAACGCGGAGACGCGGGGATGGGGGGACGCGGAGACGGGGAGAGAGTTGGATTCCACACGGCTTCGCGGATGGGTTGGGGGATGCCTTCGTGGAGGAAGTGCATCGAGAGTTCGCCGACGGGGGTGTCGTTGTAGAAGAGCTGGAGGGTGTGGTTGGGGGTGCCGAAGGTACCGAGGTCGGCGAGCTCGACGGCTTCTTCCTGGCAGATTCGGTTGAGGGCGGGGATGTTGGCTTCGGGGACGGCGAGCACCATGCGTTCCTGGGCTTCGGAGATCCAGATCTCGGTGTAGGTGAGGCCGGCGTACTTGAGGGGGGCGCGGTCGAGGTGGACAACAGCGCCCAGGTCCTTGCCCATCTCGCCGATCGCGGAGGAGAAGCCGCCAGCGCCGCAGTCGGTCATGGCGTTGTAGAGGGGCGAGGTGACGCCTTTGTCGTTCTTGCAATCGCGGGCGCGGAGGATGGCATCGAGGACGCGTTTTTCTTCGATCGCGTTGCCGATCTGGACGGCGTGGGCGAACTCATCGGCGTGGGTGTGCTGGACCTCAGCGCTTGAGAAGGTGGCGCCGTGGATGCCATCGCGGCCGGTGCGTCCACCGAGGGCGATGATGTGATCGCCGGGTTTGGTCTGGCCGTTGACGAGGTTGCGGGGGATGAGGCCGATGCAGCCGCAGTAGACCAGGGGGTTGCCGACGTAGCGGTCGTCGAAATGGACAGCGCCGGCGACCGTGGGGATGCCCATGCGGTTGCCGTAATCGCGGACGCCGGCGACCACTTCGGTGAGGATTCTGCGGGGGTGGAGGGTGCCGGGGGGGAGGGGGGAGGAAGAGATTTGAGGTTTGCGATTTGAGATTTCAGAAGAAGAGGCGTCGGTCCAGTGGTTGGGGTGGGCGACGCAGAAGATGTCGGTGCTGGCGATCGGCTTGGCGCCAAGGCCGGTGCCGATGACATCGCGGATGCAGCCGCCAGCGCCGGTTGCAGCGCCGCCGTAGGGCTCGATCGCGGAGGGGCGGTTGTGGGTTTCGACCTTGATGCAGATGCCGTGGTGATCGTCGAAGGCGATCACTCCGGAGTTGTCCTTGAAGACGGAGAGTGTCCAGTCGAGGCCATCTTCGATGAGCTCGAAGGTGGCGGCGGCGACGGTGGATTTGAGAAGGTTGTCGATGGTGATCGAGCCGTCGGGCTCGATGGTGTGGCCGGGGCGGTTGTGCCAGTTGATGGGGTCGGAGGATGCGGTGTCGTCGGGTTGATCGTCGTTGTTGGTTGTTCTCGTGGGTTTGGCCGGCATCGAGCGCGGGCCGAAAGAGAACTCGACATCCATGCGAGGCGATGAGGTCTGGCCTCCCCCACCACTCTTCTTCACTTCGTCACTGCGTGACTTCGTCACTTCGTGACTTCTGTACCTGATCTTGGATTTGAGGGTCTTGTGGACGCAGTGCTCGGACCAGGTCTGGGCGATCGTTTCGAGTTCGATGTCGGTGGGATCGCGACCGAGGCGGTTGTACTCAGCGCGGATGGCGAGCATTTCTTCGAGGCTGAGGAATAGGTGGGCTTCGCGCGAGAAGAGGATGAGCTGGTCGTCGGACTTGTCGCGGATGGGGATGGTGCGGAGGTTGAATTCGGAGGCATGGCCGTGCGGGAGGGAGGTGGGTGTCCAGGGGGAGAGATGGATGCCCTGGACGACGCGGTTGGCGAGTTGGGTTTCAGCGAACTGCTTGGCCTGGTCGGCGGGGAGGCCCTGGAGGTCGTATCGCCAGCCTGTAGAGACGGAGATGGGGGAGTCGATGTTGAGGAGGGAGCGGATGGCGGCCTGGACGGACTGGGCTGCGGGATCCATCACGCCGGGGAGGGGGTGGACTTCGATGATCTGTTCGCCGGGGGCCGCGGGGGTTGCGCCGGTGAGCGTGGTTTCGAGGACGGGATCGGCGAGCAGTTTGGATTGGATGTGGCGGACTTGATCGGGGGCCAGCGGGGCCTCGATGAGGTAGATGCGGCAGGAGCGGGCGGAGTGGAGGGGGAGCCCGGCGAGCCTGCCAGCGCGGAGGATGGCCTCGGCCCGGGGATCGGCTTTTCCGGGGGCGGGGCGGACTTCGAAGCGGGTGACTGTGGTCATTGGCGGATGATAGATGGTGGAAAGGCTTTGTTTGGGGATCCAGAGGGGTTGATTGAGAAGAGAGGCATCCCGGCAGGGGGCATCGAGGCATCAAGCCGTCTTGATCTAGCAGGCGTGTTGTCTATTATTCCGGCCCTTCACCGAACGGAGTTTGGCATGTACGCGATCATTGAAGAGTCTGGTTCGCAGCGCAAGGTTGCTCAGGGAGATGAGATCTTGATCGATCTGCACTCCGAGGGCGGCTCGAAGGCTGGGGACAAGGTGACCTTCGACAAGGTGCTGGTGGTGGGTGAGCTTGGCGGCGGGGCGAAGCTGGGCAAGCCTTATGTCGCGGGCGCTTCCGTCGAGGCCGAGGTGGTCGAGCCTTTGGTCAAGGGTGACAAGATCGATGTGTGGAAGTTCCGTGAGAAGAAGGCGTGGCAGCGCAAGCAGGGCCATCGCCAGCAGTACACGATGGTGAAGGTGACGTCGATCAAGGGTTGATGATTGGGGTTGAGTGGTCGCTGAAAACTGAGTGAACGAAGCCGCCGGGATGACCGGCGGTTTTTCTTGTTTTTGGATTGTGCAGCGCGGGGCCTGGAAGGCACCGCCCCGAGATCAGGATTTGCGGCCGAGCATGGAGACGGCGACGCCGGCGAAGATGAGGATGAAGGCGATGATGTCGGTGGTGCGGAGTCGTTCCTTGAGGATGTAGATGGTGAAGAAGGTGAAGACCAGGAGGGCGATGGCTTCCTGGATGACTTTGAGTTGGGGGGCGGTGAAGGGGCCACCGCCGGAGGTGTGGCCGAGGCGGTTGGCGGGGACCTGGAGGCAGTATTCGGGGAGGGCGATCAGCCAGGAGATTGCGATTGCGGCGAGCATGGACCAGGTGTGGGCTTTCTTGAGGTGGTAGTACCACGCGGTGGTCATGAAGATGTTGGAGAGGCTGAGGAGTGCGATTGAGGTGGTGATGCGGAGCATGGGGCGAGGGTAGAGGTACTCCGCTCTTGCCAACGGCCTCAGAGCCGCTTGTTGATGTGCGCAGGCTCGTGAGTCATGCTGCGACTGGGAAGGGTGGAGGCAACCCTCCCCAACCCCTCCCTCTGGGAGGGGCTTTGTGTCAGCCGCCGCGCTTGTTGGAACGAAGTTGGCGAGCGGCGGTGGTGTCCTGGGTGTAGATGAGGAGGTCGAAGTGGCCCTGCATCTTGGCTGGGTGGTAGTGGTTGTTCATCTGGAGGGCGCCGATGATGCCGCCGAAGGGGCGTGTCTCGGTGAGCCATGCGGAGCCGGGATCGGTGGGGGATGCGGTTCGCAGGTCGAGGAGGAGGAGCGGGCGACCATCGGCGTGCAGCATGGATTCGAAGCTGTCGGGTGGGGCGGCGGCGAGCGTGTGGGTTCCCAGGCCGGGACTGTCCGCGCCCATCGCGGTGTACGTGCCCTGCCATGAGCAGAAGGCGAGGTTGACGTAGTCTTTGGCGTGCGCATTGCGGAGGTGTGCGCCCATCCAGGGCAACTCATCGCGCATGTGCCAGTTGTGCGCCCAGAGGATGAGCTTGGAGCCGGGGTTCTGATCGAGAATCCAGGTCGTGTTGAGGGCCATGCAGGCATCGCGGTGGCTGAAGCCGCGCTCGGCATCGGCGAGCCCGGTCCATTGGTGGACGATACGGGCGTTCTGGATCGCCCAGTCGGCTGCTCGCTCTCCGACGGCGGTGATGTAGTCGCTGCGCTTGGAGAGCATGTGGTCGAGGAGGGATTGGGCGGCGGCGAGCACCTCGGAATTGGTGGCGGGCTGGGCATCGCTCTGGATTCGGAAGCTCTTGGCGCCGACCTTGGCATCCGCGGGATCGAACTGGTACGTGCAGCCGGGCGGTGGAGTGCCGCCGGAGGGATCGGCGGGGACGAGGCCGCGGGGGGCGGCGGTCTCGAAGTCGAGGTCGAATTGGGGGGACTTCCAGGGCTGGCCGTCAAGCTCGATGGTGAGGCCGTCGAACCAGGATGTGCCGGTGCCGGTCATCAGGAGGCCGAAGTAGACCGCCATGGCATCGTCGGGGACGGTGGTTTCGATGGAGTACCAGGTCCAGTCGGAGGGAGCGCGGGGGCCTCGGTTCTGCATGTTGTCGAAGAAGGGGTTGGGGCCATCGATGCGGAGCCAGAGGCCGGCCCAGCCGTTGGCGATTTCGCCGGTCCTGACCCAGCCGGAGAGCTTGAGCTTTTTGTTGCGGGCTTCCTGGATGGGGAAGGAGGCGGTGACGCATCCGTAACCCCCGCCAGCGCCGAAGGGGGTAAAGTCGGCGAGCTGGGTGAGCTTGGGAGCGAAGGAGGCTGCGAAGTCGGGATCGTTGGATTTGAGGAACTCGCGTGCGATCTTGAGTGCGACTGCGCCGGCCTGCATGTCGAAGCCGGTGAAGTGGATCCGGCGAGCGGAGCCGGCGGTGCTCTGGCGTGCGTTGTAGTCTCGCATCCATTCGACCATGCCGCGGACTTCCTCGGTGTTCCAGGTCCAGAAGTACATGCCGCTGATAAGCGTGTTGACATCGCCGTGGCCGCCGAGGATGTAGTCATCGAGGGCGTAGGCCTCGGGCATGTTGGCTTCGATGGAGAAGATGTCGAAGCCCATCTCCTCGACGAGGAACTCGACGAGGCGGTGCTTGGCCTGGAAGTGTTCGCGGGTGCCGTGGGTGCCCTCACCGAGGCCGACGATGCGGGCATTGCCGATCATGGCCTTGAGGGGCTGGAGGTCGGCGAAGCCGTTGCCGGGCTGGATGGTGGTGAGTTCGACGGCGTTGGATCTGAGCCACTGGGCCTGGGCGGGGGTGAGGGTGGTCGTGGGGGATTGGGCGAAGGAGGGGGCGGTGAGTGCGAGGATGGCGGCGAGCGGGAGGGGGTGGTGCATGGGGGGGCCTCCGATGGTGAGAGCGTACCGCGCGGTGTGGGTTCTTGGATTGAAGCCGAGGCGTGCTCGCGGGCAAGGCCGATGAGGCGGCCTGAAGAACCAAGGCCGGCCGATGGTGAAACAATGATGGTGTTGAGAGGAGAGACCTGTTTTCTGCGGAAGTGGGAACCATTTGGGATCTGGTGACTTGGTATGGGTGTGGCTGAACCCAACTCCATCTCCGTGCAGCGCTGGGGGGGCCCGTGGGAAGCGGCGGAGCAGCGGATGGGGCAGCAGATGGCGGATGGCGATGATGCCGGGTTGATTGCCAGGGCCTGCGGGAACCCGGATGGGTTCGCGGAGATCTACCTGCGGCATTACCAGGCGGTGGCGGGGCTGATCTACCGGCGAACGGGGGATCAGCATGTCACGGATGACCTGACGGCGGATGTGTTCCTGGCGGCGTATCGGGCGTTGCCGAGGTATCGCGTGGGGGGGACGCCGCTGAGGGCGTGGCTTTTGAGGATCGCGAGCAACCGGGTGAATCGGTGGGTGCGGCGGGGGCGCGGGATGATCGACATCCTGGCGCGGCTGGCGAGGCTGCGGCCGGTGTCGGAGATGCCACGGGAGGTTCGTGAGTATCCGGTGGCGCTGCGGGCGCTGTTGTCCTTGGCACCTGAGTACCAGACGGTGATGTCGCTGCACCACCTGGAGGGATTGGGAATCGAAGAGGCGGCGCTGGTTCTGGAGTGTCCGATCGGGACGGTGAAGTCGCGTTTGAACAGGGCTCGTGCTGGGATGCGCAGAGCGCTTGGTGAGATGGGAGAACTGTCATGAAGAAGGCGCATGGTTCGGTGAACTCCCCTGCTGCTTCCACACCAACGGGCGCGATCACATCCAGGGATTCCGGTTCAGCATCAGGATCGGTTGATCCTGTCGATTCGGCGATCGGCTCGCTGTCATCCGCGCGTTGGATGCAGGAGCCTGATTGGGCGGTTTTCAAGGAGAAGATCATGGAAGCACGGCGTTCGAGGTTTGCAGGGATTCGTCGTCGGCCGATGTTCTTCGGGGCGGTCGCGCTGGCGGCGGCGGGGACTGTGCTGGCGGCGGCGGGGTATGTGTATTACAAGGTGTACGACGTGAAGGGTGAGATGCGGCTGGATGACGGCACGGTGGCGCCGTTCGAGGGCCAGGTGGTCACCGAGGGGGAGCAGACGCACGTTGAGATGTCTGTGGATGCGAGCGGATCGACGGCGGGTGGCGCGGCGACTTTCGTGACGGAGGATGGCCGGACGATTCAGTTGAACGTCGTGCGGGAAGCGGATGGGAAGAAGGCGGAGGAGAAGAAGCCGGAGTGATGGGCATTTGAGTGCTTCTTACAAGGCCTGCGCTCGCGCGGGCCTTTGTTGCGTGAGGCGTGGGGCTGAAGCCGTTGTGCGGGGAACCCCGCTGGAAACGGGCTGAAATGTTGTTGAGGGAGCGTGGGGTCGGGGGTCGCGTTGCGTACCACGGTTGAAGCCGTTGCCTAGTAGCGGGCAACGCCGCTGAAGCGGGCTGACGAGGATGCCAGCTGCGCATGAGCCTGTGAGAGGCAAAGAGCCTATGCAGCGCGTGTCACAACGGATTGCGTGTGTGGAAGCGTGCTGAAAACAGCGCAGCCGCGCCATGGAGGCGCGGCTGCGGTGGAAATGTGCTGTGCCGTCGGGTGCTTAGCGCCGGCGACGGAGGCCGACGAGGGCGCCGGCTCCGGCGAGGGCGAAGGCGCCGGGGGCGGGAACGGCGTTGACGACGATCTGGACGTTGTCGAGGCCGAAGCTCTCATCGCTGCCGCCCTGCCAGCCGCCGCCGGTGGCATCGAAGTCGATGGTGAGGGTGCTGGCGGTGTGGGGGATGTTGTCGAGGGTGGGATCGTTGCCGAGGTTATAGGCGATGTCCTGCCAGCCGCTGAAGCCGTAGCTACCCTGGCCGAGGAAGACACCGGCGGGCGGGACGTAGTTGGAGCTGCCGGTGGCGACGGCGAATGTGTGGTGGAAGACCTCGCTGCCATCAACCTTGATGCGGAAGCCATCGGGGCCGTAGCCGCTGCCATCGCCATCCCAGCTGTCGATGATGCCGAGCAGGAGGTTGATGGAGACGCTGTCGTGTGCTGGGAGGTTGGTGAGGGTGAGGGTGGTGGTCGCGGCGGGCCAGATGCTGTTGCGCAGGAGCTTGGCGCCTGCGCCGAAGGCGGAATAGCCCTCGGAGTTCTCGACCGACACGATCCCGCTCCACTGAGGGGCGGCAGCGCCGGATTCGAAGTTGTCGTTGAACACCTCGAGCGGATCGGCAAAAGCCGTCGCCGAGCATGCAGCCACTACCGCGAGCGTTATCAGCTTCTTCATGGTCTTTCTCCGTATGTGGGGTGTCCTGTAGCCCCGGTACGCGAAATACGGCCATGGTTTGCGCGGGGATCCAACGTAACTCCAGGCAGATACGCTATTTCCGACGCGCGGGGGTCGCACAGCCCTCAGGGGTCATCCGGGCGGCCTTTTGCGCGCACGGTGAGGCCCTAGAACATGGTTCCTATAATCTCTTCCCTCTTTGCGATGGCCGCGATGAGGATGTGTCATTGAGGAGTTCCGCATGTCTTCCGCAGCCGCGATCCCCGTGATTCTGTCCGCCAAGCGCACGCCGATCGGCCGGTTTTTCGGCGGGTTGTCGAAGGTGCCATCTCCGCAGATCGGGTCGTATGCGCTGAGGGCGGCGATCGATGGGATCGGGGGGGTGGAGAAGGTCGGATCGCAGGTGGATGAGGCGATCTTCGGGTGCGTGCTTCAGGCGGGGCTGGGGCAGAACCCGGCGCGGCAGGCGGGGCTCAAGGCCGGGCTTCCTGACACGCTGTCGGCCAAGACGATCAATAAGGTGTGCGGATCGGGGCTCGAGGCGGTGATGATGGCGGCCCAGTCGATCAAGGCCGGTGATAACCAGCTGGTCGCGGCGGGCGGGTTTGAGAGCATGACGGGTGCGCCGCACTTTGCGCGGGTGCGAGAGGGTGTGAAGTACGGGCCGGCGAGCATGGAAGATCACATGGCGTTTGATGGGCTGCGGTGCGCTTTTGAGGGCTGGCCCATGGGGAACGCGGCGGACCACATCGCCAAGAAGTACGAGATTTCGCGGGCCGAGCAGGACCGGTTCAGCGTGCAGTCTCATCAGCGGGCGGCGGAGGCAACCAAGCAGGGGTGGTTCAAGAACGAGATCGTGGCGTTGAGCGGTGAGCAGTGCCTGGACAAGAAGTCGCCGGGGGTCGCGGCGGATGAGGGGATCCGCGGGGATTCGACGATCGAATCGGTGGGGAAGCTGCGGCCGGTGTTTGAGAAGGATGGGACGGTGACGGCGGCGAACGCGAGCCAGATCTCGGATGGGGGAGCGGCGATCATGGTGGCTTCGCTGGCGAAGGCGGAGCAACTGGGCGTGAAGCCGATCGCGAAGATCATCGCGTACGCGACCAGCGGGGTGGCGCCCAAGGACATCTTTGCTGCGCCGATCACGGGCGTGCAGGAGGTTCTGAAGAAGGCGGGGCTCTCGGTGAATGACATTGACCTGTTTGAGATCAACGAGGCGTTCGCCGCGCAGGTGCTGTGCAATATCAAGGTGCTGGGGATTCCGGAGGCGAAGCTGAACATCTGCGGGGGCGGGATCGCGCTGGGGCATCCGATCGGGGCGTCGGGGGCGCGGGTGTTGACAACGCTGATTCACCAGTTGCAGCGGACGGGTGGGAAGAGAGGGGTGGCGGGGCTCTGCCTGGGTGGGGGGAATAGTGTGGCGGTGGTGGTGGAGGTGTGAGGTCTTGGTTTTGATCGCTGATTCTGAGCCCCTTCTTGGGGCTCTTTTTGTTTTGGTTCATGAGGGATGACGGGGGCGAATGAGTGCCGCCCTTTCAGGGCTCGCACAGGGCAGATCTGCGTGAATACTCGTTCGCGGCTCGGAGCCCGCAGGAATCTTGTCTACGTTGGGGGGGCGGATGGCGGTTACCGAGGGCCAGATGCTTCGTATCGATCGTGCGAGTCTCGGCTCACCCACTTCATGCGTGAAGAGGGGAAGGACAATCGCTTCCAGCGGCTGGCTACCAACGGGCGCCCCCTTTCAGGTGCGGGGGGCCACGGGTGCTGTGGAGGCGGGGGAGGGGCTTTCAAGGGGAATTGGGCTTGGCTTTGACCTGCTCGGTCATGTCGCGGACGTAGCGCTGGAACTCATCGTGGAGGATCTTCATCTTTCGATCGTCGATCATCTTCTGGAATGATTCCTCCTGTTCGAGGGTCTTCATGCGATCGACCCAGCTCTGGTAGTAGTCGTCGGGGAGCTGCTCCATGCGGTGGCTGAACCAGACGATCTCGAAGATGGAGAGCTGCATGAGGTTCATGAAGTACTCGCGGATCTCCTGATCGGTCTGGAGGTCGACGACATCGTGCTTGTAGATCTTGGCGAGCGAGGGGTCATCGACGCGCATGCGTCGGAGCTGCATCTGGAGCTCGACGAGCTTGGTGAAGTTGGTGACGTAGGCGGCCTTCCGCCAGTGGCGGAACTGGAGGCCGGTGAAGACGAGGCCGGCGACGAAGACGATGATGGTGAAGAACTGGAGGAGGATCTTCAGCCATTCGAGCGTGAGGCTGGTTTCGGGCATGGGGCGCATGGTATGGGGGTGTGCGGATCCCTGGTGTGCGCACGGGCACGCGGGTGATTCTCAGGTCTCACGGGGTGCGATCCTGCGGTACACTGGGGAACACGTGCGGGGGAACTCGGCTTGAGTGCCGGGGTGATCGAAGGGGGAATCGCTGTGAAAAAGGCGAGCAAGTCCGGGAGCAAGCGTGCTGGTAGTGGGCGGGCGGTGGCGACAGGTCGCGGGAGTTCGTTCCGCGGCGGAGCGTCGAAAGTGCCGGCGACCCCGACTCGGCGGCGGCTTCGGGTGTATGCGTTTGATCCAAGCCTGAGCACGCGGCTGGACATGTGGCGAGCCAACCAGGTGACGCTGAACCTGCCGTGGGAGCCCTTGGGGGTTTGGAACGGCCGCGAGGCGGTGAAGGGGCCGGTGGGGGACTATCTGGAAGTGGTGGATGTGGATCCGGCGAGCGGGTTGTCGTACGAGCCGGTGGATCTGGATGAGGCGAGGCTGCTGGCGAGCGATGGGGTGGAGGCCAGCGAGATCGATCCGAAGTTCCACCAGCAGATGGTGTACGCGGTGGGGATGAACACGATCGTGCATTTCGAGCGTGCGCTGGGTCGGAGCGCGATGTGGAACCCGCGGTGGGTGTTTCGAGGGGGAAAGTGGAGCCAGGAGTACGTGCATCGGCTGCGGATGTATCCGCACGCGATGCGCGAGGCGAATGCGTATTACAGCCCGGACAAGAAGGCGATCCTGTTCGGGTACTTCAAGGCGGTGGATGACGGTTCTGGGTTGATCATGCCGGGCTCGACGGTGTTCACGTGCCTTTCGCACGACATCATCGCGCACGAGGTGACGCATGCGCTGCTGGATGGGCTTCACCCGTACTTCACGGATGCGAGCAACGCGGATGTGCTGGCGTTTCACGAGGCGTTCGCGGACATCGTGGCGATCTTCTCCCGGTTCTCGATGCCGGAGGTTGTGAGGACGGAGTTGGCACGTGCGCAGGGGCGGTTTGACGCGGAGAACATGCTGGGGAAGCTGGCCCAGCAGTTCGGGGCGGCTCTTGGGAAGCGGAAGGGGCTGCGGGAGTACATCGGGAAGGAAGCGGATCCATCGCTGATCAAGCGGACGATGGAGCCGCACGACCGGGGGGCGATCCTGGTCGCGGCGGTGTTCGATGCGTTCATGGGGATCTATCGGCACCGGACGCGTGACTTGATGCGGATCGCGACGGGAGGGACCGGGGTGATGCCGGATGGTGACCTGCACCCGGACCTGGTGGAGCGGCTGTCGCGGGAGGCGTTCACATCGGCGCGGCACGTGCTGACGATCTGCGTGCGGGCGCTGGACTATTGCCCTCCGGTGGACATCACGTTCGGCGAGTATCTGCGATCGCTGATCACGGCGGATACGGACATGGTGCCCGATGATGACAAGAGTTATCGCGTGGCGATCATCGAGGGGTTCCGGCGGCACGGGATCTATCCCGAGGGTGTGAACTCGATGTCGGAGGAGGCGCTGCGTTGGGAGCGTCCGCAGTTTTCGGAGGGGTTGCAGGAGTGCATCGCGGCGGCGCTCGAGGAGGTGGAACGGCGCGAGAAGAAGGATGGACGGCGTGAAGAAGTCGTGCCGCACGGGGTGTTCTTGCGTGGGACGACCCCCCCACCGCACCTGACTCAGCGAGGTCGGGCGCACGTCAAGATGGACAGGGCGTGCACGATCATCCGGGACTATCTGCTGAAGCACCTGAAGGATGAGCCGGACATCCAGTGGCAGCTTGGCGTGTGCGCGGGGAAGCGGACGCCGGGGTCGGTGCATGCGCTGGATTCGCGGGGTCGGCCGAGCTTCCAGGTGAACCGGCTGCGGCAGGCACGGCGGGTCGGGCCGGCGGGGATCGAGGTCGCGGATTACGTGCTGGAGATCACGCAGAAGCGGGATGGGTTCATTGACCCCGAGCGGCAGAAGGAAGTGGACAAGCCTTCGCGGAGCGCCGGCGGGCGGAGCGGCGGGGCGGACTTCGTGATGCGGGGAGGATGCACGCTCAACATCGACATGAAGTCGCACCAGGTGCGGTACTGCATGGCCAAGAACATCCTGAGTGATCGACGGCTGGAGCGGCAGCGGGAGTTCCTGGGGTGCGGTGTGCCGGGGATGGGGATCTACTCGGGGAAGGCGGACCGTGAGACGTTCGCGATGCTGCACCGGCATTGATTGCGGGGAGATCGAGCGATGGCGAAGAGGACCAAGATGTGGCCGGCGGCGAGCGTGCGGATGTACCGGCAGGGGCTGGGCGATTGCTTTCTGATTTCACTGGGGAAGGCGGATGGGGCCGCGCACCACATCGTGATCGACTGCGGGGTGTGGGATGTGTCGGTGCCGGCGCGTGAGAGGATCAAGAAGTGCGCGGAGGACATCAAGACGCGGACGGGAGGGCGCATCGATCTGCTGGTGGTGACGCACGAGCATTGGGATCACGTATCGGGTTTCTCGGAGCTGCAGGCAAGGTCGGTTTTCGCGTCGATGGAGATCAAGGAGATCCTGCTGGCGTGGACGGAGGATCCGGAGGATGAACTGGGGCTGGCGCTCAAGGGCAAGTACGCGGCGATCAAGCACCGGCTGGCGGCGGCGTTCACGGATGCGGGGAAGGCGGGCCTGGGGGTGAACAGCGGGGTCGGGACGGTGCTCGCGGCGGGCGGGCTGGGGGTGGGGCTGGGGGTGGGAACCAACCCCAGCGAGGCGCTGGACTGGGTGAAGGGGCTGGTGAAGGGCTCCAAGCCGGCGACGGTGAGATACGGGATGCCGGGCAAGATCATCGAAGTTCCGGGTGCGAAGATCTACGTGCTGGGTCCGCCGCACAGCGAGGAGGATCTCCGCAAGGCGCAGGGGGGCAAGAAGGCGAAGAAGGAAGGCGAGACGTACCTGACCGAGTCACTTTTTGACGAGCTGAGCGACCTGAACGGGATGATCGCCGGCGGTCTGGGGAGCGGTCTAGCCGCCGCGGGCCGGATGGCGGTGTCACCCGGAGGCGTGATGCCGTGGGACAATGGGCGTCCGTTCGGGGGCACGATCGGGGAGCGGCTTTCGGGGCGCACGAGCAATCCGTTCGTTCGCGAGGTGTACTACGGGAAGGGTGAGGGCAAGGGGCATGCTGCCAGGGCGGGATCTGGCTGGCGTGGGATCGATCAGGAGTGGGTGTCGGCGATGTCGGAGCTGGCGCTGCGGATGGACAAGTTCACGAACAACACGAGTTTGGCGCTGGCGATCGAGCTGACGGGAAGCCGGCGGGTGCTGCTGTTCCCTGCGGATGCGCAGTTCGGGAACTGGTCATCGTGGGATTCGGTGAAGTTTGAAGATGGTGTAAAGGCATCGGAGCTGCTGGGGCGGACGGTGCTGTACAAGGTGGGTCATCACGGGAGCCATAACGCGACGCTGCGGGAGCGGGGGCTCAAGCGGATGAATTCGCCGGACCTGATGGCGATGATCCCGGTGGATGAGGCGTTCGCTCACAAGCAGCCGGGGGGCGGTTGGAAGATGCCGTACCCGCAGCTGTTGAAGGAGCTCCAGGAGCAGACCAAGGGGAGGGTGATGCGGGCCGACACGGGGCTTCCGAAGACCACGAGCATGAAGCCGGAGGTACGCAGCGCGTTCAAGAAATCGGCGACGCAGTCGAAGCTCTATGTGCAGGTGGACCTGTAGGGGGCCGTTGCGCTGGGAGCCGCTTGCATATTGGGCATGCGCTGCTTCTTGCCGGCTAGGCAGTTTCTTGAGCAGCCGGAGGCCTCATCCGCCCGTTTCACGGGCTGGAGAGGGAGGAAGGCGTTTTCCAGCGGCTGCGCCGCTGCCAACCAACGGTCGCCGATTTCAGCGGCGAGAGATTCAGGGGATTGTGTCGGGGATCGGATTGTGCCGCGGATGCTGGAGGGACCGAGACTTCCAATGCAATCGCGTTGGGTTACTATCCGCTCGCGCCGGCTGGGGATCGTGATTGTGGCTGCGGCGCTGGAGTGAGCGGCACGCCGTATGCGGTCATCATCGATGAGAGCCTGGGTTTGTCTTGGGGTGGGCGTGCTGGTTGCGGCAGCGCTGGCGATCGGTTCGCGGATGGGCGCTGGGAGCGGGAGGTCGGCGCAGGCCGGCCGGGATGTCCACGTGCCGGTGATGTCGCCCGAGCAATCGCAGGCGAGCATGCAGATTCAGCCCGGGTTTGAGGTCTCGCTGGTCGCTGCCGAGCCGATGGTCGAGGCGCCGGTCGCCGGGGTGTTTGATGAATTCGGGCGGTTGTGGGTGGTCGAGATGTCATCGTACATGAACGACATCGAGGGGACGGGGGAGCTCGAGGCGCGGAATCGGATCGTGATCCTGGAGGACAAGGATCGCGATGGCGTGATGGAATCACTGACGGTGTTCCTGGAGGGGCTGGTGCTTCCCAGGGCCGTGGCGCCGTGCTTCGGTGGGGCGCTGGTGATAGAGCCCCCCCACTTGCTCTTCTGCAAGGACACGGATGGGGATGGGAAGGCCGATGAGAAGCGCGTGCTGCTGGATGGGTTCGGTGGGCTGGACAGCCCGGAGCATGCGGGCAACGGGCTGATCTACGGGATCGACAACTGGTGGGAACTTTCGCAGCACGGTGTGCGGGTGTTCTTTGATGGGGAATCGGTTGCAACCCAGAAGACGCCGACGCACGGGCAATGGGGGATCACGCGGGATGATGTGGGGAGGCTGTACTACACACCCAACTCCAACCCGCTGCTGGTGGATCTTTTTCCCAAGCGGTATGCATCGCGCGAGGGCGCGGGTGGATCGATCCCGGGGGTCGGTGAGATGATCGGGCATGATGGGACGACGTGGCCTGCGATCCCGACTCCGACGGTGAACCGCGGGTATCGGGAGGGGACGCTGCGCGCGGATGGGACCTTGGCATCACTGACGGCGGCGTGCTCCCCGGTGATGGTGAGATCCAAGGCGCTGGAGGAAGAGTTCGAGGGGGATGTGTTCATCTGCGAGCCGGCGGGACAGCTTTTCAAGCGGCTGAAGATCAAGGTGAAGGATGACACGCTGGATGCGGTGAACTTCTACAAGGGGGAGGAGTTCCTGCGGTCGAGCGATGAGCGGTTCAGGCCCGTGAACGCGATCATGGGACCGGATGGCGCGGTGTACATCTTCGACATGTATCGCGGGTTGATTCAGCACCGGATGTTCCTGACGCCGCATCTCATCGAGATCACGAAGAAGCGCGGGATGGAGATGCCGGTGAACATGGGGCGGATCTGGCGGGTTTGCGTGAGCGAGGGGCGCGGGGATGGGGAGCGGGTTGGGGTGGGGGTAGGGGTGGAACGTGCGAAGATGCCGGGTGAGATGAGCGATGCGGAGCTTGTCGAGTTGTTGAGGGATGGGGAGGGGTGGTGGCGGGATACCGCGCAGCGGCTGTTGGTGGAGCGCCGAGCGGTTGAGGTGGCGGGATTGGTGCGCGAGGTTGCGTTCGGGGTTGTGGAACCGATCCCGGCGCTGCATGCGGCGTGGGTGCTGGAGGCGCTGGGGATTCTGGAGCGGGAGGATGTGCTGCGGCTGGCGCGGTGCGAGGCGCCCGGGTTACGTGTCGCAGCGCTTCAGATCGCCGAGCGGATGGCCGGGGATGATGCCGAGATCTGCGGTGTGATCGCCGAAGGGCTGGGGGATGGGGATGCTGGAGTGCGGGTGCAGGCGGCGCTTTCGGTGGGGGCGATGCCGGAGGCGGAGCGGATCGCGGCGGGGATCCGGGGGTATGTGGAGCGCGGGGATGAGCGGTTAGTCAGGGCGGGGCTGCGGACGAGTTTGGCGCGACTGGAGGGGGAGGTCCTTGAGGGGATGATCGCGGCGGATCGAGAGTGGCCCAAGGACAACTCGCAGAAGGCGGTGCTGCGGGAGCTTGCGGATGCAGCGCTTGGGCGCGGGGTCGAGGAGCGCGACAGGCTTGCGGACCTGGCGGGACGGCTGGTGCTGCACGACGATGCTCGCGGGGAGATGCTGGTGGACCGGTTCAAGTCGCGGGTGAAGCTGGATTCGGATGAGCGGGCGATCGTGAAGCTGTCGCGGGAGCCATCGGAGTGGATGACGGCGAGCCTGAGCGAGACGGGGAGCGCGGAGACGATGCGGAGGTGCGCTGAGTGCTTTGAATGGCCGGGGCATGTGCCGCCGCCATCGCACCGGACGCGGATCGTGCGGGATCTGACTTCGGCGGAGATTGATCTCTTTGAGCAGGGGAGGAAGCTGTTCACGGCGACATGCATCGGTTGTCACCAGGCGGATGGGAAGGGATCGGCGGGGCTGGCGCCGGCGCTGGCGGGGTCTTCGATCGCGAACGGGCCGGCATCGCGGATGATGCGGGTGCTGCTGCATGGGCTGGAGGGTGGGTACATGCCGGGGGGTGGGTCGTGGGGTGTGATGCCGCCGGTGATCGGGAAGGAGTCGGGGGAGCTGGCGGGGATCATGACATATGTGCGGAGGTCGTGGGGGAACACGGGAGATCCGGTGACGCCGGCGAGCGTGGCGAAGGTGAGGCAGGAGACGAAGGAGCGGCAGAAGCCTTGGACTCGGGGGGAGTTGGATGGGGTGAGGGAATAGCGGGTTAGGGGGTAAGCGAGTGAGCGAGTAAGGGAAGAGAAGAAGGGCGACAGGAAGAGAGGCATCGAGGCAGGGGGCATCCTGGCACCGAGGGTGAAGGCGGCTTGGTATTCTGTGGGCATGAAGACTCGACTTGCGATCGTGATGTGCATCATGGCGGGGCTGATCGGTGGGTGCGCCGGTGAGCCGAAATCACAGAAGCCGGCCGCGGGTAAGGGGTGGGTGGCGCTGTGTGATGGGAAGACGCTGGATGGGTGGGTTCGGCGCGGGGGGGAGGCGGTGTATGTCATTGAGGATGGGGGGATTCTGGGGGAGTCTCGGCCGAGGCAGCCCAATACGTTTCTATGCACAGCGCGGGATTACGGCGACTTTGAGCTGGTGCTGGATTTCAAGGTCGATGCGGACCTGAACTCGGGGATCCAGTTCCGCTCGCTGAGCGTGCCGACGTACCAGAACGGGCGCGTGCATGGGTATCAGTATGAGATCGATGCGACCGCGCGGGCGTATTCGGGAAGCATTTACGATGAGGCCCGGCGCGGGGTGTTCTTGGCGAACACGGAGGACAATCCCGCTGCCAAGGCGGCTTTGCGGCAGGGGGAGTGGAACCAGGCGCGGATCCTGGCGATCGGGGACCGGCTGCAGACGTGGATCAACGGGGCGCCGGCGGTGGATGTGCGTGATTCGGTGACGCGGAGCGGGTTCATAGGCCTGCAGGTGCATGATGTGGGGGATCGGCAGGATCCCTTGCAGGTACGGTGGCGGAACATCTGGATCCGGGAGATCGGACCGGACGGGAAGTAATCGGTGCGGGAGGGCCTCCCGCGAGCGGGATGGACCGGATATTCTGGGGGCATGTTCAATCGAAACTCAATCGGGGCGGTGGCGGCGTTGTCTGGCCTGGCTGCCGGGTTGGCCTGGGCGAATGTGACGCCGGCATCGGTCATCGGATCGAACATGGTGGTGCAGCAGTCGTCGTACGCGCCGATCTGGGGGGTGGCGAGCCCGCGCGAGGAGATCGCGGTGACGGCCTCGTGGCTGAAAGAGCCGGTGAAGACGGCGGCGGATGCCAACGGGCGGTGGATGGTGCGGCTGAAGACGCCGGCGGCCAGTGAGGTGCGGGGGGCCTCGACGATCACGATCTCGGGGACGAACACGATCGTGTGCGAGAACGTGGCGATCGGGGAGGTGTGGCTGGTCTCGGGGCAGTCGAACATGGAGTGGCCTGTGGCGGCGTCGAACAGCCCGGCGGCGGAGACGGGCTCGGCGAACCGTCCGCGGATCCGGTATTTCACGGCAGCGAACGAGACGGCGATCGGACCGCGCGAGGATTGCACGCGGGAGTACGACGAGGGGTGGCGCGTGATGTCTCCATCGACGGCGGCGGAGTGCACGGCGGTGGGGTATTTCTTCGCCAAGGAGATCGAATCGGCGTTGAACGTGCCGGTGGGGATCCTGCAGTCGGACTGGGGCGGGACGCCGGTGGAGTCGTGGACGCCGGGGAGCGCGCTCAAGTCGCTTGGGGAGTACGGGGATTTCTTCAAGGAGGTCGATGCGATCGACAAGGATCCGGGCGTGCGCGAGAAGCGGCTGGCGGATCAGACTGCGGCGTGGTGGGATGGGGTCGATGGGCATCCCAAGTCGCCGGGGGCGGGATGGGCAGGGTCGGGGTTCAGCGATTCGGCGTGGTCGCAGATCCAGGCGCCGGGGGTGTGGTCGGGCGACTTGGCGGGGTTTGATGGGTTCGTGTTCATGCGGCGGAGCTTTGATGCGCCGGCCGGGATCGCCGGGAAACCGGCGCGGATCGAGCTGGGGCCGATCGATGACCGGGATGATGTGTACATCAACGGTGTGCGGGTGGGCTCGACGCGCGGGAACGGGCGGTCGGGGACACCGCGGCGATATGAGGTGCCGGCGGATGTGATCAAGGCGGGGCCGAACGTGGTGGCGATCCGTGTGCGGGACGACCAGGGGCCGGGCGGGATCGGCGGTGAGGCATCGGGGTGCGTGCTTCGGTCGGGTGATGTGGCGATCCCGCTGGCGGGGATGTGGAAGTACGCGATCGGGCCGTCGGCGGCGGATCTGGCGATGCCGGCGCTGGTGGGGGGAGTTGGCCCGTGGACTCCGACATCGTTGTACAACGCGATGATTCATCCGATCCGGCATTACGGGATCCGCGGGGCGCTGTGGTACCAGGGTGAATCCAATCGCGGGCGGCCCGAGCAGTACCAGCGGGTGTTTCCGGGGATGATCGCGGCGTGGCGCGAGGCGTTCGGGATCGGCGAGTTCCCGTTCTACTTCGTGCAGATCGCGCCGTTCAACTACGGGCCTGATCCGGGAGTGTCCGCGGAGTTGCGCGATGTGCAGACGCGGACGCTGATGCTGTCTCCGAACACGGGGATGGTGTGCACGATGGACATCGGGGATCCCAAGGACATTCATCCCAGGAACAAGCAGGAGGTCGGGCGGCGGCTGGCGCTGCAGGCGCTGGCGAAGACGTACGGGAAGCAGGATGTCGTGTGCGATGGGCCGATGTACAGCTCGATGAAGGTGGATGGGGATTCGATCGTGGTGAGCTTTGCGCTGGGAGGGAGCAAGGGGCTCTCATCGCGCGGCGGAGCGCTGACGCACTTCCAGGTCGCAGGGGAGGATCGGGTGTTCCACCGGGCGACGGCGAGCATCGAGGGGGAGACGGTGCGCGTACGAGCCAAGGCGGTGAAGAACCCGGTGGCGGTGCGGTATGGATGGGAAGGGGCGTGCGAACCAAACCTGTGCAATAACGAGGGGCTGCCGGGGGTGCCGTTCAGGTCGGATGATTGGGAGAGGCCGGCGGGCGGGTGGGCGGAGCCGAAGGATTGAAAAAGTGATGAAGTGACTGAGCCACGAAGTCACTCAGTGGAGAGCTAAGACAGGTTTGATAGCTCAGTTGCCGAGGCACTTCTGGCAGTCTTTGCCTTGCTTGGCGGCTTCGACGCAGCAGGGGTGATCGCAGGCGTGTCCGGCGGCTTCGGCGGACTTGCAGCAGCCGGGCTTTGCGGCGGCGACCGTGGTGGCGGGCTCGGTTGCGGGGGGATCCTCGGGCGTGGGAACAGGGGGCGTGTCGGCCGCGGCGGGTGGAGCGGGCGGTGTGGCCGATGAGCCGGATGCCTGGCCGGCGAGTTGGACGGCCGGCTCCGGGGGCAATGCGAAGACAGCGCCGAGCTCGACGGTGAGATCCGTGCGGGCCTGGGCGAGCTTGGCGAGGCCGGATTCGGTCATCCCGGTGCGCCAGAGGTACGCGCGGCGGAGGGAGGGCATGCCGGACATCGCATCGATCGCGGCATCGGTGATCACGGTGTTGTGCAGATTGAGGGATGAGAGGCGGGGGATGCGGGCAAGCTCGGTGATGCCGGCATCGGTGATCGCGGTGCGGGAGAGATTGATGCGTTCGAGGCGATCGAAGGGTGCGAGGCTCTTGAGGCCGGCATCGGTGATCGCGGTGCCCGAGAGGTTGAGCTCGTAGAGGCAGGGCTCGAGGCCGGAGAGGAGGGCGAGCGTCTGGTCGCTGCAGGATTTGCCGAGCATGCCCAGGTTGATGTGGATGAGCTCTGAATCGGAGGAGATGGGGGCGGCGAACGCGCCGGCGGAGCGGAGTGCGCCCATGGCCTGATCGCGGCGGAGCTTCTGGTCGGCGGTCAGGGTGATCGTGGGCACGGGCGGCCCTGCGGCGGTCTTAGGCGCGGTTGGCGGAGCTGCGGCGAGCTGGGCGGATGCGGGCTGTGGGGGTTGTGGGGGTTGGGAGGGATCGAGGCTTGTGATCCAGGCCTTGAGGGTTTCGATTTCGTCCTGGGGGACGGGATCGTCATCCTGAGGCATGAAGTCGGCGTGTTCGGGATCAAGCAGCAGGCGTTGGATGAGTTCGCTGCGATCGGGATGACCGGGGACGATGGCGGCGCTCGCGGCGGCGCGGTCGAGCGTATCGAGGCGCAGATCGCCTTTTTGCTTGCGGGTTCCGTGGCAGTCGGTGCAGCGGTCGGCGAGGATCTCGGTGACTTTGGCGGCGAGGGCGAGCGATTCGGGGGATTGGGCCTTTATCGCGGAGGCGAGCACGGGTCCGGAATCGCGAGCGGGGGAGGGGGAGCGGTCTTCGAAGGCGGCGAGCAGGTAGTTGTCGCCGTAGACCATGCCGCCACCGAGGTGGCCGACAAAGCCGACGAGGATCGCGGCGAGCACGAGGGATGCGCGGTAGATCGCGGCGAGCGTGAAGCTGGCAGCGCTGCGGGCGATCAGGGCGAGGAAGAGGATGATGACGGCAAGCCCGGAGACTCCGATGCCGAGCCAGCGGTGCCAGAAGAGGGCATCGGCGACCGAGGAGCCCGGGGCCTCGTTGGCGGCGTTGAGCCAGCCGGCGATCGCGGCGGCGATCGATCCGAGAGCGCCGATGGCGATACAGGTGATGCTGACTGGAGAAATGGAGCGACGGGCATCGGGGGGAAGGCGGCGATCACGGATCGCGGCGAAGCACTCGACGACGGCGGCAACGATGAGGAGTGCGATCGGGAAGTGGACGAGGATCGCGTGAGTGCGTCCGACGAAGCGAGAGAACGTTTCGGAGTTGAAGATGTAGCGGGTGTCGGCGAGCGCGGGGGCGCAGGAGAGCGCGAGCGCGGAAGCGCCGGCGGCGAGCATGAGCCATGGGCCGGCTTGCTGTGTCCTGGATTGAGATATCGTGGGGGTCGTGGGGGTCGTGGGGGTCAAAGGAGGATGTCCTTGACGATGTTGCCCGAGACATCGGTGAGGCGGAAATCGCGGCCCTGGTAGGGGAAGGTGAGTTTTTCGTGGTTGAGGCCGAGGCAATGGAGGACGGTGGCGTTGAAGTCGTGGATGTGGACGGGCTTGTCGGCGATGTTGTAACAGAACTCGTCGGTGGAGCCGTAGACGACGCCGGGTTTGATTCCGCCGCCGGCGAGCCAGATGCAGAAGTTGCGGCCGTGGTGATCGCGGCCGGAGTTGACATCGTCGGGGTTGCCCTGGCAGTAGACGGTCCGGCCGAACTCGCCGCCCCAGATGACGAGGGTGTCGTCGAGGAGTCCGCGCTGCTTGAGATCCATCACGAGGGCGGCGGAGGGTTGATCGGTGTCCTTGCACTGGGCAGCGAGGCCATTTTTCAGGTTGCCGTGCTGGTCCCAGCCGCGATGGAAGAGCTGGATGAAGCGGACGCCGCGCTCGGCGAGCCGGCGGGCCATGATGCAGTTGTTGGCGAACGTGCCGGGCTTCTGGGATTCGGGGCCGTACATCTCGAAGGTGGAGGCGGGTTCATCGCCGAAGTTGGTGAGCTCGGGGACGGAGGTCTGCATCTTGTAGGCCATCTCGTACTGCTGGATGCGGGTGTTGACCTCGGGGTCGGCGAAATTGTCGAGGGTGATCTTGTTGAGCTTGGCGACCGCATCGAGCATGGAGCGGCGGGTGGTGCGGTTGACGCCGGGCGGGTCGGAGAGGTAGAGGACGCGATCGCCCGAGCCGCGGAATTTGACGCCCTGGTGGGAGGAGGGGAGGAAGCCCGAGGCCCAGAGGCGATCGAAGAGGGGCTGGTCGTTGGGATTGCCGGTGCCGATCGAGATGAAGACACAGAAGGCGGGGAGGTCGGAGTTTTCGCTGCCCAGGCCGTAGGAGAGCCAGGCGCCCAGGGAGGGGCGGCCGGGCTGCTGGCTGCCGGTGGTGATGAAGGTGATCGCCGGATCGTGATTGATCGCCTCGGTATGCACGGAACGGATCAGGGAGACCTGGTCGATGATCTTGGCGGTGTAGGGGAGGAGCTCGGAGAGCCAGACACCGTTGGAGCCGTGCTGGGCGAACTTGAAGGGTGAGCCCATGAGCTGAAGGCGGGCCTGGCCGCTGGTCATGCCGGTGATGCGCTGGCCCATGCGGACGGAGGCCGGGAGATCCTGTGCGTGCAACTCCTTCATCTTGGGCTTGTAGTCGAAAAGGTCGATCTGCGAGGGAGCGCCGGACATGAAGAGGTAGATGACGCGTTTGGCCTTGGGGGCGAAGTGGGGTGTCAGGGGTCCGACACCGCCGGCGGTGCCGCTGGCGAGTGCGAGCGCTGGGTTGAGGAGCGATGCGAGCGCAGCAGCGCCGATGCCGGTTGCTGCGCGGCCGAAGAGCTGGCGCCGGGTCAGCAGGAGTTCTCGTTCGCGGAAGGGGTTCATGGGGGCTCCTGCGTGGGGGGGACGGATTAGTCCTTGACCAACGTATCGTCCATGTTCAGGATGGCGCTGCAGACGATGGTCCAGGCGGCGTGCTCGTGGGCTGGGATCGAAGGATCGCGGGGGGACTCCCCCACTGCCATCAGCTTGTCGGCCTCGGCGGTGTCGGCGGCGTAGACGGCTCGCTGCTCGTGGAGCAGGTCGAGGAGGATTTGAGATTGCTCATTGCTTGGCGCCTGGGCGGTGGCGAGTTCGAAGGCGAGGGCGATCGTGTCGGCGTCGGTGCCGGCGCTGGTGGAAGTGATGATGCGCTGGGCGAAGCGGCGAGCGGACTCGACGAAGCCGGTCTCGTTGAGCACGACCAGGGCCTGGAGTGGGGTGTTGGTGCGCGGGCGGCGGACGGAGCAGAGTTCGCGGTTGGAGGCATCGAAGATCTGGAGGGTCGGGAAGGGAACCGAGCGCTTGCGGTATGTGTACATGGTGCGGCGATAGAGGGACTCGCCGGTGTCCTGCTTGTAGACCTGGCCTGAGAAGGTGGCGCCGGTGGGATCGAGGGACATTTCTTCCCAGAGGCCGGCGGGGTGGTAGGGCCTGACGCTGGGGCCGCCGACTTTTTCGACGAGCAGGCCGGAGATGTAGAGGGCGTTGTCGCGGATGCCCTCGGCGGAGAGGCGGATGCGGGGGTGGTAGGAGAGGAGGCGATCCTCGGGATCATCCTCGAGGGCCTTGGGTGTGGCGCGTGCGGCTTGGCGATAGGTGGCGCTGGTGACGATCTGGCGGATCGCGTGCTTGATGTCCCAGTTGTTTTCGACGAAATCGACGGCGAGCCAGTCGAGAAGCTCGGGGTGAGAGGGCCACTGGCCCTGCATGCCGAAGTCTTCGGAGGTCTTGACCAGGCCGGTTCCGTAGAGGTTCTGCCAGAGGCGGTTGACGAAGACGCGGGCGGTCAGGGGGTTGTCGCCGTCAACGAGCCACCTGGCGAGCGTGAGGCGGTTGGCGGGCTGATCGGCGGGAAGGGGCGGCAGGGCGTGCGGGACGCCGGGGGTGACTTCAGCGCCGAGCAGATCGTATTCGCCGCGGGTGTGGATGTGCGTCTTGCGGGGGGCATCCATCTCCTTCATGACCATCGCGGTGGGGAGCATGGAGTCGTACTGCTTGTGCTCTGCGAGCACGGCATCGCGGTCCTTCTTGAGGTTGCGCCACTCGGGGGAGCGGGCAGCGCGGAAGAAGTCACGGATCTGGGTCTTCTGGGCATCCTCGCGCTTGTCGGCGGGGATGGCGATCAGCTTGGCGATGTCGAGCGGGGCGGGCATGCCATCGTCGGCGGTCCTGTTGAAGTAGATCGCAAAGCCGCCGGTGAAGTTGATGACCTGGAAGAGGAGGCGATGCTCACCGGCGGGGATGTCGAGGGTCAGGGTGTCCTGGTTGGGGGCCGGTGCGCGGCCTTCGAGGCCTGCTTCGTGGACCTTGGCGCCATCGAGCCAGACGCGGATGGCATCATCGCTGCCGAGTGAGAGGGTGATGCGCCGGGGGACGGATGTCGTGATCGTCCGCGTGAAGAACATCGTCTGGTAGTCGACCGAGGGGAGCATGTTGACCTGGCCATCGATCAGGTCGTCACGCTTCTCCCACTTGAGAGCGCCATCGAGGAAGGTCGCGTTGAGGTCGACATCCTTCTCGGGGCCGAACTGCTGAGCGAGCGCGGCGGCCACGCTCTTTTCGGTGGGGAAGGGGCCGACGCTGTGCCAGCCGGAGAGGTCCGAGGGGGCCATCGAGGCGTGGCGAGTTGCATCGGTGAGCAGCGAGAGCCGGAACTTGCCGATCGCGTGCTTGGCGAACTGCGTCTGGAAGGAGAGGCGGACGCGGAGGAGCGTGCCGGGGCCGGCGGTCACGGGCTTGTCGAAGACGAAGATGATCTCGCGGTCTCCGCGCATGATGTGAGAGCCGCTGGCCCAGCCTGTATCAGGCTTGCCATCGATTGCCTGTGAGACAGGGAACTTGTCCTGGGAGTAATCGGCAAAGGCGTTGACGAGGGGGATCTTGCGGGTCGCGGCGGGGTCGTTGACAGGGAAGGCATCGACCTGGACTTCGCCGAGGACGATGTTGCCGTTGAAGGCGCGGCCGGGCCCCATCTCCGGCAGGGTGGGATCGCGTAGCACTTCCAAACGGATCGCCGAGACGGAACCATCGGTTCCGCCGGGGACCAGGCAGAGCAGGTCGTAGTCTTCCTTTTCGGGCGCTGTGCCGGTCGCGAGCAGCGACTTGTCGGGCTGGATGGTGAGGACCGAGCCCGCGGTCGAGACCGCGGAAATGGGCTCGGCGATCGTCCACGAGGATGCATCGCCTTTGGCGATCTCCGCTTCCCAGGTTGATTGGGCGGCATCGGCTTCGGGCATCGGGCCATCGAGCTGCTCGCTGAGGGACTTGGAGCGTGCGAGCAGTTCTTCGAGCCGGGCGGACTCATCGGGCGTGGGGAGCTTGATGAAGGGCTCGGAGTTGCCGGTGTTGCCATCGAGGCCCTTCTCCGGGATGTTGTTGAAGATCGCGTAAAACTTGTAGTAGTCCTCGTGCGAGATCGGATCGTACTTGTGGTCGTGGCATTGGGCGCAGCTCATGGTGAGCCCGAGCCAGACGGTGGAGGTGGTGTTGACGCGATCGACGAGGTAGTTGTGCAGGTACTCCTCGGGGATCGCACCGCCCTCGAAGTTGATCATGTGGTTGCGGTTGAACCCGGAGGCGAGCTGCTGGTTCTGGGTTTGCGCGGCGGTCGGGGCGGGGGGGAGCATGTCGCCGGCGAGTTGTTCGACCGTGAAGCGATCGAAGGGGATGTTGGTGTTGAACGCATCGATGACCCATTCGCGCCACTTCCACATGTAACGTTCGTTGTCGATGTGGTAACCGTTGGAATCTCCGAAGCGAGCGGCATCGAGCCAGTCGGTCGCCATGCGTTCCCCGTAGCGCGGGGAGGCGAGCAGGCGATCGACGAGTTTTTCGTAGGCATCGGGGGACTGGTCGCCGAGGAAGGTCTTGATCTCATCGAGCGTGGGCGGGAGGCCGGTGAGGTCGAGGCTGAGGCGGCGGATGAGGGTGCGGCGATCGGCTTCCTCGCCGTGCTTGAGGCCGGCCTCATCGAGCTTGGCGAGGATGAAGTTGTCGATGGGGTTGCGGGGCCAGGTGGATTCGGTCGCCTGCGGGGGCTGGGGCTTGACGGGTGGGATGAGGGCCCAGTGCTTGTCGTACTGGCCGCCCTGCTCGATCCAGCGCTTGAGGATCTCGATCTGGCGAGCGGTCAGAGTCTTGTTGCTCTTGACCGGGGGCATGATGTCCTTGGCATCGGTCGTTGTGATGCGGTGGTAGAGGGCGCTCTTGGCCAGGTCGCCGGGGACGACGGCGATGTTGCCGGTCTTCAGGGTTGCGAGGATGCCCTCGGGCTGGTCGAGGCGGAGGCCGCTGTCGCGGGTCTTCTCATCGGGGCCGTGGCAGGCGAAGCAGTTGGCGGAGATGATGGGGCGGACATCGCGGTTGAAGTCGATCTTGGTGGGGATGGGTGTGCGCGAGGCGGGGTCGGCATCGGAGGTAGGGCGAGCGGAGAGGCCGAGGGCGGCGAACAGCAAGCCCGCGATGGCGAGGGATAGCGATAAACCGGCGACGCGATGGGCGTGCTTCATGCGCGGACTGCTCCCTGCGGCCCGTCGGCCGCTGATGTGGGCAGTATAAAGGAAGAGGGGACCGGACGGAATGCGAATTTGGCCGCGGATTTACGCGGATGAACGCGGATCAGAGGGGGAGGGTGCGGTCGTGGGCGGCGGGTGGGTACGGGTGATGGCCCCTATTTCTTCTTCTCGAACGCGGCATCGAAGGCGACGCTGGAGGGGGTGAAGTCGAGTTTGCGGACGTACTCGCAGCTTTCACGGGCGCCGTGTTCGCGATCCATGCCGGGGTCTTCCCACTCGACGCTGAGGGGGCCTTGATAGCCGATGCGGTTGAGGGATCGCATGATCGCCTCGAAGTTGACGTGTCCGCGACCGACGGAGCGGAAGTCCCAGCCGCGGCGAACATCGCCGAAGGAGAGGTGGGAGCCGAAGACGCCGGTCATGCCATCGCCGCCGGCCCCCCCACTTGCGCCGTAGTGGACGGCAACATCTTTCATGTGGACGTGGAAGATGCGGTCGGGGTAGCGCTCGATGAACTTGTTGGGGGCGACACCCTGCCAGAGGAGGTGGCTGGGATCGAAGTTGAAGCCGAAGGCGGGGTGGTTTCCGATCGCCGAGAGGGCGGTGTCGGTGGAGTAGATGTCGTAGGCGATCTCGGTGGGGTGGACCTCAAGGGCGAACTTGACACCCTGGTTCTTGAACTCATCGAGGATGGGCCCCCAGCGCTTGGCGAAGTCGTCGTAGCCGGCTTTGACGTCGGCGGGTGTGGTCGGGGGGAAGAAGTAGAGCATGCCCCAGATGGAGGAGCCGGTGAAGCCGTTGACGACCTTGACGCCGAGCTTGGCGGCGGCGCGGGCGGTGGCTTTCATTTCTTCGGCGGCGCGCTGGCGAACACCCTCGGGGTTGCCATCGCCCCAGATCGCCGGGGAGAGAATCAGCTTGTGGCGATGATCGATGAGATCGCAGACGGCCTGCCCGACGAGGTGGTTGGAGATCGCGAAGCACTTGAGGCCGTGCTTGTTGAGGAGATCCCAGCGGCCCTTGCAGTAGCCGGCATCGGAGTTTGCCTTGGCGACCTCGAAATGATCGCCCCAGCAGGCGAGCTCGATGCCGTCATAGCCGAAGGACTTGGCCTTGGCGGCCATGGTGTCGAGGGTGAGATCGGCCCATTGGCCGGTGAAGAGGGTGACGGGGCGGGGCATTGAGGCTCCTCGGATCGAGAGACAAAGAGACGAAGTTCCGCATAGACGAAGTGAGAACCGCGTTGATCCATCATAACACGCCGAGCATGTCGTCAACGAGGCCGAGCGGCGCCGATCAGAGAACGAAAGACATCGAGACCGAGTCGTGAGTCGGCGGTGCGCTCGGGGTGCCACTGGACACCGTAGTAATACGGGCGAGAGCGGTCGACAACTGCTTCGATGATGCCATCGTCGCTCTTGGCGAGCACGGTCATGGTGCGACCTGGGTCGGCGATCCCTTGGTGGTGGTTGCTGGCAGCGAGGCCGCCTGAGGCGAGCCAGGCGGGGCAGCCCTGATCGAGCGAGAGGATCGGCATGATCGCGTGGTGGGAGTTGCGGTGCGTGTCGGCGGTCGGGAGCGAATCGCCGAGGTGCTGATCGAGCTTGCCGCCGGCATCGAGGCACATCATCTGCATGCCAAGGCAGATTCCCAGAACCGGGACTTGGCCGTGCTGGGTTCGCAGGAGTTCGAGGAGGCGGGTTTCGTAGGCTTGGCGCTGGGGGTGGAGGGGCTTGGCGAGCGGGTGCATGGGGATGCCCCACTGCCGGGTGTCGGGATCGTTGCCGCCGGTGAAGATGAAGGCATCGCAGGCGATCGCGTGGTCGGCGACGGAGTCGGGAATGGGTGGGAGGATGAGGGGGATGCCGCCGGCCTTGGCGATGTTTTCGCAGTATGGGAGGGCGACGGCGGCGGACCACTTGCCTTCAGAGCGTTCGAAGAGGTCGGAGGTGATGCCGATGAGGGGGCGGGGGGGCATGGTGGATTCTTGGTCGGGAAGGCAGAAGAGATAGATGAGGTAGATCACAGGCTGGAAGCCTGTGCCACGAGATTGGTAGGAAAGACGCTACAGTCGCGCGATGCCGCTGCGGTTCATCATCGTCGTTGTGTGCCTGGCGATCGCACTTGCGGGTGCGGTTTTGTGGATGGGGAAGGGTGCTGCCCCCACAGCACCGGCAGAACCGATCCTGGGGGGGATCGATCCTTTGAAGGTGAACCGGATTGATGTGGCATGGTCCGCGGATGGCTCGCTGGCAGCGCAGGTGGTGCGGGATGCATCCGGTACGTGGATCATGAAGTGGACGGCGGGGGCATCGGAGGGGACCTGGCCGGTTATTTCATCGCGGGTCGCCGGTGCGGTGCGGCTGTTGTCGCAGGTACGGGCGAGTGCGGGGGGTTCGGCGGATTTGATGGGTGAGCCGGTCGCGGTGACGGTGCATGCGGGGGGTGTGGGGATAGCGATGCGGGCAGCGAGGCGGTCGTTTGGGGGGCGCGGGATCTTGGTGCGGGAGATGGATCTGGGTCAGCCGCCGATGATCGCCGATGTCGATGCGGAGTTGGTCCAGGTCTTCGGGCGGGCGGATGTGCTCGCGTGGCGCGACATGTCGGTGTTCCCGGCAGAGGTTGCGGATGCGGGGCGGATCCAGATGGATTCGCCGGGGGGTGCGGAGGGGGCGGCGGCTTCGGCGAGGCTTTCGCGAGCGGGTTCGCGATGGGGGATCATGGCTCCCGCGATAGCGCCGGCCGACAAGGTGCAGGTGGATGGGCTGCTGGCAGCGCTGAAGCAACTGCGGATCGTGCGGGTCGCCGACGATGCCACGCTGAACTGGAGCCGGGTGCCCGATGACCAGCTCAAAGGTCGCATCGTGATCGAGACGGATCGCCGCGTGCCGGATGGGGATGCGGCATCGCGTTGGGTCTTGCGGCAGGAGTTGAGATTGGGGCCGCCGACGGGGGCGAGCGATGAGCAGGTGATGGGGAGCGCCGAGATGGCGATCGTGAGGGCGGATGGGAGGGTGGAGCCCTTGTGGGGGCCGACACCGCTGGTGCTTGATGCGGCGACGGCGAGGTCGGTGGTGCGACCGGCGGAGGCGATGATCGATCGGCACGCGACGGGGGTCGTTGCGGCGGATATTCGGGGGATGAGGATCGGGGTTGAGGAGTCGGGGATCGAGGTGAGGCGGTCGCTGGATGTGTGGAATCGCGGGGATGGCAGTGAATTGACGCTGATTCAGCGGGAGGCGGTACGGACGATTATCGAGTTGCTGACGATGCGATCGGCGGATCGCGTGGAGTTTGTAGATGCTGGCGACGCAAAGGGAGAGCGGGTGGCGCTGATGGGGGTGGATGGGCCGCCGCTGGATGAGGTGTTCGTGTCGCGGCGGATGCGGGGGGAGCAGGAAGAGATGTTGATCGCTTCGGGTCGCGGGGGGAGGGTGGTGCGGGTGTATGGGGTGGATACGGCGGGGACGTGGGTAGAGGCGGTCGAGAGGTTGAGGAAATAGTGGGCGGGTTGGATTGGTTCAGCCGCGAATGACGGGTGTTCGATCGATACCGCCGGCGCCGATCGACGAACAAGAGACGCCCCTTCAGGGCTCCACTTCTTTTCCGTGCCTGTTCCCAGAGCTCGCGCCTCTGGGCTGACGAAAGGCGCTGCTTCGCAGCTCAGGAGCAGGGTTCTCGATGACGGAGGTCCACATCGCAACGCGAGCGGTGGAATCAGGCCGGGTTGCGGGCGATCGATCGGCGGGCGGGGCGCTCGGGCTGGAGGCCGATGTCGCGGCGCATCGTCTTGCCTTCAAACTCGACCTGATCGCAGGCGGCGTAGGCTCGTTCGCGGGCTTCGGTGAGCGTGGCGCCCAGGGCGGTGACACCCAGCACGCGTCCGCCAGCAGTGACGATCTTGTCGCCATCGCGGCGCGTGCCGGCGTGGTAGACGGTGACGCCGGGCATTGCCGAGGCTTTCTCGAGGCCCTGGATCGGGATTCCGGACTGCGGCTTTTCGGGGTAGCCCTTGCTGGCGAGCACGATGCAGCAGGCGTGGTCGGGAGTCCACTGGACATCGACGGTGTCGAGTCGTCCGCGGCAGGTGGCGAGCATGAGTTCGAGAAGGTCGGAGTTGAGGCGAGCCATGAGGGGCTGGCACTCGGGATCTCCGAAGCGGGCGTTGAACTCGAGGACCTTGGGGCCGGCAGGGGTGAGCATGAGGCCGGCGTAGAGGACACCGCGATAGTCGATGCCTTCGCGGCGGAGTGCATCGACGACGGGGACGAGGACTTCGCGCTCGATGCGGGCCATCATGGCATCATCGAGGGTGGAGGTGGGGCAGAAGGCGCCCATGCCGCCGGTGTTGGGGCCGGTATCGCCATCGCCGAGACGCTTGTGGTCCTGGCATGGGGGAAGAATAAGGATGTTGCGGCCATCGGTGATCGCCAGCACCGAGACTTCGGGGCCGGACATGCGTTCTTCGAGGATCACGGTGGCCCCGGCATCTCCGAATACACGGCGGACCATGATGTCGTCGATCGCGCGGGTCGCTTCTTCGAGGGTTGAGGGCAGGATCACACCCTTGCCCTTGGCGAGCCCTGAGGCCTTGATGACCGGGAGGCCATCAATACGCGTGGTGAAGGCGGTGGCGACCAGGGGATGGGTGCGGATGTACTCGCGGATCGCCTTGCGGCGATCATCGGGATCGCGGTAGGTCGAGGAGGCAAGCACAGCGCATGTGATCGCCGCGCGGGCGCGGACGGCGGCGGTGAGTTCGGGTGGGAGCTTGGCGCCGAGCTGACCGATGCCGGCTTCGAGACGCTGCATGATGAATCGGCGTTTTTCCTCGACACGATCGAAGTCCTGGGGAGCGCCCAGGATCGTTCGGATGGAATCCTCATCGCGGAGCCGGCTCTCGATGTAGGAGAGTGCGGACTCGGGATCGTTGACGATTCGCGCCTCGGCGGTGGGGATCGCCGCGCTGCGGAGGAGCTGCTTGCACCAGGCCTTGTCGGCTTCGAGCTGGGCGCCCTGGGCGGTGGGGCCGAAGACGAGTGTGCGGGGCGTGGCGAGCTTGTCGGCGTAGCCCTCGGCGAGCGGATCTTCGGGGCCGATGACGATCAGGCCGATGTCGCTCGCCTCGCAGAACTGCTGGAGGCGGTAGATCTCGCGGATGTCGACGGGGACATCGACGGGCTTGGCGAGCGCGGCGAGCCCGGGATTCTGCGGATGGGTGGTCCAGAGTGTTCCCAGGCGGGGGGACTGGCGGAGCTTGATCGCCAGGGCGTGCTCGCGCCCGCCGCCGCCGATGAGAAGTACGTTGACCTTGTCCATGTGATGGGATCGTAAGCGGGTCGAAAGAAATACAGAGAACAGGACTCACCACAGAGGCGCAGAGGGGACAGAGAAGAGAAGGACTGGAAAGAAGCAATTACTTGCCGAGGATCGTTGATTCGAGCTTGTGGGGGGCTTCGTAGGCGAGGCCGAAGGGAGTGGCGTTGAAGGCTTCCAGGGAGCATTCTTCCTGGCGGATGAGGCCGGTCTGGCGGAGGGTGCCCTTGCGGTGGAGATCGACCATGGCGCAGACGCCTGCGGCGGTGGTCAATTCGATCGCGGGCCAGATGCGGCCGAAGAGCTTGGTCGCGGGGATGGAGCGGTAGAAGTTGGCCTGTTCGCGGAGGCCATCGCGTGCGTTCACCCCGATGCAGTTGATGAAGACCAGGACGACATCCTCGATGGTGCGAGCCAGGCCGTGCTCGAGGAGATCGACGGCGAGCGCACGGTTGAAGATGTGGCCGGCGGCGGTTGGGGTCGCGTGTTCACGATCCAACCGCAAGTCCTGGAGCAGGAACTTCATGAGGTCGCGGTGGCCGGGGTAGCGGACGGTTTTGTAGGCGATCTTGGTCTCATCGCTGGTCTTGCCCTCGCCGGTGAGGGTGTCAATCAGGCTGCCGACGCCGCCGGAGGTGTAGAAGGCTTCGTACTCGACGCCGGCGACGCTGAAGTGCTCGAGGCCCTCGAGGGCGGGAACCTTGACGAGCTTGCCATCGAGCATGGCGTTGCAGGGCTCGCAGTATTCGTTCACAACGCCGGCGGCGGACCAGGTGACGTTGTACTTGATGGAGTTGGTCGGGTACTGGGAGAGGGCGCCGACGCGGAGGGTGAGGTCGTGGACCTGGGAGAGTTTGTGGGCGAGCGAGTTGGCGGCGATCGCGATGTAGCCGGGGGCGAGGCCGCACTGGGGGACGAGGGCGATCTTGGCCTTGCCGGATTTTTCGATCGCGGTGACGGCATCGGTGGCTTCGACATCTTCGGTGACGTCGAAGTAGTGGACACCCAGTTCGTTGGCGGTCGCGGCGAGCCCCTTGACGAGGTCGAAGGGGAGCATGCAGATGACGTAGTCCTGGCCGATGAGGTTGGCGCGGACGGAGGCGGCATCCCGGGCATCTACGACGCGGGTGGAGAACTCGATGCGGTGGCGGACGGCATCTTTGAGGCGGTTGATGTTCTCCTCGGCGACCTTGAGGTGAACTGGATCGCGGTCGGCAAGCGTGACGTGGTAGTTGCCCTGTCCGCAGGCGAGCAGGAGCTCCGCGACCGATTTGCCGACCTTTCCGCCGCCGAGGACCAGTACCTTCTTCATCGAGAGCTCTCTCTTTTCTGCAAGGGGCCCCGGGTCCGCCGGGGGATGGGGCAAGCAACGCGTGATTGGTTCGGGTATTCCCGAAAAGGGCCTAGAGGATAGGAGGAATCGTCGCGCCGGTCGCGTGTGAACGGGCAACTTTGGGGCTCCATAGCGGCAACGTGAGCAGTTCGGGTCATTGTGAAGCGATCGGTGATTTGATGGATCGGAGGAAGCCGGCCAGGACGTGAAATAGAAACGCACCGCACGCGGTTGGAAGGGGGAGGGAGTGCAACCGGTCGAGCGGGTTTCGGTAGGCTCACTGCATGGATTTCCTCGTCATCGGCATTCTCCTGATCGGTTCGTTCCTGTCGGTGTGGGCGATCAGCCTGATCGTGCGTGGGCTGGCGGAGCGGGCGGAGATCCGGTCGATTCGGCGCAGGGCGCGGGCGGCCGGGGGCACGGTGGACACCGATGTGGTTGCGGCGATCCCGGTGAACCCGCTGCGGAACAAGCTTGTCTTTGCGCTGGCGCCGCTGGCGTTTGTGTTCGGGATCTGGGTCTGCTGGGTCGCGCTGGGGCTGGGCAAGTCGGTCAACCAGGTGCGGTGGATCGAGAAGATCGGGCCCGTGTCAGCGCTGATGGGGCTGAGTCAGCTTCAGATCGCCGCAGCGCTCGTTTGCGTCGGGTGGTGGTTTGATCCGCCGCGCGGGCGTCGGCGATGTCCCGTGTGCTGGTACGACATGGCGGGGCAGGGGGCCGGACCATCAGGCGGACAGTTATCCGGCTTGTGCCCGGAGTGCGGGAATCAGGCGAACGGGGAGAGGTCGTACTACCGGATCAGGAGAAAGATGGGGCTGGTGTGGCTGGGGGCGGTCCTGGGGCTGGGTGTGTATTTCACTGTGAAGACGCCGGGGGCGATCGCCAAGGGTCCGCTGGCGTACATCCCATCGACGCTGCTGGTGGCCTGGTTTGAGTACTGCCCGGAGAGGCTGGTGGTGGCGGGCGGGTGGGGTGCGAACGATGCGACGCTTCAGTCGCGGATGGTGAATGGGGAGTTGTTTGACTGGCAGCGTGCGTGGCTGATGCGGCGAGCCGGGGAGTTGATACAGACATCGCGCCGGCCTGCCGTCATCGAGCGGTGCGCAGCGCTGCTGCAGGATCACTTGATCGCATGGACCGATGAGGGGCTGGACCGGCTGTGCGAGATGGTCGGCTCGCCCGATGCACGGGAGCGGTCGGCGGCGGCGGCGGTATTGGCGCGGATGCCGGGCTTTCAGGTGTGGCATTCGTGGTATGGCGACAGGACCCTGGAGAAGCGGCTGGTGGCGATCGCGCAGCGGCGAGCGGATGCCGCGGCGGCGTACCTGAACGATCCCGATGCGAACGTGTCAATAGCGGCGATGAGCCTGGTGGCGCGGGTGCCGGAGCGTGCTGATGCGTACATCGCGCAGCTCGTCAGGATCATCAATACGGATACGCACGGCCGGCGCGCGAACGCGGCGCACAAGCTGAGGATGCTCGCGGAGCTGGCGGCGACATCGAGCAAGGCCCGGGATGAGTTCATCGCCGTGCTGGACTCGCGGGATGAGCGGCTGCGGATGGTTGCCTTGCAGAACGTTGGGGAATCATTCCCCGTGGATGAGTCGCTGCGAGCCCGCATCATCGGGATGATGGATGACCCGTCCGACGGGGTTGCCGCCTTCGCCGCGTTCGCGGCGGGCCGGATCACCGAGTCGGACGAGCTGGTTCGCAAGGCGATCGAGATGGCCAAGTCTCGACGGGCGTACCAGGAGTACATGCTGGGAGCGGTGCCGGAGCTGCTGTGGGGGCACGACGGCTATGGCCATCCGTTGCCGTCCTGGGTGAAGCAGGAACTGCTGAAGATCATCACGGATCCCCACGCCGCGATGCCGGCGCGGGTGGGCGCGGCGGGGGTCTTCCAGACGTGTCCCATGGGTGCGGCCGATGTCCTGCCGGGCATCCGGGCGCTGCATGCGGAGCTGCCAGGGACCGATCAGAACCAGTCACGGGTGCAGTGGGTGGTGGCGCAGATCGAGCAGGCCGCGGAGGGGGAAGCGGAGCTGGCACCACCCGAAGAGGTCAAGTGAGGCCGGGCGGTTTCAGGCCTTGGCCGTGCGAAGCCGCCGGGAGATGACGCCGGTGAAGCGGCGCTTCTCCTCGGGCTTGAGCACAAAGACAAGCGAGAGACCGAAGTAGAGCGCTCCGTAGAGCGCTGCGACCGCCGGCAGGGCCAGGGCCATGTGCCCCCCCACCATCGGCAGGAGGCGGGGTATGCCGAAGAGCAGGACGGGCAGGGGGATGATCGCCGCAAACGCCGGACGGATGATGGGCAGCAGCACGGTGCGGTAGCGGCAACCCAGGCATCGGGCGCAGCTGATGGGCAGCAGGAAGAAGTGGAAGATCGTCATGACGACGGCAAACGAGATGACCGCCGAGTACTGGCGATAGGGGTCGGGGAGCGTCACGAGCAGGATGACGGCGACGATGGGGTTGATGATGCCGCCGGTGAGCAGGAGCGGGGCGTAGCGGTGGATGTAGCCCGCGCCGTAGAGGATCTTGGTCCAGCAGTCGGTAACGGAGCGGACGGTGACGGGAACCAGGAGGATGTGGGCGGTGGTGATCGCGGCGGCGAGGTGCGCGGGGTCGGTGATGCGATCTCCGACCCACAGGTGCATGATGGGGGTGGTCAGGCACGCCAGGATCGCCGCGAACGGAAACGCGGCGAAGGCGTGGAGCCGGGTCATGGTGGTGATGAACTGGATGAGTTCGAGTCGTCGCTGCTCGGTGTCACTTGCGGCAAGCCGGGCGGCAACGGCCTCGGAGCCGAAGTTGACGCCGAGTGAGACCATGCGGACGTATGCGGCGAGCTGATAGCCGATTCCGAAGATGGTGTTGCCGATGGTTCCGAAGGCGATGTTTGTGATGAGCTGTCCGAGGCGGTCGTAGCAGTTGACCGCGACCATCATGGAGGTGTTCCAGCCGAAGGTTCCGAGGAAGGCCTTCATGCTGCCCCGTGTGGCGGCCAGGGGCCTTGGGCGCAGGCGGGGATCCTGGAACATGATCCAGGCGGAGGCGAGCAGGAGGATGACGATGTTGGCGCCGACGGAGAGGAATCCGTACCAGATGACGCTTTCGGAAGGATCCTTGAGCTTGACGATCGTTTCGAGGATGAAGGCGACGATGAGGTAGGAGGCCTTGCGGATGGTGGTGAAGAGGTTGTCGGCGACGAATCGCTCGGTGACGACGAACATGTTGTAGATGGGCGCGGTCAGGACCATGACGAAGGTGTGGACGCCTTCGGCGAGGATGAGCCAGAAGGCGGCTCGTTGGAGTGCGGGATCGATCTTGAAGACTGGGATGCACAGCGCGAGGATGAGGAAGAGGAGCGCCGTGGGGATGGCGGCGATGCACGAGATGCCGGAGCCGGCGTTGATGACGGCCCGGAAGATCCCGCGTGAGCCGTCCGTATCGGCGTGATGGGCGGCGGCCAGCTCACGGATCATGCTTGCGCGGACGACTTCGTCGATGAGAAGGGCCAGCCCGACGGAGGAGCTGACGAAGACGATGAGGCCGTAGGCATCGGGCCCGAGCCACCCGAGCATAACCCGCGTCCAGACGATGCCCATCGCCAGGCTGAGACCGAGGCGTCCGTAGCTCGACGTGATGCGGATCAATCCTCGCCGCAGCTCGCTGGCCATACCGGGTCAGTTCCGATCCCCGGCGGCGTCGTAGCCGAGCCGGTACCCCTGAAGCGAAGGAAAGCTATCGGCGGGCGCGTCCGCCGCGGGCGCCTGGTCGCGATTCTGAAGTTCAGGCTCCGAGGCCTGATCTTCGACAGCATCCGGGGCTTCGTCGGCGCCGGTGCCCTGCAATTGCAGCCCCGAAGCGATCATGAGCTTGGCGACGGCCCACATGCCGAACCATGCGGTCAGGAACATGAAGACGCAGCGGAATGCAAAGAGACCGAGCTCCCCGCGCGGGACGGCCATGAGTTCTCCCAGGCCGGCGCCGACGGGGATCATGACGAACGGGTTGTTGAGATTGAAGCGGCAGACGCGATCGAGGAAGCTCAGGGCGATCGCGATCAGGACGGTGTAGATGGGGAGAGCGAGGTATGGGTTGTCGTTGGCGATGTGCCCCATCAGGCCCGGGCCGTAGCTGAACCCACGGGCGAGGTTGCGGACGCCGGCCTGGGTGACGATGTCCATTCCCAGTGCGTTGGGCTTCTCGGGCCACCATTCGCGCAAGATCGGCTGTGTAATGATGTACTTGAGGGAGTGGAGGGTGTCGTATGGAAAATCACCCGGGCGGGTGTCGATCAGGTAGAGGGTGATGGGTCCGGCATCCTGCACTGTGGCCATGTGCTGAATGCCGCTGGAAACCTGGCTGGAGCTCATGTCCGAGATGATCTGATTGATGCTTCGGATCTCTCCGGCTTCGCCTCGGGTTGCCGAGAGCAAAGCAAGAAGAACCACCCCGACCGCGCCGATGCCGCCGAGCCGGGTGAAGATCGCGAAGTTGCCGCGCTCGCGCAGATATCCCCAGTACCCGGCCCAGACGCACGCGAGCACCACGCTCAACAGGTCTCGGCGACCAAAGGAAAGGTGCATGGAGACGAGCATGCTGGCCAGGGTGATGAAGCTCCCCGGGATCGCGTAGATGGGATTCCACAATCTCGGCAGCCACGCCCACATGGCACAGCCGGCGGATGCCCCGAGAAATCCGATGGAGAAGATGGCGCCCAGCGTGCTGATGCGCGGGGTGGTCATGATGATGAAGCGGTTAATCGTGCCAAGGACCAGGAAGACCACCGCGAGCATGAGCAGGGCGTTGGGTGATGGAACCGGGAACTTGGAATACACCCGGCGAGCAATGGGACTGGCTACCCACCCGCGGGCATAGACGAGGTTGAAGATCGCCAGAAAGAGCCAGGAGAAGACGATGAAGATCATGCCCGCCGTGGCCGGATCCGTCGGGGTCAGCCTAGGCATGTACCTGTCCTGCCACAGGCAGACGGTGATGGGAAAGAACTGAAAATTGATCATCCCCAGGTAGAAGATGTTTCGTGTGCTCAGCAGGTCCACCTTGTGCGTCAGGTGGTTGACCAGCATCTGGCCGAACAGCCAGGCGATCGTGAGGGCCGAGAGGATGACGACGACTGTTTGCAACGTGAAAAGGTCCGGTAACCGGGTTGGTGTGATGGACTCGCTGAGGATACGCGCTGGGCTGGTGTTCGGTTCGGGCGGCGGGCGAGTTGTCAGGCCAAGAGTCCATCGGCCGGGGAGATGGTTCTCTGTAGTTTGCGGGCGTTGGGAGGCCTATGGGGTGCGATCTCTGGCGGCGGAACCGTACATTTTCCTGAAACGCTGAACGATTGCCTCGGGTGCAAGCTCACTGAGAATCCACTGGCGACCGGCATCTCCCATGGCTCGCAGACGAGGGGAATCCGAGACCAGGGGCTGAAGGGCGGCGGCGAAGGCCTCGGGGGTGCGGTCGGCGATCACTGAGCCGCCGCTGGATTCGAGTTCCCGCCAGACATCGACGCCCCTGGTGGTGACCAGGGGGGTGGCGCAGGCGAGCGACTCGAAGAATACAAAGCCGAAGTTCTCCTGGCTGGTGGGGAGCGCGAACACATCGGCGGCCTGGTAGAGGGAGAGCTTGGTCGGGCCGGAGACCAGGCCGAGGAAGTGGGTGCGATCGGAGATGCCTTCGGAGGCGGCAAGCGATCGCATCTGGTCGAGGTATTCGGGCGGGTCGCCGGGGCCGGCGATCAGGAGTGAGAAGTCAGCGCCCTGGCGAGCCAGGATCGCGGCGGCGCGGATGAGGGTGTCAGCGCCCTTCTTGTAGTTGACGCGGCTGAGGTAGAGGATGCTGGGTCGAGCGGGGTCGATCGCGGTGAAGGCGCTGCGGGCCAGCTCGGGGCCGGGCAGATCGCGGAAAGCGCCGAGATCGAAGACGAGCGGGACGACCATTCCGCGGCCGAGCTTGAACCACTTGCGGGCCTGGTCGAGTTCGGCCTGGGCGGTGCAGTGGACGTAGGAGGCGTTGTTGAGGAGGTTGCGTCCGTAGGTGAACCAGTGGAAGAGCTTCTTGGGGCGCTTCTGGCTCATGGGCCAGTCATCGAGCATTCCGTGGGGGCTGATGATGTAAGGGATCTTGAAATCGATCGCGACGGAGGCGACCTGGAGGTTGGCGGCCGTCCAGACGCCGTGGATGTGGACGACATCGGCGTGGGTGATGACCTTGCGGAGTACGGTCATCGACCATGGTCGGAGGATCGGGTTGCCGGAGCGCTTGCCGCGGAGCTTGATGATGCGCGGGGTGTTGGGCTGGCCGTTCTTCCAGGCGGCGGGGCAATCGGTGTGGTCTTCGGTGAGGATGGCGATGTTCTGGCCGGCCTTGGCGAGGGCATCGCACAGGTCGAGGACCGCGCGAACGACGCCGCCCTGTTCGAGACGGAAGTGCGGGAGGTAGTGGGCGATCGTGAGGTGGTCGGAAGACTGCCCGCCCGAGGGGCGAGCGGAGTCATCCGACCTTTCGGCTTTTCCCGGGGGGGCGCCCGCGGTGCTGGAGGCATGGCCGAGGGTGGCGAGCACGGGAGAGTGGCCCTGGCGCAGCTCGCCGATGCTGGAACCGGTGCGTTCGGAGATGGCATCGGCGTAGGTGGCGATGAACTGGCTGATGACCGCCTGCTCGTGGAGGTTGTCGAAGACCCACTTGCGGGCCTTGGCGCCCATGTCGGCGAGACGCGGCTTGTCGGGGATGAGCCTAAAGACCTGGTCGGCGATCGCGTTGGCTTCCTGATCGACGATGATCGCCCCGCCGCAGCCTTCCATCTCGGGCCAGAGATCGACACCCTTGGTCGTCATGACGGGGACGCCGGCGGCCATGGCCTCGACGATCGCGAAGCCGAAGTTCTCCTGGCTGGTGGGGAGGAGGAAGAGATCGGAGGCCTGGAAGAGGGAGATCTTCTCGGGGCCCTTGACCATGCCCAGGAAGTGGACGCGATCTTCGAGGTTGAGAGATTTGGCGAGGTCCTTGAGGGACTGCATGTAGTCGGGTTCGCCATCGCCGGCGATCAGCCAGGAGTAGTGGATGCCGCGATCACGGAGGATTGCCGCAGCTCGGATGGAGTGCTCGACACCCTTCTTGTAGTGGACGCGGCTGAGGAAGAGGATCGAGGGGATTGACGGATCGAGTCCGGGGAACTTGCCGCGTGCGAGCGCGGGGCCGGGTGGCTCGCGGAAGGGTCCGAGGTCAAGGAGGTTGGGGATGACGTGCCCACGTCCGCGGGGGAACCACTTGCGGGATTGCTGGTGCTCACCCTCGGCGGTGCAATGCACAAAGGCAGCCCGGTGGAGCATGCGGCGTCCGGCGATCGCCAGGAAGAGACGCTTCTTGAGCCGGCGCTGTGACATGGGCCAGTCATCGAGCATTCCTCGGAGGCTGAGGATGTAGGGAACGCCCGCGCGGTTGGCTGCGCTCGTGAGCTGGACATTGGAGGGGGCCCACATGCCGTGGACATGGAGGAGATCGTGGCTGGTGATGAAGTCCCTGCGGATCTGCTCGACGACGGGGAAGGGGAAGAGCTTGCCGCGACCGGCGAAGGGTGGAACCTGGACTACGTGGGGACGGGGATCGGTCGGGGCGGGTGCGGTGAGCCACTCCTTGGGCGCATCGGTGACATCCGGGGAGAGGATGGTGACCTGGTGCCCGGCCTCGCAGGTGAGGCGGGAGAGGTCGAGTACCGCGCGGACGGGTCCGCCGGACTTGAGGTTGAGTTCTTCGATGTAGTGGAGGATCTTCATGCGGCGTCCGTGCGGGGGAGCGGTCCGGGGCGGGAGGCGATTCGGGGCATTAGGGTACCGCCGGATACCGAGGGGTGTGTCCGGCCCCTGGATAACGCTCCGGGACGTTCCGGAGGCTGCCTGGGCCCTCACGCAGCCCTAGCATCGGCTGGAAAGCGATCCTGCCTGCGATGGATCGCGTACGCCTGGTGTGTTGTTTTTGAGCCTGGGAGTGGGAAGGTCGATAGGCGTGGGATGCACGTTATCGAGCCCCCACAGACTTCAGGCCCCGTGGTCTCGCGGTCATCCGCATCCGCGTCCGTGCTGGTCAATCGTTCCGCCGATGCACCAGTCGCCGTTCCTGCGCCGGCCGAGGCCGAGCCGGTCGAGAGAAAGCCCCGCATGCCCGTCCTGAGCGATCCCGAGCCGCCGCGAATGAGCCCGCCCGAGCGGCTGTATCAGCGCAACGACCAGACCGCGGGAGCGCCTTATCCGCTGTCGGAGTACATCCGGCGATTCCTGTGGGAGTTCGTGCAGTCATCGCTGATCCGATGGAGCCCCAAGCGGGCGCACGGGTGGCGGCGGTTCTGGTTGCGGATGTTCGGGGCGCGGCTGACGGGGACTTCGTTCACGAAGGCCAGCACGACGGTGCGGCACCCGTGGCTTCTGGAGATGGGTGAGTGGTCGACGCTCGCCGAGGATGTCGAGATCTACAACCTGGGATGGATCCGGATCGGGAGCCACACGACGGTGTCGCAGCGGGCGTGGCTGTGCGCGGGGACGCATGACTACACGAAGATCGATCTGCCGCTGATCCGGCCGAGCATCGTGGTCGGAGATGGGGTGTGGGTGTGCGCGGGGGCGTTCATAGGGCCGGGGGTGACGGTGGGCCACAACGCAATCGTGGGTGCGTGCGCGGTGGTGATGCGGGATGTGCCGGAGGCGGCGATCGTCGCGGGGAACCCGGCGAAGGTGGTTAGGGAGAGGCCAAGGCCCGAGCAGAAGTGACGAAGAGACGTAGAGACGAAGTGGAAGGGCACGGCCGTTACTGGCGGGCGGCTTTGAGGACGAGCTCGTAGTGGGATGGGGCGCCCTGGGTGATGATGGGGTAGTTGGTGTCGGTGGTGAAGCGCTTGGTGCCGCGGACGAGGATCTCGGCCCGGAGGAGGTAGCGCGTCTGGGCGTTGACCTTCTTGGGGTCGTACGTGAGTTCGAAGTTGTACGGTGGGGCCTTGCCGCCGGTGGGGATCTGCTTTTGGGTGAGCACGGTGTTGATGTTGGCGGCATCGACGACCTGCACGATGACGATGGCATCCTGCGGCAGGACGATGCGCTCGCGATAGAGGGCCGAGCCGGTGACCTTGCCGCTGAAGGTTGCGGGCGGGGTGTTGGTGTTGCCGCCGCCCCCCCCAGCCCCCCCACCACCCCCACCGCCGCTTCCACCACCGCCAGCGTTGTTACCGCCGCCTCCGGAGTTGTTTCCGGAATCGAACTTGAGCATCGAGCAGCCGGTCAGGGTGAGGAGCGCGGTGAGGAGGATGAGGGTGCGCATGGGCAACGATAGACGGGTGAAGGGGGGCGTGGCTGAAGCACAGGGCGAGTGAGCGAGACCATTTACCGTGAGCCAACAGTTGTTCCGTGGTTTTGCATTGCGCTGCACTGAACTGCGAACGCAACGAGCACCCACTTCGGGGTGCGATCGCCGTTGGCGAGCTTTCCGGGGGTGTCGCTCGAAAGCCTCGCTCCACGCCCCGGCTATGTTCGACCAGCCCTGTCGGGCTCCGGAGAAGTGCGAGAGTCTCGATCGCGATCCGTAACGTTCTACACAACACACGTTGGACGGACCAAAGAACAGCTTTGCGTTGGGATCAGAACGGCGCTTCTTCGTCGGGATCGCTGAAGGGGGATTCGCGATCGGGGCCGCCGCCGTCGCGATGGCCATCGATGGGGCCGGTTGTGCGGTTGCCGGGGAAGGAGGAGCCGGGGGCTTGTGGTCTTGGCGGCCAACTGCCGGGAGGGGCCAGGCCGCCGCCGGATTCGCCACCGTAACCGCCCGATCGACCGCCGCCGCTTCCCCCTCCACCTCCTCCTCCGTGTCCACCACCGAATCCGGTGGGTGGGACGGCATCGGAGTGGCTGCGGAAGCGGGTGATGTGGGCATCCCAGGTGAGGCGGACGGTGCCGGTGGGGCCGTTTCGCTGCTTGGCGATGATGAGCTCGGCGGTGCCGACCTTGTCCTGGTTCTCGGGATCGAAGTCGTGGGAGTTGGGATCCCAGGCTGGTTCGCCGCGGTGGTAGTAATCCTCGCGATGCAGGAGCATGACGACGTCGGCATCCTGCTCGATGGAGCCTGACTCGCGGAGGTCGCTCATGCGCGGGCGGTTGCCCTCGCGCTGCTCGGTGGCTCGGTTGAGCTGGGAGAGGCAGATGACGGGAACCTTGAGTTCACGGGCGAGCGCTTTCACTCCGCGGGAGATGGATGAGACCTCGACCTGGCGTGATTCGCGTGCAGCGCCGGGCGAAGTCAGGAGCTGGAGGTAGTCGATCATGATGCACTTGACGCCGTGCTGGGCGACCAAGCGGCGGGCGCGAGCGCGGAGGTTCAGGACGGTCATGCCCGGGGTGTCGTCGATGAAGATCGGGGATTCGCGGAGGGAATCGCAGGCGCCCAGGAGCGCCTGCCAATCGCCGGCACTGATCGCGTGTCCTCCGCGGAACTTCTCACCGCTGACGCCTGAGCGGGCGCTCAAGAGTCGCTGGGTAACCGCACTGCGGGACATTTCGAGGCTGAAGAAGGCGATCGGGGCCTTGGGACCGAGTGCGGGCATGCCGGGGGGAGCGCCGCCGACGGCGATCTGCTCGGCGAGGTTGAGGGCGAGGGCGGTCTTTCCCATGGAGGGGCGTGCGGCGATGATGATCAGTTCGCCCTGCTGGAGGCCGTGGAGGTATCCATCCAGATCGTGGAAGCCTGTGGGGACGCCGCTGATGCCCTTGCCCTCGCTGGATTCGATGCGATCGATCTCAAGCTGGAGGAGTTCGGCGAGCTTCTCGGGTTCGGCGGCGGTGCGTTCCTGGGCGATCTCGAAGACGGCGGCCTCGGCCTTGTCGAGGACTTCGCGAGCGCCATCGGGGCCGAGTTCACCGGTGTGGTAGGCATCGTAAAGGATCTGGCCGGCAGCGCCGATGAGTCGGCGGAGCTTGGCCTTCTCGCCGACGATGCGGGCGTAGTGCGGAGCGTTGACGGCGGAGGGCACGGCCTCGGCGAGCTTGACGAGGTAGTCGGGCCCACCGATGGCTTCGAGGGTTCCGGCATCCTTGAGGAGTTCGGCGATCTGGACGAGATCGCCGGAGTGGAACTTGTCGTAGACCTCGACGATGGCGCGGAAGATGGCGCCGTGGGGTTCGTTGTAGAAGTCCTCGGGCTTGCTGACGGCGGGGAGGACATCGGCGATCACGCCGGGCTCGAGGATCATGGAGCCCAGGAGCGACATCTCGGCTTCGACGGAGTGAGGTGGGAGGCGGTCGAAGAGCTTGCCCAGGGGCTGGGCGGCGGGGCGCTGGCGCAGGCGATCGGGAGAAGGGTTGAAAGGGAGGGAGGACATGAGCGGGCCAAGGTAGGCAGGGAATGGTGGCCGACAGGTTGCCCGCATGGGTGATGGGGATTTATTTGCAGATCGAAGGGGTGATCCACGGGTGGTTCGCTGAAGCGACAGGTTGTTCCGGTGGAAAGGGTGTGGAGATGTTGGCGGCATGGGCGGTTGGCTCGCCCATTTCATGGGCGAACAGATAGAGACAGCATCGCATCCAGAGGCTTCGCCTCTGGTAACCAACATGGGCCCGTTTCACGGGCCGAAGACCGAAGGACGCTTGACTGAGGGAGCTTGACGCTTATGGCACAGCGGGCAGCATGCGGAGGCAGCGACGAGTGCGCGCGGGAAGCAGCGTTGCCTGTGAGCCAAGCTGCTGCTGGCGAGCAGCGCGGCGGGCTGCGCAGAGGGCGATCGCGATCGCATCGGCGATGTCGGGGGGGCTGGGGGGCTCGGCGAGGTTGAAGTGGAGCTGGATCGCCCGCTGCATCTGGTGCTTGTCGGCGTGTCCGTTGCCGGTGATGGATTTCTTGATCTCGTTGGGCTTGAGCTCGATGAGTCGCAGGCCGGCCTGGCGGATTGCCAGCAGAATGACACCGCGGGCGTGACCCATGATGATCGCGGTTGCCGGGTGTTTGTAGTGGGCGAACACGGCCTCGACGGCGGCGGCCTGGGGCTTGACGCGATCGATGAGGGCGCGGAGGTCTTCATCGAGCTCGGCGAGCCGGGCGGAGACGGCGGAGGCATCGGCCAAATCGGGGACGGCCTCTGAGGCCACACCGGGGCGGCGGGGCTTGCCGAGGCGGAAGACGCCGGCCTCGATCAGGCTTGGGGCCTCGGGATCGCCATCGATGCAGCCGTAGCCGGTGATACGGAGGCCGGGATCGATGCCGAGCATGCGCATGGGCTGGCGATCCTATCGGCTTGGGGAGGCAAAGGGGATCAATCGACTGATAACCGGCTGTGACGTAAAGGTCACGCTTCGGGGGCGCGAAGCCTCCGTGAGATCAGCGTATGGGGGAGGAACCGGGTGCTGTCAGCGCAGACAATTGGTCGAACCAATAACCGGCCGTTGTGCGTGGACGAGCAGGAGTGTCACCGATGCTGGATTATCGCTCCGTCTTTACCGGCGACACGCATCTGGGCTCGCGGGGGACGCGCGGGGGGGAGCTGTCGGCGTTCCTCAAGCATGTGCGCTGTCAGCGGCTGTACCTGGTGGGGGACATCATCGACCTGTGGGCGCTCAAGCAGCGTTGGCGGTGGCCGGTGATGCATAACCAGGTGGTGCGGCGCATCCTCAAGCATGTGCAGTACGGGGCGCATGTGGTGTACGATCAGCCCGACGATGGACCTCGACACGCACATCGGGCTGGCGGATCCCGCGGCTGCGCTCCAGCAGGTGCAGGCTGTCGAGTGCATGGATCTCGCCGCCGATGAGAGCCAGATGCTCGCGACATGCACCGATGGCGATGCGAGCTCGCAGCGCCTATTACACAACCAACGACACACATCGAGGCAAACCGGGTCATCCAGGGGCAGGCAGCACTCAAGCGGGTTCCGGGCCGGACGCCCGGCGCAAATCCTGAAGCTGTCAAAGGTTGGCAACGGCGGGCACGAGCAGCCTAAGCTTGTCACGCACTCGGCCGGAGTGGCGGAACTGGCAGACGCGACGGATTCAAAATCCGTTTCCCTTTAAAGGAGTGTGGGTTCGACTCCCTCCTCCGGCATTGGTTGTGGCGGCGATCTTGGCGGGGGTGTGAGGAAGATTCGATACGTGATGGCGGCCGACTCCGGCGTTCTGGTCGGAAGTGATGTCTCGTACCTGCAGTGCGGGGCGAGCTATTGCTCGAGGAGCGTCCGGGCTTCGGTGGTGAAACGCAGGTTGTCGCGATCGCTCGCGTTGGCGGGGTCGGCCATCAGGGTCTGGAGCTGGCGGTACATGGCCTCGGCTTCGTGTCAGCGATCGAGCTTGACCAGGGTCATGATGATCGCGGCGAGGTCGATGGGGTGGCTGCGGCCGGTGTCCTTGCGGTTGAGTTCGTCGCTGCGGTGCAGTGTTCGCAGTGCCTCTCCGTAGCGGCCGGCGCGGTAGTAGGCGATCCCGAGCGTGTTGAGGAACCCGCCGTTGTTCGGGAATCTCGCGCAGATGACCTCGGCGATCGTGACGGCGCGATCGGCTTCCTGCTGCGGCCGACTGGCATCCTGAACGGCGCCCCAGACGGAGGAGTTTGTCCAATGGTAGCAGTCGCCCTCGCCGCTGGCGATCTTGAGGGCGGTGGCTCGGAGTTCTTCATCGGCGGATACATCGGCCTGGATCATCCGTGCGAGTACTTCCCCGATGTAGAGTTGCTGACGCCACTTGTTCACGAGCCTCTGGGCATGTGCGGCCAGGTAGCGCGTGAGGCGGGTTTGCGCGGAGGCTACAGGCGCGGTTTCGAACGTAGCCCAGGCGTTGGGCGGTCCAAGTGCGTAAAGCGTGTTTCCATCGCGCGAGAAGGCCAGCCCGTGCGGCGGGTTGAGAGATTCGAGGCGGAGGCGGAGCAGGTCATCCCCGGTCGTGGCGTCGATGATCGCGATCGGCAGTGAGGCTCCTGCAACGGCGAGCCGGGCCCCATCGGGCGACCAGGCGACTGCGTGCGTGAATCCCTCGAAGGGGCGAACCAGAGGTGGCGTCGATTCATCCAGGGACCAGATGCGGACGTTGCCATCGGCGTGGCTGGCGGCGAGTTGCCGGCCATCGGGAGAGAACGCGAGCGATGTGACCGGCCCGCCGGCAGCGCCCAGCTCCTGCGCGGGCTTGCCTTGCTGTTCGACGCGATGAACATGACCGACGATCCTGCCTGGTCCACCGAGCTGGTGCTGCGGGGACGGGACACCAACGCGGGCACATCTGCCACGAGCGGGATCCTGTTTGTCAACTCCGTGGATGATCGCCGCTGGTCGGTCGGACAGATGAAGGATGGCACGTTCACGTTCCTCAAGACGGGCGCGGGCAACACCTTCGTCTCGGTGCCGGCCCTGGAGATCCGCGGCGGCAGCGACAGCGGCCCTGAGAACTTCACGAGAACACACACAGCGACGATCAAGCCTTGAAGGTGTTGAATCATGAAGCTTGGAAATGCCATGATCGCGGGCATGCTGGCGAGCCTGACGCTCGGGCAGGCAGCTCGTGCGGATCTGACGGTGACGTGGCACTCCATCGACGGCGGCGGCGTGGGGTCGGTTGCGGTCGGCAGCTGCACGGTGGGTACGACCATCGGTCAGCACGATGCCTTCAACCCGATCACCACCGGGTCGTACCAGCTCGCCGGCGGGTACTGGACGGCGAGCGAGCCGGGGTGTCCGTCGGATTTCGACGGCTCGGGGTTCGTGGACCTGGATGATTTCATCGCGTTCGTGGGTGCGTTTGAGGCTGGGTGCTGAGAAAAGGCACTGGGCATCAGACATCAGGCATCAGGCATCAGGCACTGGTGAAATGCAAAGAGGGCCCGGCGGGTTGCCGGGCCCTCTTCTCGTTTGCGAGAACCGGTTCTCAATACTTGCGGGTCTTGATGTCCTCGGCCGCGGTCGCCTGTTCGAAGACGCTCGCCTTGGTGACGATGCGCTTCTCGACGGGCTGCTTGGCGAGCACGGCCTCGATCGCATCGAAGAGCTGCGGACCCAGAAGGGGGTTGCACTCGACGGTGCAGTTGAGCTTGCCGGCGATCATGGCATCAAAGGCGGGGCGGACGGCGTCGATCGAGATGATCTTGATGTCGGTTCCGGGCTTGAGGCCGGCCTCTTCGATCGCCTGGATCGCTCCCAGGGCCATGTCGTCGTTGTGGGCGTAGAGAGCGATGATCTGCTTGCCCTCTGGGCTCTTGAGGAAGGTCTCCATGACCTCGCGGCCCTTGGCGCGGGTGAACTCGCCGGTCTGGGTCTTGATGATCTTGAGGTCGGGGTGGTTCTTGAGTTCTTCCTCGAACCCCTTCTTGCGGTCGATCGCCGGGGCCGATCCGGGGGTGCCCTGGAGTTCGGCGATGCTTCCCTTGCCGCCGGTGATCTTGGCCATGACGCGGGCGGCGCGGCGACCCTCCTCGACGAAGTCAGCGCCGATGAACGTGATGAAGAGGTCGGGATCGCTGACCTCGACGGCGCGGTCGGTGAGGACGACGGGGATCCCGGCCTGTTTGATCTCCTTGAGGACGGGCTCCCAGCCGGTCTCGACGACGGGGGAGAAGGCGATCACATCGACATCCTGGACGATGAAGCTGCGGAGGGCCTTGATCTGGTTCTCCTGCTTCTGCTGTGCATCGACGAAGACCAGGTCGTATCCGCGAGCGGCGGCCTCGGCCTGGATGGAGTCGGTGTTGGCCTTTCGCCAGTCGCTCTCGGCACCGATCTGTGAGAATCCGATTCGAGCCTTGGCCTTGGAGGCGTCGGCGGCGGGCTTGGGAGCCGAGGCATGGGCATCGCCGGCGGGCTTCTTCTCGCAGCCGCTGAACGCGAGCAGAGCTGTAATGGTGAGCGAGGCGATGGCGAGCCGGTGGGTGAGCTTGGTGGCAAGATCGGGCATGTGGGAGTTCCTGAAGTCGGTCGGAGGAAAAGTGGCCGATTGCAGCCACTGGAGGACATAGTACACTATCTTCACGATGTATGTCGGTCGCCGCGGGGGCGAACCGGAGGAGCCAGAGCGTTGACCTATCCGTACCCCAGACCAGCCGAGCCTGCCGGACCACCAACCTTCGCGCTGGGGGTGGATTACGGCACCTCAAGCGTGCGCGCGCTGGTTGTAGATACCCGAAACGGGGAAGAGATCTCGACCGCGGTATGGGCGTATCGCCACGGCACGGATGGGGTCATCACCGATGATCGGGATCCCAACCTGGCTCGGCAGCATCCGGGGGACTACATCGAGGGTTTTGAGCGTGCGGTGTCGGAGGCGATCGGTCAGGCCAGGCGGGTTGACGGCTTTGCGCCCGAGCGGATCGTGGGGATTGGTGTCGATACGACGGGATCGACGCCGATCCCCGTGGATCGACAGGGAATGCCGCTGGGGATGAGCGCTGAGTTTGCGAATGAACCCGCGGCGATGGCGTGGCTCTGGAAGGATCACACCTCGCACGCCGAGGCCGCGGAGATCACGCAGAAGGCGGCGAAGGCGGGGTTGCCGTATCTGGCCAAGTGCGGGGGGACGTATTCATCGGAGTGGTACTGGTCGAAGATGCTGCGCTGCGAGCGGGCGCATCCCAAGGTGGCGCAGGCAGCGCACGCGTGGGTGGAGCTGTGCGATTTCGTGCCTGCGTATCTGGCCGGCTCGACCGATCCGCGCACGCTGCGACGGAGCATCTGCGCGGCGGGGCACAAGGCGATGCACCATGCCTCGTGGGATGGGCTGCCTGCCGCGGCGTTCCTGGAATCGCTGAGCCCCGGTTTTTCGCGATACCGCTCCCGATACGACCAACGAGCGTTGCCATCGGACCAGCGTGCGGGAGCGTTGAGCGGGGGGATTGCCGCACGCGTCGGGCTGCCGGCGGGGATACCGATCGCCGTCGGCGCGTTTGATGCCCACATGGGCGCGGTGGGCGCGGGCATCGGACCCGGTACGCTCGTCAAGATCATCGGGACGAGCACCTGTGACTGCATGGTGTGGCCGATGGAAGCGCCGCTTGCCGACATTCCGGGTGTGTGCGGGATCGTGCCAGAATCGATCCTGCCGGGGATGTACGGGATCGAGGCCGGGCAGTCGGCGGTCGGGGATATTTTCAATTGGTTCGCGAGCGGGTTTGGGGGCGTGGGTGTGGGTGGGGGTGGGGGTGGGGGTGAAGATGCACATCGTGTGCTCTCGGAGGCCGCAGCGCGGCTCATGCCGGGGGAATCCGGGCTGGTGTCGCTCGACTGGCACAACGGCAACCGCACGGTGCTGGTGGATCCGCTCCTGACGGGCTTGGTCGTCGGTCAGACTCTGGCGACCACACCCGCAGAGATCTACCGGTCACTGATCGAGGCGACCGCGTTCGGCGCGCTCAAGATCATCGATCGAATTGAGAGCTACGGGGTGAAGATCAACGAGATCATCAACTGCGGGGGGATTGCCGAGAAGAGCCCGCTGGTGATGCAGATCTACGCGGATGTCACGGGCCGGCCGATGAAGGTGAGCCGATCGGCGCAGACGTGCGCCCTGGGGGCGGGGATCTTCGGCTCGGTGGTGGGCGCTGCGCACAAGTCGGTGCCCGCAGCGCAGGCGGCGATGACGGGGATCAAGGCCCACATCTACCAGCCGCAGGAACGCAACACGGATGTGTACCGGAGGTTGTATGGCGTGTACTCGAAGCTGCACGATTCCTTCGGGCTCGCCGGCTCGGGAGCTGCGCTGGGGAATGTCATGAAGGAACTGATCGAGATCCGGCGGCTGGCGCGGGCCCGGAGGGTCTGATGAGCGCGATCGACCAGCTCAGAGAGGCGGTGTGCGCGGCCAATCGCGCACTGGTGATGCACGCGCTGGTGACGCTGACGTGGGGGAATGTCAGCGGGATCAGCCGGGACCGGAAGCTGGTCGCGATCAAGCCCAGCGGGGTTGCCTATGAGCAGCTTCAACCCCGGGACATCACGGTGGTGGGTCTGGATGGGATACCGGTTTCGGGATCGTTGCGGCCATCGACGGACACGGCGACCCACCTGGTGCTGTATAGGGCGTTCCCCGGAATCGGGGGCATCACGCACACGCACAGCACGTACGCGTGCATGTTCGCCCAGGCGCGGCGAGCAATTCCCTGCCTGGGGACCACGCACGCCGATCAGTTCAACGGCGAGGTTCCGGTGACGCGCCAGTTGACGGCGGCGGAGGTTGCGGCGGGGTACGAGGCGGCAACCGGAGATGTGATCGCCGAGCGGCTCAAGGGAATGGATCTTGCCGGCGTTCCGGGTGTGCTGGTCGCCGGGCACGGGCCGTTCTCGTGGGGTGCGGATCCGATGAAGTCTGTGGAGAATGCCGCCGCGCTGGAGGCGATCGCACACATGGCGTACGGGACGCTGGCGCTCAACCAGACCTCACCGCTCGAAGCGCACATCCTGCGGAAGCATCACGATCGGAAACACGGACCGGGTGCGTACTACGGGCAGGGTTCGTAGTGCCTCGTTGGTTGCGTTCTCGTTCGCCCCTCCCCCACTCTTCAATCGGTCACACGGTCAATCTCACGGAGTCTCCATGACACTCTCCCGCGCCATCAAGATCGGTTTCATACCCGCCAATCGCGGGTTCTTCTCGAAGGAGCTCGCCGCCAAGATGCGGGATGAGACGGTGAAGGCGATGCAGCGGCTGGGGATCACGGTGGTGGTTCCGGATGCATCGGCGACCAAGGTGGGATGCGTGGAGACACGGGAAGAGGCTGAGTACACGGCCGAGCTGTTCCGCCGGGAGAAGGTGCAGGGGATCCTGATCGGAGCGGTAAATTTCGGTGAGGAGCAGGGAGTCGCCTGGTGCGTCAAGAAAGCAGCGATCAACGTGCCGATCATGATCTACGGGTGCCAGGAGGAAGAGCGGCTGACGATGACGACCAAGCGCCGGGATTCGTTCTGCGGGCTGCTCTCCATCGGGGAGGTGTTGCGGCAGATCGGAGCGCAATACACGGTGGCGCAGCGGCCGATCTGCTTTCCGGGCGATGAGTCGTTCACGCAGGACCTGGATCGATTCGTGCGGATCTGCCGTGTCGTCAACGGGCTGCGGAACGCGCGGTACGGACAGATCGGGGCGCGGCCGGATGCCTTCTGGACGTGCCGGTTCAACGAGAAGCAGTTGCAGTTGCTGGGTCCGACGGTGGTGACGCTGGATTTGTCGGAGGCGATCGGTGGGGCGAACCGGATTCCAGATGCGGATCCGGACCTGGCCCTGGTCGTCGAGTCGATCCAGGGGTACGCCGACACCTCGCGTATCAAACAGTTGTCCGTGACTCGCAGCGCCAAGCTTGAGCTGTTCCTGCGGCGATGGGCCAAGGCCAACGCGATCGATGCCTTCGGAATCCAGTGCTGGACGAGCATCCAGGCCAACTACGGCGTCTGCTCGTGCACGACGATGAGCCGGTTCGGGGATGAGGGTGTGCCATCGGCGTGCGAGGCGGACATCATGGGGACGATGTCGATGCACGCGGCGATGCTGGCGAGCGATTCGCCCGCGGGGCTTGCGGACTGGAACAACCTGCACAACGACGATGACGATCTGGTGAACGTGTGGCACTGCGGGGTCTTCCCGGCGGCGTTCGCACGCACACCCGTGAAGCTCGGCGTACAGGAGATCATCGCCAGCAGCGGCGCGGCATCCTATGAGGATTCCGAGGGCACCATCGAGTTCATCGCCAGGGATACACCGCTGACGCTCTGCCGCATCACGCAGGATCCGCAAGGGGATCTCAAGGCGGTGATCGCCGAGGGTGATATCGAGAGCAACCCGGCGGTCACGTTCGGGTGCTACGGGTGGTGCCGACTGCCGAACCTCGACCGGCTCTACCGGGATGTGCTCTTGGCACACTTTCCCCACCATGTGGCGATCACGCAGGGGAGGATCGGCAACGCGCTGTGGGAATCGCTGGGCAAGTATTTCGGCATGAAGGTGTATCACGGGATGCAGGAGACACCGGGGCTGTACACACCGAGGCTTCCGTTCGGGGCGACGGTACAGAGCGATGCGGCGTTCAGGCCGGTTCTGGCGGTCTAGGGGGCATGAAGATGATGACTGGAGCCATAATGGCGTTGTCGATTGCCGTGCTCGCGTGCGTTCCGTCCCTCGCAGCTGCGGTGGAACCGCATGTCAAGCCTGTGGCAATCCCGTTTGGTGCTGCGGATGTGCGGCTGCTGGATGGGCCGTTCAAGGAGGCTCAAGATGCCGATGCCCGGTACCTGCTGAGCCTCGAGGCGGATCGCCTGCTGGCCCGCTATCGCAAGGAGTGCGGGCTAAAGCCCAAGGCGCAGGGATACGGCGGGTGGGAGGGGGATCGCACCAACGCCGGGGAGCACATGGGTGTGCGGTGGCGGGATGCGTACCGCGGGAGCTGGTTCTCGTTCAAGATGAAGCTGCCCGAGAAGGGCAAGGCGAGGCTGATCTGCACGTACTGGGGAAGCGATTTCAGTGATCGCGAGTTCGATGTGCTGGTTGACGATGTCAAAGTCGCGACCCAGGTGCTGGATCGCAACAAGCCCGGGGAGTTCTTTGATGTCGCCTCCGACATCCCCGAGGCGCTGACCGCCGGCAAGCGCGAGATCCGTGTGAAATTTCAGGCTCATCCGCGGAAAACTGCCGGCGGGGTGTTCGGGTGCCGTATCGTGCGGGCGGAATGAGTCGGCGAACACAGCGGAGAGATTGTGATGCACGCTGCCGGTGTCAATGGCCTGGGTGTGATATTCGACATGGATGGGGTGCTGGTGCTGACCGAGAAGGCGCACTGGCTGGCGTGGCGCGAAGCAGCGAACCGGCGCGGGGTCGATCTCAAGTATGAGACGTTTCTCTCCTGCTTCGGGCGCGTGAACGTCGACTGCATCCGCATCATGTTCGGGGAGACCGTTCCGGCGGAAGAGGGCCTGCGGATCGCCGATGACAAGGAGGCCGCCTTTCGCACCATCATCGCCGGGAACGTGCCGCTGGCGCCGGGGACGCGAGAGCTGCTGGCTGCGCTGCGGGCGGGCGGGGCGAGGGTGGCGGTCGGCTCATCAGCCCCGCGTGAGAACGTGGACCTAGTGCTGGATGCCGGGGGGATCCGGGAGTATTTCTCGGAGGTCGTGGATGGCGGGCAGGTCAAGCGCGGCAAGCCGGAGCCGGATGTGTTCCTGCGGGCCGGAGAGCTTCTGCGGATCGAGCCGCGCCGATGCGCGGTGGTTGAGGATGCGCCGGCGGGGATCAAGGCTGCGCGGGCGGCGGGGATGACGGCGATCGGGGTGGCGGCGACCCATGCGGCCGAACAACTGATGGGAGCGGGGGCGCATGTGGTCGTGCCCGCGCTGGTTGATGTCACGCCGGAGCTGCTCGCCCACCGCACGGGCTGAGCGTTCGATGGGCGATGCCGGGCTTTTTCGTATACTGGCAAGCGTTGGCGGAGCAGATCGACTTAATCGAGGTGTTGTGGGTCTCTGAGCGCCACGTGCGGATATCGCTGGGCGATGGGGATCTGCTGCGCACGCACCAGCGGATCATGCGGTCGCTGGAACGCATCCGAAGCGCGGGGATCGAGGGGCTCGTGGATGTCACCCCGGCGTACAGAACGCTGCTGGTATCGTTCGATTCAGAGCGGATGGATCCAGATCGAGCAATCCCGGCCCTGCTGGAGGCTGTGAGCGAATCGCATGGCACGGCGGCAGAAGCACCGGCGCGACTGGTCGAGATTCCCGCCTGCTACGGCGGGGAATACGGGCCGGATCTGCCGGACCTGGCTGCGCACGCGAAGCTATCGATTGACGAGGTCATCAGGTGGCATTCAAGCACCGAGTTCCTCGTGCATTTCATAGGGTTCGTGCCCGGCTTTGCCTACATGGGCGGCCTGCCGCAGGAGTTCGCCATGCCGAGGCTGGATCAGCCGCGTGTGCGCATCCCCGCGGGCAGCATCGGGATCGCGGGAGATCAGACGGGGATCTACCCGCACGTGACACCCGGCGGCTGGCGATTGATCGCCAGGACACCGCTCAAGATGTTTGATGCAGGCCGCCCATCACCCCCATCACCCCCATCGCCGTGCCTGCTGTCGGCGGGCGATCGCGTGCGATTCGTGCCGATCACCGCTGATCGGTTTGCGGAGCTTGCGAAAGGCACGGGACGATGAGGGGAATCCGCATCATTGAACCGGGCATGTTGTCGACCGTGCAGGATAACGGTCGGCCGGGATGGTCGGCGATGGGTGTGCCTGTGGGTGGTGCGGTGGATCGGCTCTCGCTGGTGGTGGGCAATCGGCTGGTCGGGAACGCGGATCACACGGCGGGGATCGAGATGACTCTGACGGGCGGTGTGTTTGCGTTTGATGATGAGGCGAGCGCCGCGATCACGGGTGCGGAGTCTGCCGTGAGCATTGTCGGCGCCGATGGGGTCGAGCGCCCGGGGATCGGGTGGTCGAGGCTCCATATCGCGGCGGGAGAATCCCTGAAGATCGGCGGGATGGCTCGCGGGGCACGGGCGTACCTGTGCATCGGCGGTGGAATCGCCGTTGAGCCTGTGATGGGCTCGGCATCCACCTACCTGATCGCCGGATTCGGCGGGTTTGAGGGACGGGCGCTGCGGCGGGGGGATCGCGTACCGCTCGGAGAAGCGGCATCCGCGGGCGGGATCGGCGAGCATGTGATTGCGATGGCACGGTCGGCGATCACGCAGCACACGCTGCGAGCGGTGGATGGGGCGCACGCCGCCGCATTCAACGACCCATCCGTGTTCTGGGATCGCCTGTTCACGGTCAGCAATCGCTCGGATCGCGTCGGCGTGCGCCTGGAGGGGCCGAAGGTCGAATCGCCCATGGGCGGACGGATGACCAGCGAGGGGATGATGTGGGGAGCGATCGAGGTGCCGGCCGATGGATCACCGATTGTTCTCATGGCCGACCACCCCACCACCGGCGGCTACCCGGTGCTGGCGTGCATCGCCGAGATCGATCTTCCCGCGCTGGGGCAACTGCGGCCGCGCGATGTCGTCCGATTTGAGAGAATCAGCGTGCAGACAGCCAGGGGCCTGCTGCGCGAGCGCAGGCGGCAGCTACAGAGAGAAGCGACATGAGCGAATCGGCACAGCCGAGGGACATGGGCGGGCCGTGGTGGCGAGCGGCCGATCGGACGGCGTGGCGTACGCTGCTCGCCGCCGGCGCCGGCTGGATGCTCGACGGCATGGATGTCATGCTGTACGCGTTTGCGCTCTCGCACATCCAGGCGGAGTTCAACCTCAGCCCTGCGGGGGCGGGGGCGCTGGCATCGGCGACCTTGGTGGCATCGGCGCTGGGCGGGCTGCTCTCGGGGTATGTCGCCGACCGCATCGGGCGCGTGCGGGCGTTGATGCTGTCGATCGCGATCTTCTCGGTATTCACGGGCCTGACAGCGACCTCCACCACGGTGTGGCAGTTAGTCCTCTGGCGCGTGCTGGTGGGAATCGGCATGGGCGGGGAATGGGCGGCGGGTTCGGTGCTGGTCGCGGAGGCGTGGCCGGCGCGGCACCGGGGCAAGGCGATCGGGCTGATGCAGTCGGGATGGGCGCTTGGGGTGATCATCGCGGCGATTATGTCGGCGGCGATCCTGCCGATGTGGGGGTGGCGGTGGCTGTTTGTGATCGGCGTGGCGCCGGCACTTCTGGTGTTCTGGATCCGCAGGGGATTGCCCGAATCTGAATCGTGGAAAATGGCGAGCACCGGGGATGCCTCGACGAGGTCGCTGGGGCTGCTCTTCAGGCCGCCGCTTCTGAAGAAGGTCGTGATCGCCAGCATCACGGCGAGCGTGCTGATGTTTGCCTACTGGGGTCTTTTCACATGGATGCCGACATATCTGGCGAGCCCGATCGAGAAGGGTGGCGCGGGGCTTGGCATCGTGAAGTCGATGGGCTGGGTGATTCCGATGCAGCTCGGGGCGTTCTTCGGTTACGCGAGCTTCGGGTTCCTCGCGGACTGGTTCGGGCGCAAGCCTGCATTCATCGCGTTCGTGCTGGCGGCGGCGATCCTGGTGCCGATCTACGGCAACAACGCCCGCAGCGAGCTGATGCTGATGATCCTCGGGCCGTTCATCGGCTTCTTCGGCCACGGCTACTTCAGCGTCTTCGGGGCGATGCTCGCCGAGCTGTTCCCGCCGGGCATCCGGGGCAGCGCCCAAGGCTTGTGCTACAACTTCGGCCGCGGCGTCGGCGCAGCAGCGCCGTGGATCATCGGCGCGCTCGCCGAGTCTCGCGGGCTGGGACCGACGCTGGGGCTGACCAGCATCCTGTTCGCCGCCGGCGCGGGGCTGATCCTGCTCCTGCCCGAGACTCGGGGAAAGGAGATCGAGTGAAGTCGATCGATCTCAACTGCGACCTGGGTGAGCGCGAGGAGCTGGCGGGCATCGATGCCGCGCTGCTTGAGATCGTGTCATCGGCAAACATCGCCTGCGGAGGCCACGCCGGGGATCATCGCTCGATGCTACGGACCGTAAAGCTGTGCATCGAGCGCCGGGTCGCGATCGGGGCGCATCCGAGCTATCCAGACATCGCAGGATTCGGCCGCCACGAGATCCCGATGTCGGGCCCGGAGATCGAGCGGACGGTCACCGAGCAGATCGGCCGGCTGCGGAAGATCGCCGAGGATGCCGGAGCCAGGATCACGCACATCAAGCCGCACGGCGCGCTTTACAACACGGCGATGCAGCGTGAAGAAGTGGCGTTCGCCATCGCGCGAGCGGCGGGCACTGCCGCGCCCGATGCTCCCCTGGTCGGCCTTGCCGGATTCGCGATGCTGGATCTCTGGCGCGGCATGGGCCGCCGCGTGCTTGCCGAGGCGTTCGCTGACCGGGCGTATGAGGCCGATGGTTCGTTGCGTTCTCGAACCAAGGATGGGGCTCTGATCGGCGATCCATCCGCCGCCGCTCGCCAGGCCGTCAGGATTGCTTCGGGGCAGGGTGTTGAGTGCCCGGGAGGAGCAACATGGCCGATCGATGCCCCGACCATCTGCATCCACAGCGACACACCCGGATCGGTGGCGATCGCCGCGGCGGTGCGCAACGCACTTGCGGAAGCGGGGATCACGGTGCGGGCGCCGGCCTCTGTGTAGCGGGGAGCTGCTGGCGATTTCATCCTGGCCGCATCGCCATCCGCGGGCTTAGAGACTGTTTCAGAATCCTACCCGATCTCGTGGCACAGGCATCCTGCCTGTGTTCTACTGCTCTGCTACCTCAGTCTCATAGTCGGAGCGCGGCGTAACGGGGTAGCGATCGTACATGTGTCCTTTGGAGACCTGACGGATCGCCTCGATGATCTCACCGGGCGGGTCGAGCTTGTCCACCAGTCCAGAGGCGCCGGCATCCGAGGCGAGTTGAGCCGCTCGAGGATCGTTGATGCCGCTGTACATGAGGATGCGAGTCTGGGGTCGAAGCACAAGCACCGTGCCGACGCAGTCAGCGGATCCTCGTCCGGCATTGGCAGGTCAAGGAGTACGACATCCGGCGCGTGCTCGGCGACCTCGGCGGCAAGGTGGTCGGCCCGGTCGAGCGTGCGTACGAGCTCCATGTCGGTCTGCACACTGAGCAGCCTCTCCCACGCGGCACAGAGGCGGGGCTCATCATCAACCACCATGACCCTCAGATGCGGCTGGTTCATGCGAGTGTCCTGTCACCGGCTCGATCGGACAGGCCTGCGAGAGTTTAGAGTGTCCTCGTATCTGCCGCTTTGGCTCTGCGTGGAGGGTGCGAATTCAAGCCCTTTGCAGCCCTCATCCCCTTGCCACGTCCGGCCTTTGGGGACTTGGGCGGCGGGGATCCGTGGAGCGATCGGAGATTGGCGGCGGTGATGTCCTGACGAACCTTGAAGAACTCCTTCCATGGGTCTGGCCCGCGGTCCCGGAGGTGCTGGGGGATATTCTGGACCGTGAACTGGCCGGCGCTGCGGAGCGTGCGCAGGTCTGCCCACGACAACGGCATCGAAACGGACGCTCGGGGACGCGATCTGGTCGAGTACGGCGCGACCGATGTCGCACCTCGTGTGTTGCGCAGGTAGTCAACGAAGATCTTGCCGATGCGTTTGGCCTTGCTGAGGCTCACGGTGTACCTGTCTGGCTCGTCGCGGGCCATCTTGGCGGCGATCCCCTGCGAGAACTGCTTGGCCTGATCCCAATCGGCGCGGCTCCTGAGCGGCACGACGACATGGAGCCCCTTGCCGCCGGAGGTCTTGACGAAGGACTTCAGGCCCTGATCTTCGAGTTCCTCCCGGAGCCTGACGGCGGCCTGCTTGACGGCATCGAAGCCCACAACTTCCCCGGGGTCCAGATCGAAGACGATCAAGTCGGGATTATCGAGAGTGTCATTGCGGGAGCCCCACGGGTGGAGTTCCATGACACCGAATTGCACGAGGGCGATCAGACCGGGGATGGAATCGATCGTGATGCATCGCCCTATCCCGGTTGATTCGACGATCGTAATCGAGTGAACCGGATCGGTGAATGTCGAACCGATGTGCTTCTGGAAGAAGCACTGGCCAGAGAGCCCCTCCGGGCATCGCACCGTGCTCAGCGGTCGATTGCCGACAAAGGGCATGATGAGATCGGCGACCGACTCGTAGTAGCGGGCCAGGTCAAGCTTGGTGAGTCCCGATTCGGGATAGACGATGCGCTCGGGGTGGCTGATGCCGATACCGGCGATCTCGGGTCGAGCCGGCATGGATGGCTTGTGATCCACCCGGTCGTTCGGATCTCCTGCGGCTTTGCCGCGGCCCATCGGCGATCGCTTGGGTGTGGGTTTCTTGATCTTCACCATCCCGGCGTCCTTGTCCTCGCGCAGGCCGTGGAAGGATGGGTGACCGGGATGTTCACCGGATCGATCGAGATATGGCCTTTCCAGGCCGGACGAGCCATGCCAGATCCTAGAGAACCCGCCTCCAAACCGGCTCAGGATATCCCGTTGTGAGTGGTGTCTCACCACCTGTTCACTGCAATCTCAGCATTGTCCATCGCACGATCAACGAGCCTGCGAACTCCTACCTCCGACGGCTGTCGGGGGGGATGAAAAAAGGATCGCGATGCAGGCCATCGCGATCCTTCGTTCGTCATCAATCATGCACCGCGAGCTTACTTCGTCGTGGATGGCTCGCCGGGCTTGGCCGTTTCTCCGGCGGTGGAAGTCGCCGAGGGCTTCACCACCACCGTGATCGAGTTCTCCTTGGTCGCGTACTTGGCGAACGTGGATCTGATCTGCTCGGCGGTCAGTGCCTGGTAGGCGGCCGGCTCGTTGAGGATGTCGTCGATGTGCTGGCCGCGGAAGTCGATCTGCTGGAGTCGGCGGGACCAGAACGACGGGTCCTTCATTTCCTCCTCGACGGTATTGGCGAACTGCTTCTTGGCGACCGTCAGTTCCTCTTCGGTCGGACCGTTCTTGGCAAACGTCTCGTACATCTCGCCGAGCTTGGCGATCAGAGGCTGGGCCTTGGCGGGCTCGGTGGGTGCACCGGCGGAGAAGACGCCGAAGCCCGGGTACGTGCTCGCCACGCGGGATGTTGCCCCGATGCTGTAGACGAGCTGGGCTTCCTCGCGAACTTCCCTGACCATGCGGGTCGAGAGGATGCGTGCCGCCATCGCCATCGCCCGTGCATCGGGCAGGTTGGACTGATCGGCCCCGTAGAAGCCGTTCATCGCGAACGCCTGGGCGGTGGGAGTGTCGATCACCTTCTCGGCCGTCCGCGGACCGGTCGGACGCTGCATCTTCCGCTGCGCGGCGTAGGTGCTCGCCGAAACCTTGTCACGGGAGGGCACGGCGGCCAGGTACCTGGTGACCAGGTCCATCGCCTGGTCCTTGGGGATATCACCGATGATCGTGACCTCAATCGGAGACTCCTTGATCAGCTTCTCAAGCCACGCCTGCGCGGCGGGCAGCGTCAGGCGATCAATCTGCTCGATCGTCAGCGGCTGCACGCGTGCCTCGGACTCGGGATAAATGATGGAGGATGCCGTGCGGGTGCCCATCTCCGACGGCCTCTTCATCAACTCCTGCAGGCCGATCTTGGCGCCTGTCCTCATCTGGTCGAACGAGGTCTGCTCGATCTTCGGCTCGGTCAGGAGCAGGTACGCGAGCTGGAAGCCCGTCTCGAGCTCTTCGGGGTTCCCCGAGATGCTCAGCGAGATCGAGTCGGTGTTGCCGCCGCCTCCCCCACCGCCGCCGCGGCGTCCGCCGCCCCCACCTCCACCGCCGCCGAACCCGCCGCCGCGGACGTTGACCTTCTTGCCCGTCATGATGCTGCGGATGTCCGCCGATGACAGGTTCTTGGTTGCCGGGCGCGACCACGCCAGGGTCGCGGCGGAGGTGATGCCGCGGTTGTCGGCGGTCTCGAGCATCTCACCGCCGATCAGGTCGATGTTGATGCTCGCCGTGTTCTTGCGATCATCCATGAACCGGTAGTGCACCCGGATGTTGTTGGACAGCCAGCCGTTCCACACTTTGCTCGCCGCGTGCTCGGAACCCTCGACGATCGTCCCGGCCTTGGGCGCCTGGGAAAGCAGCGTCGTCGCCCTCAGCGCCTCGGATTCCTGCGTCGGCTTGACTTCCAGGGCCTTGGTTCCCAGGGAGAGCAGCTCGGCTTCGGTGGGGACGCCGTCTCCGGCGGGGAACGTGCCGATGAAGCAGACAGCCTTGGGGTCGAACTCCTTGGCGAACCGCTGGCCGACCTCCTGTGGTGTGATCGTCGGCAGCAGTTGCTGGAGCAGCTCGAGATTCTGCTGCGGGGACATCGTCGGCTCCCCGTCCGAGACGTTGCTGTTGAGCCGCGAAATGATCCCGGAGGTCTGCACGGTGGGCTCGGTCTCGACCGACCGCTCAGCGCCTGAGATCAGCTCTTTCTTGCAGTCATCCAGCTCCTTGGCGGTGAACCCGAAGACGCGGGCCCGCTGCAGTTCCATCGCCATCTCACCCAGCGTCTCCTTCCACTTGCCGGGATTCGGGCGTGCGGACATTTCCGCGGTGTAGACCGAGTTGGGGTCGTTGCTGGCGCCTACGCGGGCGCTCAGATAGCTGGTGCCGCCCGCGGAGGCCTTGTCGGAGAGCCGGCGATTGAGCGCCTGGGTGCCCAGGCGGGCGACCAGGTCATCCCGATACTGGGGGACCGTGGTCATCGGTACCCGGCCGGGCTCGAGACGGACGATCTGGAGATCCTCGGAGCGGATCTCAGCATCGCTGGCGACGATCGCGAAGCTCTTGTCGTACGCCTTGACCTTGATGTCCTGGCGCTGGGGGCGGGGCTTGGTGGGCAGATCCCCGAACTTGTCCTTGATGATCTTGATCACCTCGGCCGGATCGGTGTCGGCGACCACCATGAGCGTGCCGTTCGAGGCGCCGTACCACTTGTTGTAGTAGTCCTTGAAGTCATCCTGGGTGACCGAGTTGATCGTCTCTTCCTTGCCGATGGTGATGCGCTCACCGTACAGCGAGCCGGGGGCCATGTGCTCGAGGATGTAAAAGCTGGTGCGCTGGCGGCCGGAGAGCCCGCGGCGACGCTCCTCCTGGATGATCTGCCTCTCGGCCTCGATCTCGCCGGGCAGAAGCGAGAGTCGGCCGACGACATCGGAGAAGAAGGTCATGCCCTGGCCGAGGGTCTTGGCATCGACGCTGGGGAGCGTGAGCTGGTAGGTCGTCTGGTCGAAGTTGGTGAAGGCGTTCTGATCCCGGCCGAACTGCATCCCAAGCGACTGGAAGAGCGGCACCAGCGAACCGGGCTCGAAGTTCTTGGAGCCGTTGAAGGCCATGTGCTCGAGGTAATGCGCCAGGCCGCGCTGGCGGTCCGACTCGTTGAGCGAGCCGGTGTGCATGTGAATCCACATGACCGCCTTGCCTGCGGGGTTGCTGTTCTTCTTGACGATGTACTCAAGGCCGTTGTCGAGCTTGCCGGTAATCAGCGTGGGGTCGCTGGGCAGCGGCTGTGCGAGCGCCGGCAGAGCGGGCAGGAGCGAAATGGCGATGGCAGCAAACGCACGCGGGAGTGAGCGCAGCATGGTGAATCTCCTTGCCCGAAGCGGGCAGTCCGAAACGGACCGTCATGAGTATACCAGCAAGTGACACTTGCGCTACCAAGTGAGCGGTTGCTTGCGCGAGAACTGGTGCGGGCCACCGGTCCAATCCATGTCGGCCGCGGGTTCTACTGCACCCCCGCAACATGATCAACCTCTTCCAGCGTCGTCACCCCCTCGGCGACCAGCCTCCATCCGAACTGCACCAGCGTCGTGAAGTGACCCTGCTCAATCACCTTCTTCATCGCCTGGATCGTCGGCTCACGCAGGACGACATCCCGCAGGTCGTCGTTGAAATCCAGCAGCTCGAAGATCGCCCGCCGCCCGCGATACCCCGTCCGCAGGCACCGGGGGCACCCCGTCGCCCCGAAGATCCTGGTCTTGTTCGCAAGGTACTTCCCCAGCCGGGTCGCCTGGCCCGGCGCCACCTGGACTTCTCGCTTGCAGGTCTCGCACAGCACCCGCACGAGCCGCTGGGCGAGCACCAGGTCCAGCGAGTTGGCGACCAGGTACGACTCGACCTTCAGCTCCAGGAGCCGGAAGACCGCCGCGATCGTGTCCTTGGCGTGGATGCTCGAGAACACCACATGCCCCGTCATCGCCGCCTGCATGGCGGTCTTGGCGGTCTCCTCATCCCGGATCTCTCCCACCAGGATCACATCCGGATCCTGCCGAAGCACCGATCGCAGCAGGTTCCCGAAGCTGTTGCCCTTGGCATCATCGGTCGGGATCTGGGTCACCATGTCGAGCTGGTACTCGACCGGATCCTCGATCGTGACCACGTTGCGGGAGTGGCGATCAATCTCGCGGATGCAGGTGTACAGCGATGTCGTCTTGCCCGATCCCGTGGGCCCACAGACCAGAAGCAGGCCGTGGTCCTGCTCGCAGATTCGGCGCACGCGATCGATCATGTACGGGACGAGTCCCAGCTCCCCGATGGACCTGGGAAGCCCCCGCGTATCCAGCACCCGCAGCACGAGCTTCTGGCCGTAGACCGAGGGTGTGAAGCTGACGCGATAATCGACGCGCCGATCGGGGAAGGTCGCCGAAAAGTGGCCCTCCTGAACGGCTTCCCGCCCGGCCATCTTGATCTGGGCCGCGGTCTTGATGAGGCCGTAGATCAATTCGCTCGCCCGCGCCGGCAGGTCGACGATCGTGATCATCTGCCCATCCACGCGCATGCGGACCTGGCTGCGATCTCCCTTGGGCTCGATGTGAATGTCGGTCGCCCGCGCCTTGGAGGCGGCGCGCAGGAGCAGCTTCATGCCTTTGGGGCCGATGCTGTCCCCGGCGAGCGCCAGCGAGGCCTTGCCGGTGGCATCGACGAGGCTCACCGATTCGTGGCGCGAGTCCTTGGGCGGGAGCGAATCGATCATCTCGTCGAGCTTGATCGCCCACTCGGAATCGTCAAGGCCCGGGCGGGGACGCAGGGCGGCGTCCGGTTCCATCGGCGGGGGCAGGCCATCACTCTCGAACGATGGGATTGGGGGATCCTCGATCGGCGGGCCGGAGTAGTTGAGATCCGGAACCGGAGTGTCCGACAGGGGCAGGTCCTCATCGGATTCGACCAGGAACTCGTGCGAGCCGACACGGAGCACATCACCAGCCCGCAGGGGGGAGTTGGAGATCTTCAGGTCGTTGACCTTGGTGCCGTTGCGGGACTTGAGGTCCGTAACCGAGTAGCCGCCCCGGCCATCGGGTTCGATCACGCAGTGGTTGCGGCTTGCCTTGTCATCCCGGATGCAGATCACGTTGTCCGGGCTGCGGCCGATCGATACCGGACGGTTCTGGAGCCGGGTGTCCTGCGAACTGCCTCGGATGGTCTTGAGGATCAGGTACGTCATGCAATCTCCGGGCCCCGCCGGCCCCCGAACCAGAATCAAAGCCAGAGTCAAAGCCGGAATCAGATTCAAGGCGGGATCACAGCCCCGGCACCCCCGGACGCGTTCCCGGGTCGAGTAGACCACATCCAACCGGTCCGTCCGGCCGCCGTTGCGGGATCCAAGTCCCGTCAAACTCTTCATCGGCGGACGCCGCCAGCATCCGTATTATCTCCGCTCCACGCCGGGAGAGCGATTCACCCCTGGGAACCTCCCGGACTCATCCAGACCTATCGGCCGCATCGAGAAAGACCCCATGATCGACCTGCGTCAGCTCCGTGAAGATACCGCCCGCTTCAAGGCCGGCGCCCAGCGCAAGGGAATCTCCGTCGACATCGACCGGCTGCTCTCCCTCGATGCCGATCGCCGCCGGCTGCAGACCGACATGGAACGCCTGCGTGCCGAGCAGGGACGCATCGAGAAGGAAGTCGGCCCGCAACTGGGAAAGCTCTCCGGCCAGCTCAAGAAGGCCGAGGGGGATGAGAAGGCCCGCCTGGAGCGCGAGCTGGCCGACCTTCGCAATAAGCCCGCCGCCCTCAAGGCACAGATCCAGGATCTGGCCCAGAAGATCACCGCGCTGGATCCCGAACTCAACGAGCTGCTCCTGCATGTCCCCCTGCCGCCCGATGACGATGTCCCCATCGGAACCTCCGCCGAAGAGAACGTCGAGCTCAAGAAATGGAACCCGCCCGGCTTCGATACTTCCAAGCCATTCGAGGTCAACAAGGGGTTCAAGCCCAAGACTCATCTCGAGCTGGTCCGGGACCTGGGTCTCGCGGATTTCGAGCGCGGCGTCAAGCTCGCCGGCGCTCGCTCGTACATCCTCACCGGGGATGGCATGCGCCTGCACCAGGCGGTCCTGCGGTTCGCCGTCGATTTCATGACCCAGGAGAACGGCTTCAAGGCGATGTCGGTCCCCGTCATCGTTCGCGAGGAGGCGATGGTCGGCACCGGCTTCTTCCCGGCAGGGCGGGAACAGGCCTACCACATCGAGGAATCGCGCCGCGGCGGCGGGTCCGACATGTACCTCACCGGCACCGGCGAGGTCGGCCTCATGGGCATCCACCAGGGCGAGATCCTCGACGAATCCGCCCTCCCCCTCAAGTACATCACCGTCAGCACCTGCTTCCGCCGGGAGGCCGGCGCTGCCGGCAAGGACACCGCGGGTCTCTACCGCATCCACCAGTTCGACAAGGTCGAGCAGGTGGTCATCTGCAAGGCCGACTCGGCCGAGTCCCGACAATGGCACAAGACGATGATCGGGTACGTTGAGACGCTGCTCCAGCGCCTCGGCATCCCCTACCGCCTGCTGCAGTGCTGCACGGGAGACCTTGGACCCAAGAACGCGAGCATGATCGACATCGAATCGTGGATGCCCGGCCGCGGAGAGATCGGGGCCGACAAATCGCCATCGGGCGCCTACGGCGAAACCCACTCGGCCTCGCGCCTCTATGACTTCCAGTGCCGACGGCTCAACATGCGATATCGGCCCGGCGGCGAAGGCGCCAAGGGCGACACCACCTTCTGCCACTCGCTCAACAACACGGTGCTCGCCAGCCCGCGATTCCTGATCCCGCTGCTGGAGATCCACCAGAACGCCGACGGCTCGGTCACGATCCCCGAAGCACTGCGGCCGTACATGGGCGGGCAGGCGAAGATCGGTTGATCCACGGGATGCAGCGCATCGCTGCCTGCATCACCACGGCCCATTGACCGGTCAGTCACTCGAATTTTGCATTGCAGAAGGGGCAGACCGGGGGAGTCTGGCCGAACCCGACAAAGTCACCGAACTTCGAGCACTTGGGGCACTTGAACTTCTCGACCGCGGGCGATTTGCACTGCGTGCAGAGCATGATGCCGTCGTTGGCGGTGACGACACGCCGCATCTCCTCGCTGGTGGTCGTGAAATCGTGGCTGGCAGCGCAGGTGAAGTACCTCGGCATCGTCGTGAACGAGTCGTCCTCCGCCGGGCCGATGTGTGAGAAACTCCTCCAGACGAAGAAGCCCGCGCCGGCCAGTGCAACCACCGCAACCGCGATCTTGACGCCGTTGGGAATTGGAATGGTGCCTTGTTTCTTCATCGAGGGCGCACCGTCAGGCGCTCGTGGCCCGCATCGACATCAAAGGGTCGCACCCAGGTCAGTCGAGCTTTGCTTTGCACGATGGGCAGACCGTCGGATCCTGGCCGTGCCCGACAAAGTCCACGAACTTGGAGCACTTGGGGCACTTGAACTTCTCGACCGCCGGCGCCTTGCATTCCGGGCAGATCATGATGCCGGCGTTGGCTGTGGAGATCTGCCGCATCTCCGCAGCGGTGGTCGTGAAGTCGTGATTCGACGTACAGCTGAAGTAACGCGGCGTCGTCGTAAAGGTAGTGTCGTCGCCGTCAGCCGTCGAAAAGTGCTTCCAGAGAAAGAAGCCCGCTCCAGCCAATGCGACTACTGCAACCCCGACCTTCACGCCGTTGGGGATTTCCATTGTGCCTGTTTCCTTAACCGGATTGTCACTGCGTTGCTAGTGGGCCGAGTCAAAAGAACTTGAACAAAGGCGCAACCGGTCTGTCGCCGGGCGCGAATCTCCTCTACAAAGGAGGTTCGCATGGGCAGACCGATGGCCAACTTGACGCTGACGGAGGACG
>JADLBU010000038.1 GCA_020847535.1 Phycisphaerales bacterium
CGGTCACCGCATACCTCGACGCCGCCAACGATACGCCCACGCCCTTCCAATGGACCAAGTCCGCCGACGACATCATCGCTTCTGTCAAGAGATTCTGTCTGCATACTTCTGACTCAGACCACTAGGCACATACATCACGACCATTTCACGTCCTCAGGCCGTGCCCTTGAGGCTGTGTGTCGTTCATGGATTCCCTAGATTGCCCGAATCCGAAGGTTCCGGCGCACCTTTTCCTTGACGGCGATCCGCTCCGTCGGGTATATGTCTGGTGCCAGGACGGCCCCGTCTCCTCGTGGTGTCAATGGGTCTGTCATTATCACATCACGAGGTACATCGATGGCTCAACGCTTGACCGAACGGGAATCCCTGTCCGCCCATATCAGGCTCGTCAGCGCTGCTTGGCTGGTGAGTTCCGCAGGCGCGTTATCGGCCTTGGCGGCGGGCCCGGTGGAAACCGGCCACACCCACGATCCCAACTGCGGCCGGCATCAGACCATGCGGCAGGCGTGGTCGCAGGGCTTCAACCCCGATGGCACTCCGATCATCGGCCATCCCGAAGGCAAGTTCCGGGCGCCGGGCATCATTGATGACCTCCCAGGCGGCGATGGCGGTGGTTCCCCGCGGGAGGCTCACACCGCGACCGATGTCCTCCACCAGAACCTCGACATGGAGGTTTTCCCCACGACCGACGTCATCACTGGCACCAACACGATGACGGTCAAGAGTCTCGTCAACGGGCTGACGCAGTTCACGATCCGCCTGCGCTCTCAGTACAACGTCACCATCTGCCGGGTCAACAACGTCAACGCCGCCATCTCGACGCCCGGCGCCAACAGCTATGGCCGCACGATAACGCTCCCGCAGACCTTCAACGCCGGTGATGTATTCACGGTGGTGATCGCCTACACCGGCACCGCCGTCTCCCGCGGCTTCGGCTCCATCGAGTTCACAACGCTGGGCGGGTCCAACGCGGTCTTCTCCCTCAGCGAGCCCTACTACTCGGCGACCTGGTGGCCGACCAAGGACGGTGATGTCTTCCTCCCCGGTGACAACTCCGACAAGTTCACGATGCAGTTCGCGGTCACGTGCCCGACGGCGATGACGGTCGCCTCCAACGGCGTCCTCCAGGGCATCGATGCCCTGTCAGGCAATCGCCGCAAGCACCGCTGGGCGAGCAACTACCCGGTCGCCCCCTACCTGGTCAGCTTCGGCGCGGCAACATACAACAGTTGGACCAAGACCTACACGCACGACACGGGCACGATGCCGGTGCAGTTCTTCATCTCTCCCTCTTCCGACTCCGCGGGCAACCGCACGGCATGGGAGAAGTGCATCTCCATGCTCGGCACGTTCAAGACCGTCTACGGCCTTTATCCGTTCATCAACGAGAAGTACGGCATCTACGAGTTCACCTTCGGCGGCGGCATGGAGCACCAGACCATGACCGGCCAGGGCGGATTCGGCGAGAGCCTGACCGCCCACGAGCTGGCTCACCAGTGGTGGGGCGACAACGTCACCTGCAAGACCTGGAACCACATATGGCTCAACGAGGGCTCGGCGACCTACGGCGAGTGCCTGTGGGAGGAGCGCAAGGCCGGCAGTGTCAACCCGGCTGCGCTCAAGTCCGCGATCAACAGCCGCAAGCCCGGCGATGTCAGCGGGACGGTCTACTGCCCCGATGCCGGCGATCTCAACCGCATCTTCGACTCGACCAACAGCTACAGCAAGGGCGCATGGGTGCATCACATGCTCCGCCACGTCATGGGGGATGCCGATTACTTCGCGGGGCTCGCGAACTATCGCGCCACCCGCGAGGGTGGGGCCGCGACCAGCGAGGATTTCTTCGCCGACATGGGCGAGATCGACGGCAACGACCTCACCTACTTCATGAACCAGTGGGTCTACTCCCCCGGCGCTGCCCAGTACCAGTACGGCTGGCAGACCGCCAACATCAACGGCCAGAACTACCTCCGCCTCTACATTAACCAGAACCAGTCCGCCAGCTACCCGATCTACAACATGCCGATCGATGTCCGCATCAACAACAACGCGAACATGACGTTCGTCGTCCGCAACGATGTCAAGACCGAGCACTTCGTCATCCCGATCCCTGTCACCGCTACCTCGGTTTCGATTGATCCCGACGACTGGATCCTCAACACCGGCAAGTCCGGGGTCGCCTACGTGCAGGGCCCGCCCAAGGTCATCCAGACCACCCCGGCTCTCGGCGCGGTCATCGACGGAGAGACGCCCCCCGCGGCGATCACGATCACGTTCAGCCAGGATGTCAGCGCCTCGGCGGCCAACTTCGGGATTGTCGGCCCCGGCAACGTGGCCATCCCGTTCAACTACGCGTACAGCGCCGGCAACTTCACGGCGACCCTGACCCCGACGGTCCCCCTCACCGGCGGCGATTACACCGTGACGGTGCAGGACCTCATTACGGGGGTCTTGGGCGCCAAGCGTCTGGACGGCGAGATCGCCAATCCCAACTCCACCGCCTCGCTCCCCTCGGGAGATGGGCTGGCCCTGGGCTCGGCGGTGTGGAACTTCAGCATCACCGAGACCGGATGCCCTTCGGACTTCGACGGCTCGGGCTTCGTCGATATCGAAGACTACAGCGCCTTCGTCCAGGCATTCGAGCTCGGCGATGAGAGCGCCGACTACGACGATTCGGGCTTCGTCGATATCGAGGATTTCAGCGCATTCGTTCAGGACTTCGAGGCCGGCTGCTGAGCTCATCCCCGGTCGGCAGGATCACGGTCATGTTCACGACAGCCCCGCCCGCGCGGGGCTGTTTTCTTGCATTACCCTATCGCGGCCGCGATCTGCGCTGCCAGCTGCTTCCCCTCCGCCGCATCCAGCTTCCCCGCCAGCCAGCGGATCCCCAGCCCACTCTCCGGCTGACCCTCGAACTTGGGGATGATGTGGAAATGCACGTGGAACACCGCCTGGTGCGCCAGCGCTCCGTTGTTCTGCAGCACGTTGTACGCGTCCGCCCCGCTTGCCTTCATCACCGCCCGGCACAGCCGGGGCAGCACCCGCCCCAGCGCTGATGACGATTCATCCGACAATTGATCCAAGGTTGCCGCCGCTTCCTTGGGGATCACCAGCGTGTGCCCGCGCGACAATGGCCCGATGTCCAGGAACGCAAACACATGCGCATCCTCGTACACCTTGTGGCACGGAATCTCGCCGCGGATGATCTTCGAGAAAATGGTGTCGGCCATCGGTCACCTCGCTCAATTCAGTTCAGCTCCGCGGATCGGGCCGATCGAGCACCTTGGCCGTCTGGATCTCACGGAATCGACGCACCCGCTCCCTGATCTCCGGGTGCCACCGCGCCAGGATCCCCGCCGCGAGCAGGGCCGCGTTGATCGCCCCCGCCTTCCCGATCGCCAGCGTCCCCACCGGCACACCACCCGGCATCTGCACGATCGACAATAGCGAATCGATCCCCTGCAGCGATTTACTCTCCACCGGCACACCCAGCACCGGCAGGATCGTCTTGCTCGCCGCCATTCCCGGCAGATGTGCCGCCCCGCCCGCCCCGGCGATGATGACCGCCAGCCCGCGATCCTCCGCCGAAGCCGCGTAATTCATGAGCTTGTCGGGCGTCCGATGGGCGCTGACGACCTCGACCTCGTGCGGGATCCCCAGCTCAGCCAGCGTGCGGGCCGCATGCTCCATCGTCTCCCAGTCGGAGGTTGAGCCCATGATGACCCCCACCAGGGGCTTGGCGGTCTTTGTGTCTTTGCGTGGCTTCTTCTGCGCCATGGCGGAGCATAGGGGAGGGCAGTGGGGGGGTGGGTCGTGGGGGTCGGCTGTACACTGCGGACATGAGCCTCCTGCTTGGGATTGATCTTGGAACCTCATCCGTCAAGGCGATCGCGATCGATCCGACGGGTTGCGTCCTGGGTTCCGCATCGGCGTCCTACCCGCTTCTCCAGCCGCAGACCGGCTGGGCCGAGCAGGAGCCCGATGACTGGTGGCGCGGGACCATCGAAGCCGTCCGTACGCTCCTGTCGCAGCCGACCCTGGGCCCCGATGCCGCGCAGCGCATCGTTGGAATCGGTCTCTCCGGCCAGATGCACGGCTCGGTCCTGCTGGGCAAGGGCGCCACCGATGCCGCCGCCTCACAGGCCAAGAGCCTCCGCCCCGCCCTCCTCTGGAACGACCAGCGGACCGCCGCCGAGTGCCGTCAGATCGAGCAGGAACTTGGCGGTCGCCGGCGCATGGTCGAACTCGTCGGCAACGCCGCCCTCACCGGCTTCACACTCCCCAAGCTCCTCTGGGTCCGCGGCAACGAGCCGCACATCTGGGCCCGCGTCAAGCACATCCTGCTCCCCAAGGACTTCATCCGCCTCAAGCTCACCGGGGAGCTGGCGACCGATGTCGGCGATGCATCCGGCACGCTCGCTTTCGATACTGACAAGCGCACCTGGAGCGAGCCGGTGATGCGACGGCTCGGCCTGGATCCGGCGATCTTCCCGCGCATCCATGAATCGGCGGCGATCACGGGCCGGATCTCATCGTGGGCCGCCAAAGAAACCGGCCTGAAGGAAGGCACGATCGTCGTCGGCGGATCCGGAGACAACCAGGCCGGCGCCGTCGGCGCGGGCGTTGTGTCTCCCAAACTCGTGCTCGCAACCCTCGGCACCAGCGGTGTCATCTATGCGCACGCCGACCAGCCGCGCCGAGATCTGCCCAAGGATGGCGATCCCGGTCGCCTCCACACCATGTGCGCCGGCACCGGAACCGCCGCCGCTCCCCACGGCTGGTGCATGACCGGCGTCACCCTCTCCGCCGCCGGCTCATTGCAATGGGTCCGGGACCAGCTCTTCCCGCAGTCCAGCTTCGAGGATCTCCTCCGCGAAGCCCAGCTCGCCCAGCCCGGCAGCGATGGCTTGCTCTTCATCAACCACCTCACCGGTGAGCGCTGCCCCTACCCCGAACCCGCCGCACGCGGCGGATGGATTGGCCTGACCGCTCGCCACACCAAAGCCGACCTCATCCGCTCCGTCATCGAGGGTGTCACCTTCACCATGGGCCAGATCCTGGATCTGGTCCGCTCCGTCGGCGTCCCGGTTTCGACCGTTCGCCTCGGCGGCGGCGGCGCCAAGAGCGAGCTCTGGCGACAGCTGCAGGCCGATGTCTTCGGCTGCGAGGTCGTGGTCACCAACACCGAAGAAGGCCCGGCCCTGGGCGCTGCCCTGCTCGCCGGTGTCGGCGCTGGCCTCTGGAAATCGGTTGAAGAAGCAACGACCGCGACCATCCGCGAGACCGAGCTCCGCGGTCCCGGCCCTGATGCCGACCGTTATCGCCAGTCACGCATACGCCATGCTGCCATGTGGCCGGCGATACGTCCCGTGCTTGCCGAATGAGGATCTGACCTTCTTTCTCCGGCCAGGCGATCGACCCGCGAACAATGCGTCACAGGCATGAAGCACCCCGATCCGCACATCTTCGAGCAGACCCCCGAATCCATGGAAGCCTGGTGCCAGTCTAGGAACTGGCCCAGATTCCGCGCTGCCCAGATCCTTGAATGGGTGTATCAGAAAGGCATCATCGATCCGGCGGCGATGTCCAACCTCTCCAAGCTCGATCGCCAGACGCTCGCCAACTCCTTCACATTCCTCTCCGGCCGCATCGTCCGCCACCAGGCCGCCACCGATGACACGCAGAAGCTGCTCATGCAGTGGACCGATGGCGCTCCCAACCCACCCATCGCCGATCCCCTCGAAGGCACGCTCGCCAAAGTCGAAGCCCACGGTGACCACGATGAGTTCGCCGATGCAGACGGCGATGCGGATGCCCCCAGCTCGCCTGCAGCGCCGGGCCCCATCGGCCTGACCGTCCTCAACAACGCCGCTCTTCCCACCGGAGAACCGCTCGATTCCTCTCGCCAGACCGAGTGCGTCATGATCCCCAGCGAAGATCGCCGCACCGCGTGCATCAGCTCCCAGGTCGGCTGCCCCGTCGGCTGCCGCTTCTGCGCTTCAGGCCTCGGCGGTCTCGATGCCAACCTCTCCGCCGGTCGGATCGTCGAACAGGTCTGGCGATTGGGCCGACTCCCCGGCGTCGGGCGCATCAGCAACGTCGTCTTCATGGGAATGGGTGAGCCGCTCGCCAATCTTCCCAACGTCGTCCGCGCGGTCCGCACCATGGCCTCGCTCTGGGCCCTGGGCATCTCGGCCCGCAAGATCACGATCTCGACCGTCGGCCTCCCGCAGGCGATCCGCAAGCTCTCGCAGCAGCTTGATCTTCCCGTGACCCTGGCGCTCTCGCTCCACGCCCCCAACGATGAGATCCGCCGCAAGCTCATCCCCTGGGCCGAGTACACCACCATCGAGGAACTGCTCGGCGCCTGCCGCGAATGGTTCGAGAAGACCGGCCGGGAGATCACGCTCGAATACACCCTCCTCCGCGGTGTCAACGACCGGCCCGAGCACGCAACCCAGCTCGCGCAGATCGCCAAGACCCTCCGCGCCAACATCAACCTCATCCGCTACAACGAGGTCACCGGCGTTCCATTCGGCAGGCCCAACACCGATGATGTCCTGGAATTCCAGCGCATCCTGAAGGCCCGCCACATCAACACCCACATCCGCGCCAGCCGGGGCCGGGATATCGCCGCCGCCTGCGGCCAGCTCCGCCACGAATCCTCACGCCCAGCCGGAGCGGGCGCATCATGATCCCCGGCCTGCTCGCCGCCGCCGTGCCGACAGCCCGCGGATTCATGGTCGAGTTCCGCCCCTTCACGCTCTTTCACGTGATCACCGTCATCGCCCTGCTGGGCGCTTCGCTGGTGTTCGCCCTGATCGGCCGCAAGTGGCGCGGCACCCCGCGCGAGGTCATGCTGGGCGCCTTCTGGGGCGGCCTGATCCTCGCCCGCCAGGGAATCGAGGTCGTCTGGTATCTCCTTCCCGCCAACCTCGACTGGTCACGCAGCCTCCCGCTCCAGTTCTGCGATGTCGCCCCCTGGTTCGCGGCGATTGCCCTGCTCACCGAGAAGCGATGGGCCCGCGCCTTGCTGTACTACTGGGGAATCGGTCTCTCCACCCAGGCCTTCTTCACCCCCACGCTCAGCGAAGGCTTCGGATACACCCGCTACTGGTGGTTCTGGCTCAGCCACACACACATCATCGGTACATGCCTCTACGACATGATCGCCCGCGGCTATCGCCCCACCTGGGGCGACTGGCGGATCGCCTTCGTCGTGACGTTCTTCTACACCGTCGCGATGATCGTCCTGGATGCGATCACCGGCCTCAACTACGGCTATCTCGGCCCCACCAAGCCGGGCTTCCGCACCGTGATCGATGCCCTCGGTCCGTACCCGTGGCGCATCCCGCTGATGATGCTGATCGTGCTGGTGGTGTTCACACTGATGACGGCCGTGTGGCGGCCGGGCAAGCGCCCGAATCCGGCATGATCAAGCCGGCTTGCGGAAGCACGAGAAGCAGTCCAGATCCGTCGAGCCGCCCCAGGAGTGGATCACCTGCCTGGTGATCTCCAGCCCCGATTCCTGGCAATACTGGGCGAACAGCTCGCGCGTCATGTGGCTGCGCCAGTGCGGGTTGCTCTGCCAGTGGCTGTTGGGATCGGTCGCGAGGTTGCCGTAATTGGAGTGATGGCAGAAGCCCGTCGCCCCGGGCTTCATAATCCGCGCAAACTCCCTCACGTACTGCTGGATGACCCCCGGATCAAAGTGAACCATCGCATCGAAGCTGTACACCATCGAGAGCGAGCCGCTGGGGATCATTGTCAGCGAGACGCCATCGTTGACCGCGAAGTGGATCTTGCACGGACCCGCGTACCCGGCGAACCGCTGCTTGCAGCGGTCGATGTTGGTCTGGTTGATGTCGACGATCCAGAGTTCCTTCGCCAGGTCCTTGAGGATCTCGCTGTTGCGTCCGGCCCCCGCGGCCAGGTCGAGCGTCGTCGTGAAGTCCGAATCCTTGAGCAGAGGCCACAGGTGCGCCTCCCACTGCGCACGCATGTATTGCTCGACCTGTTCGTAATAGACGCTCTCCTCCCAGACCTTCCGGTTCTCCGAGAGATTCTTGAGCATCTGCTTGTCGCCGGTGGATGGCGATGATGCCGGAGCATCACCCGACAGCATCCGCTTGATCGCCGAGCCTATCTTCGCCGTGACCGATTGAGCCATGCCCAAGCGTAGGCGAACGGGCGCCACATTGAGCCTTACGTTCAATCACACACCCCCACCAAACACCGTGCTTTTTGATAGCATGCGCACCATGCCAACACTGATCACCTGCCTCGCCGCAGCCCTGCTCCCCGCGATGCCCCAAGCACCCGCTCGCCCTACCGAGCCGGCCCCCAAGGTTCTCCTGATTGGCCTCGATGGGCTCCGTCCCGATGCCTTGCTGCTCGCCGATGCCCCCAATCTTCACGAACTGATCCGCAACGGCTGCTTCACGGACCAGTCCCACACCGGCGCTCCCACCGTCAGCGGGCCGGGATGGTCGAGCGTCCTCTGCGGTGTCTGGCACAACAAGCACGGTGTCAAGGACAACACCTTCCGCGGCGCCAACTACACCCAGTACCCGCACATGTTCACCCGCATCAAGGAGGTCCGCCCCGAACTCAAGGTCGGCACGTGGTCAACGTGGCAGGAGATCGACATGTATCTCACACCCACCTGCACCGACATCCACGTCTTCTTCAACTACAAGGAGAAGGGTGATGAACGCAACTGCGAGCAGGCCTGCGCCGATATCGCCGCCAAGCCAGTTGATGTCGCCTTCTACTACGTCAGCGATATCGACGAGACCGGCCACAACTCCGGATTCCACCCAGGCATCCCCGAATACATGGCGGCGATCAAGCTCGCCGATCAGCAGGTCGGCAAGGTGCTCGCCGCCGTCCGCTCCCGCCCCACCTTCAAGGATGAGAACTGGCTCTACATCGTGACGCCCGATCACTCCGGCACCATCGATGGCAACCACGGCAGGGATGAAGAGGCCCATCGCCGAATTTTCTACATCGTGAGCGGGGAGGCCGCCGCACGCGGCACGATCCGGGACACCGTCAACCAGGTCGATGCCGTCGCGACCCTGCTCGCCCACATGGGCATCACCCCCAAGCCCGAATGGAACCTCGATGGCCGGGTCCGAGGTCTCAAGTCCCGCAAGCAGTACAACACAAATCTCATCGACAACGGCGATGCCGAGGCGATCACGCCCGCCAGCGCGCAGGACCAGAACCTGGGCATCCCCGGCTGGGTCGATCTGGCCGGCATGACCGCAATCGGTTATGACGCACTCGGCGGCTTTCCGACCCACGCATCACCGGGTCCCAAGGATCGCGGCAAGGCCTTCTTCGCCGGCGGCGCGGTTGACAGCGTGATGGCCCAGACCATCGACCTGGCCGATTTCGCCGTCGATATCGATGCGGGCATGGTGCGGTTCGATTTATCCGCCTGGCTCGGCGGCTTCGCCGACCAGCGAGATATGGCTGTCGTCGATGTCCGCTTTACCGATGAGAACGGTGGAACGCTCGGCGCTGCAGCCCTCACGCCCGTCACCACGCAGGACAGGCTCGCCGCGTTCGGCGGTTCGGGAGATCGCGCAACCGGGTTCGTCGAACGCAAGACCGCCGGCGCTGTCCCACCCCGCGCACGGATCGCCGAGGTCCGGGTGCAGTCGCTCGCCGGCCAGGGCAGCGCCGATGGCTACTCAGACAACATCTCGCTCGTGCTGCACAAGGGCAAGTAGCCGCCGCCCCCCCCCGCACACATGCAGCCCATCAGGCGATCGGCAGCGATCGGATCCACTCTGACCCCACGGGCAGGATCTCTTCCGCGCGATCTGCAATGCCGGCAAGTACCTCGGCGCTCGATCCCGCGCGCGAAAGCCGCGTCCGCATCATCGCCGCATTGGGCAGCTCCTGCGTATGCACATGCTCGCAGAATCGCCGCATCAGCCCGATCCCCGGCTCTCCACCGTTGGCAAGCCGGAACTGCACCCCCTGCATGAACTGCTGGTGCGAGCAGATCACGATCCAACCCTCCGCACGCATCCGCAGCCGCGTGATCGCCGCATCGACGCGATCGATAAACCCGGCGAACGACTCAGCGCCCACGCCGTTGACATACCCCGGCTCGCACCGCTCCCAGTACTCCCGCACCATCGGTTCACGGTCCATCCGCGTCGTGTTGCGGGTCCGCTCATCGCACAGGTAGTGGTACTCGTGCACCGGCCAGGTCTCGACGGGCGATTCCGGGAAGCGATCCAGGATCGCCCGCGCTGTCTGTTGTGTGCGCAGGAACGATGAGTGAATCAAGAGGTCCGGCTGCCTCGGCAGCCCGCTCGCCGCCCGCAGCGCCTGGCGATGACCCAGCTCCGTCAAGGGCGCGGTGTACGTATCAACCGTCGGCAGCCCCGCGTTGCGGACGCTCTCACCGTGGCGGATCCACCAGACATCAACGGGTCGTGCCGTCATTTCCCTCTTCAGCATCCCGCCTCGAACTGAAGCACGAACGCGTTGAAGTCCTCGACATCGACAAAGCCCGAGCCGTCGAAGTCCGCATCCTCGGTGCCCAGCTCGAAGGCCTCGACGAACGCATCGTAATCCTCGAAATCCACGAAGCCGGAGCGGTCAAAGTCCGCCTTGCACCAGATGTTGCCCGTGAGCGTGACCTGCCGCGCCGGCTGGTCGGGATCGTCGGAGGTGATCACCAGCGTGCCCGAGAACGTGCCGGGTGTCGATGTCCCAAGCGTGATCCCGTGGGCGTTGCCACCGCCGCCGGCCGCGTCGACGAACGTGCCGCCCGGCGCGGTAAAGTCGGCCGGCGCGGTCATGGAGTACGACAGCGTGGCGAGCCCGGTTGCGGTCCACACCGCCGTGTCCCCGGCGTTCGAGACGTTGAGTGTCCGGACCACATCGGGATCACCGACGAACGCATCACCGAAATCCAGCGAAGTCTCCGAAGTGGCCTTCGCCGGTGCCCGTGCATCCAGGAACACCGGCAAATGCCCCGCGCCGTTGCAGATGTCGATCAGGGCCTGGGCGATCGTCGGGCCCACCATCGTGTTGCCCGCGACCGTCAGCGTGAGGTTGAAGCTCGTGCCGTCGTTGCCCCAGGAGCGGTACGAGTGGTTCAGGTCGTTCCACGTCGTGGTGCTGTACGGCAGCGGCTGATTCCCGATGTACTCGAACGCCGAGCCGTCGAAGAGGCCGGCGGACATGAGAATCTGGTCGTGGCGATCATCGACTCCGCCCGCCCCCGCCGGATCCTGCGTATGCACGAACCTGTATGCGCCGCTGTTGTTCCAGCTTCCCGGCGTGCTGATCGGGTCAAAGAGCCTGCCCGCCGCCGGTGCCCCGACCATCATCTGGTACGCCGCCTGGCTCGAGGACTGGATGTTGAAATCCCCGCCGATCAGGAAGTTCCACCCAGCCGGGAGGCTCGACATGTTCGCCCGGATCTTGGTCGCCTCATCCAGGCGCCTGCTCTGGTCGGCCGTGGTGTCCCCCGCCTTGTAGTGCACCGGGTAGAGCGAGATGATGGTCGAGGGCGCGTTGTAACCCTGCAACTGGACATCGAACCGGCGAACATCACGCGGCGCGCCCGAAGGGTTGCCGCCGGGAACCACGAGGATGGAATCAGGGAAGCCATCGGGATCACCAGGGATCGCCGGGTTGACAGGCTTGATCTTCGATGTGCGGAAATACACCGTCACATCCGTGTCCGGCCCGTTGAAGAACGTGAAACGGGACCAGTCGCCCGGGCTGCCGGGCGCGTTGTTCAGGTACGTCAACAGGTCCTGTGCACCGGTCACCGAGGTCACTTCCTGGACCATCAGCACATCCGGACGCATCGAGCGCCCCTCGAACGTCGTGTAGACAGCCGTCTTAAACGCCGCCTCGCGTCCGCCGCCGTAGTTGCTGATGTTCCAGGCGGCGATCCGAAGCTGGGCGCTCGCCGTGCCGGAGGCCAGAGCAATCACGGCCGCTGCGGCGGCCTGACAAGCAAGAAAACGCGACATGGTCAATCTCCGCGGAAGAAATGCTCTCTCAACGGCCCACCCCGCAAAGGCTCGGGCCAACCCAGATCCAAATGCCAAATCCAGCCCCTCAGATCCACCCACAAATCGGGCTCAAAGCGTAGGAACGGCCTGATATCGCATCCCCCGCGGGATGTTCAATTCACGCAACAAAAATACACCAATTCCCGCCGTCCAGGGTCGCTCAGCACCCTGCCTCGAACCGAACAACAAACGTGTCGTAGTCGTCCGTATCAACGAATCCGGTGCAGTCCATGTCCGCGGCGATGTCCCCGGCGATGAAGGTCTCGACAAACGCATCGAAATCGTCGGTATCGACGAATCCCGAACCGTCGAAGTCGGCCGTGCATAGGCCTGTCAGAGTCGCCGTCCCCTCCGTGATCGTCATGCTCCCCACCAGCGCCGCAGGGTTGATGCTCACGTTCTTGAGGTCAAAATAGGCAAAGTTCGAGGCGTTGATTCCCACCGAGACGGTCGCCGAGAACGTGACGGGAATCCCCAAGATCACCTGGGAGCCGCTCACCACGATGTCATCCGCTGCGAACGGGTGCGTCCCCGCCGCGTTGCACGCCGTCCCGTTCAGCATCGCCGAAGAACCGGGCGAGAGCGTCTCCAGAATGACCGCCAAGTCCGTCGGGTTCGGGAACATCACCGCGAACAACCCGTTGTCGCCCTTGGCTTTTCCCGTGATGTGGTACTCGTAGCCGTAGAAGGGATCAATCGAATCGGGGCTGCTGTTGCGGCTCTGGTTGGTGTTGTGCTTGAGCTGGACCCCCGCCAAGCCGATCGCCGCCGTCTCGTCCGCCAATGCAGGCGAACCGGCCAGCGCTGCGAGGCCGGCAAGCAGCCACGTCCGAGAATTCGTGATGGACATCTGGTCTCTCCTGGCCGAGGCAGATGGCTCGCCGTCGGGAATGCCAGCATACCAGATCCCTCTGGCCAGTCGAGGGCAATTGCGCCAGAGGCCGGAACGGGGAACGGGTATGTGGGGAGAGTGGTGGGGGTGGCTGGGATGTGGGGCTGGCCCGGCTCAGCGGCGGTCGGCGATCTTGGCGAGCAGCCGCAGGAGCTCGATGTACAGCCAGATGAGTGTCGTCAGCACACCGAAGGCGGCGTACCACTCCATGTACTTGGGGCTCCCGCGTTCGGCGGCGGCTTCGACAGACTGGAAGTCCATCACGAGGTTGAGCGAGGCCAGGATCACGACACCGGCCGTGAAGGCGATCCCCAGGTTGCTGGAACTGTGGATAAACCCGATGCTCCCCATGCCGGTCATGCCCAGCACCATGCTGATGAGGTAGAGGATGCCGATGCCGGCGGTTCCGATCATCACGCACGTGCCCAGCGTCTTGCCGACGCGAACCAACCGGAACTTGTACGCGAGCAGCAGCGAGATGAAGATCCCGAACGTCAGCAGCACCGCTTGAAACACCACGCCCGAGGCAGCGGGCCCCAGCTTCTTGGCAAGGCTTGCCTGCATCAGGAGCGACAACCCGCCCAGGAACACCCCCTCAACGATCGCATAGAGCGGGGAAAGGAACGGGGAGGTCTTGGGCGCAAAGAACATGATCAGGCTGAGCACAAGTCCCGCCAGCGCCCCAGGCAGCACCAACGTGAACGGGGACACGATCTGGTTCTGGATCAGGTACCACCCGCCGATCGCCGAGGCCATCGTCAGCATGATCAGGATGAACGCTGCGTTCACCGTCCCTTGGATCGTCATCGTCCGGGGCTGGCTCGCCGCCGCATCCAGATGCTCCCACCCAGGGACATCGAAGGCCTTGCTGTTGAGGACGGGGTTGCTTGTGCGCATGATCGGTTGTTCCAGAGTTCCCAGGCGGATGTATGCCTTGTTCGTGCAGTGTATCCGGTTCTTTCATCGGCAGATCAGATCCTCGGATCTCAAGAAGGGCCTGTGTGTTGCATAACAGTTAGGACTTCCGCGCATATCGCGTCGGATCAGGGATGCCCGCCTCCGCAAACCCGCGTGCCCGGATCAGGCAACTGTCGCACCTGCCGCACGCCAGCACAGCCTGGCTCGCCCGGTCCGGCGCCATCGACTCCACCTCCGGGTCATAGCACGAGTGCGTCAGCGAGTAATCGACACTCAGGCGTGCCCCAAGCCTGATGATCTGCGCCTTGGTCAAGTCAACCAGCGGGGCGATGATCCGCACCCCCGCCCCTTCCGCACCCGCCTTGGTCCCGAGCCGTGCCGTCTCCTCGAACGACCGGATGAACTCCGGCCGGCAATCCGGGTATCCCGAGTAGTCCACCGCGTTGACGCCGATGTAGATCTCCTGGGCCCCGGCGACCTCCGCCAACCCGCTCGCCAGCGACAGAAACACCAGGTTCCTCGCCGGCACATACGTCACCGGAATCCCAGCGCCCATCTCACTCTCGGCCCGGTCCTTCGGCACGGGGATCGCCCCCGTCAGCGATGATCCCCCGAAGATCCGCAGATCCAGCGGCATCACGATGTGCCGGGCCGCGCCCAGCGAACGGGCGACCAGCCCCGCCGCGAGCAGCTCGTGCCGATGACGCTGCCCGTAGTCAAACGAAAGGGCCCAGCACTCCCGCCCATCCCGCCGCGCGATCGCAAGCGCAGTCGCGCTGTCGAGCCCCCCCGAGAGCAGAACGATCGCACCCCTGGATCCATCAGTACCCATTGCTGGATGCTACGACGCCGGATCCATCCGTGAAACTGGTACGCTGCCCATGGGAATAGCTGGTCATCCGATCCCGATCGTTTTCCTTGGTGCATGATGCCCACCTCCACCCCCGCCCCCACGTCCACCCCCACGCGCAGCCCCGACCGCATCCTGTGGCTGGCCATAGCGCTGGCTGCGATTGGCGTGCTCGCGTACCTGACCGTGATCGGCTGGAAGTCCGGCCAACTCTGGAGCCTTGCCTACGACGCCGCCGACTCCGTCGAAGATGCCCCCGAGCGCATCAGGGATGACATCGCTGGCCCGCAGTCGGAACCGATGGAGGGCACGCCCTTCGAGGATGTCCAGTGGGGTCCGGGGCCCGCCGAAGTCCAGGTCCAGGTCGCCGGCGCGGTCTACATGCTGTTGGCGATCAACGGCTGGGAGATCCCCGATGTCATGGCGTTCGCAGCCAAGGAATATGGCGACAAAGCTCAGCGGCGATTCGAAGAGGACTTGGTCGCCATGATGACCAGAGCCGGTCGGCAGCCCGGCCGAGTCGTGAAGCTCCGTGTGCAGCCGGTGCAGGGCGGAAATCCATTGGAGATCGAAGCGAGCCTCACATGGGAGAATCGCCAAGCCTTGCGACAGAAGCGAATCTCGGGAGAATCAGGGCCTACGCCACAGCCCCAGATCAGCGCCGATCCGAAGGCGATCATCGAACTCGCCGATCTGCTCGCCACTTGCGATTCCTACGTGGTTGCCAAGGGATCAGGGGACTCCCTGCGAGCATTGGCCCAGGACTGGCTCGCCAAGCATCCCAGGCCCACATCGAACGATGTTGCCCTTGGGATGCATCGCCTCATCGGCTCGACCATCGATGGCCACGCAGCCATCAACATCCCAGCTGACTTCAACCAGGGCCCGTGGCTTCCGATGCTCCTGATGCCCCTCGGCGATGAGGCGGGATCGGGCATTATCGGTGTGCTCCCCGATCGCTCCGGCTTCATCGGCGGGGATGCGATGTATGTCATGTCGATCGGTGGTGCGCCGATCGAGCAGTTGCTTTCGCGTCAGGGCGACCTCGTCGTTGATGGCTCACCTGCCATCATCCGTGAACGTTCCTGCCGACTCCTCCGCAGCGCAGCGGCCGCCGGCATCCCCTCTAAAGACACGAACGCGATCGTCGAGGTTGCCGATGCCCCCGATGCGCCTGCGGAGCGGTGGAAGAAGATCACGCTGACCCTGGCGAGCCGGTCCCCGGCCTACGGAACCTGGCCCCGGCGCCCCACCGGAATGCTCGACGGCGGAATCGCCTACCTGCGGCTTGCGGACATGGGTGATGGGCCCGACTTCCTTGATGAACTCCGTGGCCACTTCCGCACGTTCGCGACCGCCGATCGCCTCATCATCGATGTCCGCGGCAACGGCGGCGGTCGGCGAGATGCCCTGCTCCTGATCGCCTCCCTCATCATGCCCGCCGATGCCACCCCAGTCGTCTACAACGCATCGAGACCACTGCGACTTCCGCAGGATGGCGCGAGCGCCGACGCCGCCAGCATCGATCGCCGCATGTCCGAACGCTTCATGCGCAGGGCCGACGATCCGGCCTGGTCCACGGCCGAGCGCGCCGCGATCGAGCGGTTCATCGCCACGTTCAAGGTCACCGAGCCCGGCATCACCCTCGACGATTCCGATTTCAACCCCTGGTACTACGGCCTCATCAAGCCCGATCCCGCCCGGTCCTGGCACAAGCCCGCTTGCCGTGTCATCGTCCTGCTCGACAACGTCTGCTTCAGCGCCACCGATGCCTGGTTGACGGCGATGGATCAGATCGAACACGTCACGCTCATGGGTCGGCCCAGCGCCGGCGGCAGCGGCCTGGCGATCGAACACACGCTCGCCGGCGGCATCCGCGTGCGACTCTCTTCGATGGTGTCGTTCACACCGGCCGGCGTGCTTCTCGACGGCCGCGGGGTGCAACCTGATGTGGAAGCCCCGCCTCAACCCACCGACTACCTCCGCGGAGGGTCCGATTCCGTGCTTGATCGGGCGATCCAGCGGATGAACCAACCCGCGAAGTAGGCCGATTTCGCGTGCGTTGGAACCGTGCAGCGCTTCCCACCGGATAGCGACTGTCTCCCGGGCGCACCCCGTTCCGTTCGGATCCGGTACGCCCCGACAGACCCTCCCCGCACAGGAGCGAACCCATGGAGCCGTTCCGTTATCGACCCCTCGCCGGGGTGAGCCTGGCCGTCGTGTCTCAGCTCGCCGGACACGCCGCCGCACAGGTCATCCACGATTCGTCATACACCCTGAGCGTCGAGCTCGAAAACCTCGCCAACCCCCAGGGTGTTGATATCGATGCCGCCGGTAATGTCTACCTCGCAGACAGCGCTCGCGGACAGATCCTCAAGGGCTCCGGCGGCTCGTTCGCGCCCCTCATCACCGGGATCGCCGTCTCCGAGTTCTTCGGCCTCGACATCGGCCCGCTCGCCATCCATATCGCCCACGACCAGACGCTCTGGTACGGCGAGGGCGGACGGCTGACCGGCATCGAGCAGATTCATCGCCACGCGCTCGATGGCAGCCCGCTGCAGTCGCTCGCGCCGACACCCGATGGCGGCAACTGGTCGGGCATCATCGTCGATCCGCTCAGCGGCCGGCTCTACACCTCCAGCGCCAACCGGGATCGCGTGTTCATCGCAGACCCGACCACAAGCGGCTACGGCGAGCTCCAGGAGATCATCAACACGGGCAGCGATGCGCTCACCTCACCCACGGGTCTCCTGCTCGATGATGGCGTTCTCCACGTCGGCATGTACGGCCCCTGGAACGTCGATGGCCAGATCGCCCAGTACGATGCCGTCACCGGCCTCCTCTCGCTTGCCGAGTTCTCGATCGGGATGCCCGGACTCGCCGCGATCGACCGGCTCGCCGATGGCCGTCTGCTCGCCGCGCAGGTCGGGACCGAACCGGGACAGGGCGCCCTGTGGCTCATCAACCCCAACAACGGCGAGAAGACCGCGCTGGTCACCGACCTTGCTGCCGCCAGCGGCGTCGCCGTCGGGCCCGATGGCACGACGATCTACCTGGTGGACATGGGCAATCCCAACGAGCAGGATGGGCGGTTGCTCAAGCTCATCGTTGTGCCCGCTCCGGTATCGGGCGCCTTGCTCACGGCCGGGATCACCTGCTCGACACGCCGGCGCAGGGCTTGATGAAGTCGTACCGCGCGCTGCGCGCGATCACGCGTTGTCGAGCAAATCCACGCTCTCGAACTTCTTGCCTTCCAGCATCTCCAGCGAAGCCCCGCCGCCTGTTGAGACGTGCGTGAACTTGTCGGCGAGCCCGAACTTCTCGACCGCCGCCGCCGAATCCCCACCGCCGACGATGCTGATACAGCCCTTCCCGCTCGCCTCGGCGATCGCCTTGGCGATCGCGCGGGTTCCCGCCGCGAACGGTGCCCACTCGAAGACACCCATCGGCCCGTTCCACACCACGGTCTTGGCGCTGGCGAGCACCATCCCGAACTTGGCCTGGGTCTTGGGTCCGATGTCCAGACCCATGAAGCCTTCCTTGATGTCGTTATCGAAGACCTCGATATCGCCATCATTCTCGGAGAACTTCGTCGAGCAGGTGTGATCCACCGGCAGGTGCAGCGAGCACTTGAAGTTGGCCGCAAGATCGATCGCCCGCTTGGCATCCGCGAGCCGGTCCGCCTCCACGCGGCTTGAACCCACCTTCCGCCCCATCGCCGCCAGGAACGTGTACGCCATCGCGCCGCCCACCACGATCGCAGAGCACTTGGGCAACAGGTGCTCGATCGCCGCCATCTTGTCCGATACCTTCGCCCCGCCCAGCACCACGACAAACGGCTTCGCCGGGTTCGCGAGCGTCTCGGAGAGGTACTTGATCTCCTTCTCGAGCAGCAGGCCCGAGACCTTCGGCCCGTTGACCGCCTTCGCGACCGCGACCATCGATGCATCGGGCCGGTGGCTGGTCCCGAAGGCATCGTTCACGTAGACATCCCCGTACGCGGCGAGCTTGCTCGCGAACGCCGAGTCACCCTTCTTCTCTCCCTTGTGGTGGCGAAGGTTCTCCAGCAGCACGACATCCCCGTTCTTCATCCCGGCGATCGCCGCCGCGGCCGCCGCATCGGTGCAGTCCCTGCTCGGGAACGAGACCGGTTTGCCGAGCAGTTCCGAGAGCCGCTTGGCGCACGGTTCAAGCGAAGACTCGGCATCGAACCCCGTCCCCTCGGGCCGGCCCAGGTGCGAGCACAGGATCGCCTTGCCCCCGCGATCGGTGATGCTCTTGATCGTCGGGATCGCCGCCTTGATGCGCCGATCATCCTCGATGATGCCGTTCTCGATCGGCACGTTGAAATCAACGCGGGTCAGGACTCGCTTGCCGGCGACTTCGGTCTGGGCGATGGTCTTCTTGGGCATGGTGGGCTCTCTCAAAGCAGCCGCGGATGACGCGGATTTTGCGGATCTGAAATGGGGAGGAAGGATAGGTGGGGGTGGGGGGCCAGTGATGCCGCAGCGCCGGTGATCATCCTCGCCGCAACCTCTGCCCGCGCTGCGACTACAGCCGTCAAGGTCTCCCTCCGGATGCAAGATGTCCCGAATGCGACCACCAAAGCGCGCACAAACAGTGACTTGCACCACGACCGCTCCTGCCGCATCCCAGCGTCATTCAGAACCCAAGGCCCCAACGCGAAATCGACGCGGTACGAACGCTCCTGCCGCTCAGGAATGGATGTGCATGAAATGTGCGCACATATGGCATACATACACGCGCATTTCGCAGTACCGGCGCTTGATCGCAAAATGAAAAACGCCCGCCGCAAGGCGAGCGCTCAAAGTTCATACTCGCTCTCACCTCACCCCTCGATCATCCGGTCAAACTTCGCCCGGATCGCCGCCGTCCCGGAGTTCGCAAGCTGATCCTGCAGCTTCCGCAGCCGGGTCGCGATCGAGCCGTCGATGAGCTGATCCCCGATGCGGAACTTGACGCCGCCGATCATCGAGGCGTCGGTGTAGGGGTGGGCGATCACTTCCTTGCCCAGGCTGCTCGCCAGCCGGGCCTGGATGCCGCGGAGATCATCGGGGGTGAGCGGATCGGCGGTGAAGACATCGACCTCGACGCGACCGAAGTGCCGCTGCACCAGGCCATCGAACGCCGAGACGATGGAGGTCAGGTGCCCCAGCCGGCCCTTGTCGTTGAGGACCTGGAGGAACTTGTACGTCAGATCGCTGACGCGACCCTGGAAGATCTTGGTGATTGAGCCGGCCCGGCGATCGAAGGAGACGATGCGCGAGGAGAGGAACTCGTTGAACCGCTTGTCCTGACGCGCCAGCTCCAGGATCTCCTCGAACTCGGCGAGCGTGCTCTCGATGGATGCGCGTCCGCCGGCCTTCTCGGCCAACTCGAAAAGGCTGCGGGCGTAGGTCGTGGCGACGGCATCGGTGGCGGAGTCGGACATGGGAAAGCTCCAAATCGCAAATAGCCAAAGGGCCAGATAAAGAAGGGGTAGAGATGAAGCCAGAAGTTCAGATTGGCTGTGCGGATCAGTTCTTGACGGCCTGCAGGGCCCGGACGGATTCCTCGACGAGGATCCGCTGGTCCTCGGGGCGGACCTCGCGGCGGAGGATCTTGGCGGCGGCGGTCGAGGCGAGGCTGGCGGCCTCGGAGTAGATCTCGGCAAGCGCTGCCCGCTTGGCGGTGTCGATGTCCTTCATCGCCCGCTCCCGGAGCTGGCCGAGCTCGACATCGGCCTTGGCCTTGAGCTCGGCGGCGAGCTGGCCCTGCTGGGCGCGTGTGGTCTCGATCATCTTCTGCGACTCAGCGCGGGCGTTCTCGAGTGAGCGCTGGTACTCATCGAGGGCATCCTTGGCCTGCTTGCGGGCCTGCTCAGCGGACTCGATCTCGCCGCGGATCTTGTTCTCACGATCCGAGAGGCCCTTGTTGATCAGGGGCCAGACCTTGACGGCGATGATCGCCAGCACGATCGCGAACACCACCAGCGTGACGATCGGGGCGACGATCGCCTGGTTGATGGTGGGGATCACGCCGACCTTCTCGACGGCCCCGCCGTGCGCGGGATCGGAGGCAAGCGCGGCCGAGGCGGTCATGCCCACGAGAACGAGCCGGGCGAGGTTGCTGGAGAAGAGCTTGGTCATTGATCAGGATCTCCAAAGCCGGCAGGTCGCCGGCGAAACTGCTTCTGAAAGGCCTCGGACCGCGTTAGGCGATCCAAGGCTGAAAGCCGATCATCACCACAGAGGCACAGAGGGCACAGAGTAAATCAATTCCTGGTTTTTCCCCTGTGTTCTCTGTGCCTCTGTGGCGAGTCTTCTTCTTACTTGAGGACGCCCATCAGACCGACGACGACCGCGAACAGCGCCGCACCTTCGACAAGGGCGGCGGTCAGGATCATCTTGGTGTTGATGTCGGCGGCCATCTCGGGCTGGCGAGCCGTGGACTCGACAGCGCCGCGGCCGATGAGGCCGATGCCGATGCCGCCTCCGATGACCGCCAGGCCGGCACCGACCGCGGCCAGGCCCTGGCCGACGGTGAACGCAGCCGCCACGGCGGGGGTCGCCATCGCGGGAGCGGCCGAGACGGCCAGGAGACCCGTGAACGTGAACAGTTTCGCAAGCTTCATGGTCAGACCTTTCCTTCGAACATGCTCGGGGTGTGCGTTCCGGCTCGCGGCGCTTGGCCTGGGCCGGGTCGATCCGTCATTCACGCCGCCCGCTCAATGCGCATGAGCGTGGGCGTGCTCGTGATCGTGCTCATCGTGGTGCCCGTGCTCGCCATGATGAGAGAGTTGTGCGATGAATACCGTCGTCAGGAACATGAACACGAACGACTGGAGCACGGCGACAAACAGCTCCAGGAAGTAGATGGCGATGCTGGCGATCACCGAGACCACCGAGACGGTCCCGCCCAGCACGATGCCGCCGATGCTGCCGGCGGAGATCATGCCCAGGCCCTGGACGGCGAACATGAAGAGCACGGCCAGCAGGATGTGCCCGGCGGTCATGTTGGCGAACAGACGCAGCGCCAGGGCGACCGGCTTGATGAAGGTGCCGATGATCTCGATGGGGACCATGAGCGGCCAGAGGTAGGGGGGCGTGCCCGCGGTCAGGTGCTTGAGGTACTCCCCCAGGCCCATGTTGACGATGCCGGCGATGTTGATGACCAGTGCCGCGATCAGTGCCAGGGCGCCGGTGACGAAGAGGTTCTGGGTCGCGGTCGCCCCGAGGAGGCCGCTGAAGGTGTGGGATCCGTTGAAGTGATCGGCCAGGTGCAGGATGTCGGCGATCGGCATCAGGCCCAGCAGGTTGTTGAAGAGGATGAAGAAGAAGATGGTCATGAGGAAGGGCATGAACTTGTTCGTGCGCTCCCCGAGCTGAGGTCGGATGACCGTGTCGCGCAGGTAGATGATGACGACCTCGATCATGTGGGCCAGGGCGCCCTTGGTGACGTAGCGGTCGTTGCCCTGGCTCTGGGGGCCGGTGGCGATCTTGCTCGCCGCGTACGCGAGCACCAGGATCGTGAGCAGCCCGGCCAGGATGAGGTTGCCGATGTGCGACGACCAGATCCAGACGTTGTCCATCCCGAACAGATGGCCCTTGGTGTGCGGCTGGTTGACCACGTGCGCGACGGGGTCGGAGGCGGCCAGCGTGAAGAATTGATCCATCATGTCGCCGCTCCATCACCCGGGGGGGGCCGGTCCTTGCCGGTCGTGCCCGCGGGGAACATCACTCGTGTCATCTTCATCGCCCAGGTGGTCTCGATCCCCAGCCAGACGATGCTCGCCGCCAGGAACGAGCCCCAGAACGAGAGCGCCTCGGGGCGCGAGGTCATGAACGCGATCACCGCGATCGCCAGGGAGATGAACATCCGCACCCCGCCGGCGGTCGCGACGAACATCGCGAAGTTCTTGCCGCCCGATCGGATCGCCGTCGAGAGCATCACCAGCCCCGCAAGCCCCGCGAACACCACGCTGCCGATCCCGAGCCCGGCCCCCAGTCCCGCTTGGGGCAGGGTCGCCCGGCCGGTAGCAACCGAAACTGCGCCGATGCAGGCCCCCGCGACCAGCGCGCCGCCGATCAGCATCGCCGCAAGCGGCGCAACCGATGTGCGACGGTGGATCTCAGCAGCCATCAAGGCGCCCGACCTCCAGGAAGCAACGGGTTTGAAGCCCGGACCGGCCACCCAGCACGGTCAATCAGGCCAACCCACCCGCCGAAAGGGGGCAAAGGATAGGTGGACCGCCCGCAAGAGGCGAGCGTTTCGGGGCGCTGGCGAGGCTCCAAACCACCCTATCTGAACCCTACTTTGGGCGGTTGGCGTGCCGGCGGGCGGCCTCGCTGCTCGCCTTGCCCATGGCGATCGCATCCCGGATGAAGCGGTATCCGCCGCCCAAGAGCCCCGCGAGGGCAAAGCCCAGGATCACCCAGGGAGCGCCCTTGGGCCATACCCAGTGCTGGAGCGCCCAGCCGATCATGGTGAAGCCGATGACGCCGTAGGCGAAATTGAGCCCGACCCCCCATGCCGAGGCGGCCGCGGCGGTGGACTGGTCCTTTTGATCCGGTTCGTTCATGTGGGGGTCTACTTGGCGACGCGCATCGCGTACTGGCGGGCGTGCTTGAGCGATTCCTTGAGCTGGCTGGAATCGCTGGCGCCGCCCTGGGCGTTGTCGGGCTTGCCGCCACCCTTGCCGCCCATGATGCCGCAGGCCTCGCGGACCCAGTCCCCGGCCTTGAGGCCGCGGGAGATCAGGCCGTCGGGGACCGATGCCATGACGGTGACCTTGCCTGTGGGGTCGGTCGAGTAGAGCATGACCGCGCAGCGGATACAGGTATCCCGGACAGCCTTGACGGCGGCCTGGAGAGCCCCGCGATCGTCGCCAACATCGATCGTCGTGACGATGAACTCATCCCCCGCGGTCTGGGCGGACTGGGCGATCTGGCGGGCCATCTGCGCGGCGGCCTGCTCCCGGAGCTTGGAGGCGTTCTTCTCGGCGGACTTGGCGCGCTCGGCGAGTCCGGCGAGCTGGGAGCGCAGTTCGGAGCGCTTGCCGGCGGGGAGCGGGGTCTTCTCGATCTCGGTGCTGATCGCGGCCACCTCCGCAGGGAGGTCGTGGTCGGCAAGCCGGGTCGCGGCGAGCACGCGTGCGGCGATGCTGTCGGCGGCGGCGTAGGCAGCGACCGCCGCACCGCCCGTGACGGCGACCACGCGGCGGACGCCCTTGGCGACCGCTTCCTCGGAGAGGATTGCGAGCGCTGCCAGACGGAGGGTGGATTCGACGTGCGTTCCGCCGCAGAACTCGATGGACATCTCGCTCCAGGCGGTGTTGGTGGGGGAGTCGAGCAGATCTTCGACGGGCTGACCGATCGAGACGACTCGGACGGGATCGGGGTACTGCTCCCCGAAGACCGCGCGGAGGCCGGAGATCGAGCGGGCGAGCAGGAGTGGGGAGGGCTTGGCGTAGACGGTGAGATCGGCCTCGATCTGTCCGCGGATGATTCTCTCGGCCTGCGAGAGCTGCTCGGGTGTGACCGGGGCGGTGTGGGAGAAGTCAAAGCGCATCTTGTCGGGTGCGACGCCCGAGCCCTTCTGATCGATGTGCGGCCCCAGGATCTTGCGGAGGGCGAAGTTGACCAGGTGCGTGCCGGTGTGGTTGGCGGCGATCTGGGCGCGGCGGGCATCGTCGACCTCGAGTGCGACCGTGTCCCCGACGCGGACCTCACCCTTCTCGACGTAGCCGATGTGGAGGATGTATCCGCCGAAGGCGGCGGTGTGTTCGACGATGAAGTTGCCGCCGTCGCGCTTGTCACCGGAGTGGGAGCGGGCCTCGCTCAGGACCTCGATGCGGCCGGTATCGGCGACCTGTCCGCCCATCTCGGCGTAGAAGTTGGTGCGATCGGTGATGACACCTACGAGCTTCTTGGCGGCGAGCACGCCGCGGGCGGATTCCTCGAAGGTGTCACCATCCCAGATCGCTTTGACATGGGCGCGGAGGGGCTTGGCCTCGAACTTGAAGGAGTCGTTGGTGGGATGGATCTGGAGGTGATGGAGGCGTGCGACGGCATCGCCATCGAGGGCGAGCGGCTTTTCTTCGGTGGTCTTGCCGCCCGATCGTGAGAGTTCCTCGGCCTTCTTGCGTTCGGCCTCGTAGCCGGCCATGTCGACGGTGAGGCCGCGTTCCTCGGCCATCAAGGCGGTGAGATCGGGGGGGAAGCCGTAGGTGTCGTGGAGCTTGAAGGTGTCGGTGCCTGAGATCACCTTCGCGTTCGCGGCGACGGTGGCCTCGGCGACCTCGGCGAACAGCTTGATCCCGCGATCAAGAGTGCGACCGAAGCTCTCTTCCTCTTCCTTGATGACGGCGATCACGTGCTGCGGGTTCTTCTTGAGTTCCCCGAAGAACGTGCCCATGGTCTCGACAACGGTGGGGACGAGCTGGTGGAAGAAGCCCGGCTTGGCATCAAGCATCTGGCGGCCGTAGCGGACCGCGCGGCGGAGGATTCGGCGCAGGACGTAGCCGCGGCCGACGTTGCTGGGTGTGGCGCCATCGGTGATCGCGATTGTGAGGGTGCGGATGTGGTCGGCGATCACGCGATAGGCGGTGTCGATGTTGCCGACATCGGCAGAGCCGATCTTGCCCGAATATGGAGTCGCAAAGCCCGTCGCCTTCTGGATCGCCGCGAACAGCGGGCTGAAGACATCGGTGTCGTAGTTGGAACGCTTGTTCTGGAGGATCGAGACCAGGCGCTCGAAGCCCATGCCGGTATCGACGTGCTTGGCGGGCAATGAGCGGAGCTTGCCACCTTCTTCGCGGTTGAACTGGATGAAGACGTTGTTCCAGATCTCGATGACATCCGGATCGCTCGCGTTCACCATCTTGGATGCATCCCGGCCGCCGATGCGATCGACGTGGATCTCGGTGCAGGGGCCGCAGGGGCCGGTGTCACCCATCTCCCAGAAGTTGTCCTTCATGTTGCCGGGGATGACGCGATTGGCGGGGAGGAACTTGAGCCAGAGCTGCTTGGTCTCTTCATCGGGCTCGAGGCCCTGGTCGAGGTTGCCGCCGAAGTAGGTCGCGTACAGGCGATCGGCGGGGATGCCGTAGACCTTGGTGAGCAGCTCCCACGACCACTCGATCGCCTCCTTCTTGAAGTAGTCCCCGAAGGACCAGTTGCCGAGCATCTCGAAGAAGGTGTGGTGGTAGGTGTCCTTGCCGACATCCTCGAGGTCGTTGTGCTTGCCGCCGGCGCGGATGCACTTCTGGCTGTTGACCGCGCGCTTGAGCTTGCCCATCTCCGAGTGCGGATCGACCTTGCCCAAGAAGATGGGCTTGAACTGGTTCATCCCCGCGTTGGTGAAGAGAAGCGTGGGGTCATCGTGCGGCACGGAGGGTGAACTGGGCACGAAGCTGTGGGTGTGCTTCTTGGCGAAGTAGTCGATGAAGGCCTGGCGGATCTGGCCCGCGGTGAGCGAGGCGGAGCCTGGGGTCGTGGTTGAGTTGTGGGTTGTGGGGACGGTCATGGAAGGGGTCGAGGACATGCGAAAAAGCTCCGGCGCGATGGATGCATCAGTGGGTAGAGTGTAGGACTCGGGGATACACACAAACCCCGACCGGGTAGCCGGTAATCGGACCATATTTGGCTTCCGCGGCCGAAGGCGGCCTGTACCGGCGGCGATCCCGAAACCGCACCCAGCAAGCCCCGAATAGGATGGCATGCCCGCCGGCTCAGGCGGCGTGCGGTCATTTCTGTGCCTGGCGCCTCGCGCGGAGCGATCCCAATGTCTGCCACGACCTCCATTCAACTGCCCCTGACGCTCGCCGGCATCAACGAAGAGTCCCTGATGGCGATGGTGATCATCTTCGGGTCCGTCATCATCCTCGTGGGCATCCACTCGGTCCGCCGAATCCTCGACACCCGGACTCGCGAGCAGACCAAGCGAGAGATCGCCGCCTACGTCGCCGAGGGAACGATCGCCCCCGGTGATGCGGCGATGATCCTGCAGGCCGGAAGCACCGAGACCGAGCAGAAGATCGCCGATGCGGTCGCCTGGGGGGCGATCAAGCCGGAGAAGGCCGAGGTGCTGCTGCGGACGCTGCGGAGCGATAGCGCGAGATCCTCTCGCACTCCGGCCGGTCAGGCCTGCTGACTGTATATCGAGACCGCAAGTCGCTTAGCGATCTCTTCCCAGTACGCCATCGATCGTCACCATGCCGGGGATCGAGGCAGTGAGCCCGGAGCCGGGCCAGTTACCAGTTCCATTGGGATATCCCCACGCAACCTCATCCATGGTGAGCGCCTCGGCGCTTCCATCGCAGAACGCCAGAGGCGCGAGGCTGTAACGGCTTTCCCGCCATGTGCCGCTGGCGAGATAGACCGCCTTCTGCGATGGGAATTGCACTTCTCCGAGCCGCATGGCTCGCCACTGGTCCGGGCCTGTCCTGGTGGTATCGCGCCAGAAGGCCGGCGATGCGCCGAATGAGGATGAGTACAGGATGTCGGTGACGGGGGCCAGCCCGGAAGCGGCCTGGTCGTAGAACATTCCATCCCGGTGCGTGGAGTCGTAGACGAGACCGGCAAGGACAAGGTGCCACGACCAATACGTGTCGAAGTACACGAGCCTGACCGGCTCATCCTCAACGTACAAGACGGTGTACGTCGCTTTGGGATCAGTGAACGCCGGCATGTAGTCCCGGTAGTCCTGTGCATACGACGAGATTACCTTCGCGTGCGAACCGAGCCGCGCTGTCAGGGCCGCCATGCTTGCAAGTTCCTTCGTTCTCGTTGCCATCGGAAGCATCAGCGTCACCAGGATGCCGATCAGCGCGATCACCAGCAGGGTTTCCAGAAGCGTGAAACCTCGGCGGTCGAAGCTTGGTGACGAAGCGTGAATCGACATGACATGTGAATGCGATTTCGCGGGAAGTTGGCTTGCTTTCGGATACAGCAGTATGGCACAAAAAACAATGTTGCGACACACGATCCAAGGCGCAATCGCCGAGGTTTGTTTGTATGCAAAGACCGCGCCGAAACAGTTGCATTCAGGCTCTTTGCCAGAAATCATGAGAAAGATGTACAAGGCAGTAATCGTGACCAGAAGACCCACGCAAGCGATCTCAAGATGTCGGCGAGCGAATCCGCACAACCATGCCGTTCCAATGGTTACTTCAACTAAAGATACGGCAAGCGACAATGCTGAACGAAGATACCCGGCCTCAATACCCCATGATACAAGGCTGGTCGCAAACTCATCGATAGAAAGTAGCTTGAGCATGCCAGCCGCGATCAGGATCGCCATGACGCCACCCTTGACAACGAGGCTGGCATTGGCTCTGGTCATGGGCAAGCGGGCCCTCCCGCCGAATAGCAGGTTCGCACGTAGCTCACCGGCGCGCCGTCATTGATTGTGCATTGATTTTGATCGTCTTTTTTCTTCTTCTGGTAGATGCATGTTTGCGATGACTGAGTGCGATTCAACGCGCCTCGTTCCACAAGTTGAGTGAATGGACAATCACCATCCTGAAGGATCTCGACTGGGCATTGCCCTACTTGAACAGGAATCCCCTGGCACGCGGACCCTGTCTGCTCGATCCAGCAGGCGGTTCGAACACCCGTAGCTAGAACCACGGTACCGAAACTAGCGAGAGCAAAGAAGCGCAGAGCATTTTGGGTTTGCGATTTCATCACCAATCCTTTCATTTGCGGCGAACTCGAAGCCAGACGAGTACTGCAACGATCAAACAGGCCAGCACGATTCCAACAGTTTGCAGGTTATTGACCCGTTGCCCCTGTCCCGGCAGCGGCATCGGTTCGCGATTTGGTTCGAGCGGGAACTTGATCGCGTGGACGTTCGGCCGCAGGTCAAACACCTTGGCGATCCGAACTTCGCCGCGGACGGGATCGGGAACCCCGATCTCGGGGATTGCAGTCAACTGGTCAAACTCGGCCTGCGTCATGCGTCGCACGCCCGACAACGTGGATGTGCGCTCGACGGCGCCATCTGCTCGCACGAACACCACCCGATGCGCCAGGCGCCGGCCTGTCGCCTCGTTGAACTCCCACTGCTCGTACCGCTCCGACTGACCCACAAAGGTCTTATCCGGATGGGCGGCGATCCGCCACAACTGCGGCTCAAACAGCGGCGATCCATTGGAGCCGCTCGTAACCGTGCCCGAGTACTCAAAGATGCGACCATCACGCGATGCCCGCGCCGTCCAGGTATTTTCACGCAGGCTCGTCTGCTCGATCGTCATCCCGCGCAAGCGCCGCGACATCGATCCATCGAGCATCCCATCGATGTCGTGAAGAATGGTGGCCTCGTTCGATGCGTAATCACGCCCCGGCGGATACCCGGAAGCGGGATCCACGATCGCAAGCTGCTCCGGCGTGAGCCGCCAGGCTCGATCCGGCCGGACGCATGTGTCGAGAAAGCGGATCTTTGGATCAACCCACTCGCGCAGCACGTTTGATCGCCACGCCCCTTCTCTGCTCCAGAACACCGTCATGCCGGTGGCATCCGGCCCGTGGATGGCCCGGCGCTGCTCCGTCTTCAACTGCTCGCGTGAAGGATGATCCGGCCGCCCTGCGATCGAGGCTTCCAGCGAGCGAAGCTCCGATGCGGAAAGCTGCACGGGTTCGGCAATCACGATGTCATAGATCACATCAGTGGGCCGCAGGGGCTCTTTCTGCGAAATGGCGAAGAGCCATTCCACGAACTTGCCGCGATCCCCGTCTGCCGGCGGTTGCAGCAAAATGGTTGCCGCCACGATGACCCCGCGGAACCTCATTCGAGCAGTATACCCCCCCCACCTCTTGCTGCAAACTGATTATCAATATTGCATAGGGAGCCGGCTGCCTCGTGTGCATACGGGGTTGAGGGGTGATCCTTAGAGTTGTGGACCGACCAACCTTAGTACGTGAGCGTCTGCGTGACGGCCTCGGCGATCCGCTTGCTGTCGGGCAGGTACTCGAGTTCGAGCTTGTAGTACGGCATTACGGTGTCGAAGCCGGTGACGCGCTGCACTGGGGCCTTTAGGTACAGGAAGCAATTCTCCTGGATGATCGCCGAGATCTCCGCGCCCATGCCGGCGGTCTTGGGAGCCTCGTGGACGACCACGCAGCGGCCGGTCTTCTGGACGGACTGGATCACCGTGTCGGCATCCAACGGGTAGATGGTCCGCAGGTCGATGAGCTCGACCGAGACATCCTCGGGGAGCTTGTCCATCGCGGCCAGGCACTCGAAGACGCTGGCCCCCCACGAGACGACGGTGAGATCGGCGCCTTCGCTCACGATCTTCGCCTGGCCGAGGGGGATCGTGTATTCCTCTTCCGGGATCTGCTCACGGAACGAGCGGTAGACGCGCTTGGGCTCGAAGAAGACCACCGGATCGGGATCGCGGATCGCCGACAGCAAGAGACCCTTGGCGTCGTAGGGGGTCGAGGGCATGACGACCTTCAGCCCCGGTGTGTGCGCGTAGATCGCCTCGGGGGAATCCGAGTGAAGCTCGGGGGCGTGAATGCCGCCGCCGACGGGGACGCGGACGGTGAGGGGTATGGTGATCGCCCCGCGCGAGCGCGTGCGGTAGCGGGCGGCGTGGTTGGTGAGCTGGTCGTAGGCGGGGCCGAGGAAGCCCTCGAACTGGATCTCGGGGATGGGCCGCATGCCGGCCATCGCGAGCCCGATCGCCGTGCCCATGATGCCGGATTCGGCGAGCGGGGTATCGACGACTCGATCGGCGCCGAATCGCTTCTGGAGGCCATCGGTGACGCGGAAGACACCGCCGTTGAGGCCGACATCTTCGCCGAGGAGGACGACGCGATCGTCGCGTTCCATTTCCTGGGCGAGGGTTTCGTTGATGGCATCGACCAGCGTTAGGCCTTTTTCGATCATCATTTCGGTGCGTGACATACGAACTGATCCGCCTTTCTTCTACTCGATTTGGTTGCCACAGGCGTCCCGCGTGTGACTACTTGCTCTACACCCTTCCGTACGCGATGCACGCGAGCACATCGGCTTCTTCAAGTCCGGGGTACTCCGCGAGTACTTGAGCCACGGTGTGCCCATTGGCCACCGAGTCGAGCACCAGCGACACCCAGATCCGATGACCGCGGATGCACGGCTTGCCGAAGCAGATGCTCGGTTCGACCGAAATTCGTTTCAAGGGGTTCTCGTGATTCATGGATTAAGACTCTCTATCGCCCCATGATTCAGTGTTCCCGGCTGTGGATTGGTCTTCCTGATTCTCCAACGCGTTGGAGCGGCCTGCTGAGCGGCGCAGAATTCCGGCACCGATTCTTGGCAGAAAGCCCAATCCAGACTACGGCGCAGACCGCTGCGATCACCGCCGAAGCAACCGCGACGAATGCGCTCTCCAATCTTCTGCCCCAGTAGACACTGAGATAACCCGCGAGAAGTCCCATCACGACAATGGCAAGCGGTGGGTGCCACCATGACTCGAAGAAGAACCCAGCAACGAACAACCCCAACAACAACACCCAGCACACCAGTCCCGCCAGCTGCCACATCAATTCGCCAAGGGTTCCGGGCATCGGTTGGCCGCCAAGCCCTTCTCTCATAGAACGACGAAAGGCGTAGTTTCCCGAATGGGCGATCAAGACCGAAAAGTAGTAAAGAGCAACTTCCATGAATGTCTCTCGCGACTGACGGTGCTCCTGTTCCATGTCCCGGGTCTGAGGTCACCCTGCTTTCCGCCTCCGCAACAGCTTTTCTGATTGCAGTTTCTGGTACGCCCTTAGCGCGCGATTGACAGACTTCGACGTCGGGTACGCCTTTGCCACATCCTCATCGAGAACCACCGCCCGCACCATCTTCGATGAGAACATACCCGCGTATCGACCACGAACGGCCTTGGGTAGGTTGTACTCGACACGCATGCCGTCCTCGTACCGCTCGACGGCGCGGGAGTCAATGCACGCGGGCGCGCCGCGGCGTTTCGTGTTTGAATACGAAGTGCTCTGCTGTGCGGGCGCCGATTGTTTCGACTTGATAGCCATCGATCAGCTGGCCTTCCGCTTCCTGGGCGTCTTCCGCGACACTATCCACTTTGAGCGTGCGAGTTCGCGCAGGGCGGCCCTGACGGACTTGCTCCCTGCTTTCCGCGGCGTTGCCCATCCAGAATGGGCAAGCTCGCGGAGGACCGCATTGACGGATTGGGAGTCCGGAAACACTCGGGCAACGTCCGGGTCGATCATGATTTTCAGACGCATGCGCTGAAACCGCTTGTAGTACTTTCCCTGCACTGCATCGGAAAAGTCGTACTCGGGCAGCATCTCGTCTCTGACGGACTTGGCCTTATTTGCGATTGACATACTGTCGTTTCTCCGAGCGTGTGGCCTTTCGAGCGCTGATGATTCGAATGTCGTCACCACGTTCCGCGTGAATCACCGTCAGGAGTTCGCCCGTAAGTGCAAGGCCAATCGTGATGAAGCGATCCTCCGTGGTTGAATGTTCGCGATCATGAAGCGTCAAGGCGCAGGGATCTCCGAAAACCATCTGAGCATCCTCAAACCGCACGCCGTGTTTCCGCAGGTTGTCCTCCGCCTTCTGGTCGTCCCAGTCGAACCCGCCTTGATCCGCCTGTTCCCCCGTTTCCATGTTCGGTCACCTCACACGTGCTCGGCCTCCGCCTTCAACCCTACCTGTCCCGGCTCTTGCCCCAGACTGCTCGTCCTCATGGTCGCCTTCTGCCGCTCCAACTCCGCCGGCAGCGGGCCCGCGAACGTGAAGTCGAAGATGTCATCGGTGCTCGGCTTGGCGATCCCTTCGGCGGTCTTGACGACTTCCGACACGATGACCTTGGCCTTCTCCTCCTGCTCGGCCTGCTTGGCATCGTCCCAGAGGCCCTTGGCGGTCAGGTACTTCCGCAGTCGGATCATGGGATCCTTGCCGACCCAGGCATCGACCTCGTTGGGATCCCGGTAGCGGCGGGCATCGTCGGCGGTCGTGTGATCTCCCAGGCGATAGGTGACGGCCTCGATGAAGCTTGGTCCGCCGCCGGCGCGGGCACGTTCGATGGCATCCCGGCTCGCCTTGTACACCGCGAACAGGTCGTTGCCATCCACCTGGATCGTCGGCATGCCGTAGGCGATCGCCTTCTGTGCGACCGTCTCGGAGTTCATCTGCATCTCACGCGGCACCGAGATCGCCCAGTGGTTGTTCTGGCAGAAGAAAACGCATGGCACCTGCAGCGTGCTCGCGAAGTTCATCGCCTCGTGGAAGTCGCCCTCGCTGGTGGCGCCATCACCGAAGTAGGTGATCGCGACCTTGGGCTCCTTGCGGAGCTTGTACGCCCAGGCGATCCCGGTCGCGTGGAGCATCTGCGTGCCGATCGGGATCGAGAGGGGCGTCATGCGGACACCCTCGGGGATCTGGTTGCCGCGCTCATCGCCCATCCAGTGCAGGAGGATGTAGTGCATGGGCAGGCCGTGCATCCACAGGGCGGCGTTCTCGCGGTAGCAGGGGACCAGGAAGTCCGAACCCTTCTTGGCGGCGAGCGCTGAACCGATCGCCGCGGCTTCCTGTCCCTTGTTCTGCGGGTAGGTGCCCATGCGGCCGGAGCGCTGAAGCTTGAAGGCGATCTCGTCGAGGTGACGGCAGACGACCATGAACTTGTACGATTCGAGGACCTGCTCATCGCTGAGCCGCTCGGGCTTTCCCATGGGGGCGAGCTTCTCATCGATCACCCCGTTCTCATCGAGGATCTGGAGGTAATCGATCTGTGCGGAGTAGGCGGTCTTCAACGGCATGGGCACGGCTCCGGCTCGGCGAGCGAGTCATTAATAAAGGAAAACCCGTCCCGCCCGCATCCGGCGGGGATCGAGCGGACGGGGAATCATTCCCGCACCGGCGGCCGGAGTCGTCGGTCGGGGGTCAAAACCTGCCGGAAGCCCCATTCTGGGTGCCCCATTGCAGCGGGCATGGGTGAGGAGGAGTCTGAGATGAAGACCACATCGGTTCTGGTATTGGTTGCCGGCTCGCTCCTGGCCTGCCCGGTTCTTGCCCAGCCCTCCAGCACGGATCCGGTTCCCGCACAGGCGAGCCAGGCGAGCGGTCGGCTCCCCGCGCTCTCTTCCATTCCCCTGCGGGACATCGAGCTCTCGGGCGGGTTCTGGAAGGTTCGCCAAGACACCAACCGCACGCGAACCGTCTGGGCGAATTTCGAGCAGTGCGAGAAAACCGGCCGGCTCGCCAACTTCGAGGAGGCCGCCAAGTTCATCGCCGGAGACAAGACCGCCCAGAACCGCGGCCTGCTGTTCAACGATTCGGATGTCTACAAGGTGCTCGAGGGAGCGGCGTACATCCTGGCGACCAACCCCGATCAGAAGCTGCGCGAATACTGCGATGCCGTCATCAAGAAGATCGGCGCTGCCCAGCTTCCGGATGGGTACATCAACACGTACCACACCGTCAAGGCTCCGGACCAGCGCTGGAAAGCGATCGAGCACAACCACGAGCTGTACTGCGGCGGTCATCTCATCGAGGCGGGGATTGCGTATTTCGAGGCGACCGGGGATCGGACGCTGCTGGATATCGGGATCCGGTTCGCGGACCACGTCGATTCGCTCTTCGGCCCCGGCAAGCGGCACGCGGTCCCGGGTCACGAGGAGATCGAGCTGGCGCTGATCAAGCTCTGGCGAATCACGGGCCAGGACAAGTACCTGAAGCTCGCCCGGTATTTCGTCGATGCCCGCGGGCACACCAAAGGCCGGGCGACCACGGGGGAATACTCGCAGGACCATCTCCCGGTACGGGAACAGGACCACATTGTCGGTCACGCGGTGCGCGGGATGTACCTGTTCATGGCGGTCGCGGACCTGACGGCGATCCAGCCTGATGACGGGTATATCCAGGCGAGCGATGATGTCTGGTTCGACCTGACCCACCGCAAGACCTACATCACCGGCGGGATCGGCCCCAGCGCCCACAACGAAGGCTTCACGACGCCGTACGACCTCCCCAACGACACCGCGTACGCCGAGACGTGCGCGGGGATCGGCTCGGTGATGTGGAACCAGCGGCTGGGCCGGCTGTACGCGGATGCCAAGTACTTCGATGTCGCCGAGCGGGCGCTGTACAACGGTGTACTCTCGGGTGTCTCGCTCTCGGGGGACCGGTTCTTCTACGTCAACCCGCTGCTGTCGCGCGGCAACCACGACCGGCCGGAGTGGTACGAGTGCGCCTGCTGCCCGCCCAACATCCTCCGCCTGATCGCCGATGTCGGCACGATGTTCTACTCGACCGCCAAGGGCGCCGATGGCAAGACCAGCGCTGTGTATGCGAATTTCTACAACACCGGGATAGCACGCTTCGACGATGCCGGGCTCATCGTTCATCAAAAGACCGACTACCCGTGGGATGGCAGGGTCACGCTGAGCATCTCTTCCAGCAAGGCTGGAAACTCCGGCGGCATGGCGGTCAACCTGTTCGCCAGAATCCCCGGCTGGTGCCGCGGGGCCTCGGCGAGCGTCAATGGCAAGAAGGTGGAGTTAAAGCCGGTCAACGGGTACGCAAAGCTCGGCTCATCATGGCGGACCGGGGATGAGATCGTGCTCGATCTGCCCATGCCCATCGAGCGGATCGCCGCCAACCCGCAGGTCCAGGCAGATGTCGGGCGGATTGCATTGCAGCGCGGCCCCGTGGTCTATTGCCTCGAGAGCGCCGACAACAAGGAGAGCGTGCTGGGGATGGCCCTGCCGCCGGATTCAAAGCTCACCAGCGAGCTCCGAACCGATCTGCTCTCGGGGGTCTCGGTGATCAACGGCAGCGCCCTGGCGCCCGATGCGCAGCCGGAGGCCTGGAAGGGTGAGCTGTATCGCGCTGCGCCGGTGGGCAAGCCGGTGAGCTTCACGGCGATCCCGTACTTTGCGTGGAACAACCGGGGCCGATCCACAATGACGGTGTGGCTGCCCGAGAGCCTGGGGCTCCTCAACACCAAGGTGATCGGCCCGCACACGTACACCTCATCGTTCCGCTTCCGCGATGAGGTCGCCGGCAACATCGCCGACGGCTCAACGCCCAAGAACTCCGGGGATTACGATGTTCCGCGCCTGACCTTCTGGCCGCACAAGGGCACCACCGAGTGGGCCCAGGTCGAGTTCGACAAGCCGCGCAAGGTCAGCTCCGTCGAGGTCTACTGGTTTGATGACACCGGTCGTGGCGAGTGCAAGATCCCGCAGTCGTGGAAGATCCTCTACAAGGATGGGGATGCTTGGAAGGAAGTGGCGGCGAGCGGGGCGTATCCCATCGAGAAGGACAAGTTCTGTCGCGTTGAGTTCTCGCCGGTGCGGACGACGGGGGTGAAGATCGAGGTCGGGCTGCAGGAGGGGTGGTCGACGGGGGTGATCGAGTGGAAGCTGCGCTGATCGCAGGTGCCTCTTAGCACTACCGCCGCGGCTGGATGTGCAGACCGGTACACTCTGCCCCGATGGCGATGTCCCGCACACTCCAGCGAGCACTCAGGGCCGCCCCTCATTACGCGCTCATGCTCGCGGTGTTGACAATCCTGTCGGTCTGCCTGCTGTACCCCATCTACCTCACCGTTCGCGGCGGCTTTGCGAAGGATGTCACCACCGGCTCGGGGTTCACGCTCGACCACATCATCCTGATCTTCCGGGATCCGGCCGCGGTCAACAGCCTGCTCAACTCCTTCAAGATCGCGCTGGGGACGACGACGCTGGCGATCCTGATCGCCGTGCCGCTGGCGGTTCTCTCCGCGCAGTTCCGCTTTCCCGGCAAGGGCTTTTTCAACGCGATGGTGCTGGTGCCGCTGATCCTGCCGCCGTTTGTGGGGGCGATCGGGGTGCAGGCGATCATGGGGCGCGAGGGGGCGATCAACACGCTCCTTGGCACGCAACTGGATTTCCTGGGCTCGGCCAAGTACTGGGGTGTGATCGCCGTCCAGGCGTTCTCGCTTTACCCGATCATCTATCTGAACGCGACCGCGGCGATCGCCAACCTGGATCCAGCGCTCGATGAGGCCGCCCAGAGCCTGGGTGCTTCGTGGCTGCGGCGATTCTGGAAGATCACGCTGCCGCTGATCCGGCCGGGCCTGTTCGCCGGGGCGACCATCGTCTTCATCTGGAGTTTTACCGAGCTGGGCACGCCGCTGATGTTCAATTACACGCAGGTGGCGCCGGTGCAGATCTTCTACGGGCTCAAGGAGGTTGAGACCTCCGCGGCTCCCTACGCGTTAACGGTCGTTCTGCTTGGCTGCGCGGTCATTCTGTACTTCCTGGGCAAGGGTGTCTTCGGCCGCAAGGGCCACGCGATGTACGCCAAGGCCTCGCGCGCGGGGGAAGAGACGGTGCTGACGGGCTGGCGCGGGCTCGCGGCGACCTCCGCGTTCGCGCTGGTGGCGATCCTCGCCCTGCTCCCGCATTTGGGAGTCGTATTGACCAGCGTTACGACACCTGGTCAGTGGTATCGCTCGGTGTTGCCCACCGATTTCACTTCATCGCACTACCAGCAGGCGCTCACGGCCTCCGATTCCTTCGGCGCGATCGTCAACAGCCTCAAGCTTGCCGCGGCGGCGATGATCATCGATATCTTCGTCGGCATCGTGGTCGCGTACGTGATCGTGCGCACGGAGGTGAAGGGCCGGGGCCTTCTGGATGCCCTGTGCATGCTCCCGCTCGCCGTTCCGGGGCTGGTGATGGCCTTCGGGTATGTCGCGATGAGCCTGCGCTGGCCTTTCGGCAAAGATGGCCCCTTGTCCGGGATTGCGTCGATCTTCGGCACCGAGCCACAGCCGTTCCTGTTCCTGGTGGTGGCCTATTCCGTACGCAGGCTGCCCTACATCGTCCGTTCGACGGTCGCCGGGCTCGAGCAGACCTCCGGAGAACTCGAGGAGGCGGCGGTCATTCACGGGGCAAGCCGGTTCACCGCGGTCCGCAAGATCATTATCCCGCTAATCATGGCGAACCTGATCGCCGGAGGCCTCCTGGTCTTCAGCTTCTCGATGCTGGAGGTTTCAGATTCGCTGCTGCTCGCCCAGCAAACCCGCAATTACCCAATCACTAAGGCGATCTTCGCGTTTACCGAGCGGCTGGGGGATGGCCTGTACATCGCCAGCGCGCTGGGGGTCTGGGGGATGGCGCTGCTCACCGTGACGCTCTTCGGGGCGTCGGTGCTCCTGGGTAAGAAACTGGGTGCCATCTTCCGGGTATAAGTTGTTTTCCGGCAACAAGTTACTTGCCGTGAGCCTGCAAAAACAAAGAGACCGCACCTGATCCAGATGCGGTCACAGTTCAATTGGTCCCACGCGAGGGCTCGGCTGTCAGGCAGACAGCATCGAGTACCGACGGCGGGATGCAAACGCCAAGCCCACGAAGGCAACCACCGCAACTGCCGAAAGGAACGCTAACGTTGTCATGAATGTCTCTCCCGTTGCTTGGCTCGATCTCCCATGAGCCAAGGCCGCGGGTCTATTCGCCTGGGGTTATGACCGGTTCCGTTCAGTTCGTTCGTTTTCTTCGGACGTTCTACCTTCGCATGCCCGTCACCGTCGACTCCTCTCAAGATCGATCACAGTTCGGTGGTGAGCCACCAGCCGGGCATCAATGGCCTCATTCGTCCGTTATGGGACCCTATCAGAACACACAAGACTCGTGTTGCGCGCGGACTGGGGGCCGTGCGACGAGTCGAACACTGCGCTAAGTGCATATGTTGCAAATAGATATGAAGGCGGGCTTTGGTTCTGATGCGGCCGGTGGCTCCGCCGAGCTGGTTTGAGTCGTCGCGGCGGATCGAGCCGCTCCGTCTTTCCGCTTTCGATCGACTTTACCTACCGTCCGCCCATGCCCCTTACACGTGAACAGATCACACAACGCGCCGCCAAGGAACTCAGGGATGGATACATGGTCAACCTGGGGATCGGGATGCCCACCCTGGTCGCCAACCACGTCCCGGCGGGGATGGATGTCTGGCTGCAGTCTGAGAACGGGCTCCTGGGCATGGGCCCGTTTCCGACGGATGACAAGGTCGATGCGGACCTGATCAACGCGGGGAAGCAGACCATCACCGCGCGGCCGGGGGCATCGTTTTTCTCTTCGTCCGACAGCTTCGGGATGATCCGCGGGGGGCACATCGATCTGTGCATCCTCGGGGCGATGCAGGTGTCGCAGGATGGGGATCTGGCGAACTGGATGGTGCCGGGGAAGATGGTCAAGGGAATGGGCGGCGCGATGGACCTGGTCGCGGGGGTGAAGCGCGTGATCGTTACGATGGAGCACACCGCCAAGGGTGGGATCGCCAAGTTCGTGAAGCAGTGCTCGCTGCCCCTGACCGGCAAGCGCTGCGTTCACATGCTCATCACGGAACTGGCGGTCTTTGAGTTCATCGAGGGCAAGGGCCGATTCGAGCTGCGCGAGCTGGCGCCGGGTGTTTCGCTCGAGGAACTCAAGAAGCTGACCGAGGCCGACTACCTGATCGCCGGGAACGTGAGTACGGTTGATGTCTGAGGCGGGCGAGAACTCCCGGATGCGCCGGTTCGCCGGGCTTGCGATCCTCGGGAGCGCTGCGATCCTGTGCGCTGGATGCTCGCTGTTTGGATCAAGCAAGCCGCCCGCGAGCCCGCCGCATTCCAATCCCGGTCAGCAGCCACCACCGAATCCCGGCAATCCGCCGGGTCAGAGTCAACCGGCAAGCCCGGGGCAGCTCACGTTTCAGCCATCATCGATCGGCGCTCAGGTGTACAGGTCGCTGGATCCCGACGGGCGCGTGGATGTGCGCCCCGTCGGCATGACGCTCGAGGGTCGGATTGAGTCTCGAGGATCGGACCTTCCGCTCGCGGTCGAGCCCGATCTTGAGATCATCGAGGCGCGTGATGAGAACGGCCGAGACCTGCTCGTCGGCTCAACATCGTCGCCTGGGTTCTTTACCGCGATCTCGCTTGATCCAGGTGGACCGCGATGGTTCCTGCCGGATCGAAATGGAACCAACGCGGTCGCACAGTGGCAGCGGTACGGGTTGGCGGCGATCCCGCGCCGGCTTTCGCGGCTTCGCGGCACGGCGATCGCGTACATCATCACGGAGACTCAGCAGCGTGATGTCGGCATCGTGGCAGGCCGGGGGCGCATCGAGCTGCTGCCCAACGTTCATCTCAACCTGCAGGGGATTCGCCGGGATGGGCAGGCGGTGACAGTGCAGGCAACGTTTGACCGTGATCCGCCCATGGGGGATCCGGCGGCGATCGCGATCCATGTGCCGCGGATCGTCCGGGCATCGTTTCTGGATCAGAAGGGAGAGATGCTGAGCATCGCGCCGGTGCTGGGCTCCAATCTCATCCCACCCAAGGCGAGGGAACGGGTGTATCCCTTGACGATGTCGATCTTCATGCCGGATGCCAACCAGCGGCCGACGACGCTGCGGTTCTTGATCGCCACGCGCATCGAGCGCATCGTGATCCCGTTCGACTACCGGGATCTGCCGGTTGGGGATTCGCGGTAGACCCCGGCGAAGCTAGTCCTTCATGCGGTTCAGCAGGTGCGCGAAGCGCTCCTTGAGCGAGAAGTTGGCCAGGTCCGTCAGTTCCCCTGCATCGAGCTGGATGCCGCCGCAGACGGTGCAGCACTGCGACTTGATGTGCGCCTGGCGGAGGTCGGACATATCGATCAGGTCCGAGTGGTCGACCGGGCACTTGTGGGCGGTCTTTGGCGAGGGGCTTGCGGTCCCGCCGGAGGCCTTGAGGTCGATCGCCTTGGCGCCGCCCTTGGTCGCCAGCACGCGATCCAGTTCTAGGGCATCAAACCAGAGGGAGCCGCAGCCATCGCAGCGGTCCACCTCGACCCCGCCGACGGGGATGCGGGTCATCGGTTTGCCATCCCTGGGGCACTTGATCTGGGAAGGGCGATCTTCCGTGCCGTCAGGGTATCTACGCGGCCGCCATGGGTGCTCGCGGACCATAGCCGGGGCTATGTGGGCAAGAAATGGCACTTGATCGGCCCTGCCTGCCCCCCTTTACTTCCCTCCCGCATCCCCACGTCGTGGTGGCGTGGTGTTGTTGTCGGGTGGTTCCAGGCTTGCAGAGCGAGGTCAGAATGGCGATCCGGGTGAAGTCACGGAGCGGTGAGACGGTTGAGCAGATGTTGCGCCGCTTCAAGAAGCTCTGCGAGAAGGAGGGCCTGACCAAGGACATCCGCCGCAAGGAATTCTACGAGAAGCCCTCGGAGCGTCGCCGCCGGGCCGCCCGCAAGAGCGTGGCTCGCCGTCTGAAGGGCGATCTGCCGATCGTGAAGCCTGAGCGGTAGCCCGATTCGCGGCAATCCAAGCAGATCACCGACCGCCGAGGCCTCTCGGCGGTTTTTCTTTGGGTTTCGCGGGCTCAAACGCACTGAAGTCCCGTCGCGCAGACTTGACCTTCCGGCTCAGCTACTCCACACTAACCTCCCCGCGGTTTCGGGATGAAACAGGTGTTTTCCCGGGCCAGATGTTCTGGCGGGGGCGAACGGGTGTGGGGTGAGTTTGAGTTCGTGCGCGGGTTCGCGTTGTTGGATGTGGCAGCGGAGCGGCCTTGGAAGACCCCGAGGGCATTGTGCGGGGGATTCAGCCAAAAGGCCGATCCGTGACGCCGAAGCCGGTTTTTCGGCGGCGGGGTATCAGTCCCCCCGCAGAGGAGTGAACAACTGTGAACGATCGAATCCAGGTAGCAACTCCCAACCGCCCGAGCGTGGCGATGAGGCTGGCGGCACTGCTTGCCCGGCCGTGGTCGTCGATGGCAATCGCCTTGGCGATCATGCTGGTGAGCGCGACATCGGCGTTCGCCCAGCCCGCCGAGCACGCGCCAGCCACACCGCCGTCCGCGGTTCCCGCGCCGGCGGCGGCGCACAAGCCCGGCGGTGAGGTCAACATCGTCCTGCCTGACCTGCGCAACGAGAGCGTGAAGGTCGAGTTCATGGGCGGGTACAGCGGGCACAGCCTGCTGCTCATCGGCCTTGTGGTCAGCGCTCTGGGCCTTGGCTTCGGGCTGATGATCTACACCCAGCTCAAGAACATGAAGGTCCACCGCTCGATGCTCGAGATCTCCGAATTGATCTACGAGACCTGCAAGGCGTATTTGCTGAGGCAGGGCAAGTTCCTGATGATCCTGTGGGCGTTCGTGGCGGCGGCGATGCTCGCGTACTTCAAGTTCCTGGTTGAAGTCTCCTGGGGCGAGATCGCGATCATCCTGCTGTTCTCGCTGATCGGGATCGCCGGTTCGTACGGGGTGGCGTGGTTCGGCATCCGGGTGAACACGTTCGCCAACTCCCGTGCGGCGTTCAACGCCCTCCGCGGCAAGCCCTGGCCCTGCTACGACATCCCTCTCAAGGCGGGCATGTCGATCGGCATGGCGCTGATCAGCGTCGAGCTGCTCATCATGCTGGTCATCCTGCTGTTCCTGCCGAGCGAGATCGCCGGCAAGTGCTTCATCGGCTTCGCGATCGGCGAGTCGCTGGGCGCCGCGGCCCTTCGTATCGCCGGCGGCATCTTCACCAAGATCGCCGACATCGGCTCTGACCTCATGAAGATCGTCTTCAAGATCAAGGAAGACGATGCCCGCAACCCCGGCGTGATCGCCGACTGCGTGGGTGACAACGCGGGCGACTCGGTCGGCCCCTCGGCGGACGGCTTTGAGACCTACGGCGTCACGGGCGTGGCGCTGATCAGCTTCATCATGCTGGCGATCTTCCCGGGGCTGTTCCTGCCCCCGGGCGTGAACGCCGCGACGGCAGACCCGACGCAGCTTGCGACGGCAAACGCCGCGGCCGGGACCATCCAGGTTCAGCTTCTGGTCTGGATCTTCATGATGCGAATCATCATGGTGGTCGCCTCGGCGGGTTCGTACTTCGTCAACCAGGTGCTCGCCAAGGGCAAGTACGGCAACGCCGCTCACTTCAACTTCGAGAAGCCCCTGACCTCGCTGGTGTTCATCACGTCGGCGATCTCGATCGTCCTGACCTACGCCGCCAGCTACTTGCTCATCCCGGACATCGCCGGGGATACGACGCTGTGGTGGAAGCTCTCGACGATCATCACCTGCGGCACGCTGGCGGGTGCGATCATCCCCGAGATGGTCAAGATCTTCACCTCCACCCACTCGCGTCACGTGCGCGAGGTCGTCACCAGCTCCGAGCAGGGTGGCGCTTCGCTGAACATCCTCTCGGGCTTTGTCGCCGGCAACTTCTCGGCGTACTGGCTGGGGATGGCGATCCTGATGCTCATGGGCATCGCGTACTACATCACCACGATCGCCAGCGGCTCGGGCCAGCTCCTGGGAGACCTGATGGTCGCCCCGGCGGTCTTTGCCTTCGGCCTGGTCGCGTTCGGATTCCTGGGCATGGGCCCGGTGACGATCGCGGTCGATTCCTATGGGCCGGTGACGGACAACGCCCAGTCGGTCTTCGAGCTCTCGACGATCGAGTCGATCCCGGGCGTTCGCGAGGAGATCAAGCGCGACTTCGGGTTTGAACCCGACTTCGAGAAGGGTAAGGAATTCCTCGAGGAGAACGACGGCGCCGGCAACACCTTCAAGGCGACCGCCAAGCCGGTGTTGATCGGCACCGCCGTCGTCGGCGCTACCACCATGATCTTCGCCCTGATCGTCGGCCTGACGCACGGGCTGGCGGATCAGGCGGCGATCGCCAAGATGAGCCTCCTGCACCCGCCCTTCCTGCTGGGCCTGATCGCCGGCGGCGCCCTGATCTACTGGTTCACGGGCTCCTCCACGCAGGCCGTGTCCACCGGCGCCTACCGCGCGGTCGAGTTCATCAAGGCGAACATCCGCCTCGAGGGCGCGACCAAGGCGAGCGTCGAGGACAGCAAGAAGGTCGTGGACATCTGCACGCGATACGCCCAGTCGGGGATGTTCAACATCTTCCTCGGCGTGTTCTTCGCGACGCTGGCGTTCGCGTTCTACGACTCGTTCTTCTTCATCGGGTTCCTGCTCTCGACCGCGCTCTTCGGCCTCTTCCAGGCGATCTTCATGGCCAACGCCGGTGGCGCCTGGGACAACGCCAAGAAGGTCGTCGAAACCGAGCTCAAGAAGAAGGGGACGCCCCTGCACGATGCGACCGTCGTGGGCGACACGGTCGGTGATCCGTTCAAGGACACCAGCTCGGTGGCGATGAACCCGGTGATCAAGTTCTCGACGCTGTTCGGCCTGCTCGCGGTCGAGCTTGCGATCAGCGTGGCCGCCAAACAGGGAACGGGCTTTACCCACACCCTGGCGGCCGTCTTCCTGGCGATCTCGATGTTCTTCGTGTACCGCTCGTTCTACGGGATGCAGATCAGCGGTCGCAAGACTGCCTGAATTGACCGACCCGATCCGGGGTCGATCAAGTTGTGAACACCTTGCAAACCGCGGCCAGTTTGGCCGCGGTTTTTTTCTGATCGACGCGGCGGAGAGCGTTTCTGCGGCGAATCTCCTGATGAACTCCGATACATCCAGTGCTCAGGCCGGTTTCACCCCAGAGCCCAAGCACATGCAGAAGGAGATAGAGATGCGTACATCCTCGCTTGGCCGCCGTGGCGCGCGATCGCTGACGACGTTGACGGCCCTTGGCGCCATTGCCGGGCTTGCCTGCACGGCCGTGGGTCAACAGTCGTTCAGCAACGCGCTCTCCTTTGATGACGTTGACGACCAGGTCACGTGCGCCGGCAACTTTGATGTCACGAGCCTGACCATCGAGGCGTGGATCTTCGTGAGGGATTACGGGCCGGCGGGGTACGGCGGGATCGTTGCCTGGGGGCGCCAGCAGGATGCCTCGTACGAGCTCGGTGTTCTGGGGCTCAACGGCGTGCCGCAGATCCTTTTTACGCTCAACCTGGGCAAGGCCGGCTACACCGCGGTCGTCAAGAGTAATCTCTACCAGCTCAACACGTGGTGCCACATCGCCGTCACCTACAACGGCAGTTTCATGAACTTCTACCGCAACGGCGTCTTCGTCGACTCGCAAGTCGTGACCGTGCCGATCCAGCCGGCCGGCAACGGGGCCGTCTTTGCGATCAACAACCTCCTCACCGGCAACGACCAGCACTCGGATGTCATGTACGACGACATCCGCATCTGGAATGTCGCCCTTTCCGAGGATGAAATCCGGTGCAACCTGAGCAGGCCGATCTCGGGCGTCCCGGCGGGGCTGATCGCCTACTACAAGTTCGATGAGACCTCGGGCCAGACATGCATCGACTCCAGCGGCAACGGCCGTACGGGTGTGCTGGGGACGACCTCGGCCGCCGAGGCCGGCGATCCGCAGCGGGTGGCCTCCAACGTCGAATCGCACTGCTTCGATGTCGTGAACCAGCCGCAGTCGGTGACGTACTGCCGGGGCGGGACGGTGAAGCTTGAATACGAGGTCTGCGGAGTCGATCCGCTGGTGTTCCAGTGGCGATTCAACGGTGAAGACATCGCCGGTGCTACTGAGAGCACCTACACGATCACGAACCTGGACGATGCCCAATCGGGCGTGTACGACGCAGTGGCGACCAGCCCCTGCGGCCAGGTGACAAGCATCCAGGCCTCGGTCGATGTGTGTTCTGCCGACTTTGACTGCACGGGGTTCGTTGATCTGGAGGATTTCTCGGCCTTCGTCGTTGCGTTCGAGGCCGGCGGGGATGATGCCGACTTCGATGAATCGGGGTTTGTCGATCTGGATGACTTCGCGGCGTTTGTGGGGGCCTTCGAGACCGGGTGCTGACGCCAGCAGTGCCGGCAATTGTTGTGGTTTTTGCAACTCACGGACGGCAAAAAGGCAAAATCACAGAATTGCCTTTTGTTGACAATTGTGCCGGCTGGGGCCCGGTTGGCTCCTATCCCCCGATGTTCAGCACCACCTTGATCCCCTCCCCGGAGATCATCGTCTCGTGGGCCTTCTTGAACTGCTCGAGCGGGAACTCGTGGGTGATGATGTCATCCAGCTCGAGCTTGCCAGAGAGGAGCAGCTCCTCCATCTGGTACCAGGTTTCGAACATCTTGCGGCCGTTGATCCCCAGGACCGTGCAGCCCTTGAAGATCACCAAACTGTTGATGTCGAACTTGATGGGGCCCTTGAAGAGGCCCAGGAGCGCGGCGGTGCCGCCGTTGCGGAGCCCGGCAAGGCCCTGGGCGAGCGCGGGCTCGGCCCCTGACATCTCCAGCAGCACATCGGCGCCTTCTCCGCGGCAGGCCTTGCGGACTTCCGCGATCCAGGCATCGTTTCGAGGATCGAAGGCTTCGACCGCACCGAGCTTCTTGGCAAGCGCCCGGCGCTTGGGATCGACATCGGTCGCGAAGATGCGGCCGGCACCGGCAGCCTTGGCGACCGTGACGGCCATCAGGCCGATGATGCCGGTGCCTGTGATAAGCACGCTCTTGGCGGAGACGCCGGCGGCCATGACGGTGTGAACGGCGTTGCCCAGGGGATCGAGAACCGCCGCGACCTTGTCGGGGATGCTCGCATGCACGGGCCAGACGTTCTCTTCGGGCACGACGACGTACTCACCGAAGCATCCATCCCGGTCGATGCCGACGATGCGGGTATCGCTGGCGATGTGGGCGTTGCCGGTGCGGCTGTTGTAGTCGGTCCAGGATGTGATGTGCCCCTCGGCAGAGACGCGCAGGCCGGGCTGGTACTTGGAGACCGCCGAGCCGACCGCCTCGATCGTGCCGACGAACTCGTGCCCCGTGACGATGCCGACGGGGATGCGTCCGGCGGCCCAGGCATCCCACTCCCAGATGTGGCGATCGGTGCCGCAGATGCCGGCCTTCTTGACGCGGATCAGGACATCACGCGGGCCGGGCACGGGCTTGGGACGATCGGAAACGAACTGAAGCTCCGGTCCGGCGTGGTGCTTGATCAATGCTCGCATGGTGTGGGTGTCGGGGGTATTAGTGGTGAGAACTTCGATCGCAGCCCTGCGGGATGCCGTGGTCATGTCGGGATCGTCCATAGCCCCCAGAATTGGGAGACGACAAGGGCGGGCCTGGCACGAACGAACGCGCCAACCCGGGCTGGAATTGTGGCAGCCCTGATGGTCGTATCAAACCGGTTCCGCGAGGGAATGGATGGACCGGCCGGAAGGCTCACCGCACCCTGCCCAAGGGCTCTGAGGGCTGAAAAGCCATCGGGGCCGGACCTGTGCGGACGATAGACTTCCCGGACCAGTCCACACTTGTGTGTATGGTGTGCATGTGGCCGGGTGGGGTCCCGAGGGAATCCCCCAAACCCCCAAACCCCCAAACCCCCAAACCCCCAAACCCCCAAACCCCTAAACCCCAACCCCCAACCCCCAACCCCCAACCTTCAACCGTCAACCACCACGCTTACCCCCACACCCGACCGCGAACCCGATGCCCCTGCTCGCCCGCACAAAGCCGCCTTCCACCCCCTCCTCCAGCCGTGCGCTGGCAAGGATCCGTCCCGGTGCGCCCAGCACCTTTGCCTACATGGCGGCGACCACCACGGGCGGACGGCGGTTCGGGATTCGTCGGGCCAAGGATCGCCGCCAGCTTTCCGAGCATCTTCGGTCCCAGCGGCTGGTTCCTCTGAAGACCTGGTCGCTGCCGAGCTGGGTGGGGGGCGAGTCGGATCTTTCCCTGAAGGACCAGGCCGAGATCCATTTCCAGCTTGCCCAGCTCCTGACCCGCGGCGTGCCGCTGGTCGAGGCCCTGGAGGTGACGGCGACCTCCGTCTCGGCGACCGCCAAGCCGCGCGTCGAGCGCCTGCGGGAGCTGGTCGCCGCAGGCTCAGCCTTCTCCGATGCCTGCCAGGCCGTCGAGAGTTTCGACCAGGTGACGGTCGCGGTCTATCGCGCGGCCGAGCGCACGGGGGACCTTGGCGGCGCTGCCAAGCAACTGTCCATCACGGCGAGGAGGCAACTGGCGATCTCAGGCAAGGTCGTCACGCTGCTCATCTATCCGGCGATCGTGATGTCGATCAGCGTTGCGGTCTCGGTGCTGATGATCGCGTTCATCGTTCCCAAGATCGCCTCGGCGCTGGCGAGCAACAACGCCCAGTTGCCCTGGATCACCACGATTCTCTGGAACACCGGGGATTTCATGCGTGAGAACGCCGGGTGGCTGTTGCTGGTTCTGCTGGCGCTGGCGGCGGGGGCGGTCATCGTGCGCAAGGCGCTGTGGGTGGTGATCCAGCAGATCCTCCGCCGCATGCCCCTGATGAAGACGCTCGTGCTTGCCCAGGAATCGACGAGATTTTTCACCGTCATGGCGGCGATGTCGCGCAGCGGTGTGACGCTCGCCGACGCCCTGGGCGTGGCGATCGCCGCGCTTCAGCACCCGGAGCTGCGCGCCCAGATCGCCCGTCTGCGGACGCGGCTGGTCGAGGGGGGGATCCTCAAGAACCTGATCCAGGATGTGGATGCGTTCCCGGTGGCGACCCGCCGGCTGATGATCGCCGCCGAGCGATCGGGGGATCTTCAAAACGCCTTCGACACACTCGCGCAGGACATGGCCGAGGAGGTCGATCGCCGCTCCATGCGTCTCTTGGCAGCCCTGGAACCCATGCTGATCGTCATCATGTTCCTCATGATCGGCTCGCTGCTCCTGTCCGTGATGATCCCGCTGATGAAGATGACCGCCAACGCGATAACGTAACTCGCCTGTCCCACCCACCGGTGATGGCCGGTTGTCCGGCCTCCCGCGTGCCCATAGGAACCAAGGAACCCAAGTCATGAACCGTGATTCAAATCTCCGCAATGCCAGAAGGGGCTTCTCGCTGCTGGAGCTCAGCCTCGTGCTGGCGATCCTGGGCGTGCTGATGGCGGTCGCCGCGTACAACTTCATGGGCGTGGGCGAGAAGTCCAAGATCAACGCGACCAAGGTCACGCTGGGGACCATCAAGAACATCCTCCAGAGCTACCAGGTCAACGAGTCGGCATTCCCGCCGGATCTCCAGACGCTGATCAAGACCAAGCTGATGGAGGACAAGCGGATCGAGGATGGCTTCAAGCAGCCCATCTATTACGCGACCCCCGGCGGCAACGGCCGGCCGTTTGAGCTGCTCTCCGGGGGGCCTGATCTGAAGTTCCAGACCGCCGACGATATCGATGTCTGGACGATGGACCGCTGAGCCTGCCCGGTGATGAGCGCGGCGTTGATGATGGCGATCATGCGATGAGGCCGGCCTTTGCACCATCTTCTCGCGGCATCCGATCTCGCCGGGGCATGACCTTCCTCGAAGTCGTGTTCGCGATGGTGCTGCTGGGCCTCCTGGCCACGACCCTTCTGGGCGCGACCAACTTCATGCTGGCGCGGCAGAAGTTCGAGCAGCGCACCGTCGCATGTCTGGAGCTGGCCAATCGGCTCATCCTCCAGTTCCTCGACGATCGCGAGTCGATGCCCGACCCCAGCGTCCCCCTGAACTACGCGGGCGACTTCTACAACTGGTCGCTGGATGAGACCCCGCTCTCGTTCCGCCCCGCCAAGATCCAACCCGTTCCCGAGGGAAGAACGGCCGCCACGTTCGAGAACTTCCGCATCTTCAAGGTGCGGGTCTGGCTCGCGGCGGAAGGGTCATCGACCGGCGGTCCTTCCGCCGGGATCCCGCACGCCGAGATCTCGCGCATGTGCGATGTCAGCGTGCTGTTCCGCAATCCCGACAGTCTCGAACACTTCATCAACAGCGATACCGGCCGGCGGCGCATGAACGAGGGCATCGGCAATGTGCCGTTGGGCCTTCCGCCTGCGAACTCGCCCGGTAGCAGCCCGCAGAGCAACCCCAGGATCGGCATTCCCAAGGGCAAGTAACCACTCACGTGACCACCATCCGCCGCCATCGACTCGCCCGCCGCGGCTTCACCCTGCTGGAGCTGGCCCTGGCCGCGCTCGTCGGCGGCATGATTGTGATGGCGTGCTTCGGCGTGTTCCGCGCGATGGACAGCGCCGATCGCGTGCTGAAGAACCACTTCGACCAGTCGGCGCAGCTCGCCCGCCTTCAGACGATCATGCGCCGCACGTTTGTCAATCTGGCAATGTCGCCAAGGACCGAGCCGCGCCCGGCCCGGCAGAACAGCCCACCAAGCTCAACCGCACCCACGACCGCCGGCGCCGCCGAGAGCGGTCGGGATGCTCGCCGCAACGTGCAGACCGAGCCGACGCCGGGGACCGATACCGCCGGATCATCCCCGCCGGTCGCAACAACCGTCCGCAACGATCAGCCTCCCGAACCTCCGCGGATCATCCTCGCCGAGGATCGCCGCATTTCCGACACGCCGATGATGCGCCTCCCGATCACGGGCGCGGAAGATCGCGGCATCTCGGCGCCCGCGAGTTGGAAACCCCAGCGGCTGGAGGTCGTGCTGGCCCGTCCGCCGGTCCCGCTCCCGCGCATGACCGCCGATGGCCGGGGCATCAGCCCCTTCCCGGAAGCCGAATCCGGACGCGAGGAATTCACAGAGGAAGAAGTCGCCGGGACCAAGCTCTTCCGCGGGATCTTTGAGCTTCAGCCTGTCCCCGCGGGGGATCGCGGACCCGGTGGTTCTCCCGCTCGCTCGATCCTGACCTGGGCCTTGTACTGGAGGCCGATGCCGCCCGGCGCGCTGCTTGAGAGCGGAGAGTCAGGCCGAGTGGACGAGTTCGATCTGGCCCCGCCCTCGCTGATCGCCTCTGACCTGACGTACCTCCGCTGGCAGTTCTATGACGACCGCATCAAGAAGACAGAGTTCGCGACCGCCTATGTAAGAATGCTCCCCGCGTACGTCGAGATGGAGGTCCAGACGGCCTCGGGCATCTGGAACAGTTGGATGTTCGAGGTGGACTTCGTCATGTCCACCGAGGAGAGCCCCAACAGCGAGGGCAATTCGACCACCGCCCGGGAGATCAAGGCTCCAACCAGGTCTAGCGCCCCTCGAACGGAAGGGGATGCCAACCGATGATGTGCATGGGCTCAACTCATCGGGAGCCAAGACGCTCCAAGCGGCTGCGCAGGGCCTTTGCGCTCCCGCTGGTGGTGATGCTCGCCCTGGCGGGCACGATCCTGCTGTCCGTCATGCTGGATCGCCAGAGCGGCCAGACGCTCGGACTTGCACGCCAGACCGCCTCGGCCCGCGAGTTTCACTTCGCCCGAGGGCTTCGGGAGATCTTCCAATCCTGGGCGGGGGCTCAGCTTCGCGGGGCGGGGCGGCAGTCTCCGCTTCGCAATGCGCTTGACCTGGATGGCCGGGTCGGCGAGATCACGCTGGTGGATGGCACCCACATCACGATGTACGCCTTCGAGGCACAGGGCACGCCGCGATCCGATTTCACGGGCCTGACCCGACAGGAGCGTGAGGATGCCCGGGCGATTCTGGAGGCGATCGGGCCGATCCCGCCCAACCGCCGGGCGCGCGAAACACGGGAGTTCGGTCCGCTGCCGGTGAGCGTGTTTTCGGCACCGATCGAGACGTTGTCGGCGATCGTCGAGCACGTGACCGCGGGGGTGCATGCCTCGGATATCCTCGAGGCGTTGATGGCCTTGCGTGACGACCCGCAGACGACCAATTCGGGCCTGAGCAAGCCCGAGATCACGCAGCACCTCGAGGATGAGCAGTCCGATGAGCTCCAGCGGATGCTGACGCTGACGCCCAGGCTGTGGGAGGTTGTCCTGGATGCCCAGTTCGGCCCGGAGTTTGCGGCGACACCCACGAAGGGCCGCTACTGGGGGCTGTTCCTCCTGCCCGACGGCCGGGCATCAAATATGTATGGGAATCGGATTCAGGTGCTGACCTGGCACTACGTAGACTTTGGGCCGCAGGGAGATTCACGCAGCGTCGCCCAGTGGCGAGCCGTGCGCGATGAACCGTGACCGACCGATAGCTCGGAGGCTTTGATGAAGTCCGCCCCGTTATCCAGATCGATCGCCCAGCGCCGCGCAAGATCCGCGCAGCTTGCCTTTGGAGTTCTGGCCCTCGGCGCACTGGCGGTCGTGACCCTTGGGATCCCTCGCCTCACCGCCGTCCCCTCCCTGGCCGAAGTCGCCCCCAAGCCGGCCCAGTCACCCACGCTGGATCCCAACGCTCTCAAGCCCGAGGATCGCGTGGCCGTCAATTCCGATGCGATCTCGGAACGGCTGATGCAGTTGGGAAACCGTCCGCAGCCGCCGGCGCCGCCGCCGGAAGAGTCCGGGCCTGAGCTTCCGCCGCCGCTGCCGCCGGCCGATGATGCCCGTTTCCTCGGCGTGATCAGGGAACCCGGCCGCTCGCTGGCGATGGTCAACGTGGGCGGCAAGCAGCGCATCATCGCCGAGGGCGAGCAGTTCGGGGGGATCGAGGTTCTTTCGATCGCCGCGGATGCGATCACGGTCAAGGAGGGCGGCGTCGAGAAGCGCATCGAAAAGCATCAGCGATCGGGCACGGCGATCTCGACGTCCGCGGGTGGTGCGAGCGGGCCGGGATCCGGCCTCGAAGGTGTTCGCCACGCCGGCATGAACGCGGCCCAGGATCAGGGTGGGATCGACATCCCGACCAATGTCCCCGTTCCGCCGCAGGGGCGGCGTCGCCCATCCAACATCCCACAGATACCGGGCGTCAACTCACCCGGCCGCGGCAACGAGCCGCGCCGTGATCCCAGATCACCCGGCAGCCGTTGAGCGGGAACACCATTGGCCTCAAGAGTCGTTTACATCCAGCGCTCCGATCGCGGTTCACGCCTCACCGGCGTCCGGCTCGTGTCTCCGCGAACGGATGAGCAATGGCTGCCAAAGGCCTCCGATGACGCCGGCGCTGAGGATGCGACCGACACCGCCGCCGATTGGATCACCGCTCGCGCCGGCAATTCCAAGCGGATCGCGATGATGATCCTCGATGCAGAGGGCGGGATCTGCTCTTGGGCGAACATACCCTCGGTCGACTCGGCGGTCGTCGATGCCATCGTGCGCCAGCAGCTCGAGGCCGGAGAGGATCGCGGGCCGGAGCAGGCGGAGGGCGCACCAACCGAATCGGGCGCCGGGCCCGCCCGCTTCTACGCACCCAGCGCTTCCGACTCGACCGTCCAGCCGCTGTGGTCCTCGCCCCTGGATGCCGGTCAGGACGATGAGTCCCGCCGCCGCGCCTCGGTGCTGGCGATCTCCGATGGAATCGCCCGCGTGCTGCTGGACTCCATCGATGCCCGCGGCGTTGAGTGCAACGCCGTCCACTCGATATGGCACGGGATCGCGGGCGCATGGGATCCTTCCGCCGCCGTGGGCCCCGCCAACGCCGACAACATCGTCGCCGAGAGCCAGGGTGCTCCGGTTGGGATCATCGTGATCGAGCCCGGAGGTCGGCTGCTGTGGGCGTGGGCTCGGGGCGGACGGCTGCTCGTTGGTGGATTGGCGCGACTCCCCGTGCGCCGAAACGCCGCCACGGATCAGACCGAGATCGAGGTTCCGCTCCTGACGCGCGACATCGCCGCACGCGTGACCGCCGACTGGCTTGCCTGGACCGCCCAGCTCGCCTGCGCGCCCGACCGCATCGTGATGATCATCCCCACGGGTGCCGAGGATGCGGCCGATGACTCGCTGGGTGCGGCCGGATTCGGTCGGGCGATCGCCCGGTCATGGTCGGGAGCGCCCGTCGATGTCGCGATCCACGATGATCCCATCGGCGCGACGCTGCATCGGCTCGCCGAGGTCTCTGAGGAGCGCGATGAAACCCCCTCATTGCGCCAGGCGCCTGACCCGGGCCGGCAGTTGGTCACCCTGACCAACCGCCCCGGCGGCGCCCATCGCAAGCTCTATCTCTGGTCTTCGCTGGCGATCACGGCGGGCGCGGTGGTGGTGGGGATCCTTGCCTGGGGGCTGCGCATCCAGGCCTCGCGTGTGAGTGCTCTCTCGCGGCAGGTGGAGTCCTCCTGGAAGGATCCATTCAAGGAGGTCAAGCTCACCCGGCCTCCCATGCCCGGCATGGAGGCGATGGATCTGCAATCCGAGGTCGAGCGCGTCCGCCGGGAGTCGATGCCCATCTCCGGCGTCGAACAGGCCCGGCCCATCGTGCGCGAGTTTGAGATCCTCAGCCACGTGCTCGCCCTCCCGGACTTCGAGCTCAACAGCATCAGCCTCGACACCCGCGCGGGGACCGTCTCGATTCAGGTCAACGCTCCGGACCTCGCAAGCGGCGAAGCCCTCAGCGATGCCCTCGGCAGGATCGCCGGCAGCCAGGTGACATCGTGGTCCTTCGTTCCGGGAGCACGCGTGCAGGGCAGTGAGAAGGTCCCGTGCAGCTACACGGGCGCGTTTCCCGCCACGCCAGCCAAGCCGCCGACCGGAGGTCAATCGTGAGCGCGGTCGCAGGCAATCCCACACTCGGCTCGACGCAGGAGCACCGCGAACAGCTCGCGGCGGCGGCGGCGATCACCGAGCGGCGCAACCGGCCGCGGCACCTGCTCATCCTGGCGCTCATTCTTCTCTTGTCCGCCTGCCTCATGTTGCTGTGGGCGATGAGCGCCCGCAACGCGGCAAGGGAGGATCTGTCGAGCGCCAGGCAGCAGGCGCAGCGAGTTCTTGACCTGATCGCCGAGTGGAAGTCCCTCAAGGATGCCGGCGCCGATGCCGGCAAGATGAAGCTCAACGAGCCGCTGACCAGTTTCTACAGCAAGATCGAGGCGGCGGCGACCCGCGCGGGGGTCAAGGACCGCATACCTTCCATGCAGGCGCAGACCGATGTTCGGGATGCCCGCTCGGGGGCCGTTCAGAAGAAGATCCGCTACCAGCGCGTGCAGGATGCCGAGTTGAGCGCCCTTGTCAAGTGGCTGGAGCTGGCGTGCGAGGATGTCCCGGGCCTTGAAGTCTATTCGCTCAGGGTTCAGCCCCTCACCACCCAGGGCCTCTGGCAGTTCGATGTCATGTTCTCACGCTGGGAGAGAGTCAACCGATGAACGTCCCCACGACCGTGATCGCCAGCGGGCCAGCCCCGGGGCGCATCGGCCGATCTCTTGCTCTCTGTCTTGTGCTCGGCGCTGCGCTGGCGTGCGCTGGGTGCAACACGACTCCGCGCCCCCAGCTTCCCGACCAGGCCGAGACCGAGGCTCGACTTCGTGAGGCCAGGGCCCTGTTGATCCAGGCCGAGCAGGCACGTAAGTCCGGCAAGAACGTCGAGGCGATCGACTTCTATCGCCGCTCCCTGGGCCTGGATGGCAACAACCCGGCCGCGTGGAACAACCTGGGCATCCTGCTCATCGAGCAGAGCGATTACATGTCCGCGGCCAACGCACTCCGCGCCGCGGCGGATCTGAATCCCGTCGATCCAAAGCCCCTCCAGAACCTGGGGCTTGCCTATTTCAAGGCCGGCTACGACCAGGAGGCCCTCCGATACTACACGGAGAGCCTGGAACGGGATCCCAACTGGATCGAGTCCATCCGCGGGGTCGCCATGTGCTCCCACCGGCTCAATCTCTCCAATGATGAAATCCTGGCGATCCTCAGCCGGGGCCTGATGGTCGAACGAGATCGGACGTGGCGCGACACGATCACGCGCGAGAAGATCCGCGTCGAGCAGCAGCTCAAGGCTGAAAGGGAAGCGGCTCGGCGCGAGGGCCGATAGGCTCGGTCCCGCTTCTCGCACCCGACATCGGCCTCTACGCGGCCTTCTTTGACTCGTCGGCCTCTTCCCCGCCGGTCACCGCGCGGAATTCCTGCAGCATCGACTTGAGCTTCTCACGGATCGCCTTCTCACGCTGCTCGACGGCGGCGGTCTCCTGCTGGGCGGAGGGGCTGGCAGCGCCGGCGGGCTGGCTCTTGATCTCCAGCATCGTGCGGTGCTGCAGGATGAACTTGTCCAGGTCTTCCTGGAGCGCCCGCAGGAGCTGGCCTTGCTGCTGAATCCGGTTCTGAAGGCGCGAGATCGTCTCGCCGTCGTGCTGCTGGCGATCATCCGCTGCGCGGCGGACCTTCGCCAACTCATCCCCCATCTCCCCGATGCGGCGCTGGGAGCTCTGCGCAGCGCGCACGAGCAGGATGCGGTTGCCCAGTGCAAGCAGGGCGACGATCGTCGCACCGATGACAAGGATCGTCGCGCTGGTGAAATGCCAATCCATCGTGGGTTTCCAGACTCCGTCCCTTATCTGCATGTATCGTCTTGCACCAACATTACTTGAGCGCAACCGGCGGGTTCTACGCCCCACGGGCGTTCTGGCCGCCCCGTGTGCTGCGCAGGCGTGTTCTCGGACCGGCCTGGGTCGCCGTCGGTTCTCCCGGGCGTGCAGTTGGACCCTGCTGGCGGACCGAAGCGGAGTCGCCGCCGCCGCGTGCCGATAGTCGGGTGTCAAACCCCGCCAGGAGCTCAAAGAGTGAACCTTCACGATATTCTCAGGGCCGCGATCGACGCCGATGCCTCCGACGTTCACCTGATCGCCGGGCAGGCCCCCGTCATGCGCGTCCATCAGGTCATGACCTACATGGAGTTCCCTGTCATCACCAAGGAGCAGGGGCGCAAGTACCTCGAGCAGATGGCTTCGGCCGAGGCCGTCGCCACCTTCGATCGCCAGAAGGACTCGGACTTCTCCTATCAGTTCGAATCGATCGCACGCTACCGCGTCAACGCCCACATGCAGCAGGGCAAGATCGGCATGGCGCTGCGAATGATCAAGACCAAGGTTCCGCCGCTCTCCAAGCTGAGCCTGCCGGAAGTGATCGCCCGCCTGACGTACCTCCCCCGCGGGCTGGTGCTGGTCACCGGTGACACCGGCTCGGGCAAGTCGACCACGCTGGCGGCGATGATCCAGGCGATGAACGAGCGCTACCGCAAGCACATCATCACGCTGGAAGACCCCGTCGAATACATCTTCAAGTCCGACCAGTGCATCATCGAGCAGCGCGAGCTGGGTGCCGACATGCCCACGTTCTCCTCGGGCCTCAAGCACGCCCTGCGTCAGGATCCCGACATCATCCTGGTGGGCGAAATGCGAGACCTTGAGACGACATCGCTGGCGATCTCGGCCGCCGAGACGGGCCACCTGGTCCTCTCGACGCTGCACACCGTCAACGCCTCGCAGACGGTGGAGCGAATCATCGACATGTACCCGGGGGGGCAGCAGAACCAGATCCGCTCGATGCTCTCCAACACGCTCCAGGCGGTGATCAGCCAGACGCTTTTCAGCCGCATCGACCGGCCGGGCATGGTGCCGGCGGTCGAGGTGCTCCTATGCACCCCCGCCGTGCGAAACCTGATCCGCGAGAGCCGCACCTTCGAGATCCCCAACGTCATCGAGACCAACCGGGCGATCGGCATGTCCACGCTCGACTCCTCGATCGCCGAGCTCTACTTCAACGGCATGATCTCCCGCGAGGATGCGGTCGCATCGTCGGCATACCCCGACAAGCTGGAGCGGCAGCTTGCGGCCTAGGGCAGTGACAAAGTGACGTAGTGACGAAGTGAGAAGACACACGTGCCGCCGTCCGGCACTGGGCAAAGGAGTTCGGTGGTGACCTGAACGACGGGAAGGGCAATCGTGACCGGGTGTCTTTTCACTCCGTCACTTCGTCACTCCGTCACTCAGTCACTTCCTCCAATCCATGGCCACCTACCGATACCAGGTCCGCAGCCCTCAGGGCCAGACCCAGACCGGGACGCTCGCGGCCGACAACGCCGCGACCGCCGCCGCGCTCCTGCGCAACCAGGGGATGCACGTCCTCTCCCTCTCTCCGGTGATCGGCGGCGTCGACGCCTCGGGTCTGCTGGAGAAGTTCCGGGAGATGAATGCCGGCAAGCCCAGCGAGAAGCACGTCCTCGATTTCACGACGCAGCTGGCGGTCATGATCCGCGCCGGTATCAACCTCCGCGCTGCCCTCGAAGGGATCGCCGAGCAGACCGAGCACCGCGGCTTCCGCAAGATCATCAGCACCATCAAGAACGATGTCGAATCCGGCCGCCAGTTCTCCGAGGCGATCGCCAAGTACCCCAAGCTCTTCAACCCGCTGTACATCAACATGGTGCGGGCGTCGGAGGTCTCCGGCGCGTTCTCGAAGATGCTCGACCGGATCGCCGGCTACATCGCCCAGAGCATCGAGACCCGCAAGATGGTCGTCGGCGCGGCGATCTACCCCGGCATCATCGGCACGCTCGCCGTCGGCGTCACGGTCTTCCTGCTCACCTTCGTGCTGCCGAAGTTCAAGGCGGTGTTCGAGGGCAAGGAGGATGTCCTGCCCTGGGCGACCACGTTCCTGATGAGCCTCTCGGAGAACGTCGTCAACTACTGGTACTACATCGTGGGTGCGGTGGCGCTGCTCGTCGGCGCCGCGTACGCGTTCACGCGGACCGAGGTCGGCTCGTTCTGGGTCGACCGCATGAAGCTGTCGATCCCGATCGTCAAGGCGATGTTCCGCTGTCTGTACATCAGCCGCTCGCTCCAGACGATGGGCCAACTCATCAACGCCGGCGTTCCCATGCTGGACACGCTGGCGATCACCGGGGACATCTCCGGCAACGCGATCTTCCGCGGCCTGTGGAGGCGAGTCTACACCAACGTGAAGCAGGGCAAGAAGATCACGCAGGCGCTCCTCAAGGACAGCACGCTCCCCCGTGCGGTCTCGCAGATGATCTCGGCGGGCGAAGAGTCCGGTAAGCTCGGGGAGGTGCTGGATGAGATCTCGACCTTCTACTCCCGAGAACTGAAGGACAAGATCAAGGCGGTTACCGGAATGATCGAGCCCATCATGATCCTCGCCATGGGCACAGTCGTCGGCTTCATCGCGATGGCGATCATCCTCCCCATCTTCAAGATGAGTCAGATCGTCAAGTAACCGATCTTGAACCCTGGAAGGCGCGCGCATCCCGAGGGTCCGGGAACACGCGGCCGACCGGGAGTCAGGGATCGATGGTCCTATCCAACCACACGCAGCGTCCGACACGCCGGCCCACGGGCGGCTCCCCTCGGGGGCGGGGCTTCACGCTCCTGGAGACTTCCCTGGCCCTGATCATCATCGGGGTGGGGGTGCTGGCCTTTGTCGAGGCCCAGCGTTCGTTCGCCGCGAACAACCAGTGGTCCAGCCACACCGCCCGCGCGATGTACCTGGCCAACGAGGTCCGGGAGATGTGCCGCCGTTTTCCCCGGCACGACCCGGTCACGGGGCTGTACTTCGAGACCGTCAACAACGACACGGTCCTGCGCGGCTGGGGCATGGAGAGCGGCGAATCCGGCGCTGAGGATTTCGACGACATCGACGACCTCGATGGCGCCAGCTTCGGGGACAGCGGCATCTACGACGGCCCCATCGACTCCTACGGCCTGCTCATCCACGAGACCGATGTCCAAGGGGAGGAGGCCGTCGATGAGGAGGGCAACGCCCTGGGCCTCACCGGATGGTCCCAGTCTGTGATCGTCGAGAAGGTCGATCCGTTCAACTTCTCAACCGTGCGCGAGCACACGTTCAAGGAAGAGGCGCAGGGATCCTTCCCCGGAAGGGCGGTGGACAAGTACCCGCTGCGCGTCACGGTCACGGTCTTGTATCGCGGTCCGCTGGAAACCAGCGCGCAGGAGATCGCATCGGTGTCGTGGATCGTCCCGTAAGGGATCGCGAAGGTCGGTGTGTCGAGAATCTCAGCGGGGAATGGTCGGCGGCGATGGAAGGAGCCTGGCAGGTGGGTACTCGTCGAGCACGTAAGCACGCACAGGCACGCACCGCGCGCAAGGCGCTGGCACAGGCCAGCCGCAAGCGCGGCGTCGCCTCCATCCTGGCGATGATGTTCCTGATCCTCTTCGGATCGCTCGCCACGGCGATGGCGATCGCCAGCAAGGGCAACATCCGAAACTCCGCGACCCACCTGCACGTCATGCGCGCTCTGGGCGCTGCCGAGACAGGCCTGCGCATCGGCCAGGCGCGGTTCGCGGAGGCCGCCGGTCGCTTCACGGTCTCTCACAGCCAGATCGACGCCGACTTCGGGGATGCGATCTGGAACGGGGATTGGAGCGATTCCAACGATCCGCCGGTCGCGGCATCACCCAGCGGCAACGCCGAGGCGAGCCTTCCCGACGGAATCGCCGAGGCGATCGCCAACCTGCACGCCGCCGATCAGAACATCCGCACCGACATGGGCATCGAGGCTCCGACCATCGGCGCCGCGGTCGCCGGCGCCGATGAGGATGTGTACGCCGCCGACGGCTGGGTCTTCACTCCCATCGTCTGGCTCGACTCCGACGGCGGCGGGGATACCGGCAGGCCCCTGGCCTTCTCGGTCATCTACGCCCCGCTCGCCAACGGCACCGATGTGCGCATCATCTCCACCGGCTACGACTTTGACTACCACGGCAGCCGCCCCATCAGCCGCACGGTGATGCAGGACTTCCGCATGGTCAAGCGCGTCTCCAGCGCCGTCAACGCGCCGACACGGATCATGGTCGGAAAAAACGTGCAGATCGTCGGCGACATGGGCGCCCGCTACACGGATGTCACCCAGACCAACGGGGATCCCGTGGTGATGCGCTCGGATTTCTTCGGCCTCGACACCAATCTGGACAAGAAGCTCAACGACTTCTTCACGGCCCTGGTCGGCAAGGATGTGGACCGGGACAACCGCCTGCGCATCGGCCACTCCGTCGAGGGCATCAGCATCCCGGTTGACAAGGATTACGACGGTGATGGCAACAAGGACGGCGCGTTCACAGACGCCACGGAGGATGGCTACCTGGACGAGTTCGACATCTTCCTCCGGCACTTCGACAAGAACGCCGATGGCAAGGTCGTCCTCTCCAACGCCCTGAAGGCCGGCACCCCCGCGGCAACCGCCAACGCCGAGTTCGTCACCAGCGGCGGCGCTGTCATCGACGATGACCTGGGCTACCTCCTGGACACCGCCAACCCCGACCGCAACCGCAACGAGTCCTACGGCTACGTCGATGTCAACGCCAACGGCAAGTGGGATGAGGGCGAGCCGTTCATCGATCACGACGATGAGGCCAACACCAACCCCGATGTCATTCTTGGCTATCGCGACGGCGTCCTGGACAAGCGTGATCAGTACGCCAAGGTCCGCGGCCGGCTCATCCTGAAAGTCACCGACACGGCCTGGACGGCCGCGCAGGGCTCCTACGACGCCCGCCTCCGCGGCGGCATCCGGCCCAAGGCCGGCCAGGCTCCGCGCACCTATAGCGCCGACAGCCAGGCCCTTCCCGAGGTCAGCGCTGCGGACTTTGCCGACTCCGATTCGGCCCTCAAGACCGCCGCGAACGGGGGTACGTTCTCGAGCCAGGTCGCCGCGCAGCTCGGCATCCCGGAGAGCTCGCTGGCGACCTATGTCGAGACCAAGTCCAGCACCTCCACCCAGCCGCGCTACGAGCGGGTCGATCCCGATGTCAACCTCGACGGCCGCCCCGACAACTGGAACACGGCGTACTTCGAGAAGATGCCCTACAACAGCCCGAGCTACTCGGACTACTACTACCGCCCCCTGTACCAGAACATGACGTTCAAGGATGTCCAGATCCCCATCGGGACCAACGCCCTCTTCAAGAACTGCACCTTCATCGGCGTCACCTATGTGCGCACCACCACGGCCAACAGCTTCGTGCTCTGGTCCGAATACGGCCGCATGGACATGGACACCGCCACCGGCAAGCCCAAGGCCAAGACCTCCCGCATCATCTACGGAGATGGCGCGGGCGAGACCAGCTATCCCACGATGCTCCCAAGCACCGCCAAGCCGCCCAACGCGATGATCCTGATGGCCCTGGCGACCCCGATGGACAAGGCGGACATCCCCGACAACCAGAAGGGCTCGACCACCGGCTACGACAACCTCCCCGAACCCCTGATCATCGGCGGCAAGCGCATCGTCGACACCAAGCCCCTCTCCAACAACATCCGTTTCCACGACTGCCTCTTCGTCGGCTCGATCATCAGCGATACGCCCGGCGCCTACATGCAGGTCCGCAACAAGCTCCAGTTCACAGGCAAGTCGCGCTTCACGCAGAAGCACCCCGAATACCCCGACGATCCAGACCTGAACCCTCAGAGCGCCGACGTCGAGGAGATCGCCAAGAGCTCGATGATGCTCCCCAACTACTCCGTCGACATCGGCACCTTCAACAGCCCACCGGAGCAGAACGTCGCCCTCCAGGGCGCCATCATCGCGGGCGTCATGGATGTCCGCGGCAACACCAACATCGATGGTGCGCTCCTCCTGACGTTCAACCCCAAGGCCGGAGAGCTTCCGCTTGTCGATGCCCTGGGCAACCCGGTCGGCAATCCCGCCGGCTTCAACACCTCGCTGGGCTACTTCGGCCCCGCCGATGGGGACAACGAATCCCTCGACCCGGCCACCCTGCCGGTCGTGGGCGGTGTCAAGATCGCCGGCTGGGACACCAACGGGGATGGGCTCGCCGATGTCGCCGCCGACCAGCCCCAGCCCTCGGGCTCGACGGCCGTCCCATTCCACGGCTACGGCCGCATCAACATCCGCTTCAACCCCGACATGGTCCTTCCCAACGGCATCAAGCTGCCCCTGAGGATCACACCGCTGTCGAGCTCGTACAAGGAGGGCAAGCTGTGAGTATCTCCCGCCCGCTACCCCCACCACACCCTCCCAGCAGGCTCCCGTCAGCCAGGCAGCCCGTCCGCCGCGCCTTCAGCCTGATCGAGATGCTGGTCGCGCTCACCATCACCGCAACCCTGCTCACCGCGTCGCTCGCCGCCCTCGACGCCTCCTTCAAGGCCTACAAGCACACCACCGATTCGGTCTCAAGCCATGTCGTGTCGCGCATCGTGATGGGAAGATTGACGGCGATGATCCGCACGGGGGATGAGTTCGGCCCCTTCCCGCTGGATGTGCTGAACACGGCGGAGAACCCGCTGGACTCGACCTTCATCGAGTTCACCGCGTGGCGCGATGAGGTCCTGGGCACGCACCGCATCGTCCGCATCGAGCGCCGGGACGCGACCAGCGAGGATCGCGGTCCCTTCGAGCTCTGGTACATGCAGGAGGACTACGAGGACGATGTCATGACCGCCGTCAGCGAATCCCCGCTGATCACCAACCTCCAGAGCGTCAACTTCCGCCTGGAATACGACATCGGCCCCCGGCTCACGCGGGCGACCATCGACATGATCGTCGAGCCCGATGATGAGCAGAGCGACCGCATCCACACCGACCTGGCCTCGGACAAGATCCGGCTGGTGACGTCGGTGGTGCCGCGGCGATTGGATGAGAGCGAGTAGCGCAGAGTTCCAGACAGCAGAACACCAGATGGCCAGATAAAGGCATTCAAGCCGCCATTTTCTGGACATCTGGCCCTCTGCAATCTGGCCATTTCTAATCGTGCCTCAGAGCCACGATCGGATCCTGCGCTGCCGCCTTCCGCGCCGGGTAGATCCCGAAGATCAGCCCGGTCGCGACCGCGACCCCGAACGAGAGCAGGATCGACCACATCGTCACCGCCGTCGGCAGCGAGACATCCGTCGGGAACAGGCCCCCGATGAGCGGAAGCGTCGGCAGGCGGGGCACGATCCATCCGATGAACACGCTCGCGGCGATCCCCAGCGCAACCCCGATCACGCCCCCCATCGAGCTGAGCACACCCGTCTCGACGATGAACTGCATCAGGATGTTGCGGCGGGTCGCACCCACCGCGCGGCGGATCCCGATTTCTCGCGTCCGCTCGGTCACGGTCGCGAGCATGATGTTCATGATCCCGATGCCGCCGACCAGGAGCGCCACGCCGGCGATCGCACCGGATACGAGGTTGAACGTCAGCGCGGTTCGCCGCGCGTTCTCAAGCAGCTCGTAGGGCACGATCATCCCGATGTCGGTCATGCCGGGGTGCCGGACTTCCATGATGCGCCGAAGCCGCTTGGAATCCAGCAGCACCCGATCGCGCTCCGGCACCGTCAGGTACACCTCGGAGATATGCACCTCGCTCGCCTGGAACGATCCGGAGCTGAAGCGCCTCACCAGATCGCTGAATACCGCCCGTGCCGCCGAGATCGGCACGTGGACATCCAGGTTCAGATCCCGACCCACGAGCGCTGCCCCCGCCCCGCCCGAGAGACCCACCGGCGCCAGCACACCCACCACCGTGAACGGCTTGCTGTCGATCCGCAGCGTCTGGCCCACGGGGTCTTCCAGCGGGAAAAAGTCCTTGGCGACCTCACCGCCGATCACGCACACGGTTGCCGATTCATCCAGATCCGCCTGGCTCAGGTATCGCCCGCGCGCCACCCGCAGGTTGGCGACCTTGAGCAGCTCGGGCGTCGTCCCATAGGCCTGGCTCACCTTGCGCTTGTCATCCCGGAGGATCTGGCTGCCGACTTCCTTCAGCGGCACGATGTGCTCGGCATCGGGGAAGTTCGTCAGGATGACATCGAAATCGTCACGCGTCACGCCGAAGCGGCTGATCCAGCTCTGGCGCTGCTGTGTGCTGCTGCTCTGGGTCTGCTGGTCGGCGGGCTTCTGGGAGCGCAGGATGATGTTCTTGGCGCCCAGGCGCTCGATCTTGGTCAGGGCATCGCGCTTGGCCCCCTCGCCGAGGCTCACCATCGTTATGACGGCTGCGACGCCCAGGATGATGCCCAGCGTCGTCAGGAACGCGCGCACCTTGTGCAGCCGCAGGTTCGTGAGCCCCAGCCGGATGATCTCGAGCAGGAACGACATCAAAGCCCTCGGGCCGCGCAGGTTTTCACGCGGCCTTCATCCGATGTTCGCCCGTGGCTTCCCACTGCCATGAGCGGCGGAATCCTCAAGAAGTTACGCTGAACGGACGAAGTGTAGCGTGAGGCGGCCGCCGGGCGTCCGTATCTTCACTGGCGTCCTTCCCTGCCTCTACCTGGCCATCCGGCCCTCTGCCGATCTGGAGATTAGCCATCCCGCTCATCCTCGTCCAGACCGAGACCGAGAACACCCAGTCCAAGTGCTGGGACTACACGGTGCGCATCGAGCACACCTCATCCCCGGCGACCGAGCACCAGATCCGGCTCGCCTGGGTCGATCACGAGCACTGGTCCGGCGGACGGATCGCCCCCTCCAAGGTCATTGAGACCGTGATCGAGCACCTGATCTCCCACGGCATGGAAGCCCAGCTCCCGCCCAAATTCGACGCCGCCAAGGCGCGGCGATGGGTGCCGGGGATTGATCAGGAGCTCAAGCGGGCGATGTGATCGTGCTTTTCCTCCGAAGAGAGCCCCGAGCGCGAGCTCGGGCCATGGCCTGAGGTTGCGCTCAGGGTTCCCTTCAGTTGCTCGAAAAGTTGTGATTGTCGGGGGGTGGAGTTGACTACTACCCGCCGTTACGCTGTCGGCATCACCCCGATTGCGACACAAAGGAGCAAGGCATGCTTCGCATCAAATCCTCCCATGTTCAGTGGCCTCCGGTGCGAGCAACGCCAGAAGTCTGGGAGGTTGCGGCGAGCCCGCTTCTCGCTCTTGCGCCGGCCTCCTCGCGGGGCCGGCCGGAGCAGCTTGCGGCTTGCGTGTGCGTGAGCAGCGAGGGCGGGGCGGCCATGGCCGACCCTCAGACCGTCACCGATTTCGATGAAGGGGCGGGCATCGAGGCGCTGCGACGGTTCGCGATCGAGCCGCACCTGCCGGGCGCCAGGCCCCTGAATTACCTGCCGGCGGCCGTGCATATCGCCTCGATGCCAGACCGGGCTCGGGATGCACTCAGGGAGTTGCTCGATCAGCTTGGGATCAGGGTGGAGATCAAGGATGAGCCGGAGCTCTCCCGCGAGTTCTTCGATGGCATGTCAGCGCACCTCGCCGGAGCGGGAATCGCAGCGGCACCGGCCCGGGCCCCCAAGAGCCTGATCCGCGTCAAGGGAATGACCATCGAGCGCATCGCCGCGTTCGCGGAGGCGGCGGAGATATTCTGGAAGGCACGGCCGTGGCGGCTGTTCGAAGGAGATGTGCTGTGGCGGATCGATCCGGCCCCCAAGTCCCGGGGAATGAAATATGTCTCGGTGATGGGCGGCTTGGGAGAGCAGTTCGGCCTGGGGTTTTTGTCGGGGCCAGCGCAGATGTTCTCGCTGGGAGAGATGGCCGGACCGGCGGATCTGACCGCATCCATGAAGTCAACGCTGTGGTCGGTGACGTTTGATGATGAGGATAACTTTCTCGAGACGGATCTGGAGCTTTGGAAGAAGCACGGGCTGCGCGTGTCCGGGCCGGGCAGGTATCCACTGGCGATCGGAATGAACCCGTCCTCCGGCGCGATTCAGCGTCCGACGCCGGAGAACCTGACGGTGATGGAGGTCGTGCTGCGGACGCTGGGGAGCGTGACCAAGCGCGAGATCCGCGATCGCCTTATTTCGCGAGAGGTAGCGTCGTTCGCCGGGCCGGTAAACGTGAGGCTGCAAGGGGTGGTGGCGCTGTGATCGCGGCGCGTATTGAAGGAAACCCCGAGCGCGAGCTCGGGCCCATGGCCCGCGGCAGCGGGTTTTCCGTCTTGCGAACGCCCACCAAAGCAGCGCTGCCGCGAGCCACACTCCTGAGCTCGCGCTCAGAGCTCCCGTTCTTGTGCGAGAGGTTGCGTAGATCGGGATGCCTGTGATGCTTGTCGTCCGCGCTCAAACCAAGACACCGAGATCGCAGAGCCATGCCGGTCTCGGTAGCACGTTGCGTCCGTGAGAACTCGGTGCCTCCTGCCTGCTAACCCAGCTTCCTCCGCAAGGTACGCAATTCTTCATCAAGCCGTGCCAGGTTGGCATTAAGGACTTCGATGCGAGATTCATCGGCCGCAGATCGAAGCTCGACTGGCTTGTTCGCCAGGCTCTCAAGATCGGAGGCTAGGACTCTCATCATATTCTTTAAGTGTCGCTCTTGGTCCACAAACGCCTCCGGAGGAATGCTGCGGACTATCTGTCTTGCACGACCCTTGCGGTTACGCATGCGATCCTCCACGCATTACCGAAATCCTGCCTGCTTGCGTTTCCACAAGCAGGAGGAATTGCACTTCAATAATCCATATCTCCATGGTCATGCCCATGGTCATGACCACCGCCACCCTTCTTCTTCTCCTTCAACTCAATGATCGCCGCCTCCGTCGTCAAGAGCAGCCCGGCGATGCTTGCCGCGTTCTGCAGGGCGATCCGCTCGACCTTGGTGGGGACGATGACGCCCATCTTGACCAGATCCCCGTACTCGTGGGTGAGGGCGTTGTAGCCGAAGTTGTTCTCAGCGCCTTCTTCGACCTTGCTGGCGATCACCGAGCCGTCGAGGCCGCAGTTGGCGGCGATCTGCTTGACGGGGGCGGCGACTGCGCGGAAGACGATGTCGAGTCCGGCTCGCTCATCGCCCTCGGCTTTCTTGCGGGCCTTCTCGATGGCGCGGCGAGCGCGGAGGACGGCGACCCCGCCGCCGGGGAGGATGCCTTCCTCGACGGCAGCGCGTGAGGCGTGCAGGGCATCCTCGACGCGGGCCTTCTTCTCCTTCATCTCGACCTCGGTTGCGGCCCCGACGTTGATCTGGGCGACGCCGCCGGCGAGCTTGGCGAGCCGCTCTTCGAGCTTCTCGCGGTCGTAATCGCTGGTGGTGATCGAGACCTGGTGGCGGATCTGGTCGATGCGGCCCTTGATGTCGTTGGTCTTGCCCGCGCCCTCGATGATGGTCGAGTTGTCCTTATCGACCGTGATCTTTTTGGCACGGCCCAGGTCGGAGAGTTCGACCTTCTCGAGCTCGATGCCCAGTTCTTCCATGACGGCCTTGCCGCCGGTGAGGATCGCGATGTCCTCGAGCATCGACTTGCGGCGATCACCGAAGCCCGGAGCCTTGACCGCGCAAACCTTCAGGACGCCGCGGATCTTGTTGACGACCAGGGTCGCCAGGGCCTCGCCCTCGATGTCCTCGGCGATCAGGAGGATGCTGGCACCCTGCTCGGCGATCTTGCCGAGGATGGGGAGAAGGTCCTTGGCGCTGGTGATCTTCTTCTCGTAGATGAGGATGTAGGCGTTCTCGAGCGTGCACTCCATGGTCGCCGGGTTGGTGACAAAGTGCGGGGAGAGGTAGCCCTTGTCGAACTGCATGCCCTCGACCAGCTCGATCTCGGTCTTGAGGCTCTTGCCTTCCTCGACGGTGATGACGCCGTCCTTGCCGACCTTGTCCATCGCCTCGGCGATGATGTCGCCGATCTCCTGGTCCTGGTTCGCCGAGCAGGTTCCGACCTGGGCGATCTCCTTGGAGCTGGAGACCTTCTTGGACATGGAGCCCAGCTCCCCGACGATCGCCGTGACGGCCGAATCGATGCCGCGCTTGACGAGGTTTGGGTTGGCGCCGGCGGTGATGACCTTCAGGCCCTCGGCGTAGATCGCCTCGGCGTAGATGGTCGCGGTGGTGGTGCCGTCGCCCGCATCCTTGCTGACCTTGGAGGCGACTTCCTTGACCATCTGGGCGCCGAGGTTCTCGTACTGGTCCTCGAGCTCGATCTCCTTGGCGACCGTGACGCCGTCCTTGGTGACGGTGGGAGCGCCGAAGGACTTCTCGAGGACGACGACGCGACCGGAGGGGCCGAGCGTGACCTTGACGGCATGGGCGAGTTTCTGGACGCCGCGGAGGATCCTCTCCCGGGCATCGGTGTTGTACGCGATCAGCTTTGCGGGCATTGGACAGTTCCTTTCGATTCAGAAAGCATGAATTCACCACAGAGGCACAGAGGGCACAGAGAAGAGGAAGGCAGAGCCGAAGATGGGTCGCGGCGAGCGGACACGATCGCCACGGGCGTGTCGCCGCGTAGATCGGTGTCGTGCTGTGCCTTCTTCAAACCCATATGCCCTTCTTTGTGTCCTCTGTGCCTCTGTGGTGAGTGTGTTTGTTTTACTTCAGGCCGATGCGGATCCACGCGACCCGCTCGGCATCGATGATGAAGACGCTCTTGCCATCGGTGACCTTGACCAGGTGATCGGCCTCATCGGGGATGAGGATCGCCTTGCGGACCTCGAGGTTCGAGACGCCCGGGACGGGCGAATCGACACCGGCGAACACGAGCGCGAGGTCGCGCTCGCCGTTGAGCTCTCGGAGGGCGGTTCTGAGTTGGTCTGGGGTCATGAGTGGCGCAATCAGGCTCTAGGGACTGGGCACTGGGCATCGGTGAAAGGCGCCAAGGCAGCAGGTCTTCACGAGTGCCTAGTGCCCGATGCCCAGGGCCTTCTTGCTTACTCATCGATCACGGCGAGGATGTCTTCTTCGGACATGATGAGCAGCTCATCGCCATCGAGCTTGACCTCGGTGCCGGCGTAGCTGGTGAAGATGACCTTGTCGCCCTTCTTGACCGAGAGCGGGATGCGCTCCCCGGTGTCGGTGTTGAGAGCGCCGGTGCCGACGGCCTCGACGATGCCGCTCTTGGGACGCTCCTTGCCGGTCTCGGGCAGGTAGATGCCGCTGGAGGTCTTGGTCTGCGCTTCATCCCGCCGGACGATGATCTTGTCGTGCAGGGGACGGAGCGAGGATGAGGATGATGATTTCGAACCCTTGGCCATGGCGAGTCTCCGAAAAACTCAAAGCGAAAAGCGATGAAGCTCAAACGAGGTCTTGATCGCGACAGTCACTGAACCGGGCGAACGCCCGAAGACAAACGCAGAATTCAAAGCGCAAACTTCAAATCAGAGGCGATGAATCGGGGAGCACCAGTGCCTGATGCCCAGTGCCTTCTCCCTTACCCCGGCCACCTCCCCTGGTAGAAGCGGGTCATGCAGCGGCGGAGGACTTCGAGCAGGAGTTCGAGATCCCGGTCGCTGCGCAGGCGATCGATGACGGCGAACGCTCCGAGACGCAGGGCCGTGGAGAGATCCCGGCAGTCATCCCTGTGCGTTCGCGAGGTGCGGACGACGACGGTGGGCGGCGGCTCGGCGAGCCGGTTGAGAATCTCGAGCAATCGCGGACCGCCCTCCTCGGCCTGGTTCGCGGCATCCGCCGAGCAACAGGTGTCCAGGGGGAGGCCCAGATCGACAACGGCGATGTGGATGGGGGTGGTGCGGATGACCTCGGCGGCCTGGCGACCCGACTGGGCCCGGACCGAGGCGACCCCCATGGGCTCCAAGAGCCGGGGCAGCCGCTCGACCCAAGGGTCGGGCTGCCAGCCGGCGTACGACAGCAGGAGATTGAGCCTGCGATCGGGCTGGTTGGGGCATGGGGGCTGGATGCGGACTTCGCGCACGTAGGAATGCTGGCAAGAGGGATGCCAGCCGGGGGAGCGGGCGCGGTGGCCGGAGGTTCGCCGTGGAGTGGTTTGGAGAATGTTGAAGCGGGTTTTGGGGGGCTTTGAGCCGTCCCTGGGGCATGGGATGGGTGTTCGTGTTTGCCAGTCGTTCGCCGTTTTGCCGATTGGCCGTCAAATCGGCAGTCAACGGTGAGCCTTATCATTTACCTAACGCGACATCGATGTGGTCGCCTCGAATCGGCGATTAGGATGGGGGCATGTCAGCGGAATCGAATGGCGAGGAAGATCTGCGGCCGGCGCGGAGGCCCGAGGTTGCGGGGGCGATCCGGGTGCGGGTGCGGTATTGCGAGTGCGATCCGATGGGGGTGGCGCACCACGCGGCGTATGTGCCGTGGCTGGAGATGGGCCGGACAGAGCTGCTTCGTTCGAGCGGGGTGAGTTACGCGCAGCTGGAGGCGAGCGGTGTGTTCCTGGTGATCGTCAAGCTCGGGATGAGCTATCGACGGCCGGTTTTGTACGACGATGTTGTGGAGGTGCGGACTCGGGTCGCCAAGGCGGGTCGCGTGAAGATCGAGCATGAGTATGAAGTGGTCTTGGTGGAGCGTGAGGTTGGTTCGCTGACGGGGCGATTGGCGGGGATGGCGGCGTCGGCGGGGATCGGCGAAGTGCTTGCGAGTGGGATGACGGTGCTCGCGAGCGTGGATGCGGGGGGGAATGTGTGTGGGTTGCCGGAGTGGTTGGTGGGGAGCTAATACAAAGCAATGCGCACCACCCAGAACCTGTCCACACGAGTTGATGCTGTACGACACTTCAGTGCTCGGCACTCTTGAGATGAGCACTGGCCAGTCGCGGTAGCTTGCACAGCGCCGATCAGCGGCGGTGATGCGTTGCAAGTGCCAGGCCCACGGCGAGCCCCAGCGCTGCCGCCGGCGCAGGCACGGACTAGGTGAGGTTGATCTGTATGAACTCGCCCGCGTCGAAATCGACACCGCCGTGGTTCAAGCGGGCGAAGTGATCTCCGAACTCGACATCGGCGAGCGAGAAGGTCGGGCTGTTGGTCTCGAACGTGACAGCGGCGATGATCGCGAGGGATTACCGACGAAACCAAGACCCTCGAAGAGGATGAAGTGGTCACCGCGTTCGAAGGGACCGCCGAATCCGTTCCCGAAGTCGATACGGATGCTGGTGGCCTCGATGTTACAGAACATGTTGCTGCCGCTGGAGAGCTCGAGATCGTTCGATGCGCTGGCGATGACGAGGATGTCCAGGGTCCGTAGATGAAGTCCACCAGGGGGATCTGGCGCGAGGCGGCGATGGTGTCGCCGATGAGTTGGGCGCCGGCGAGCGGCGCCAGAAGCGACAGAAGACCGGCGGTGAGCAAGGTTTGTGCGCGCATGCGAGCATCTCTCGGAGTGCATGGGATGAGGCAATCCGAGCACGCCAGTCGCCGTTATCGCGTGTGCGTGCTCGCATCTGTAGCGGATGGCGCGAATGTGAGCATTTCGCCGGTTTTCACTCGCCGGGCGGCGAGGACCTCAAGCGGTTCGTCGCTATGATCGGTTCCCGTTCGTATAGACGGAGGGGCGGTCGGTCGCGGCGGTGATGGTGTACACAGCGGTGTGAACAAGGAAGGCTGAACGATGTCGCGAGCAGGCGCCCGCGGAGGCGGATCGCGTGAGCCGGTGGTGGCTCGGGATGGCGGAACGGATTCCATGATCGAGGGAAAGCCGGAGAGGTCGAAAGGAGATGGCGATGCGGGCCGGAGGTCCGCTTCGCCGGAGCCGGCGGGCAAGGGTGCGAAGATTTCGCGCGACCACCGCTTCATCCACGTCCGCGGCGCTCGCGAGCACAACCTCAAGAACATCGATGTGGCGATCCCGCGCGAGAAGCTGGTCGTCATGACCGGGCTCTCGGGCTCGGGCAAGAGTTCGCTCGCCTTCGACACCATCTTCGCCGAGGGCCAGCGCAAGTACATGGAATCGCTGTCGGCGTACGCGCGGCAGTTCCTCGAGCAGCTCAAGAAGCCCGATGTCGATGAGGTCGAGGGTGTGCCGCCGACGATCGCGATCGAGCAGCGGTCGGCGAGCGGGAACCCGCGATCGACGGTGGCGACCACGACGGAGATCTACGACTACCTGCGGCTCTTGTTTGCGCGCTGCGGGACGCCGTACTCGTGGTTTCCGACCAAGCTGAAGAAGGAGGTCGTCGTCGAGCGATCGGGTGTGCCGATCAAGGCGACCACGAGCACGCAGATTGTCGATGCGGTGCTCGACGGCGCTGAGGGCACGCGGCTCATGGTGCTCTCCCCGGTGGTGCGCGGCAAGAAGGGCTTCCATCGGGATGTGTTGGAAGATCTCTCCACGCAGGGGTGGCAGCGGGCTCGCGTCAACGGGGAGATCGTCGAGATCCGCACCGTGCTCAAGGAGCCGGGTGAAAACCCGCTGAAACTCGGGCGATACGAGAAGCACTCGGTGGATGCGGTGATCGACCGGCTTGTCCTCGGTCCCGATGTCCGCCAGCGGCTCGCCGAGAGCATCGAGGCCGCGCTCAAGATGGCCGACGGTGTGGTCGTGATCGCCACCGAAGCGGCGGGCAGCGCCTGGAAGGACATTTCGTACTCGACCAAGTTCAGCGATCCGGATCATCCCGAGATCGCCCTCGAAGAGCTCGCCCCGCGGCTGTTCTCGTTCAACTCACCGCAGGGCGCATGCCCGACGTGCCACGGCCTGGGCACGCTGCTGGAGCTGGATGAGGCGATGGTGGTCCCCGATTCGCGCAAGTCGCTCAAGGATGGCGCCATCGAGGCGTACGCGAAGAACATCGCCGTCCGCGCCTGGTTCACCAAGCAGCTCAAGAAGTTCTGTAAGCACTACGGTATCAGCTTCGAGGCCCCGCTCGACACGTACAGCAAGGAGAAGCGCCAGGTGCTGCTGTACGGGGCGAGCGCTGAACAGGCCAAGGCGGTGCGGTACGAGTGGAAGGGTGTCATCCCCGAGCTCACGCAGTGGTGGGAGAGGACCGACAACGCCTCGGTCAAGGAGTGGCTGGGCAAGTTCATCACCGACAAGCCCTGCCAGGCCTGCGGCGGGGATCGCCTGCGCATCGAGGCCCTGCACATCCTCCTCAAGAGCTCACACAAGGCCGACATGGAGAAGGGCCGCGGCGGATCGGTCATCGGCAGGCCCGTCGATGATGGCACCATGCTCAACATCGCCGAGCTCTCGCGGCTGAACATCCTCGATGCGATCGACTACATCAACGGGCTGGTGCTCTCCAGCGAGCAGCGCACGATCGCCGAGCCGATCCTCAAGGAGATCAACAACCGGCTGCGGTTCCTGACGGGTGTGGGGCTCGAGTATCTCTCGCTGGATCGCAAGACCGCGACGTTGTCGGGTGGTGAGGCCCAGCGGATCCGGCTGGCATCGCAGGTCGGCAGCGGGTTGGTGGGGGCGTGCTACGTGCTGGATGAGCCGACGATCGGCCTGCACCAGCGCGACAACGACAGGCTGGTCGCGACCCTGCGGCACCTGGCGGACATCGGGAACACCGTGCTGGTGGTCGAGCACGATGAGGACATGATCCGCGCGGCCGACCATGTCGTGGACATCGGGCCGGGGCCGGGTGTGCATGGTGGAAAGATCGTCGCCCAAGGCACGATCGATGAGATCTGTGCGACGCAGGCATCGCTGACGGGCGATTACCTGTCGGGCCGGCGGCGCATCGAGGTGCCCGCCAAGCGCCGGGCCGTGAACGAGAAGAACGCGATTGTGATCAAGGGGGCGAAGGCAAACAACCTGAAGAACGTGGATGTGGCGATCCCGCTGTGCGGCATCGTGTGCGTGACGGGCGTCTCGGGTTCGGGCAAGAGCACGCTGGTGAACGACATCCTGCTGCAGGCAGCGCTCTCGAGCGTCGTCGGGACCCGGACGACGCCGGGGGCACACTCGAAGATCACGGGGCTGGGCCAGATCGGACGCGTGATCGAGGTGGACCAATCCCCGATCGGCCGCACGCCGCGGAGCAATCCCGCGACGTACACCGGGATCTTCGACGACATCCGCAAGGTCTTCGTGGCGACAAAGGAGTCCAAGATCCGCGGGTACAAGCCCGGACGGTTCAGCTTCAACGTGTCGGCCCAGAACGGCGGTGGCCGCTGCGAGGCCTGCCAGGGGCAGGGGCTCAAGAAGATCGAGATGCACTTCCTGCCGGATGTGTACGTCGAGTGCGAGGTCTGCGGCGGCAAGCGGTACAACCGCGAGACGCTGGAGGTCAAGTATCGCGGCAAGAGCATCGCCGATGTGCTCGACATGACCATCGAGGCCGCGTGCGGGTTCTTCGAGAATCATCCCAAGATCGCCCGTTACATCGCGTGCCTCCGCGATGTGGGGCTGGATTACATCACGCTGGGTCAGCCGAGCACGACGCTGTCGGGCGGTGAGGCGCAGCGGATCAAGCTGGCGACCGAGCTGGGGAAGGTGGGGGGGGGCGGAGATGAGAAGTCACGAAGTGACGAAGTGACGGAATCACGGAGTGAGGAAGAGGATGAGGAGCGTGAGGAGTTCAAGAGAAGGGCGGCGATGATGCGGCGCGGGGCCACGGCCGGCTCGACGCTCTACATCCTCGATGAGCCGACGACGGGGCTGCACTTCGAGGACATCCGCAAGCTGTGCGAGGTGCTAGACAGGCTCGCCGATGCCGGGAGCACGCTGGTGGTGATCGAGCACAACCTCGATGTCATCAAGCGGGCGGACTGGTTAGTCGATCTGGGGCCCGAGGGCGGCGATGGCGGGGGCAAGGTGATCGCCAGGGGGACACCGGAGGTGGTGGCGAAGACGGAGGGGAGCCATACGGGGCGGTATTTGAAGAGGATTCTGAAGGCGCAATGAGGGGGTACGGAATGACGATAACACTGATCGATGAAGTTCCGTGTGCCAGCGCTCGTTCATTCCTAGAAAAGCTACGAATGTCGGATGAGTCCTGGCAGCAGGGATCGCATCCGTCGGCGCGGGTCAGACCTACGGGTCGTGGACGTGCGGAGGTCCGGATGGGATCGAGTTCGTCAAGGCGGAGGTCAACAGCAACCTGTCCGGCCTGGAGGCATCGGCGTATGAGGGAAGCTACTGGATCGACCTGGCCGGTGTCGGTGCGCCGAGCTCGATCTTTCAGGACATGGTGACCGCGCCGGGGGTGCATTACGAGGTGTCGTTCGCGCTGGCGGGCAATCCGTGGGGCGGCGAACAGGCCATGTTGATGAACGTGCTGTGGAACGGCGGGCTGGTGGACTCTTTCTCGCACGACACCACCGGTCACACCGGCTTTGACATGGGCTGGACCGTTTACAGCGTCGTCGTCACGGGCACCGGGCTTGACCGACTCACGTTCGCGGGTGCTTCGGGAGGCGGCGCTGCGGGGCCGGCGCTGGATGCCGTGTCGATGCGGGTGGTGCCTGGGCCGTCATCGCTGGCGGTAGTCATCGGTGCGGGGGCGTTCATTTCGCGCCGTCGCCGTTGATAGGTGGGATCTGCATCGTAAAGCACGCCCGTTTGTGGCCGTGATCCGTGAGCAAGTCATCAATATCTCCGATGGTCGGGGCGGCGGCCGATGCGCCGGCGTTCACCGTCCGCCTGCATGTCGAGCAGATTGCCCGCGTGTGCGAGCCAGGTGATGGTGGGAGTGATCGATCTCAAACTGACCGTGTGATGGATCGGAGACGCGCAGCCACTGCCGCTAACGAGGTGTGGGATGCACGCGTTGGTCATCCGGACCCGTGTGCGTGCGGTGCGCCTTTTCAGCGAGGTCGCGTTCCTTGGCGCGAAGGACTCCGGAAATGAGTGCGGGGCTGGTGAGGATGCCGCCGAGAAGGACGAAGGCGGCGACCGCGCCGGCGAGGGCGGCATCACGGGTGAAGAGCAAGGCGATACCGGCGCTGGCGGCGACTACAACCAGCAGGAAAGCGATCATCATCGCGTACATGCCCTTCTTGCGGAGTACGGGCTCGGCGGGGCGGCCATCGGGAGACTCGCGAGCCATTTCCTCGGCGAGTTCGTGGTCGGAAAGGGGCGGCTCGGGGGACGCGGCGTGCAGCGATAGGTTGGGATCGGGGTGGTTCATAAGCGAAGCTCCTCTAGGGGGAGCCACGCTTACCGGCGATGAACGTCCGATGATCGCCGCGTGAGGGATGACTTACGCGGCTGGGCTCTGGCGGGGTGATTAACGCATATCGGAGGCGGGAATGGTTCGTCGGAGTGCATGCCGGGCGACGGGGGTGGATCAGCGGCTGATCTTCGCTGCCTCGACGCCTTCGAAGGTGATGGTGACGGGTTCGATCAGGCCTTTGTCGTTGTACGTGAGGCGATCGATGCAGACGACGCGGTGGTTGCCATCGGTTTCGCCGAGCGGTCGGCGGTGGTAGACGATGTACCAGTGGTCAGATTTTGGCGCCTTGAGGATGCTGTGGTGTCCGGCGCCGGTGGCGACCTTGGGATCCTGCTGGAGGATCTTGCCGATGCGTTTGAAGGGGCCCATGGGCGAGTCGGCGATCGCGTAGGCGACCGAGTAGTTGGGACCGGTCCATCCGCCCTCGGACCACATGAAGTAGTACCGCCCATCGCGGATGAACATGTGCGGACCTTCGACGTAGCCCTCGGGGGTGATCTCCTTGAAGATCGTGCCGTCGGGTAGGGGCTTGATGGAGCGGAAGTCGGCGGAGAGTCTGGCGATGTTGCAGTGTCGCCAGCCGCCGTAGATGATGTAGTACGCGCCATCCTTGTCGTGGAAGATGAACTGATCGATGGGCTGAGCGCCGTTGTGGAAGCGATCGATGAGGGGGCGGCCGAGGTAGTCGGTGAAGGGGCCGTCGGGGCGATCGGAGATGGCGATCCCGATTCCGCCGAGCTCCTGGTCGTTCTGGATGTCGTTGGCGCCGAAGAAGAAGAAGTACGTATCATCCTTGTGGATGATCGCGGGGGCCCACATGGCGCGGCGAGCCCAGGAGATCGCGGATGATTCGAGGATGCGCGGGTGCTTGGTCCAGGTGACCAGGTCCGGGGAAGAGAAGGCATCGAAGTGGAGCTGCTGGTCGTAGGGGGCCGAATAGGTGGGATAGATCCAGTAGCGGTTGTTGAAGACGGCGGCCTCGGGGTCGGCGTACCAGCCGGGGAAGATGGGGTTGCCGGAGAGCTTCGCGGGGGATTGGGCGCAGCCGGTGAGGAGGAACGCGGCGAGCAGGGCGGTGTGGAGCGTGCGAGATGCGGTGGTACGGATCGGCATGGCGGGATGATAATCACTGGGCGGGAAGCGCAGTCGCGCCTGTGCGTGCGGCGATCCCGTCGGGGGCAGGTGTGAGATCTCCGCGAGCGGGATCTTTGAGCTTGGGATCCTGGCCGTAGATGCCGCCGGTTTCCTTGGCGGGCAGCGTGGGCTTGCTTTGGGACGTGTCGGTATCGCAGTACCAGAGGTTGCGTTCGAAGGTGAAGCTTGAAGGTTCGGTGGCATCCCCGATGTTGGGTTCTTTGGCCGTGGGGATATCGAAGACGATGATGTTGTCGGCGAGCGTGCCGCGTCGGGAGGGGACGAAGCCCGGTTCCCGGGTTTCCTGCAGGATGCGGATCGCCCAGCGGGTGGGATGGTAGATGGTGTTGAAGCGGGCGATCGCGCCATCGACGCCGACGAAGGCGAGCGCAGCCTCGGAGCCGATGATGGTGCAGCCCTCGACGGTGATGTCCTTGGCCTCGAAGCCTCCGTGCTTGCCGCCGGGCCGAAAGAACTGAAGGCCGGTGCTGCCGCCGATGTTGAGGGCGCGGCGACCGGCGTGCTCGAAGCGGCATTGGCGGATGGAGATGCGCTGGGTACCGCCCTTGGTCTGGATGCCGTTGCTGCCGTCGGTATCGCCGTGGGTCAGCGAGCAGTTGCGGATGACGCCATCGCGGCAGCCGACCATGTCGATTCCCGAGCCGCCCTTCCCCCAGCGCTCGATGGTGCAGTCTTCGATGATGAAGCCGGCGAGCCCCGAGAGCTTGATGCCATCGCAGTTGCCGGTGGGGCCGATGTCGTGGACCTTGAGGGCGCGGAGAGTGACGCCTTGGGCCGGCTGATCGAGCTTGCCGCCATCGTCGATGTTGAGGCCGTTGCCGGAGGCGCCCTTGAGGGTCAAGTGTTCGATTGTGATCCAGTGGCAGGCGGCGAGGTGGAGGCATTCGGACTTGCCGGTGATGGTGGGCGGGTTGGCGGGATCGGCGCCGGCGAGCACGATGGGCTTCTGTTCGGTGCCCTTGAGGCTTTCAAGCCAGATGGAGCCTTCGTAATTGCCGGGGGCAAGCAGGACTCGGTCGCCGGGTTTGGCGGACATGGCAGCGCGGCGGAAGGCATCGAGTGAGTCGAGAGGCTTGGCGGGCTGGAGGATAAGGAGGATCGCCAGGAGAAGGTGGTGCATGGGATGCTCCGTGAGCGGCACAGCGGCACAGCATACCCGCGAAGGCATTGAGCGTTGGCCGGCGATGCGGAAAGCAAGATGATGTTTGGATGGTCACTACGCTAGAGGCTGTCCCTAAACCTCGTGAACTGCTTTGAAACTGAACGCGAAACCCGGGTTTAGGGATAGGCTCTAGAGGTATGGAAACGCGTGCGAGGTTGCTGACACCGGATGATGCCGAGGCGTACGCCGTGCTGCGACGGAAGATGCTGCTCGATTCGCCGTGGGCGTTCAGCGCGAGCCCGGAGGATGACCGGGGGCGGGTCCATCCATGCTGCGTGTTTCGATGGCCCGGCCAGAGTCGGCGATCGCTGCGGTGGTCGAGGGGGATCGGGTGCTCGCGGCCGCGGGGGTTGTGCGCGAGCAGAAGGTCAAGCGGCGGCACGTGGCGATGATCTGGGGTGTGTACGTGACGCCATCGGCCCGGAGTCGCGGTCTGGGTCGGGCGGTGATGCTGGCGGGGATTGAGGCTGCGCGCGGGTGGGGCGGTGTGGGCACGATCGAGCTGTCGGTCAGCGAGAGCTCTCCGGCAGCGCAGAGGCTGTACGATTCGGTGGGGTTTGTGGCGTGGGGAAGGGAGCCCGAAGCGCTGCGGGTCGATGGACGATCGTTTGCGGAGATTCACATGCAGATGGGGATTGGAGCGCGCGGTGAGTGAACGGCCAGGCTGACCGGAGCTATTGACCAGCGGGGAGTTGGTCGAACTGGGAGACCTGCTTCCAGATGGGCGGGTTGTTGAGAAGGTGCTGGATGTTCTCTTCGATGATGATGGGCATCTCGGTGCGTGGGATGATCCAGATGCCGTAGGGGTGCAGAGTCGGGAGAGGGGGCGGCGGTGGGGCATTTGGAACAAGGAGCGAGGCGGTCTGGTAGGTGAGGCTGTCGAAGCGGATGCGGAGTGCGCCGTTGATGATGTCGATCGCCTCGATTGCCTCACCGTCGTTGTTGTGGGCAGGCCCGCGGATGCAGGCGAGCACCATGCAGGTCGAGAAGTCGATCTCGGGTGTGATGGCCCAGCCGCGGCTGTTGCGTTCGAGGCGATCACCTTGATGGGCGGCCCAGAAGGTCTTCCAGGCGTCTGTCGTTGTGATGCGTGAGAAGCCGGCGGCGGGGTTGCGGGTGTCGGAGCCCATGAGGGCGCACAGGACGCGTGGGGTTGCGGTCGCCTGAGGCGGTGCGGCGGCTGCGGGCTGGTGCGGGGCAGCGCCGATCGCGGCGAAAATGGCAGCGCAGGCGAGGGTGGTCCCGATGGCGAGCGACAGGCGTGGTGCGTGCATCATGGCGGTGGCTCCTAGCGGTTCCTGTTGTGAATGAGTGATGCTACAGGGCGAGCGGCGCAGGCCTTGTAACGGGAGCGTCACGGGCAGCGCCCGGCAGGGGGATCGCCAGCGTGGTATAAATGCCCGCATGCGGCCAACTTTTGTCATTCGGACCGGGGCGTTGCGATGGGTCATCACGGCGTCGATGCTGGTGCTCGCGGGGAGCGGTTCGGTCGTGCGTGCGGCGGGTGATCCACCCGCTGATGCCAAGGGCGCTGAGCCAGCGCCGGTGGTGACCGAGCACACGGTGACGATCGGCGGGGAGGCGGTGTCGTACACGGCAACCGCGGGGCGGCTGGCGATCAAGGATGAAGCGGGGAAGTCCAAGGCGCTGATCTTCCATGTCGCGTACGAGCGCAAGGGGGTCGAGAAGCCCGAGTTGCGCCCGATCATGTTCGTGTTCAACGGTGGGCCGGGGTCATCGTCGGTGTGGCTGCACATGGGTTCCCTGGGTCCGCGGCGGATCACGTACGGGGATGAGGGTGAAGCGCCATCGCCGCCGGGTGGGCTGATTGACAACGAGGCCGCGTGGCTGGATTTCACGGACCTGGTGTTCATTGATCCGGTGACGACGGGGTACAGCCGCGCAGCGGAGGGTGAGAACGCGCAGCAGTTCCACGGGCTGCGGCAGGATGCGCAGGTGGTGGGGGAGTTCATTCGGTTGTACACGACGCAGCACAAGCGGTGGCTGTCGCCCAAGTTCCTGGCGGGTGAGAGCTATGGGACGACGCGTGCGGCAGCGCTGTCGGCACTTCTGCAGGATGAGCTCGGGATGTACCTGAACGGGATCGTGCTGATCTCGCCGGTGCTGGAGTTTCAGACGATCCGGTTCGATGAGGGGAACGATGAGCCGTACTGGCTGTTCCTGCCGACCTACACGGCGACCGCGTGGTATCACAAGAAGCTGGGGGCGGATCTTGGGGATCTGAACTCGGCGGTGGGGCAGGCGGAGAAGTGGGCATCGACTGAGTATGTGACAGCGCTCGCGAAGGGGAACCGCTTGAGCGCTGAGGAACTGGACAAGGTCGCGACGCAGCTGGCGCGGTTCACCGGGTTGTCAAAGGACTACGTGAAGCGGAGCAATCTGCGGATCAGCCAGGGGCGGTTCTGCAAGGAGCTCTTGCGGGACCAGGGACGGACGGTGGGCCGGCTGGACAGCCGGTACAAGGGGATCGATCGGGATGACGCCGGGAGCGGGACGGAATACGACCCGAGCTACGCGGTGATCCAGGGGCCGTACACGGCGGGGATCAACGCGTACGTGCGAGGGGAGCTTGGGTTTGAGAGCGATCTGAACTACGAGATCCTGACGGGGCGAGTGCATCCGTGGGATCTGGGCGCGGAGGGCCGGTACGCCGAGGTTGCAGATGGGTTGAGGCGTGCAATGAACGCCAATCCGAAGCTGGGGGTGCTGGTGTGCAACGGGTATTACGACCTTGCGACCCCGCACTTTGCCTCGGACAAGACGGTCTCGCAACTGGGGCTCGATGATGCGGATCGCTCCCGGGTGACGATCCAGCGGTACAACGCGGGGCACATGATGTACCTGCGGAAGGATGACCGGGACAAGCTGCGCGTGGATGCGAAGCGGTTTGTCCTGGACTGCCTCAAGTAGCTCGCCGGCGAGGCCATTGCGGATGAGCTTGACCGAAGCTGCCAAACGGGGGCTTCATGCTTGGTTCATCAACCGATGAGCATGTCGGTTTCAATACGCGGTGAGTGGATTCGCTTGCCGTGGTTGATGGTCCAGATCACGCCGTGCCGAGCGAGCCAAACAAGGGAGATCGCCATGCAGCGGATCATCGGGATGGCATTGGCCGCGGCGGGTGTGGTGCTGCTTGTGCTGGGGATTTCGGCGGCGGATTCGGTCGCATCCGACATTTCGCGGTTCTTCACCGGCAACCCGACGGACCGGTCGGTGTGGCTGATGGAGGGCGGTGTGGTGGGGATCGCCGCGGGCGGTGTGATGGCCGGGATGACATCCCGCCAGATCCGGCGGACCTGACGGGGTTGATGAGCAATCGGTGTGAGCGGGCGGTTCACGCGGTCGCGGTCGGCTCATAGGTGACCGTAACGATCCCGTTGCTGAGGGATCTGGTCTCGATGAGGCGCAACGGGCGATCACCGCGATCGTGGCGGAGAAAGAAGGGGATGCCATCCCCCAGAAGGATGGGCATGATGCTCAGCTCAAGGCGATCGACCAAGCCGGCGGCGAACATGGCATCGATCGCCTGACCGCCTCCCATGAGCCAGATGTCCTTGCCAGAGCCGGCGAGCTGGTTCTTGAGTGCGAGCACGGGGGCCTTGAGATCCCCCGAGATGGCGAGCACGCCCGGGGGCACGGTGGTGAGCGGTCGATGGGTGATGATGAGGGCCTTGGAATCGGCGGCGGGGGGAGCATTCCTCGGGCGAGCGATTCATCGAAGGTGCGGCGACCCATGATCGTGGCGCCGATGGCTCGCATGAAGCCGGCGAAGTCTATCTCGGGAGTGAAGAAGCGGTTGAGCCAATCGGCGCCGCCATCGGGCGCGGCGATGCAGCCGTCGAGGCTGATCGCGAGCGAAGCGCGGACGAGCGGGATGTGCGGCTGCGGCGCCGATTTGATCCGCGGCGCCTTGATGGGCCTGACCTTGGCGGAGGTCGGGCGCTTCGGTGTGGCGGGGTGCTTGGCGGCTTTGCGCGGTGGACGGGTCGAGGCGGATGGTCGGCGCTTGGCGGCCATGGCGCGAGTATATCGCATGTGCGGAGTGGCAGGGCTGGTTTTCGTCGGGGCTACGGCTGGCGTGCGCGGAAACTGAGCCTCGGATCGGAGAGGTCTAGGCGATACATGATCTGGTTGTAGTCGTATCGCGGCGTCGGGGTCTTGGTGCCGGAAAAGGTCATGGTGTAGGTGCCCTCGAAGTAGATGATACGGCCGCGATCCTGGTCGAAGTATGGGTGCTGGGCGACGTTGTAGAAGGAGTAATCGTTGTGGCTGACGACCTTGATCGCGTGCTCCCAGGGTCCGGTGATCGCCGGGGCGCAGCTGAACCAGATCTCTCCGCACATGGATGAACCCCAGACTTCCTGGGCGAGCATGATCCAGCGCTGGAGGTAATCGTTCCAGTATACGGTGCCGGCGTTGGCGATGATGGGCTTGCCTGTGGCGGGATCGCGGAGCTTGATGAAGGCCTCTTCGGGCTTGATCAGACCCTTGGAGATCAGCTCGTTCTGCTCTCTTTGAAGGATGAGCCCGGTGTCGGGCTTCCAGGAATAGATGAGCTTGCCGGAGGGATCGCGATCCAGTTCGGGGCGATCGGCTTTGTAGCGAGCGCCGGGCTTGAGGCATGTGTAAGCCTCGTACGCGGCGGGGTTGAGGAGGGAGTCGCAGTCGGCACGGCAGCGAACGAGCGGGAAGGGGGCGGGGAAGTACCAGTAGTCGCCATCGGCATCCTTGTGCCGAACCGGGTGGCTGTGCATGTAGAGAGGCTGGTCGATGGGGAATCGGCGGATGGGCTCGAAGAGGTCCTTGTCGTCGTTGTACTGGGCGAACCCCTGTTCGTAGAGTTCCCCGAGAGTCTTGATGCGCGCGAAGCGGCACAGGAGCCGCTCCCGTCCGGATGAATCGTTGCAGACAACCAGGCCATCGATCCAGACGGGGCCGGGCTGGCCTTCGATGGGGCACATGGGGCGCGAGAAGCCATCGCGGCCCGTGAAGTATGTCAGGTTGATGCCGATCGCCGGGTCGAGGCCGCCATTTGCGGGGAGATCGGAGACCGCGCCGGATGTGGAGAAGTTGCCCAGCGGGTAGGAGACGCGGTTGGTGTCTCCCCAGAACCAGCGGAGTGTTCCGCGATAGATCGCGGTCTGCACGCTGTCCTGTCCGAGGACATCGCCGGCGAGCAGGGGTTCGGTGGTGGGTGGTGTATCTCCGAGGATGAGGCTGTCGCGATAGATGCCTCCACCGGTGATGCGGTAGAGGCGCTCGGCGATGTTGGTGCGGTCGATAGTGACGGTCGCCGCGCCGCCCGGAACGGTGCGGAGACGCGTGCCGGTGTATCCGAAGCCGTCTTTCTTGTGGGTGTAGCCGTGGCTGGTGATCGTGAAGAAGACATCCCGGTTCATCAGGCCGGGCTCATCGAAAGCGATCACTCCGGCGGAGTCGGTGATGTGGGTGATGCCGTTGACGGTGGTGCATTCGACGAGGGGGATGCCGCGGCCGGTTGCGGAGTCGGTGATGGTGATGCGGAAGGGTTGGGCGGATGCGATCGCGCCAACGGCGGCGAGAAGGGCGGCGGGGACCATGTGGAAATTGAAGGCTGACATTGGCGTCAGGAGCGATTTGCGCCCGCGAGCTGCTTGACACCCTCGATGATGTCCCGCCCGTTCATGCACCTGGGGCACTTGTGCTGTCCGCCGAGCTTGCCCCTGGATTCCATCCAGCGGTGGAAGGCGCCGATGATCAGCGGGGTGATGGTGGGGGGGGCCATGCCCAGGTCGTCGGTGCGCTTGGTGGTGTAGTCGACGTTCTGTTCCTTGAGGGAGGCATCGAAGGCATCACGGAAGAGCATCATCGATGCATCGGCGGGGTGCTTGCCCTCGATCTCGACGGCGAGCTCGAGGCCGGCGCGGCCGCCGGCCGCGGGGTAGACGGGTGCGGCGGTGAACTCTCCGATGACGATGCCCGAAGCGCTTGCGGCACTGGCGACCGCGTTCTCGATGTGCTCGACGATGAGGTTCTCGCCAAAGGCGTTGATGAAGTGGCGATGGCGGCCGACGATGCGGAGACGGCAGGGTCCATATCCGCCGCGGCCGTTGAGCCCTGACGGGATGGTGTCGAACTCGACGACATCTCCAAGGACATATCGCCAAAGGCCGGCGCAGGTGGTCATGGCGACCACGTACTTCTGGCCCTTCTCAACCTGCTCGCATGTGAAGGCGCGGGCGTCGGGGCGATCGATTTCTTCGAGGGGCACGAACTCGTAGAAGACACCGATGTCGGTGTTGAGGCGCATGCCCGGATCACCGCGGACATCCTGGATCGCAAGGAACCCCTCGGAGGCGGGGTAGAGCTCGATGCGGCAGGGGAGATCATCGCCATCGGGCCGGCCGCTGAAGATTTGCCGGACGCGGGGGTCGAAGGGGGCGTACTTGACACCGCCGTGTATGAAGACGGAGAAGTTAGGCCAGACATCCCGGATGGTGCGGACGGCCTTGCCGCGTTCACGGGCCATCTGCATGACCCGTTCCATCAGCACAAGGCCCCAGGAGCACATGCCGCTGATGATGCGGACATCTTCGTTGAGGCACCGGGCAGCCATCGCGTCGATCTTGGAGGGCCAATGGCTCATCAGGGCGATCTTGGCGCCGGGCAGATAGACCTCGGTGAGGGGCCACTTGATCAGCGGCGTGACGATGCCGGAGAGATCGCCGGTGCGGATGCCCTTGTCGCTGGCGGCGAGGTCGGAGGAGCCGCCGAGGAAGAGGATGCGTCCGCCGGTGGCCCATGAGAGGGGAATGCCGAAGCGGGCGAGGTTGGCGAAGATGTCGAGCGAAGCGCGGAAGTTGGAGCGGAGCATCGCCTTGGAAACGGGGATGAATTTATCGCCGGCGGTGGTGCCGCTGGTCTGGGCGAAATCACTGACTAGGCCGGGCCAGAGGATGTCGGGCTCTCCGCCCTCGCGCATGCGGGCGATCTGGGAGCGGAAGGCGTACCAGTCGGCGAGCGGGATCTCCTGGCGATAGGCATCGACGACCTGGTCGTGGGGGAGCGCGGCGAGCCTGGCGAAGTTCTTCTGGCGGCCGAACTCGGTCCTGGAGGCTTGGTTGAGGAGGGAGATCAATTCTCCGCGCTGGATACGGGCGGAGTTGGTGCGCCAGTAGGCGGTGTCGGAGAGAAGGCGGATCCGGCGAGCGAGGTAGGCCCTCATGCCAGCGCCGATCAGAGAAGTCCAGCGCCGGTTCGAGGCTGGAAGGGGGGCGCGGTGAGGGGCGCTTGAGGGCGAAGCGGCGATGGGGGTGGTTGCGGTGCGGGTGTGCATGGGAATCGGAGGCTGTTTCCGTAGGGATTGTTGGCGGCCGGGGGAGATCGCGAACTACCTTTGTTCGTGGCCGATCGGATCCTCACGCTTGCGATCGAGACTTCCAATCCCTCGGCCTGGGAGGCTGGGATCCCCGTCCGGCCGGGCGTGGCGATCGTGTCGGGAACAACGGCGGCGGATTGCACAACGCTTGCGGTTGAGGCGATCGATCCGACGCAGCAGCATGATGACGATCTGATGCCGGCGATCGACCGGGTGGTTCGGGCGGCGGGGGTTCGGCCGACCGACATCGGCCGGATCGCGGTCTCATCCGGGCCCGGCGGGTTCACAGCCGTGCGGATGGCGATCACGGTCGCCAAGACGATCGCGGACACCACGGGGGCGGTGTGTGTGCCGGTTCCATCGGCGATGGTCGCGGCCGGCTCGGTCGCTCATCCGGGGCCGTTTGCAGTTGCGTTGGCCTCCAAGAACGATTCGACGTTTGTGACGGTATTCGATGCGGACCGTGCCCCGCGGGATTCGGGAAGGCTCATCATCGCCGCCGACATCGCGGATCTGGGCATCACGCTGCTGGTGGCGGATCGCTTTCTGCCCGCTGCTGTCAAAGAGATGGCAGGAGATCAAGGGATTCCGGTGCAAACACCGATTTTTGATCCGGTTGGCTGCGCCCGCATGTCGCTGGGCCTGTCCCCGGTTGATCCGGTGCTGGTGGTTCCGATCTATCCGCGTCCTCCGGAGGCGGTTCGCAAGTGGAAGGAGCTTCATGGCGATCGTGGGTCGGCATCGACCTCCACGTCGTCATAATACGCCATGCCTGGCCGGGCCCCATCCGATCGCTCCGGGACCGCTCCCAACGCTCCACGGCGATGGTGGCGGCCCGCGCTGATCGGCGGATTTCTGCACGGGATCCTGATGGCGCTGGCGTTTGATCCGATCGGGTGGTGGCCGCTGGCGATCGCCGCGATCGCCCCGCTGGTGTGGGCGGCGATCCGCATCGAGCGTGCGATGCCGGCTTCGGAATTGACGCTGCGCGCAGCGTTTGGCAAGAGGGCGTGGCTCAAGCTGATGCTGGCGGTCTGGGCTGGATGCATGCCGATGTTTCTCTTCGAGAAGGCCTGGATCTTCGATGTCAGCGCGGGGGGGTATCCGCTTCTGGCGGGGTACATGGCGCTGTATCCAGCGCTCTTCGTGCTTCTGCTCGTGCGGATTGTCCGATGCGGGCGGTGGGGGTTGTGGGGGTTGTGGGGGTCGAAGCTGCCGCTGGGGATCTCTGCGGGCATCCTGTGGGCGGGGATCGAGTTCTTCCGGGGCGAGGTGCTGTTCAAGGGGTACGGATGGCTGAATATTGTCCATCCGCTGGCGCAGAGTCCATGGATGTCGGCGGCTGGGGCGGTGGTGGGGGTGTACGGGGTGTGCCTGCTGACGGCATGCGTGACGGCATCGCTGTCGGCGATCTGGTGCAACCAGCGAGCGGGTGTGCATCGCGCAGCGCTCGCCGCCGTGGCGATTGTGTGGGTGTGCCTCTCGGTGGTCGGCGCGGGGAGCCGGTCGGTGGGAGATGGGCCGCGGCGGATTCTGCGGATCGGGATCGTCCAGACGAACCTGCCGCAGAGCAACAAGATTGCCCCGACATACGAGAGCACGCGGGCGCTCTGGCGGGATCTGGAACGGCTCACGCTTGAAGCCGCGGCCGGCAAGCCCGACATGATCGCCTGGCCGGAGACCATGAAGCCGGGGTTGGCGCTGGATGCGGCATCGGTCAAGGCGGAGCGCGATGCAGCGATCGCCCTCTTTCCCGCGGACAAATCCAAGGAGCCCGTGTCGACGGCATCGTTTGCCGAAGCCACGATGCAGCTTCAGAAGGCCATCGGCTGTCCGCTGCTGGTTGGTGAGGATGCGTACGACAAGCTGAGATTCGGCCGGCATCCCGAGGGGGGCCTCAAGGTCGAGTATGACCACCGCTACAACAGCGCGATGCTGGTTGCCGAGGGGAAGGTGCAGGAGCGTCGATACGACAAGGTTCGACTGACGCCGTTCGGGGAGGAGATGCCGTATATCTCGGCGTGGCCGTGGCTGGCGGACAAGCTGCTGGACCTGGCAGCGCGGGGGATGAGGCTGGACCTTTCTTCCGGACGCGAATTGACCGTGTTCAGCGTGCCCTTGCCCGACGGCTCCCCTGCGAGGTTCGTGACACCAATCTGCTTCGAGGCGACCCAGATGGACCTGTGTCGCCACATGGTGTTCGATGGCTCGACCCGGCGAGCCGATGTCATGATCAACATGACCAACGATGGCTGGTTCGGCTGGTGGAAGGCCGGGCGCAGTCAGCACCTGCAGATTGCGCGGTGGCGGGCGATCGAACTGGAGACGCCGGTCATCAGGGCGGCGAACACGGGGATTTCGTGCATCATCGATGCGGATGGTCGCGTCCGGCGGATCTCGGCGGGCGCGGAGGGCGTTGATTGGAACCAGGCCGGTGTGCTGGTGGATGATGTCGTGCTTCCAACGGCCGTGACGCCCTTTGTTCGGGGAGGTTGGATCCTGGGTTGGGTTGTACTTGCCGGGGCCGGGGCCCTTGTGCTGATCTCGCTCATCCCCCGGCGGTCGCCGAGCCGAACATCCCCGTTGCAGGTCGCGTAGAGTCGCTCTCCAAGGCGGCGATGCACCCGGGCTTGCTGGAGTTCTTTGCATGTACGCGGACCACAACCAAACCCCAATGATTCCGATCACCCTCGCGACCCGGGCAATGCCCGGTCACGCTGGGAGGTCGTGGCGCGACTCAGATGGGCAGAGGGGTGTCTTTAGGCGATTGGCGATCTGCGGCCTGGCGGCCTGCATGGTCGGCGCGCCGTTGGGGTGCTCCGACTCGGGATCCAAGCCCAAGCCGAGCGGGATGATGGTCACGGATTCATCTGGGGGCGACGGTACGACAACACCCCCGCCCGCCGGCAAGGCTGAGGATTCCCAGAAGCCGGTTGCCACGAGGGATTACACAAGCCCGGTGGTGCTGTCGGCGATGCGCGAGCAGGCGATCGAGATGGTGATGGCGTGCGGGCGCAGCCGGGATGCATCGGTGCGGGCGAATGCGGCGGAGGCGTCGTTGCAGGCGCCCAGCCGTTTGGAGCCCGTGCTCGCCGCGGCTCTCAAGGATGAGAACCTTGGTGTGCGTTCGGTCGCGGCCGCGGTGGTTGGAAGGCTGCAGATCCGCAGCCTGGTAGCGGCAACCTGGCCGCTCTTAAGCGATTCATCTCCGTTTGTACAGTCGTCTGCGATCTATGCGCTGCGCCGCTGTGGAGAGAGCGTGGATCCCTCCCCGCTGTCGCGGTTCTTGCTGAACGATCCATCGCCGAAGGTCCGCTCGCACGCCGCGTATCTGCTGGGAGAGCTTGCAGAGCCCAGCGCTGCGCCGATGATCCGGTCCGCGGTCAAGAGCGCGATGCCGCGGGCCTCGGAGGCGGACATTCGCCTGATGCAGCTTCAGTTCGCCGAAGCGCTGGTCAAGCTGGGTGAGGAGACGCAGATCGAAAGCATCCGGGCCGCCCTATACCCATCTCGGCCCGAGGAACTCGAGGCCACAGCGCTCGCGGTCCAGATCATCGGGATGCTGAAGGACCAAGGTTCGACCAATCAATTGATCTATCTGTCCGCAAAGCTCGACAAGGCGGGCAACCCCATGCCGGCGGAGATCCGACTTGGGGTGGCCACAGCGCTGGCGAGGATGGGTAACCGCCGGGGCAACTTCATCGCCGAGGAGTTCTGGAACGATGCCAACCCGGTGTTGCGGGCACAGGCCGCGTCGGTCTTTGGATTTACTGCCCAGCCGGATGGGCTTGTCTATCTGGATCGGCTGTTGACGGACCCCTCCGAGCAGGTGCGGGTGACGGCCGCGGCAGCGGTCCTGCGGGCGTTGGGGTCTGGCTCCGGATCCGGGGTGGGAGGACGCTGAGCCAGCGCTGGCTCGTAGGTTGGGTCGCCAAATCACGTTTGACAGCTGGATCCACAGCCAGTATCAATGTCGCTCCTAGAAGTTCCTGGACCCCGTGCCATGCCCGGGCGTATTTGCTATCATCAGAAATTCTGGTGGTGCTTGCGGGGCCTTGTGGGAATTCGTGTGGCCTCGTAGGGGTTTTGTGGGGGTGTGCGGGCCTGAACGGTGTGTAGCCGCCGTGGGTGAGGTCCGCCACTGTTTGTTTTTTGCCGGGAACGATCGTCCGGCCGCTCGAAAGGCGTCCGACGGCCGCGCCGCCGACCGGGATCCGTGTCCGACCTCTGGCGCAGTCTTGACCAGGGAACGAGGAGTCGAACGTGCACATCCTGACCAAGGTTCTGATGGTGTTCGCCGCGGTGCTGGCGATCTTCCTCTCCGCCCTGGCGATCGCCTATTCGGCCAACACCGACAAGATCACGGGCGACTACGCCCAGGAAGCAGCCCGCCGGACCGCCGCCGAGGCTTCCGCGGCTGTGCAGATCGCGCAGTCGAACGAAGAGCAGAGCCGTCTGCGGGCCGAGATCGCGCAGATCAACCAGAAGGCGGCCGAGTGGGAAGGCAAGGTCAAGGATCTGCAGCGCGAGAACTCCGAGCAGCGCGACGGCCGGGCTCGTGCAGAGGCCCGCTTCGATGCCATCGAGGGCGAGAAGCGCGTGCTCGCCGAGACCGCCAATACCCAGTCCAAGCTCCTGGACAGCTACCGCGGCGAGATCAACAAGCTGCTGGCGAGCGACCTTGCCTTCCGCAAGCGAGAGCTCGAGCTCGATGAGCGGATCGGTGAGTTGGAGAGCCAGCGTGAGGTGCTTCAGGCCAACGTGCGGGCACTGCAGGAGCAGTTGACCGAAGCCAAGATGGCCCAGGGCGCGACCGGCCCTGGCGGGACTCTGGCGCTCTCGACAGGCTCCCGCAGCGCGGAGCCGTTCGTCATGTCGGGCGCCCTGGTCCGCACCCGCGTGGATCGCGTCAGCACCGACACCGCGACCGGCGCTCTGTTGGCCCAGATTCCCGTCGGTTCGACCGGCGGCATCCGGGATAACGCCAAGCTCTACATCGTTCGGGATGGCCGCTTCATTGCCAACCTCATCGTCGTTCGCACCGACATGAATTGGGCCGTCGGCCGCATCGACACCCTGGGCAAGGAAGTCGTCGTTCAGGCCGGGGATGAGGTTCTCAGCCGTCTGACGAACTGATGTGCCTGTCATCTCGGTGCCCTGAGCCACCGGCCGTAGTGAACTCTCCAAGACCTGCCTGAACCGCCTCGGGGATCTGCAATCCCGGGCGAACCAAAGGACGACCGACGATGAGCCAGTTCAAGATGCAGATGCCAGGCGGACGGGCCCGGCGCAGCGCCTGGCCTGATGTGTACACCGCTCTGGCGTTCGTCGCGGTCGCGTTCCTGATCGCCGCGTGCGTCGTCATGTGGCAGGCCGGTATGAAAGTCGCTCCCGCGGGCGCCGGCAGCCCCTTTGACATGCAGCAGTCGGGGCAGATCAAGCTCGCCGAAAGCAAGTAGTTCTTCTTCACATACCCACCGAGCGCCTGAACCGGGCTTGCGTTCGTGTTGCCGAGACGGTTATTCGCACGCGGATGATCCATGCGCGGGCGCCTGCCGCCGGGTCCGAGTGGTTGACGCGGTTTGCCTGCCCAGTCGGCCTTCAGCCGACGCACCTCATAACCGCAGGCATGCGCCCTGCATCGATTGGCCGGTGCCCAGTGAACTACTGGTGCTTCCGGGGCTGTGGTGGGTCTCCTGTCGCTGTAGGAGCCATCTGGATTCGGGAGCTGAGGCTTCAGGCAGGATTCTCGGGCCAGGGGTCGCCTGGCAAAGGTCGCAGCCCAGACTCAGGTATCGCTGACGGACCCCTCAATCCGTCCGCCGGGCATGCCCCGACTTGAATCGAGGGCCGAGCCGTCTACATTTCTGGGCTCCTCCGGGACCGGCGGGTGGGTACCACACCCCCGTTGCCGGGCTTGGAGAGCGACATCCCGGCTGGATCAGTCGGTTTGGGCTCTGGCGAGCGATCGCCGGAGACCTTTGCAGGCCGTTCGAGCCGGATCAGATTGGGGCGGTAGCTCAATTGGTTAGAGTACCGGACTGTCGATCCGGTGGTTGCGGGTTCGAGTCCCGTCCGCCTCGCTTGAAACCTCCGCGTTGGCAGCCGATGACACGGGTTGCCCAGGAGCGCACA
>JADLBU010000039.1 GCA_020847535.1 Phycisphaerales bacterium
ATGCAGCCGAAGGACTCGGTCGAGCTCCACAACGTGCCGCTGGAGATCAACGTCGGGCTGAAGAAGCGCGACGACAACGGCGAGTTCACCAACGTCATCAAGGGCTACGCCAAGAAGGGTGGCGGCGGTTCGCCGGTGAGCGCCCGCTTCGCCGAGATGAACCCGCATTGGGAGATGCGGCTGTGGACGGACGACAACCTGCCGCCGATCCTGAACCGCAACGCCTGGGACGCCTGCGGCAACGTCGGCGGCACGCCCGGCTGCGTGATGCGGTCGGACATTCTGCGCCTGGAGATTCTGGCCCGCTTCGGCGGCGTCTATCTCGACACCGACGTGAAGCCCGTCCGGCCGCTCGACGAGATGTGCCCGCCCGAGGTCGTCGCGTGGGCGGCGTGCGAACAACTCGACATCGTCTCCAACGCGGCGATGGGCTTCCCGCCCAACCACCCGGCGATGTGGCACGCGGTGGCGATGGTCGAGGAGTCGTTCTTCGAGCGGCGATACGTCGGTGACCAAGCGGGGCCGGGGTTGATCGCCCGAGTGGTCACGCAGCACGACGACGTCGCGCTGTACCCGCCGGCGTACTTCCACCCGACGGTCGGAGAGTCGAAGGCGAATCGGAACGCACCGATGTTCCTGAAGGCGGCGCATCTCTTTGCGGGGACGTGGGTTGAAGAGAACCGCCCTCGCCATCGCGGGTTGTGGGCCGCGAACGAATAGGGCTGCACGCGGCAAACCCGATCCGGAAGCGATCTGCTCAGCTCCCGTCACGGCAGCACGCCGCCTGGTGTACCATGCACCACGGTGGTGCAAATGACCAAACACAAGCCGACCGCGCCGTCCTCCGTTCCCACCTCCAGTGGAACGAGGTTGTCTGTCACGTTGCCCCCGGATCACTACCGCGAGATGCAGCACCTTGCTTCTCGCAAGAAGGTCTCGATGGCCTGGGTCGTTCGTGATGCTGTAGATCAGTATCTCGCGGCTCACGGCGATCCAGGGTCTCGGCCCGCTTCTGGCCAAAGGACTTCAAAGTCTGCGACCGGAAAGGGGGTCGCGTGACATGAAGCCAGAAGTTGTCGATTGCGTCGCGACACTCCGATTGCTGGTCGGCTTCCTGGGCGAACAGGAGCAGGCTGGCTGGTGGCCAAGCGCATTCCTCGGCGCGTCGAGCAAGCCGTTCCTCTCACCTGTGTTCCCAAAGACCACAGTTCTCGCGCAATGCCGAGGTGTCACGCACGCCGCGGCCCGCGTCCATGACGAACGCATCGGCGTCGGCAGCGTCTTTCACCTGTTCCGACTGCCAGAAGACATCGAGCAATCCGTTCATCGGCTGCTTGAACAGCAGGAACCGGCGCAGAGATTGTCGAGCGTAGTTAAAGACAAACAGTCCGCCCTTACCGCCTTGAAGTCGCTTTCAGCAAGTAAGCAGCCTTCGGGCAACGGCCCGGTTCGGGTCGGGCGGGCGATCGATCTGAGCACGCTTGACTCGTGGCGTGTTGTCGCAGCGCATTACGCCGCGGGTTTCCAGGCTTCTTCGGAGGTGTTTCCATTCTTCTCGGCGACATGACAGAACGCCCCTACACGACGCAGCTCCAAGCTGGACTCGGCATGCAAGCCGAGACTGCTGTGCTGTTCGATCTGTGGCAACCAGGGATGGACGCGAGCAAGCTCTTCGATGTGGCACTTGGGTCCGGGCGCTTTCCCAATGTCTCCGCCCGACGGCTTCGCAACATCGTTTCGGAGTGCTTCGCACCTCGCTATTTGCGGAACGACGCACAGCCTGCGATCTTGCTGCAGACGCTCCACTCAACGCTGTCGAATCGCGAGCTCGAACAACTGCTGTTCCTCTACACCGCTCGGGCGAACGTCATCTTGGCCGATTTCGTGCGTGAGGTGTACTGGGGGGCATATGTCGGAGGCCGGCACGAGCTCACCAACGATGAAGCCAAGGACTTCGTGACCCGGGCAACCATCTCGGGCCGCACGAGCAAGCGATGGGCTGATTCCACAGTCCGACGTGTCGCGGCGTACCTGACCGGCTGTTGTTCAGATTTCGGCTTGCTCGAACGCAGCGCTCAGGGAAGCCGCCGGATTCTGCCTTTCCGTATTGAACCGAAAGTCGCGGCGCTCCTCGCCTACGACCTCCACTTCTCAGGCATTGCGGACAACGCGCTCGCTTCACACGAAGACTGGGAGCTCTTCGGTCTGGATCGGACCGAGGTCATCAGCGAGCTTCGTCGCGTCAGCCTCAAAGGGCTGCTCGTGATCCAGACGGCGGCAGATGTGATTCGGATCAGTTGGCCGCTCAAATCGATTGAGGAGGTGGCGAATGCCCTCGCCAAGGGATGACTTCAACGAGCTCATGGAGCGGGTCAAGCAAGGCCGCGAGCTCACACACGCGAGCTTCGAGCCCATCTACTACCTCGTATTCCCGCCGAGTCAGATCCTAAATGTTAAGCGTGAGCTACCTGCATGGACGGCAAAGCTGCGCAACGAGGGATGGGATGTCACCCGCTTCTCAATCGCGGACGCCATCTCGGATCTTGTCGCAAAGGCACCGCTCCGAAAACTGTGGGTTGATGCCGATCGCAAGGCTCCCCTTCAGTGGAAGAAGACCAACGACGCCATCGCAAACTTCTTGTCGCAGGGCGTGCTGCAAAAGCGGCTTGAAGATGCCCTGGCGGTGCTGGACGGCAAGAAGAACGCGATTCTGCTCGTCACCGACCTTGAAGCGCTGCACCCCTATCTCCGCATTGGCGCGATTGAGAGCAGGCTCGAGGGCAAATTTCGTGTGCCCACCGTGTTCTTCTACCCAGGTATTCGCACTGGAAAGACCCGCCTCAAGTTCTTGGGGTTCTACCACGAGGACGGCA
>JADLBU010000040.1 GCA_020847535.1 Phycisphaerales bacterium
ATCGAGTGCCTGGATCGGTTCATCGTGTGCGGGCGGGAGCATCTCGATCTGCTGATGAGGGAGTTCATCGAGCACTACAACGCAGAACGGCCGCACTCGTCGATCGGGCATCGACCGCCCGTGGGGCCTGCGCCGCCGGCACAGCCCATCACACTCGACGGACACGTCCACTGCCGGACGCGGTTGGGCGGGGTGCTGCGTCATTATCACCGACGCGCGGCCTGAGGCCCAGCTCGGCGGCCGGGGTCAATGGGCGAACGACTCGTTCACATCGAGGGCCCGATCGGAACCCCGCGTCAACCACACCACCAGAGAGCACGATCGCCGCGGACGATCGATCGAAACCCTTTCGAACCACGCGTCAGTCCGACCCCGTCCGACCCCGTTTGGACGCAACGGCGCGGGGGTTTCGATCGCCACCCTCGATCGGAACCGGCACAAACTCTCGGTTAACAGGCTATCCCCGATCGTAACGGGTTCAAACCGTTGAATCTAGGCCGCCAAAGGCGTTCCGGGCGGTGGTTCTCTGGTTAACAGGCCGGTCCAGCCCCTCAGACTGGGCTCTGTCAGCCCGGCGGCGGCGTGCCGCGATAGCGGTCGAGGTCGGGGAGCTCCGCCCAGTGCGGTGCAATCGTTCCATTCCTGTACGGGCCCATCACGGGATAGCCGTGCTCATCAGGCCGTAGCACCACATAGTGGTAGACGTTCAGGTCGGGCTCCCCCGGCTGCGGATTCCGTTCGAGTCGAACCCAGTCGATTCCCGCGACCGGTCCCGATCCCGACGCGCTGAAGGCCCGAGGGGCGAATCCACTTGCGAACACGGCGACGCTGTCGCCGTTGTTCAAGAAGCCTTGCACCTGACCCGCGCGCTCGGGTGGCAGATCCTGAATGTCCCACAGACCGGACCCGACCAAGTGCTGGTAGTTCTCGGTGGTGATGTAGAAATTGGCGTTGCGGTCCATTCCGGGGACTCCTCTCACGCGATCACCTTCTCACCCGCAAGAATCCGATCGATCCATGCCGGGTCCCAGATCTGGTCGGCGATGCGGCGGTAGAGCCGCTGCCGTTCCTCCAAGTCCGACTTCTTGAACGCCGCGTGGGCGCGGAACGGGAGTTGCTTCTCCTGTGTGAATCTCCGGAACCCGGGGTGGTTCTCGTAGGCCTTCGTGTGAAGCGCCTTGGCCAAGACATTCTGGCCGAAGTAGTGCTCGACCTTTTCCTCGTAGGTGTCGTCCTTGTAGCTCGCATTGAACGACTTCGGCAGCAAGAGCAGAGCCCCGAGGCTGTTTCGCCACTCCTGAAAATCCTCGTTGGCCTGGAGCCCGAGCGTCTGCTTCGCGGGCTCCAGACCGTTGGCCCAGATGTGCTCGATCTCGAACGCTTTCTTGCCCCGCAGCGTCATCATTTCGTGGTAGCGGGGCTGCCCGCCTGACCCGACCTCCACGAAGTCGATCATGCGAGCAAGGATGCGCTTGATCGGCCGGTGGCTCCACTGGTTGAGGCCGAACGTGTCGAACCCATCCAGGCTGCCCCGGTCCTCCTTCAACTGATCGGTGAGCAGTTGCGACAGCTTTGCGGCAAGCGCGGGCGCGCCAAGGGCGCGGGTGTCCCGCACCACGGTGAAGACGTTGTACTGGAGGATGGCGTAGTCGCTGTCCCGGTAGTTGCAGAGCCGACGGGTCAAGAAGATGTCGGCGTACTTGGCTACCAGCCTGAGCTTCAGACGGATGGTGTCGTCCGAGTCACTCGTCACGAGTGGCGCGAGAAGCAGCGTCGGCTGGTGCGTGAACCGGTGGGATGCGTTGTGGTAGATATTCTCCAACCCCTGCACAGGCGACAGTTCGGCCTGCCGGATCACCAGATACCACTTCGCGTAGAAGGCCATCCGCGACAGGATGAACTCGCGGTACGCTGCCGACTTCGACTGACCGTTCAGGACCAGACCGAGCTTCTCCGCCTCGTCACGAACCCATCGGTGGAACTCCGTGCCGATGCGATCCCACGCTTCTGGGCGAGCGTTCTTTTTGCGCTCGCGGATGCTGTCGGCGTAACTGCTTCGGAGCCACGCCTTGAAGAAGTCCGCGTCCGGCTCCTGGCCGTCGGGGTCCACAGCACGCAACTTCGCGATGATCGCTTTCCATTCCGCGCTGGCCTGCGTTCTCGCCGTCTCATCGGAGATATTGGCCAGCAGGTAGCCCTTGAGCATGTCCGTTGGCGAAAGCGACAGGCCGCGATCGTTCATCGTCTCGAAGATGGTGTACGCCACATCGTCGGAATAGGCCGTGATCTCCACGAGGTGAACGTTCTCGGTGAGCCAGTCCACGAAATAGGGCAGCGCCGCGTCGTTGATCTCTTTCGGGAACAGCTCATCGATCTCGTTGTAGCGGGCCGCGATGTTCCGGGAAGACTCGGGGAGTTCGTCCTCGTCGATCTCGTCGCCGTCAAAGAGCTTCTGCATGGCCCCGAGCCGTTCGGGCACGTCGAGATTGAACGAGTGTTTGCCGTACTTCGACGAGTAGATCATCTCGGCGATGTTGCCCGGCTGTTCAGCCGCCTTCTGCCGTTTCATCAGGAACAGCAGCAGCAACGTCAGCGTCGTTAGCCGCTGCTGACCGTCGATGATGTAGTCCCGCCCGTCCTTCTGGCTGATGATGATCGACCCTAGAAAGTAGCGGTCGTAGCCCGCGACGGCCTCGCGATCGTGGGCGGCGTCGAAATTCCGAAGGAAGATGTCGGACAGGTCGCTGATCAACTCCTCCAGTTGCTTGGTCTGCCACTTGTACTCGCGCTGGTAGTAGTCGATGTAGAACTTCCGGCCCGAGAGGATCTCGCGGATCGTTTTGCCCTTGCCGTCGATGCTCTTCCGTTGGACCTGTTCGGCTCCGCTCATTTCGGTGCTCCGTGGGGCGCACCGACACCCCGCCGCGCGCCGGGCGTAGACGCCTGAGACCCAGAATCCGGTGATGATAACGGCTTGGCCCGCGGTCGGGCAAAGGCCGGTGTAGTCCCGTACCATGTGGCCACGATGCCCAAACGCCCGTCTCCGGTTCGGTGTGCCGCCAGAGCGGGTTTTCGGGGCACGCGGAGCACCAGATGGGCCTTGGCGAGGCTGCAATCTGTGTCGGAACGACAAGCGGGGCCGGTGGCGGCATGGTCTTCGCGGACCGCCGCTTGCCGAAGGCGGATGCCCGCTCCGATCGGGGGCATGCCCCCGCATGAACCTGACCGATTTCCACGCTAAGTACTACGCCCACGAGCTCACCAAGCGGTGCTCGTCCGACAGCATTGAAAAGCTGGCGGGGGCGCTCGTGGACGCCCAGGTGGACCTGAACCCACACCAGGTGGAAGCCGCGCTGTTTGCCTTCCGCTCACCGCTCTCGAAGGGGGCTCTGCTCGCGGACGAGGTCGGGCTCGGGAAGACGATCGAGGCTGGCCTCGTGGTATCCCAGCGGTGGGCCGAGCGCAAGCGCCGCATCCTCGTGATCACGCCCGCCAACCTGCGGAAGCAGTGGCACCAGGAGTTACAGGAGAAGTTCTTCCTCCCCTGCACAATTCTCGAAGCCAGGTCGTACAACGATGCCGTCAAGCGCGGGCAGATCAGCCCGTTCTCCGCCAACGACGCCATCGTGATCTGTTCATTCCAGTTCGCCAAGGGCAAGGCGGCCGAGGTGCAGGCGACCCCTTGGGACTTGGTCGTGATCGATGAAGCCCATCGTCTCCGCAACGTCTACAAGCCGAACAACATCATCGCCAATGTGCTGAAGCTCGCGTTGACGCCGTTCCAGAAACTGCTCCTGACCGCGACACCACTCCAGAACTCCCTGCTGGAGCTGTACGGCCTCATGAGCTTCATCGATGAACACGCCTTCGGAGACCTGAAGAGTTTCCGCGAGCAGTTCTCGTACTTGTCCGACGAGGGCACGTTCGACAAACTCAAGGCACGGCTCCAGCCCCTTTGCCACCGCACCCTGCGTCGCCAAGTCACCGCCTATGTCCCGTACACCAAGCGGCACGCGATGCTGGAGCATTTCACGCCCGCGGAGAGTGAGGATCGTCTCTACAACGCGATCTCGGACTACCTCCGGCGAGAGAACCTCCAGGCGCTACCCGCGAGCCAGCGTTCGCTGATGACGCTGGTGCTCCGGAAACTGCTCGCCTCATCCACGTTCGCCATCGCGGGCGCGCTCGACACGCTGATTGCACGCATGAAGGCGAAGCTCAAGAAAGAGGAGCCGCCCCAGTCCCTCGAAGAGCAACTTGATGAGGACTACGAGGCGCTGGACGAGACCGCCGAGGAATGGGCGGACGACCCCGAAGAAGAGAAGATGTCTGTCGAAGAGGCGGCCGCGCTTCGGCGCGAGATCGTGGATCTGGAGGCATTCCGCGACCTGGCCGTCTCGATTAAGCACAACGCGAAGGGTCAAGCACTCCTCGCGGCGCTCGACAAAGCGTTTGCCGAGGCACGCCGTCTGGGTGCTCCCGAAAAGGCCATCGTGTTCACGGAGTCCCGCAAGACTCAGGAGTACATCCAGCGACTGCTTGCGGATAGTCCACACGGCGACGCCACGGTCCTGTTCAACGGGTCGAACACCGACGAGCGGTCGCGCGACCTCTATAAAGCATGGGTCGAGCGCAACGCGGGGACAGATCGGATTACCGGCTCGCGGACGGCGGACATGCGGTCGGCCCTGGTGGACTATTTCCGGGATCAGGGCCGCATCATGATCGCCACGGAGGCGGGCGCAGAGGGCATCAACCTCCAGTTCTGCTCGCTCGTGGTGAACTACGACCTGCCGTGGAACCCGCAGCGCATCGAGCAGCGGATCGGCCGATGCCACCGGTACGGCCAGAAGCACGATGTCGTGGTGGTGAACTTCCTGAACAAGGGCAACGAGGCCGACACGCGGGTATACGAACTCCTGGAGCAGAAATTCTCTCTGTTCAACGGCGTCTTCGGGGCCAGCGATGAGGTCCTCGGAGCCATCGAGTCGGGCGTGGACTTTGAGAAGCGGATCGCCGCGATCTACCAGAAGTGCCGCACACCGGAGGACATCAAGACCTCGTTCGACCAACTTCAGGTGGAGTTGAGCGCCCAGATCAACGAGGCGATGACCAAGACGCGGCGGCAGTTGCTGGAGAACTTCGACGCCGACGTGCATGACAAGCTCCGAATCAGCCTTGATGACAGCCGTGCCTACCTGAAGTCCTACGAGCGGCGGCTCATGGAACTGACCCGCCACGAACTCGGCGACGCCGCTGTCTTTGCCGAAGACCTCGGCAGCTTTCAGCTCAAGGCCAACCCGTTTGCAGACATCGATGCACCTCCGGGGCGCTACGAACTCCCAAGGAGGAGCGGTGATGCTCACATGTATCGCCTCGGCCACCCTCTCGCCGCGCGACTGGTGCAGCGGGCCAAGGCGCGTGCGGTCCCGTTCGTTGAGGTCACGTTCGACCTGACGAATACGACGCCCAGCGTCGCCTCCTTGAAGCGGCTGATCGGCACGGGCGGCGAACTGCTCGTCAGCCAGTTTACCGTTGAATCGCTGGACCAAGCCGAAGATCACCTGCTGGCCACGGCGGTGTGCGAGAGCGGCGAAGTGCTGCCTGCGGAACTTGCCCGGCGATTGTTCTCGCTCCGGGTGAAGGACCTGCGGGAGATTCCAGCGGCTTCACCGCATCCGGTGCTTCAGCAAGATATCGATCGCCACCAGCAGGAGGTCCGCAAGACGATCTCCGAGCGCAACGCCGTTGTGTTCGAGGCGGAGGCAGACAAGCTGGACGGTTGGGCGGATGACCTGAAGGTCGGCCTCGAGCGCGAAATCAAGGAACTTGACCGCCAGGTCAAGGAAGCCAAGCGGTCGGCCACCTTGGCGCTCTCGCTTGAGGAGAAGCTCAATGGTCAGCGACAAATCAAGACGCTCGAAGGCCAGCGAAACGCCAAGCGCAAGTCCCTCTTTGAGGCGCAGGACCAGATTGACAAACGCCGCGAGGACCTGATCGCGGCTATCGAGGCCAAGCTCGAGCAAAGGACCTCGTCCACGGTTGTTGTGTCGTTGCGATGGAGGCTGGTCTAGCACATGCCAACTCGTGACGAACAAGTCGCTCAGATCGAAGCCGCGCTGCGGCATCGATTCTTCCCGCTCGTCCCCCGGGTGGACGCGCCCGATCGGGCTGGATGGACGGACGAGCAGCACGATACCGATCGACTGTCGCGCGCCCTCGCGGCATACGCCGTCGTCGGCCTATGCGAGGTCGATGACGGCGTCGCCGCCGGTGCGATCACGGACGGGAAAAACGATGGCGGCATCGACGCGCTGTACTTTGACCAAGCTCAAAACCGGCTACTGGTCGTGCAGTCGAAGTTCAAGCGAACAGGCACCGCTCCTGCCCAGGACGAGGTGCTCAAGACCATCAACGGCGTGAAGGCGCTTATGGCACGCCGCTTCGGAGAGTTCAACACCGCGTTCCAGAATCGCGCCGATCAGATCGAAGAAGCACTCGACACCCCGGGCGTTGTGGTGACCGTCATCCTTGCGTACCTCGGCGACAACCTTGGGCCACACGTCGGCAACGATCTGAACGCCCTCAAGGTCGAACTGAACACGGTGTCGGAATGCTGCAAGTGGGATGGCTGCGGTCTCTCCATCGTCCACGGTTGGTTGGTGGCCGAGCAAACGCCCGCCGCTGTCACCGCCAACTTCGTGCTGGAGAACTGGTCGTCAACGGCCGCGCCCCGAAAGGCAATCTACGGACAGATCAGCGCCGCCTCACTTGCCGCGCTCGTCACTCAGCACGGCAAGGCCCTGTTTCAGCGCAACATACGCCACTATCTGGGATCGGTGGGCGTGAACACGGCGATCGAGAGAACCGTCCGGAACCATCCCGGCGACTTCTTTTACCTGAACAACGGACTCACTGCCGTCGCCGAGCAGATCACCCAGGCGGCGGGCTTGCCCGCACGATGTTCGTTCGCGCTGAAAAACCTCTCGATCGTCAACGGAGCGCAGACCGCCGGAGCCATCGCCAACGCGGCGATAGCGGGACAAATCTCGCCGGACGCCAAGCTCCTCGTCACGATCATCGAGATTGGAGTGACCACGGACGACATCGGCGTGCGCATCACGCGCGCCCGCAACCACCAGAACGTGGTCCGGAGCGTGGACTTCGCGGCGCTCGACCCTACCCAGGAGCGTTTGCGCCGAGAACTCGCCGCCGCAGGCATCACCTACCACTACCGCCCGTCGGCCGAAGCGAGGATGCGACGCGATGACGCGTTCGCCGTGGAGGATGCCGCCATTGCGCTCGCGTGTTTGTCCTTTGACGTGCTGACCAACGCCCAGATGATCCCACTTCGGGTTCGCAATCAGCCAATCCTCAACGCTGTTGACTTCGTTGTGGCTGCGAAGAAGGAGGTCTCCCGCCTCTGGGATCAGGACGGAGACCTCTACAAGAAGCTCTTCCCCGCCGATCTGTCGGCCGTTCGAACCTGCCGCCTCGTCCAGGTCTTCAGGTTCATCGATCAGATTCTTGCGGCGACGGAACGGTCCGAACTCGACTACTACCGGCGGATGTTCTTCCGACATGCCCGGTACTTCATCATGGCATTCGTGGCTCGCCGGTGTGCCGCCGTTCTTGATCGTGCGGCACTCACGCTTTCGCAAGCGGATCGAGACGAGCTGTCACGCCAGACCAACGAACTTGCCGAGGTCATCTACGCCGTGTCCGTGCCGCAGCAAGGGTTGCGTGGCTATCTGGCGATCTTCCGCAACCTCACCGATGCGCAGCCCTTGGCGGAGCGCGTATTGACACGGCTTGACGCACCTCCGGCCGGGGGCGCGGTTGCCGCAGCGCCCGTTGTCGCGCACTCTCCTGCCCCGGGCGCAACGGCAACGGCCGCGCCTACAACCCCTACGCCCGGCGGGCAGCAAGGAACGGTGTCGTGAGCATGCAGCGGAAACAGAAACTCGAACTCACTTGGATCGGCAAGGAGAACCGGCCACGGTTGGAGCCGCGCATTCTTCTTGGAGACCCGTCCAAGTCGTACCACGCGCCCAACCGTGTTTCGGATGGCGATCAATTCGACAATCGGCTGATCCACGGCGACAACTTGTTGGCACTCAAAGCGCTCGAAGCGGAGTTTGCCGGGAAGGTCAAGTGCATATACATCGACCCTCCGTACAACACCGGATCGGCCTTCGCGCACTACGACGACGGGCTGGAGCACTCTCAATGGCTTTCGTTGATGCGAGATCGACTGGAGTTGCTGAGACGGCTTCTCGCTGACGATGGAGTATTTTTCTCGTCGATCGATGATTCAGAGGTCGCATATCTCACGGTGCTGCTAGACGAAGTATTCGGGCGTAAGAACGGCTGTGGTCAGTTCGTTTGGGAGAAAAAGAAGAAGCCGTCGTTCCTGAACGCCAACATGGGCAACGTCACGGAGTACGTACTCGCCTACGCGAAGGATCGTTCCAAGTCCCCGCCGTTCATCGGCGGGCTCACTACGGCAGGCAAGAAATACCCGCTGAACAATGCGGGCAACGGCCTGAAGGTACTGACGTTTCCGGCGCAAGCCGTGACCTTTCGGTGTGGCGATCAAGTCTTCAAGCCTCAAGACATGAGTGAGGGCAATATCGTCACCAAACTGCTTGACCGCTTGGAAGTGCGAGAAGGCTGCAACGTCGGGAGTTTCCGGCTTGAAGGCGAGTGGCGATATTCCCAAGCCAAACTGGACGAGATCGTCGCTGCTGGTGAATCGCTGATCATCAGCAAGGCACCATTTCGTCCCAACCACATCAAGGACGGAGGGGAACCGAAGAAACTGAAGAATCTCCTTAGTGTCGCACACTACGAAATGAGCACCTACGAGGACGCGACAGCGGAGAGCATTGCGCTGTTTGGCGAACAAGCGTTCGACTACCCGAAGCCAGAGAAGCTCCTTTCGACCTTGATTGGGGCCGTCACCCAAGAAGGCGAATGGGTGCTGGACTCCTTTGCGGGGTCGGGCACAACCGGGGCTGTTGCGCACAAGATGGGCCGCAAGTGGATCATGGTCGAACTCGGCGAGCAGTGCCACACCCACATCATTCCTCGCCTCAAGAAGGTCATCGACGGCACCGATCGCGGCGGCGTGACCGAGGCAACTGGCTGGAGTGGTGGCGGTGGATTCCGGTACTCCAGACTCGCGCCGTCGCTCTTGGAGAAGGACAAGTTCGGCAACTGGGTCATCAGCAAGGAATACGACCGGCACATGCTTGCCGAAGCCGTCTGCAAGCTGGAAGGTTTCGCCTACGAGCCGAGCGACTGGACGTACTGGCAGCATGGCCACTCCACGGAGAGAGACTTCATCTACGTCACCACGCAGACCCTCACCCGCGACTTGCTCGCGCAGTTGAGCGATGAGGTCGGGGAAGGGCGCACCCTTCTCGTGGTGTGCAAGGCGTTCACGGGCAAGGGCACGTTCCCCAATCTGACCGTCAAGAAGATTCCCAAGGCTGTGATGTCGAAATGCGAGTGGGGCAAGGATGACTACAGCCTCGCTATCAATGCGATGCCGCCGCCTCCACCGGCTGAGGAGACGGTTGAACCGATGCCAGTACTGCGTGGTGCTCGGAAGGCGAAGGCGGCGGAACCGGACCTGTTCGGAAGCCAAACGGTCGGGACGAAGGGGGGCCGCAAGTGAACCCCATCAATCCCGCCGTCAGCCCGATTGCCAGCCGCCTGAGTCTCCGCGCGCCGCAGCGCGAGTCGCTGGAGATTCTCTCTCGCGTCTGTGACATCATCTCTCTCGACAAGGGCGCGGACCCCGCGCAGGCGCTCGCCGCGATTCAAAGCGAGTTTCCGAGCGTCAGCAGTTTCGAGAGGGAGTTCCCATCGATCTGCTTCGCTCTCGCCACGGGCGTCGGCAAGACGCGGCTTATGGGCGCCTTCATCGCATACCTGTACCGTGCCCAGGAGGTGCGGAACTTCTTTGTGCTCGCGCCCAACCTGACAATCTACAATAAGCTCATCGCGGACTTCACCGAGAACACGCCCAAGTACGTGTTCCGGGGCATCGCCGAGTTCGCCGTGGAGCCGCCGGCGATCATCACCGGCGACACCTATGAGTCGCTGGCCGCCAACCTGTTCGATCAGCCGGACACGTGCAAGATCAACATCTTCAACATCTCGAAGATCAACTCCGAGGTGCGCGGCGGCAAGTCGCCGCGCATCAAGCGGATGGCGGAGTACCTCGGCCAGCCCTATTTCGACTACCTGGCCGGGCTCGAAGACCTCGTGCTGCTCATGGATGAATCGCACCGCTACCGCGCATCCGCGGGCGTGCGGGCGATCAATGACCTCAAGCCGATCCTCGGACTAGAACTGACGGCCACGCCGTTCGTGGAGACGAGCAAGGGCGCGGTCGCGTTCAAGAACGTCATCTTCGACTACCCGTTGGCTCGGGCAATGGCGGATGGGTTCGTGAAGGAGCCCGCCGTCGTCACACGCAAGGACTTCAATCCGGCAGGGATGTCCGCCGAAGAGATCGAGCGGATGAAGTTGGAAGATGGCGTCCGTCTACACGAGAGCGTGAAGGTCGAACTGGAGACCTACGCCCGCGAGACGAACAACAAGATCGTGAAGCCGTTCCTGCTGGTCATCGCCCGCGATACCACACACGCGGGGCAGTTGCTTCAGATGATCAAGTCGGACGGCTTCTTCCCTGACGACCAGGGGGTTGGTCGGTACAAGGACAAGGTCATCCAGGTCGATTCGAGCATGACCGGTGCGGACGAGGACGAGATGATCAAGAAGCTCCTTGCCGTGGAGAGCACGGACGAGCCCACCGAGATCGTCATCCACGTCAACATGCTCAAGGAAGGCTGGGATGTCACTAACCTCTACACCATCGTGCCCCTGCGGGCGGCGAACGCCCGCATCCTGATCGAGCAGTCCATCGGCCGCGGGCTGCGCCTTCCGTATGGCAAGCGGACGGGCGTGAACGTCGTCGATCGGTTGAACATCGTCGCGCACGATAAGTTCCAGGAGATCGTGGACGAGGCGAGCAAGCCGGGTTCGGCGATCCGGCTCCAGCAGGTCGTCATCACGGGCTCCCAGTTGGCCGAGCGCACCGTCACGGTGGTGGCGCAGTCCCAGTTGGCGTCTTCGTTGGGCGTCACCCCGCCGCAGCAGACATCCAGCACGCTGGTCGCGCCCGCGAGCGCTGCTCCCGCATTCGAATCACCCGGTGAGCAGCAGGCCGCGCAGATTGCCTATGCCGCCATCCGCAAACTGGAGAGCCAGCCCAAGGCCGTGCCCAGCGTTGCTCGCTTGCAGGATGCCGCCGTGCAGGCGGAGTTGGTGAAGCAGGTGACGGCGCAGTATCGACCGGTTCAGCCAGATCTTCCGGGCATGAAGCCCGAGGTGGACATCGCGGCGATTGTCGCCAAGACGGCCGCGATGGTTGTGAAGCAGACAATCGACATCCCGCGCATCCTTGTCGTGCCCACGGGTGAGGTGCGGTGCGGCTTCAAGCCGTTCACGCTGAAGCTGGACTCCATGCGGTATCAGGCTCCCTCCGAGGAGTTGTGGATTCAGCACCTGCGAACGAATGCCCGCGAGGTGCTGTCGCTCGGCAAGGGCGGCATCCAGGAGGCGAAGCCCGAGGACTACGTTGTCAGCGGACTCGTGGATTTCGACGATGTCTCCTACGACGACCACGCGGAGTACCTGTACGAGTTGGCGGGCCAGGTAGTGAAGCACCTGCGTTCATACCTGCCGGAGGATGATGCTCGCAAGGTTCTGCGCTGCTACCAGAAGCCGATCGCTCAGTTCGTCCACGCCCAGATGCAGGAGCACTACTGGGAAGAGGCCAGCGGGTACGAGGTGAGGATCAGCAAGGGCTTCTCGGAACTGAAGCCCAGCGCCTACACGGCGTCGGCGGTGGAGACCGTCCGTGATTTCAAGGAAACGCCGCCGGACAAGAGCAACATGGCGAAGTACCTGTTCGGCGGCTTCGAGCGGTGCCTGTATCCAGTGCAGAAGTTCCAGTCCGATGCCGAGCGCAAGTTGGCGGGCGTGCTGGACCGCGACGCGCAGAAGTGGTTCAAGCCCGCCAAGGGCCAGTTCCAGATCTTCTATCAGCACGGCGGGCATCACCTGGAGTACCAGCCGGACTTCGTCGCCGAGGCGGACTCAACGATCTACATGCTTGAGCCGAAGGCGGCCAATGCGATGGACGACGTGGAGGTTCTCGCCAAGCGGGATGCGGCGGTCAAGTGGTGCAAGAAGGCCAGCGAGTATTCGCAGGGCATCGGCGGCAAGGCCTGGAAGTATGTGCTCGTGCCGCACGATGCGGTCGCGGCGAACATGACGTTGAAGGGGCTGGAGCAGAACTACGGCGTGCGCTGAGGCTTCTTGGATGTACGCTTTGGCGACGCGACCTTGCCGTTTGCTTTGGGAGTCGTACCCGCGGTGGTGGCTTCCCGATGCTTGGCCACATCCTGCTTCTTCGTGAGCCCCTTGCCGGACATCAGATCGTCGTAGTGCTGCTTCAGATAGGCGAGACCTTCAGCGTGCGATGCCTCTACGTTGAGCTTCTCTCTGAAGAACTCGTAACGCTGCTCTGCCTCATGCAGCACGTGGCCCCACTCCTGCACCCACACGGAGAGATTGCCCTGCGCGTGAATGCACCCGAACGGGCGACCATCGGAGTTGATCTCCTTTTGGGCAAACTTGTCGAGGCTGTTGCCGAGCAGAACGAAGCGCCATGACACGTCAGTCTTCGAGAACCGTTCATCGTCCGACACTGTGTATGCGTAGTTCTTGATCTGCGTGATCTCATCGGACCCCAGCTTGAGCGACGGTCGTTTCAGCTCAAGGATGAGGTGCTCCACTTGTCGGCGGTCTCGCTTGAACCTGCGTGAGAGCATGAGGTCGGGAATACCGTCTTTGCCGTTGATGAGCTGCACGTCTGATTCCGGAGCCAACTCGTCCCGTTTGAGGACCTGCCTGTGCTTGTGGAGCACGGCCTTCAGCGCCTCATCATCCGTGTCCAGCAAGTACTCATCCCCGAAGATCCAAACGTGACGGACCAGTAGCCGGTGCAGTTGCGTGCGTTCTCGAAGCGTCGCCTTCCAGTCCTCATCAAAGAGGATGTGCTTGAACCCCGTGATCGCACGCAAGCGATGTTCCACCGTCTTCGCTGCCTCGATGAGCGACGGAAACTCTGTGCGGCGCAGCAGGTCGGCTAGCTCGTCCTGCTGCTCCTTTGAGAGTCTGAGTGTCTTCTCCAAGATCTCCTTGAGACTCGTCGGATTGCTTTCCAGCGCCTGACGCACCAAGCCGAGCGTGAGCTGTCGTGCCTCTATCTCACCCTGCCGAAAGGGCGAATGGAACTGGTGGACCTTCGCCGCCAGGATGTCGAACACTTGCCGTTCCGCCTGCTTTACCGGCGTGATTGGCTCGTCATCCCGATACGGATAGATCTGTTCGGCCTTCCACTGCTGAACCAGCCCCTGTGCCTCCTCGGCGAGACGGGACCGGACGTATTCGCGCAGGCGAGCGCGAGCGGCCTCGATGACGGCCGTGACCTCTTGGTCGAGCTCTCCCGCAGTGAAACGCCCCTCGTCTGCCCACTCCTTCGCCTGTTCACATTTCAGGAACGCTGTGAACTCAAAGCCGCGGGTCTGAATGCCAACGAGAAGTTCGTGCCACGCGAAGCCCCGTGTGTCACAGACGAGCAGCTTTCGCGTTTCAGGCTTGAACGTCCACTCGATCACCTCGACGGAGGCGTTGGGCTCTGCTGACGTGCCGATGATCAACGGAAAGCTGCGCGTGTCTTTGATGAGGGGCTTTGGATCAAGCTCGCGGTTGTCGTAAACGAGTGAAAGGCCAGGGTAGTTCTTCAAGTACAGCGCGAGACGTTCGGTCAGGCTTTCTCGCGTGGCATCGCCCACGAGAGACAGTTCGCCCTTGTCGATGTTCGTGATCCGCACCCTCGTGCCGGTCTTGCCACGCTTCGCAGTCTTCACGTCCGAAACTACATACTGGTCTTGGCGGCCTCGCCGCATGGTGATGGAGTAGGTGCGGAACTCGCCATCATGTTTGTACGTCGTGGTCCACTCGGCCTGCTCGCCCAGCACGAGCGCTCTAAAGCGTCCCCGACCCTCGCTGCCGTGCATCGCGCGCCCGTCAGCGGTGACCCGCCGCTGGTTCTTGAGGGAGTTGCCGACCATGCCAAATGCACGGCCGAGATCGGACTCGGCGATACCCGTTCCCCAGTCTTGGACCTCGACAGCCGACGTTGCACCGAGCGCATTTGCCTCGAACGAGACCTGTACGCGGTCACCCCCGGCATCGAGTGCGTTCCAAATCAGCTCCTCGACGGCGCGTTCGGCGCTACAGGCTGCCTGCCTGGAGAGATGATCGTCGGAGAGTTTGACGGTGTGTCGGCGCATGAATGCTTGATCCTCGGACACGGAAGAGTATCCGAAGGAGGCCGTTCTTGATGGGGTCACCAGTGAGATCATCCGCCTCCTACAACGAGTACGTTTCCGTGCCGCCCGATCCGGTAAGGCTCGAGCGGATAATGCTGCCCGATCCGCTTCCTGACGTAGAACCGGACATGGAGCCCGAGGTCGAGAATGACGACGACCCACTGGATTTGCTGCCAGGCGACGACCCGCTGGTCGATGAGCCGCTGGTTGACCCAGATGTCGATCCGCTACCGGACTCAGAGCCGGAGCCCGAACCCTCCCTGTACAAGACCGTTTCGGAGGGTTGGCGGGCCACTCTCGGGGTGGCCCGATGGGTGTGCGATCGACACGGGTCGTTAACGGGGACGGGCGGAAACCGCGTTTTCAGGGCCGCCAGCGGGGTACAAATACTCCAGCCCCGTCATTGGCGTCGCGGGTCGACCTCCGCGCGGTCCCGCCGGGACGATATGGGCGACGCCCTCGTTCTGCCGCCGCGCCCGTCGGTTGCGGCCAGACTGAGAAGTCTCACGCCGACGTCTGGTCGAGACCGGATCGGGGTGTCGGGCGGGCCAGAATCGCCGGCTGCGCGGTGCCGAGTCTCAAAGTCGCACGTTTTTGCACCCTCCCCCCGCCCCCCACCGCGGAGCCCCGACGATTGAGGGTTCCGGCCCACACATCTGCATCGTCACGTCGCCTCAGAGATGCCAGCCACTACCCGAACCGCATCGATGGCTGTGATACGATTCGAGCCGGCGGGGCCATTACCCGCATGGAATCCGTCCAATGGACCTTTCGGACTTCGACTTTCTGACGGTCGTGATCAGCCGCAACGAGGTTGAGAGCTGCGACACGACGGGACCGATCGCGACCCTGAAGGGATTGCTCCAATCGCCGGCCAGGATTCAGGCCTTTCGAACGCGCGTCAATGTCGCATTCTTTGGCTATGACGACTCCCCAGAGGAGTTGTTCGAGATTCCCGCTGTTCGCAACTACGTCAGCGAACTCGATGCGGCATTTCCGTACTGGCTCTACTTCATGGCTCGCGAATACACCGGGCTGCAGTGCCTCGCGCTCTGCATGCTGCCCCCATTCCTGACAGAGGAAGCGAGAGCCAGAATCCACGGCGAACGGCTCGCAGACTTGATGGACCGCAGGTGGGTGCCGGCGCTCAGTCACCTTTGCGCGGCAACGGGCGAATCGGATGCCGAGGCTGAGGCGTTGGTCGAGAGTGCACTCAGCTATTTCATGGATGGACCAACACCGCCTCCGCCGAAATAGCCACTGGCCCCAGACGATTCGGCGATGCCGAATCTCTTCCGCCGCCTGTTTGATGTCCTGGCCGGGTCCACCCAAGCCGACCTGCGCCGCCAGATTCAATACCTGAAAGCCGAGAACGAGGTCCTCCGCTCGAAGATCAACGGGCCGGTCCGGGTCACGCCCGGGGAGCGATTGCGGCTGGTGCGCCTGGCCAAGCCCCTCGGGTCGGCCATCAAGGCGTTGGTTTCGATCGTCAGTCCACAGACCTTCCTGCGGTGGATCCGGGACGCCGACAAGCGCCGGGTCAAGAAGAAGACCGGGCGGAAGCCGGGACGGCCAAGGTCGCCCGAGCAGATCCGTCGGCTGGTGCTGAGACTGGCGAAGGAGACCGGCTGGGGCTATCTATGTTTCTGTCAAGCGGTCAGAGGATGGAATCGTCAGTTTCGCCGCCTGTTTGGCTCCTTGCGTTCCGCGAGGATCCCGTTTGGGACGCGGGATGAACTTCGGGGAATGGATCTCGCGCACAAAGCGGTCGAGCTCGCGGTCTCGGAGCATTCGCCATTCACCGGCGGGCAGATCGTCCGGGAGCGTGGGCGCCGGCAGATGCTCGTCGGCCAACACTTCGGTCAGCGGCGGGATGATGCTCGCATGGAAGCCGGCGGCGAGCATGGCGGCCGGCGTGCTGTGACGGCCCCGGCGGATACTCTTGCGTTTCTCCCCGATCGCGCGCCGAAGCCTGGCCAGCTTGGCATGTGTTGCGTCAGGCATCGCGTAGCGGTACGGCTCGCCGTGGGAGAGCATCAGCCACGCGATGCGTGCCAGTTTGCGAGCGATCGCGACCACCGCCACGTTGTAGTTCTTACGCCGGCACAGACGCCGGAACGCCACGCCCAGCGGTCCGGCGTGACGACCCGCCATGTGCGCCGCCTGCACCAGCGCCCAGCGGGTGTGCGACGATCCCTCCTTCGTGATGGGACCGTGGGCGCAGTTCGAGCCCGATTGCCGAGTCGACGGGACGATGCCTAGGTACGCCACCGCATGGTCGGCATCGGGGAACCGCGTCGGGTCGCCCCATGCCGACAGCAGGGTGACGGCCGTTACCACGCCAAAGCCCGGGAGTGTCATCAGCAAGCGTGCCCGTCCATCGGCGTAGGCCTCTTGCCGGATGGTCCGGTCGACCAGTTCCAACTCGGCGCTCATCGCGGCCAGTACCCGCAGATCGCTGTCGAGCGACGCTCTCCCCTCTTCGTCGAGCGCGAGGTTCGCGAGCCACTCCATCCCAGGGCCGCGGAATAGCTCGGGCGTGGGCACGTGGATGAGACGCTGGTGGAGCGTCGCGTGAATGCGGTTCTTCACTCCCGTCATGTCGGCGGTGATGGCCGCCCGCCGGTGTGTCAGCCTTCGGAGACGCTGCGTGTGAGCGTCAGGAATCCACACGCCGGGCAGAAAGTCGGCCCGCAGCAACTGCGCGAGCACCCGCGCATCCACCTTGTCGGTCTTCACCTTCGCCTCCGCGATCGCCTTGGTCTTGAGCGGGTTAGAGACCAACACCCTGGACAAAAACGGCCGCAGCAACTCCACGATCGCCCACGTGTTGGTCGTAGCCTCGATCGCCAGTTCATCGCCAGTGCCGAAGTGCTCCTTCGCCAACTCCGTCAATGCCTCGCGGGTGCACGGCAGGCGCCGATTGAAAACCTCCTTGCCGTCGGTGTCCAGACAGCAGATCTGCACCACCTCCTTGTGCGCATCGAGTCCGAAGAACTTGCTCATGATTGGACCTCCACGCGACGCTGCCGGACAACGGGAACGGGCGGCATCTATCTATTCGAGCTCGAGGCTCAACCGGGTGGGCCGGAGGGGAGATCAGCTACACTCACGGGCTCAAGGCCCAGATCCCCGAATCGATCGTCCCCGAGATGCCCGGCCCGACAGCGTCGCAGATATTCGGCTGGCGCCGGAGCACCTCGTCCCGTCCCGGTGCAGTGCTGTAGGCCCGCCGCGGACGCGACGCAAGGTGTGACCGTCAGCCGACAGAAGTCATACCCGGTACACCCGCATCCTCGGCGAGCTCAAGAAACTGGGCGTGAAGGTCTCCCGCAGCACCGTCGTCAACATCTTAAAGGATGCGGGGCTGCCAACCGGCCCGGAGCGCGGCGAGGCGACCTGGGACCAGTTCATCAAGTCTCACGCCAAGACCCTGTGGGCGTGCGACTTCCTGCGGCACCGGATCGTCACGAAATGGGGCTTCCGCGACGCGTACACGCTCGTCTTCGTGAACGTCGCCACGCGCCGGGCCGTCGCCACGGCGAGCACGGAGCACCCGGATGCCGAGTGGGTCGCTGCGCAGGTTCCGCTGTTCAAGGCCGCGGCCGGTGACGGCGCAACCGAGTGTCGCGTGCTCACCCGGGACAGCGATACCAAGTTCGGGCGACCGTTCGACGAAGCCCTGCGGGCCCACAACATCACGCCGGTGCGCCTGCCGCATCGCGCACCGAACCTGAACGCCCACGTCGAGCGCTTCATCCAGACCGTGCAGGACGAGTGCCTGAACCGGTTCATTGTGCTTGGCACGCGGCATCTCGATTACTTGATCGCCGAGTTCCTTGAGCACTACAACCGGGAGCGCCCGCACTCGTCGATAAGGTTCCGCACGCCGGTGGGCAGGCCTCCCCCGCTGCGATTGGCCGACCACCCAGGAACGGTCCGGTGCCGCACCCGACTCGGCGGCGTGCTGAAGCACTACTACCGAATGGCGGCATAGGTGCTCCGTCGCCGCGCAGCAGCAATCACCACGATCGCTTCGCTCGCTTTGCCTCGAACGCGGCGGCTGTCTCTTCGAACACCGCTGCCATGTCCGTCAGATCATCGCCGAACCCGTACCCGATGTTGTGCGCGGCCTTGGCGACGGCCCTGACTCGCGGCAAGAACACGCCGGCCCACTTCTGTCCGCTCTTGTCATGGCACAGCTTCGAGGTGTCCACGGCCACCGCACCCATGCTGTTGTACGGCCGCTCCTCGTCCCAGCCGATCTCGTTCACGTACTTCGTGCCGACCTCGATGTAGTGCAGGCCAAGGTCAATGGTGCCGCGGATATCGAACCCGCCGAGCATCTCGGGTGCCGTGGTGACGCGGCGATACTCCTTGATGAGGCGGCGGCACATCGCAAGATCGCAGCCACCAGCGAGCCGCGGGCCACCGCGCGAGAAGAACTGTGCCGTGATCTTCCCCTTGTACCCGTCGAGCAGTTCGATCGACGCATTCTCGTCACCGATCGAGGCCGCTAGGAACGCCCGGTTCTCCGGGGCGAGCTTGTAGAGATCGTGCACCAGGCCGCGGAGCGACTGGTCGTCCATCTCTTCAAGCATGGCTGCGATGTTCTTCCAAAGTTGCGGCTCGGGTGTGCGGGGGCGCGGCTTGGGCATCGGGGGATGGTAGATTCGCGATGCGAGCGGGCAGCGTTCGGCACGAGCACTCAGTACCCGTACGGCGACGGCAACTGCTCATCCAACACCGACGGCGGGCTCTTCACGAGCGGGTCGTACCGATCAGCCTGATCCATTGCCCATTGGATCCACTGATCCATCTCGCTGCCGGGGTCGATCCTCCCATGCTTCTTGAGGCAGAGGCCGCGGACGGTCTCCACATAGGCCCGTATCTCCTGGGCTTTATGCCATGACGCGACCTCGCGATCGAGCCGTGCCAGGCGTTCCTTCTCTTTCTCCTGGGCGATGAACAGCTCCTTGCGCCGGCGCTCGCGATCTTTCTGCTCACGGTCGCGACGCTCGTGGTCAAGGCGTTCGGCACGGACGGCAACAGCCACTTTCACGATGCCCGCCAGGAAAGAGTTGAGGCCCTCTTCCAGCGGGCGTTTGGCGCTGTCCGACCATCGCCGGCGCATGCCATTCCACAGGTTGGCGGTCACGTGCAGCGCCAGAGTGCCGGATGGCGAGTGGTCATACTCCTGCCTCGGCTTCCAGTGGTACTTCTCGAAGTCCTTCTTCTGCTGAGGCGTCATCGGTCTGAGCGCTTTGTCCAGGTCCTCGCACAGGAAGAACGTGATGGGCTCATCGGCGACGACAACCTTCAGTTCGCGCCGGTCTTCGTTCCCGATCGTGACGACGTAGCCACGGGCAGCGAATGCCTTGAACAGCGAGTCCATGATGCGCATGGCGCGGTCGAGTTGCTGCGGTGAAACGGTGACAGGCAAGCACGTGGGATCGGCAACATGCACGAGGCCGTCCGCGCCCGGCTTCGCCTTGCCGAGGAGTTTGAGG
>JADLBU010000041.1 GCA_020847535.1 Phycisphaerales bacterium
ATCGAGTGCCCGGCGAAGTTGGTGTTGAAGAGCGTCTGGTTGGTGGTGACGGGCGTCATGTCCGCCGCGACCAGGCCTCCCCCCCCTCAACACGCGGCGAGGTTGGCGTTGGCGTAGGTGACGAAGTTGGTCACCCACGCCTGATAGTCCGCGTCGGGTCCGGGCAAATAGTCAGTCATCTTTATGTACTCGCTTTCGTGGATTCGGCGGCTCGCACAGGGAAACGTCCGCCCGCTACCCGAGCCGTCAATCGGCACGCGGGGGACACTCCCAGCGAGATCGGCGGAATCACGAACCAAGTTCACCCGCGCCGAGAAAAGTTCAGCGATTCCAATAGCCACCCGTCCCGCCAAACCGACCATCGCGGGCCTCTTTAGCCTCTGCCTCATTCACTTTGAGGGGGCGACCGCCGAGCGGCTTGCCGTTTGTTCCGGCGATTGCCTTCTGCCCTTCGGCACCGTTGAGCATTTCGACGAAGGCAAATCCTCGTGGTCGGCCCGTGTCGCGGTCGGTGGAGACCATGACGTTGACCACCTGCCCAAAAGCGGAGAAGTGGGTACGAAGTTGGTCTTCTGTAACGGAGAACGGCAGATTGCCGACGTACAGCCGCATAGGAATGAGCCTCAGAGAATGAACGCCACCGCGGAAGGGACGACTCCCGGCCCGCATTAGAAGTAAGACAGTATCTTGGCGCGGAGTTGGTCGCTGCTGCCGCACGTATATTCCCTCAAGAGCGCTCGTGCTTTGGCATCGGCTCGGAACCAGCCCTCGTCCGTGTAGCCGTGTTCCTTGTTCCAGATTGGGCGGCGTTTGCCGTGGTGCCGTGTGATCACGACGCGATCGGCGGAGGTCGCTCCGTTCTCGGCGAACTGGTCCATGTCCTCCGCCGGTATCGCCCACCATTCCAACGATCCTGCGCTCACGCCAAGACACAGAAGCAGGTCGTAGTCAGGGTCTTTGCCACCGCTGAGCTTCGGATGCCTGATCTGCTGAAACAAATAGCCGGGTTGCTCTGAGGACGCCTTGAGTTCAATCCGTATCTCTTTACCCTTGCGCTCGGCTGGCGTCCAGCCCACGTCATACAGCCCCTTGGACGACTGCTTTTCCCAAGCATCGCCCTTCGCCGCGAGCCAGAACTTGGCGAAGAGCGGAGCGAACTTCTCCCCGAACGTCTTGCCGCTGTGCTGGGCCAAGAAGTAGAGCGGGTCCGCCCGAATGTCGTCACGCAAAACGCTCTGCAACTGCTTCGGATCGGTGATGACACCCTTTCCCGCGCCATACGCGACCAGTGCTTTGAGGTCGTTGTGTTCAGGATCGAGTTGGTCGTAGGGCTTGCCCAACAGCGCTTCAATTTCGGAAGCGGGCACTTTCTTCGACACCTGCTCGGCCAGCGCGCGAAGCGTCGCCCAGCGGCGGCGGAGCGCCTTGCGTCCGCCCGATTCGGCGGCTTGCTCCATCGCCCATTCCACGAAGTCGTCCCAAGTCGGCATTGCGGTTCCTCGATGGAGTTAGAAGAGCCCCGGCGTCGCCTCGGCGACTTCGAGAACCGGCGCGATAGCCTCTTGAATCTCCTCGCCGCCATGAAAGGTGACAGTGGGGAATCGCGCGAAGCGGCGTTTCATCACCGCGATGGCTTCGGGGTTGTGGTCCACAAGGACCGCATTCCTCCCGAGCGCTGACGCTGACTCACCGATGGTCCCGCTGCCCGCGAAGAAATCGAGCACGCGGTCCCCGGGGTTCGAGTGGACCTTGATGATCCTGTTGATGATCGCTAAGGGCTTCTGCGTCGGATAGCCCGTCTTTTCTTTGCCGTTGGGGCTGACGATGGTGTTCCACCATGTGTCCGTGGGCGTCTTGCCCCGCTCGGCTTTTTCTGGCCCGACCAGGCCCGGCGCCATGTATGGGATGCGGTCGATGTCGTCATACCGATACGTGTAGTTCTCGGGGTCCTTGGCGTACCAAAGAATGTTGTCGTGCTTGGGCGACCACCGGCGCGTGGCCCGCGCCCCGTAGTCGTACGCCCACACGATCTCGTTGATGAACGACTCGCGCCCGAAGATCGAATCGAGAAGCACCTTGCAGTAATGAACCTCCCTGTAATCGATGTGGAAGAAGAACGAGCCGTTCGGCTTCAGGAGGCGGCGGGCCTCTTCGAGCCGGGGTTCAAGGAAGGCGAGGTAATCGCTGAACGTGTCCGAGTACGCCTTGGTGCCGATGCGGACTGTGCGGTACCGCTTGCCTTGAAAGCCGGTCCGGTCCCCCTCATCGTCGCGCACGGTCTGGATTTGCGTCCGCGCCTGTGTCTTGCCGGTGTTGAAGGGCGGGTCGATGTAGATCAGGTCGAAGGAAGCGTCGGGAAACGCCCTGATGACATCGAGATTCTCGCCAAAGTGGATGTCGAGCACTGGGTTGGACTCCATTGATGCTCGGATGGTATCGCACTCGGAGTCACACCGCGCCGTTTCCGTTACCTACGCCGCCACCGTCGCCGCCGTGACCTCCGACCACGGCCCCTTCTCCCCGCGGGTGCTCACCCAGCGGAGCATGTAGACGGCGGTCTTGCCGCCGTCGGCGGC
>JADLBU010000042.1 GCA_020847535.1 Phycisphaerales bacterium
CCACGCGCCACCCCCACGCCACCGACACCACCCCCCCACCCCCCACCCCCACCCCCACCCCAACCCCCACCCCCACCCCAGCCTCAACCCCCGCCAAAACTCCAGACCCTTCCAACACCTACTCCAACGACCAGGTCGATGCTCTCCTCCACGACCTGCTCAGAACCACCCGCCACGCCGAGGACATCATCACCGGCCACGGCGCCACGCTCGATGGATTCGTCAAGTGGCTCTCCAAGCCCATGGCGATCGACATCTTCCGCGCCCTCGCACAGATCGCCGAGCTCCGCGCACGCACCGTGCTCTCGCACGCCACACTCGAAGCCGCCCACGCCCTCACCAATATCCTCCAGACCGACATCGGGTCACCCCGCCACGCAGAGACCATCCGCAAGGCCGCCACCACCCTCATCAAGCTCCACACCACATACACGCGCGCCTCGGACCCGCAACCACCGGCACGCCGAACCACCACCGTCCACATCCCGCCACCCCCCGCCCTCGCCGACCTCGAGAAAACCGGCGATCTCAACACCGCACGCCCCTCCGCGATCGGCCCCTCATCCCTCGACCAGTTCCTCAATCTCCTGATTGCCGCTGCCGATCAGGCCGTCTCATCATCCACCTCCGCGCCCCCTGTACCTCAGCCCCACGCTGCGGATTCCCCCTCTCATCACTCATCCGAAACACCGATACACTCCTCCCCCGCATACCCTCCCTCGGAATCTCACGGAGCGATCCCACTATGTCCATCGGCACGAACGGCACCGCACCCACCGCTATCGCGGAGTGGAACTGGGAGCCCCAGCCCAAAGGCCAGGCCCTCATCAATGACCTAGTGGCGGAGTTCATCTCGCGCTGCCCGGCGGCCGCAGAACTCAAGACACGGATGACCAAGGATTCCGGCACCCGCTTCGTCGATTGGATCGACCACATCACCCTCTCGCGCACCACCGAGGACATCGCCGACCGGCTCGCCGATGCCGGCTTTGAGCGCCGGCCGCACCCCGGCGCGCCCGATTGCTACGTCAACGAGAAGGGCATCTTCCCGGCAATCGTCCTCTGGGACTTGCCGATCATGCGCATCGCGATCAAGGTGATGTCGGTCGCCGACTTCCTGTTCGCCCAGCACATCCCCGCCGCCGATCACATCCACGGCACACCCGGCAGCCAGCTCCGCATGGTGTGCGCCTTCCACGGCAACAACGCCGAGCTGTGGGGCGTCGAGCGGCACGGCACCCGATCCTTCCAGCCCAGCTCGGCATCCCCCTCCTCCCCCTCGACGCCGCTGGAATTCGCCAAGTCGATCTCGGCAGCCCACCACCTCGAATTGCTGCGCTCCCGCCGCCGCGACTTCGCAACCGATGCCCAGGGGTTCGCCGAGATCAACCGCCTCGTGGACCGGGCGATCGCCGACCTCGGCCGCGACTGGGCGTGCGACCTGTTCTTCGAATCCGAGCGGAACTACTGGCAGAGCCGCAACCACGCCGGCCAATTCCAGTACGCCCGCCAGCAGGCCCTCGGCCTGGGCTGGGCCAACCACGACCACCACACCTACCGCTCCAGCCGCCACTGCTACAAGGACATGATCGCCGTCCTCGAAAAACTCGGCTTCCACTGCCGGGAACGCTTCTACGCCGGCGCTGAAGCCGGCTGGGGCGCCCAGGTTCTCGAACAGTCGGTAACCGGCATCACGATCTTCGCGGATGTGGACATGTCCCCCGAAGAACTGCTCGGCGATTTCGCGCACGAGGGCCTCCCGCCGCGCGACCAGCTCGGCACCATCGGCCTCTGGTGCGCCCTCCACGGCGAGGCGATCCTCCAGGCCGGGATGCACCACCTCGAGTGCCAGTTCGACTGGTACGCGCTGCGCGACCAGATGCACGACATCGCCGACATCCGCACCATGGACCCCTTCACCACGTTCCCGTACCTGCGCCAGGCCTTCACGCAGGGTGAGCACTGGCGGGTCGCAGAGAAACGCATCGAGATGCTGCTCGCCCGGCACCAGATCACGCCAGCGCAGGCGGAGGATTTCCGCCGCCACGGCGCCCTCGGCTCACATCTCGAAAACCTGGAGCGCAACGACGGCTTCAAGGGCTTCAACCAGCACGGCGTCTCGCAGATCATCGCCAAGACCGACCCGCGCCGGCAGACCCACGGCGATGGCTCCCCCAGCGTCGCCCTGTCTCGCTAAAGGTGTCGATGCGCAGCTCTATCGCCCCATGATCTCATCGGCGAGCCGGCCCGCATCGTACAGGTTCCGCAGCACCGACATGATCGCCCTCGCATCCACCGCGACCGAGCGGTTCACGGCGCCATCGTAAATGAACGCCCCCGGCAACGAGTGGATGTTGCCGTCAAAGATCAGCCCGATCAGCTCCCCCTTTGTGTTGACCGCGGGAGAGCCCGAGTTGCCGCCGATGACATCGGCGCCGCACACGAAGTTGAACGGCGTCTTGGGATCAAGCTTGCCCTCCCCCTTGATCCACCGCTCCGGAAGCTCGAACCCCGGCTCCCCGGTGCGGTCCCGGAATCGCTCGTACAGCCCCCCGAACGTCGAGTACGGCGCCACCGGCCTGCCCTCTTCCTGGTACCCGACGATCGGCCCGAAGGCCAGCCGCAGCGTGAACGTCGCATCCGGGTAGGTCGTCTCGCCCTGCATCGCGAACTTGGCCCGGGCGATCTTGGCGTATCCATCCCGCTCGATCGCCTCGACCTCATCCTCGAACTTCCTCCGGATCTCCCGCGCCTCGGGATCCATCCGGATCGCAAGCTGGATCATCGGATCCTTCGATGCCCAGACAGCCTCCTTGCCCGACTCGACCAGCTTCCGCCGGGCCTCCGGGTCTTTGAGGGTGCATCCAAGCACCAGCCGCTCGGCCTGCTCGCGCGGCGACAACCCGCTCAAGGCGATCCTGACTGCCGCATCATCGGCGCCGAATGCCTCTGCGAGTTGCGAGATGCTCGACTCGGTCTTGAAAAGCTCCAAGGCGTCGTAGATCGGAGCGGGCGAATAGAGCGATGTGTAGACCGATTCCAGTGACGTGTCCCGATACTCGCGCAGGCGATCGGCGTTGGGCTTGGGAAGCTCGACGACCAGCCGCACGATCTCACGGGCCTTGTGGTAGAGATCCGATGAGAGCCCGGTGTTGAGCAGGCGATACCGCAGCGCCCAGGGCTCGCGCGCCTTCTCAGCGTTGGCGATCTTGTCCCAGGCATCCCCCCACTGCTTCTGATGATCGGCATCGGCCGCGACGAAATCCCTCAGGGCTTTCTCACCGGCGGCCTTGCGGGCCATGTTCTCCGGGTCCAACAGACCCGCGAGCATGCCGGAGAGTGCCTTGCGGCCGTTGGCGATCCCGTGCAGCTCATCCTTGCCGATCCGGAACGCCTCCGCGCTTCGTCCGCAGAAGGTCTGGTACTTGATCTCGCTGCGCCACATGTTCTCGAGGCGCATGGGAAGATCGACATCACGGAGGAACTCAAGATGTGCGACCGTGTTGAGGCGGTTGGTCTTGCCGGGGTGGCCGATGACCAGGGCCAGGTCCCCTTCCTTGCTCCCGCTCGCCCACGTCAGCGCATGCTCGTTCTGGAGCGGCTTGCCATCCTCGTAGATGCGGAAGAAGCTGCAGTCGAGATTGAACCGGGGGTACTCGAAGTTGTCGGTGTCTCCGCCGAAGAAGGCGATCTGCTGCTCGGGGGCCATCACCAGCCGCACATCGGTGTAGCTCTTGTAGCAGTACAGGTGGTACTTGCCGCCCTGGTAGAGCGCCACGACCTCGGGGAGCAGTCCGGTCTTCTGCTGCGCCTCTTCGGAGATCTGGGCGATCGCCTTCTGCCGGGCGGTGTTGGCCTCGGCCGGGGCCATCGACGCTCCGGCGGCCGCGTTGACGCGATCGGTGACATCCTCGATCGTCCACAGGATGTTCAGCTCCAGGTCCGGGCACTTGAGTTCCTGCTCGAAGGTGCTCGCGTAGAAGCCGGTCGTCAGCAGATCCCGCTCCTTGGTGCTGAGCTTGGCGATCATGTCCGAGCCGACGTGGTGGTTGGTCAGCACGAGCCCGTGCTTGGAGACCAGGGAACCCGACCCGCCGGTCGAGAACCGCACGGCGGACTTCTGCACGTGTTCGAGCCACTGCGCGGAGGGTTCAAAGCCATACTTGCTGCGCAGCAGGTCCTTGGGCGGGCTGTTCAGGAGCCACATGCCCTCATCGGCGGCAGCGCCCTGAGCGAATCCAGCCAGCAGCATCAGCCCGGCGGCCAGGCGTGTGAGAGACGATCGGTGATTGCCGAGCATGTATCGTGTTTCCTGTATCAGCCGTGGATCGCGACCCCGTTGGATGTCGGCCGGCCGCTCTCCGATTCTCCAGCGCCATCGTGGCTTGGCGATCCATCGGCGTTCAATCGCTTGACATGGACCGTCGGAACATCCTCGCCGGTGTCCCCCAGCAGTTCCCGGTAGATCCCATCGACCTCGCGAACGTGGTCGGGATAGCTCTGCAGATGCGAGACCGCGTGGATCTCCTGGGCGCTGGGCAAGGTCACGCTCCCGCTTGCAAGGCGCGTGATGCGTTCGGCGAGCGCCTGCGGATCTCCACCCGGAAAGAGCAAGCCGTTGCCCAGCGGGCTGGCCGGATGCGTACCCGGCTCGACGATCCACTCGGGAGGTCCGCCGAGGCGCGAGGAGATCACGAACTTGCCCGCGTGCAGGAACTCCAGCAGCACCAGTGGCGAGTTCTCGAACCAGACATGCGGCAGGATGCCGGCGTCGAATTCCTTGGCGCCGGCGATCAGGTGCAGCGGGTCGTATCCGCCCCAGAAGGAGACTTCCGGGTACTTGAGCACGCGCTTGCGGAAGGGCCAATCCCAGCCTGCCGCGCGGATCAGGAAGTGGCAGCGCTGGCGGACCTCGCGCGTCAGGAGCGGGATCGCCTGCACGAGGATCTCCAGCCCCTTGTTGTTGCGTGTCGTGCCCCAGAAGGCCAGGCGCAGCGGGCGATCGGATTGGGGCGTCCACGGGCGAGCCGCATAGAACGGGGATCGGCGGACCGAGCGGTTGATCTGGTCGAAGTGCGGCTGGCCGAGTCGGACATGCCGGCCGCGCTCTCGATCCATCCCCATTGCGACCATGGCATCAAGCACAAAGCGGCTCGGCGGCGTGACCAGGGCGGCGGCGTCGAGGGCGGCGATCCCGGCGGCGCGGCGACGGCCGTAGTCGTTGACCACTTTCAGGTGGACATCGGAGTTCAGGAATCGCTCGTTCTGGTCTACGGGAGAGCGGCCGAGCTGCGGGATCTTGTCGGACTTTTCGATCGGGTAGTCGTGCAGGATCTCGCCGCTGTGGGCGCGGGCATCGCGGACATCAAAGCCGGCGGAGAGCTCGGCATCAACGGGGTAGCCCTTGTGTTCGATGATCCCGCCGGGAAGGATTGTGACGCCCGGCGGCGCTGCATCGTCCGGATCCCCGCGCTTGCCCTTGAGCAGCCTGACGAGCTTGGGCTTGAACTGGAAGTAGAACGTCCGCAGCGTGTGGGCCCAGAAAGGCCCGAGCTTGCGAAAGGCGGATTGCTCGGTCGCCCGCACGCGTCGCAAGCGCACCGCATCGACCGGCGGCAGGCACCCGACGCACGCTCGCCCGCCATCGTAATCCAGGCAGACATCCGTCTCGTGGCGGAGCAGGTCCACCTGCGGGCACCCGTACCAGTAGTTGTGGGGCGTGATGACGACCGGACGGCCCGAATCCCGGACGGCCTGCACCAGGTCCAGCCCGTAGCCCTCGAGCGAGTGGATGTGCAGAACCTCAGCGCGGATCTGGTCCAGCCAGCGCACGACCATCCCCGACTGCTCCTTGCTCTCCAGCTCCTGCACCATGTTGTTGAAGTTGCTGGATGCCGGTGAGAGATTGGGGCTGTTGATCAGGTCGTAGCAGGCGATCCCGCGCCAGCGCTCCGATGGACGGATCCGCATCCCCCGCCGTAGCGAGTAGTCCATCCCGGATCGCATGTACGAGACCTGGTGCCCTGCGAGCGCCAGGCCCGCGGCAAGCTCGGAGCAACTGAGGTTGTAGCCGGATCCCTCCCGTCCCTGGAGCGAGAGCCGCGCCCAGCCGATCATGGCGATCCGCAACGGGCGGCTGACCCTCGGCCAGCCGTTGGGGGGCGATGGATTGGATGGCTCGAGCAGACGGGTGATCACGAGTGTGACGGCTCGCAGTGGTTCGATGATCCCGATCGCCCGTCCTCGGCGCCGGCACGTGGGCCGGGATCAGCCGTAGCGGGTCTGGGAAACATAAGGCTTGAGTCTAGACCTGAACCGTACGCACCGGACCGCCGTCCTGAGCCACCTGAAAAGAAACCCGGCGATCCGTCGTGCCCCGCTGGGCTCGATCTGCGCCTTGGTGGGCTGGCGGCGATCGATGTGGACATCGAACCGGCCGCGGAGGAGCGGGAAATCGCAGGCCTGGTCGAAGATGACCACCGATGTGGGCGGTGAGAAGAGCCAGCCGAGCTGGCGGCGGATCTTGGACCGAAGGCGGTGTGAATAGATGATGCGTTCAGGCAGGCCCGGCTGTCGGCCGACATCTCGGACATCGTTGCGCACGACATACGACCATTCGGGGGTGTCCCCGATGCGGTTCTGGGCGCTCAGCCAGTCGTTGACCTGCACGCGGAGCTCATCGGCCCAGTGGATGCAGGATTCGTTGGGGCACATGACGGCGATCTTGCCGCCGCGGCGGAGGGCGCCGATGCGGTCGAGGCCGACAATGGTCTCTTCGGCCTTGGGGCCATCACCGGCGAGCTTGCCCCACGAGCCATCCATCATGTCGGTGAGTGACCGGCGCATGATGTCGGCCTGGAAGAGCTTGCGGTGTGTGCCGGAGATGAGCGACTGCTTCATCACGCGCAGCATCCATCGCCAGGTGACACTCCTCAGCTCCGCGGGTGGGAGGATCTTCTGGAGCATCCACAGCACGTTGCGCTGGGCGTAATAGGCCCGCGCGGGCGTGAGCTTGTGGTGCCAAGGGGTGTGGTAGACCACCGCATCGAGGTTCAGCACCACGCGATACCCGGCCTTGGCCATTCGAAGGCACCAGTCGGCATCATCGCAGTAGATGAAGTAGCGGTAGTCCCAGAATCCGACCTTGCGGATCGCCGGCCAGCGGGCAAGCATGCTGCACGCCGACACCACATCGACCTCGCGCAGGCCCGAATACCCATTGCCGCCGCGCACTCCGCCGACCTGCTGCACCCACGCGCGGTGTGCGGTCGCCAGCGGGTGGTGCGCCGGGGGCTCATCGGCCATGCGGCCCTCGCGCCGGTCCAGGTAGACCGTGGTCTCGATCGTCGTCTCGCGGTCGTTGTAATCGACCGTGCGCGAGCCGACCAGGCCGATCGCCGGGTCTGCCTGCGCAACCGTCGAGAGCTGCATCGCCGCATCGATGGGCAGATCGACATCGTCATCCACGAGCCAGACGTAGCCCAGATCCTCGCCGGTGGCGGAGGTCGCCAGGAACTGATCCACGTATGCAAAGCCGGTGTTGAACCCGCCGCATCCGCCGTGGTTGTGGTGGTTGTGAACGATCGTGAGGGAGCCGAAGCCGGCCATGTTGGGTTCGGCGCTGCGGGCCTCGCGACCGGGCTTCTGGAACTGCGGCTCGTGCGCCTGGCTCGTCGGGTTCTCGACGATGCGCTCGGGCTTCCAGAGCCCGCGCAGGTATTCGAGCGTGCCATCGGTCGAGGCGTTGTCGACGACGACGACATCGAGGCGATCGACGGGGAATGTCTGACGGGAGAGCGCACCCAGCACCTGGCTGATCGCCTGTCGGCGATTCCAAGTGACGATGATGATGGCGATCCTGGGCTGTGCCAGGCGCATCGGGATCTGCGGAGATGAAGCGCGTGCCGCTTCCCCGCTGACCTTGACCTCGATCGCTGACCTCTGTGCTGTCACACCGGCGGTATTCATCGGCTCCTGCACTGCCACAGCGCGTGTCCCTCCGCCTTAGCCCACACCGCCCACACTTCCCGTTGCCCGATCCGGCCGGCCGACACTCCCGACCCCTGCCGGCACCACAACCGCCTGCCGATCAGGATCCCCGGCCAAGGCTCCAAGCCCCCCGCCGTAGAGTCGTTCCAGCTCGGCTGCGTGGTCCCCGATGTCCTTGGGCGGACTGACGTTCCGCCGCAGGTCGAACAGCTTCCAGGGCTCCCGGACGATCTCCCCCAGCCTGTGAGCCAGATCGTAGCGGTCGTTGCCTCGGAAGAGCATCCCGTTGACGCCCTCGCGGACGAAATCGGGGATGCCGCCCAGGTCCGCCCCCAGCACCGGAACCCCGCAGGCAAAGAACTCAAAGACCGTCTGCGGGGCGTTGTCCCACCACACGCTGGGGACAATCCCCAGATCCTTGCCCCCCAGGATCCAAGGGATGTCGTAATAGGCGTACATCGGGTGGATCGTCAGCGCACCCAGGCGGGGCTCCATCCGCCGGAATCGCCATTCATCGGCCCCGACACCCAGCCCGTAGATCGAGATGTGCAGCCTGCCCAGCTCGTGAGCCGGCATCAGCTCGAGGCTGTCGGCGAGCATCGGCAGGCCCTTGTACCAGTTGTTGAAGCCAATGAAGACCAGCCGGACAGGACGGGGATTGGCACGATCAAAGGGCGGCGGGTCGAAGATGACATCCCGGTGCATCCGAGCGACGCGGTTGAGCCGGGTGCCGATGTGGTTGGTGCGGATCACCTCCGGCCGCACACCCAGAGCCTCGAACTTCTTCCGCACGAACTCGGAGACCGCGAGCACTCCATCGCAGCCGTTGAGCATCTGGATCATCGCCGCCCGGCGAGCGGCGTACTCGTTGGGCGCACGCTCCGATCGCGGATCGGCGATCGCGTGGTTGCCCAGGGGCGCCCACTCCGGATCTCCCGGTCCGAACTTGTGCGGCTGGTTGCGCTCGGCGAGGATGAACGCGGTCTGTCCGCGTGCATCGGCGCCGGGGAGGGGTTGGGCGTCGGCGAGCTGGCCGGCTGTGATCGCGGTGACACCGGGGAGCGGCACGGCGACCTGGTGGACCGCGGGCTCGGGCTGGGCCGGCTCGCTCGGCGGTGTTGTCTTGGACTGCTCGGATGCACGCTGCGGTGTCCCCATCACCAGTGAGCGAATTTCAGACCCCAGTTGCCGCAGGATCGGCGATCGCGGCTCGGGCACGGGCACGGGCACGGGCATCGGCGGTGGTGTCGGCGCAACCGGGAGAGGGGCGGCGAGCGGGGCGGCAAGCCCCGCGGGAAGTGCGGCGATGTACTCATCCATCCGCCGCTGCTTCTCATCCGCCGGTGGGGATGTCGGGATGCAGTTCACACACGCGTGCCCGTTACGGAAGTCAAAGCAGGGGCGACGGTGGCCCTGCATCAGGTACACCTGCGGACACACCGTGTGGTAGTTGTGGATGCTGTAGAAGACCCTGGACGGCTCCCCGTTGTCGCGAGCGACTCTGGCGGCGGAGACACACGAGGCGGTGAAGCCCTCGATGTTGTGGAAGTGAACGATATCGGGGCGGAGCGCCTGGAAGAACTCTGTGATCGTCCGCTCGAGGTCGGCGCTGGCGATCTCGCCGGCGGGCTCCTGGAGCTGGTGGAGCGAGGGCGCCACCACCGGGGAGTTGATGATTTCGAAGATGCGGATCCCCAGCCAGTCGGGGTGTCGGCGGATCTGGCATGGTCCGGCTTGGTCCGGGGCGCTCGCCGAGCCTTGCGCTGAGCCCGTGATCGTGACGGGTGTGAACGTCAGGCCGCCGGAGAGGTAAATGACCTCATGCCCGCGCTCGACCAGCTCGAGCGCGAGCGACTGGCAATACCCGTTGACGCCGCCGCCCTTGACAGCGCCATCCCAGATCATCGCCCAGTTCACTAGTGCAATCCGCATGCGTCGGAGCGAGTATACGACCAGCACACCCCGCGCCCCCCACGCCCCCCACGCCCCCCACGCGCCCGGCCGGATGCCGCACCGAACCGGCAACTCCACGCGGAAATCACCGAATTCTTCCTGACGGCGGCTGGACACCGTCGCCGCGCCCCCTTTCAATTGCACACGCCTCGGTTCCCCAGGAGACCCCGCCCCCGTGTGGATCCAGAAAGTCAGGCTCAAAGCGCTCGCATGGGTGGCTGCCATTGCCTTGGCGGCGGTCGGCGCGATCTCGATCTTTGCGATCCCGGCGATCCCCGTGCTCGGGGTCGCTGTGGCCGTGGTCGCCGTGGCGCTGAATCAGCTGGGCCACCGCTTGACGCAGCCGACCTGTTACGGGTGCGGAAGCAACCTCACGGGTCAGACGCCCGGCCAGTACGGCATCGTCTGCCGGGGATGCGGGATCATCAATCACGTCGATCCCCGCAGGCTCGCCGGCGCACCGAAATCCGATCATGCCGGTCCGCCCGAGGGCCCGGTCAGCACCTGAGCCCTCGGCACAACCGCGCTCCCAAGGCAACCATGGATTCGTTCGACTTCAGGACGGCCTCGGCGGAGCTGAAAGCGATCTACTTGAGCAGCGGCGTCAGGGCGGCACTGGGCTTCCTCAATGGCCTGACCTCCCATCGTTTCACCGCTCTCTACCGCTTCGACGACCAGATGCTCACGAACCTGTACTTCTTTGATCGCCATGATCCCTCGGCGACTTCTTCACCCCAGATCCCCGTTCTGGCCTCCTATTGCGTCTTCGTTCGCTCCAGCAGCCAGATGTTCCGCACCGTCGATGCTCTGCGGGATGAGCGGGTCGCGGACCATCCCAAGCGCCAGCAGATCCAGTCGTACTGCGGTGTCCCTCTCTGTGATGAATCCGGGAGGGTCTTCGGCACCATCTGCCACTTCGACTTTGATCCCATGGGGATATCGGACGCAATTGTCGCTCTCATGGAATTCATGGGTGCTTTGCTCTCGAAGCACCCGGAACTGGACAAAGCGCCACCCCACCCCGCGGATGCCCTGCCGGCCTGATCCCCCTTGGTCCGCCGGCGTTTGGGCACTTTCCAGCAATCTTGACCGACCCCTGCAAGGTATCTGCCCCTGGCGCAAAGTCCGGGTGCAGCCACCCATACGAAAACAGGAGGTCGGACATGAACGCAATCGTCAATTACCGTACAAACCGTTCCCATGTGCTCGCGGTTGCCCTGCTCGCGGCGACCGCATCGCTCGCCAGCGCGGAGGTCATCACGCTCCGCAGCGGGCAGGTCGGAGGCCTGCCGGGAAGCCCGACGCAGGTTGATGACACCATCACGTTCGGGAACACCGTCCCCACTGGACCCCTGAGCGCCAACCCGTTCACGGCGGCGGATTTCAACGCGACCACGGCCAATCCGGCGATCGTGATCAACGCCTATGGGAGCTGGCTCCCCGGGCTGACCTTTGACACGCAGGCCCGCTGGATCGGCACGGGTCTTTACCAAGCGGATCCCTTCTATCCGAACCTGGGGGCTCCCTCGAGCGCGCTCTACCGGGCGCCGTTCACCGTCACCACCACCGGCATCACCAGCGCGGTCATCTCGATCGCCTGGGCCGCCGATGACAATCTCGGGGATGTGATCTTCGGAGGCCCCAACCCCATCGGCGCCTACCTGCGGGATCCCTCGGGCAACGTGACAGCGCTGACCCCCGTCGCCGGCGGCGGCTACGGGATCGAGACCACGGTCCTGAACTACAACATCACCGGCGCCATCGACACGGGCGTCAACGAGTTGTTCATGTATCAGCGCGATGCGGGCAGCGGCATCTCCGGACTGATCTTCGGTGCTGAGATGCGGATCGTCCCCGGGCCGGGCTCGGCCGCACTGCTCGCCCTGGGCGGGATTGCGATCGCCCGCCGCCGCCGCTGATTCCCTTCCATCGCCACAGGTGTTCGCGGCCTCACACCGATGGTCCTCGGGGTGAGGCCGCTTCATCTGAACTTGCTACAGGGCTCCGAGCGTCCGCTCGGCCTGCTCCCGGACCATCGCATCTTCGCCGGCATCGGCGGCGATCTGCGCGAGGCGTGGGGTGAGCTTCTCCGGGTGGATCGTTCCCGATCGCGCTGCGTTGCCGGCCGCGATGATCGCGTTGCGCTTGAGCATCGCGAGCGTCGCACGCTTGATCGCCGAGCGGCTCAAATCTCGAGAGCGGTCCTCCGGGTTCCACGCCAGCACCTCAAGCAACGGCAGCGAGACGGAGCGCGGGGTGTACGCAGGGTTTGCCGATCCTGCTTGAACGCCCAACGCGCGCGGGGAGTTGTGCGGGCAGACCTCCTGGCAGATGTCGCACCCGAAGAGCCAGTCTCCGATGCCCGGTTCCAGGTCGGGATCGATGCCGGACCGCTGCTCGATCGTCAGGTACGAGATGCAGCGGGTGGCATCAACCGAATACGGCGTGATCGCCGATGTCGGGCAGGCATCGATGCATCGCGTGCAGGTGCCGCAGTGGTCCTCGGCCGGTATCTGCGCTGCGGGTGCATCGATCCGGAGCGTTGTGATGAATCCACCCAGCAGGAGCCAGCTCCCCAGGCGCGGATGAATGACCAGCGTGTGCTTGGCGATCCAGCCGAGGCCGGCGCGTGCGGCGTGCTCTCGCTCCATGACGGGCGCGGTATCCACGAACGCGCGGAACTGCTCGGCGGGGAACTGGGCCCGCAACTCATCGCAGATCACGTGCAGGCGCTTCTTGATGACCTCGTGGTAGTCACTCCCGCGGGCGTAGCGGGCGATCTTGCCTTGGGGCTGGTTCCCCTCACTCATCGGTTCATCGCAAGCGCCCCGGATCGCGTACTGATCGGCGACCATCACGATGCTCGCCGCGCCGGGCAGGAACAGCGCTGGATCCTTCTTGATCTCCGCGTGCCGTTCGAGGTAGTGCATCGAGCCGTGCTTGCCCGCGGCGAGCCAGCGGGAGAACTCCGCGGCACGCTCCGTGGGCCTTGCATCGGTGACACCCGCCGCCGCGAATCCAAGCTCAAGGCACCGCCGCACCACCCGCTCTCCGAGGTGTGCCGGGGGCTCTTGGACCGGGGGTGCCACATGGACCTCGTTGACGGAAGCCGACTCGCTCCGCACGGCAGACTACCGGTCAGGCGACCACAGAGGATCTCACGCCGGCGCGGCGGGTCGATCGCCCCTCACCCAGCCAGCGGAAGATGGTGGCGAGCGAATCGCGGATCATTTCGGCGGCATCACCCGGGAGCCCTCGGAGCGATTCAGCGCGTTCTTCGGCAGAAGCCAGCCATGCGCGGTCGTATTCGTACACGAGCCAACGCTCCTGGGATGAATCGCGCAGGGCTCGGACCGCTTCGTGGCACGGGACATCACCCTGGCCCAGAGCGCAGGGAAGGGAGCCGCGGAAGTCTTTGAGCTTGACGATCCAGGCCCGCTCACCCAGAACGTTGAGCCCGTGCAAGGGGGATTCGCCGGCTGCCGAGCCGACCGCGATGTTGTACGCAGCGCCCAGCAGCGGGTTGTTGACCATGTCGATGATGCCGGCGATCTGGCTGGCGGTCGCGTACGAGCCGCCGTTCTCGAGCACGACCTTGACGTTTCGTCCGCGGGCGTGGTCGGCGACCTTGGCGAGCCGCTCGACGACAAGGCGAGTGGTGGATTCGATCGAGGCGCCCGCGGGGGCTTCGAAGCCGAATACGCGTATGTATCCGGCACCCAATTCCTGAGCCAGGTCGATCGCGTACTTGGCTTCGCGAACGCTCTTCTCGGTGTCGGAGATCAGCCGTCCCAGGATGATCGGGGCGATCGGCTCATCGAACCGGCAGGAGGTTGAGAGGCAGGCGATCTGGACGCCGGCATCGGCGAACATCCGCGAGACCTTCGCCGTTGAGCTCAGCGCTGGATCGCAGGCAAATTCGGTCGAGCCCGAACCGAAGGTGCGCAGATCCACACCCCGTGCCCCCAGGGATTCGGCGAGCCTGGCGATCTCGGGCAGGAGCTTTTCGGGGCAGGCGACCGAGCTGAACGCGACTTTCATCATTGTTCGGTATCCGTCAGATAATTCGGCCAGTGAACCTCACATCATACAAACCACGGGCACCCGCGGTCAAAGGAACAGAGCGAACACTTGCGATCAAACGCACGGTCGTCAGCGTCAGAATAACCAGAACGGTGAAGGACGAATCCCCGTCTCGCCGATCCAAGAGTTGGAGCCCATCGTGGGAACGGTCGAATCTGAATGGGGTTGCCGTTCAGGACCGTTTGGTGTCCGATAGGAACAGGACTTGCGAACCATGGTCCGATCACCTATGCTCCTCACCTGCATGACAGCCCACACGTCTTACCGAAACGGTTGCGGCTCTCCCAGCGACCGACGAACTCCGGTGGTGGTGTGCGTCGCCGCGCTCAGCGCGTGCGCCCTGAGTTGCTCCCTACTGGGGGGCTGCGGCCAGTCCGTGCGAGACGACCATGCCCGGGTCCAGTCCGCCGTGATCGAGGCGAAGCCCGGTGATGGCCGCATGATCGCCAGCGCCATCTGGACAGGCGAGAACATCGCCTCCGAGGATGGCCAGTCGCGGGTCGCGAGCGTCGATGACCCCCAGGCTGACTCGGCCCAGTAAGCCCCCCTTGATCAAGTTCCCCCCTCAGCCCGTGGGCACCGCCCACGGGTCTATGCTGCGCGGTATGGCTGCCCCCCACCCCAACCCCCACTCTCACCCCCACTCTCACCCCCACGCCCCGGATCCGCACCACGATCCCTCCCACCGCCAAACACCTGGGTCTTCGCCGGCGGCAGGGTCTCATAACCTCACGGGTTTGACGACCGACCTGCATGGAAAGCTGGACTATGCCGGCTATCTGAGCCTTGAGCAGCTCCTGAGCGCCCAGCGGCCGCTGAGCAGGCCGGAGCACCACGATGAGTTGCTGTTCATCATTCAGCACCAGACGACGGAGCTGTGGTTCAAGCTGGTGATTCACGAGCTGCGGGCGGCGATCGGGCTGATCCGGCAGGACAAGCTGGAGCCATCGTTCAAGATCCTGGCGCGGGTGAAGCACATCCAGGCGCAGCTCCTGGACCAGTGGAGCGTGCTGGCGACATTGACGCCGACGGAGTACATCCAGTTCAGGCACGTGCTGGGGCCGGCGAGCGGGGTGCAGTCGCACCAGAACCGGTTGATCGAGTTCCTGATGGGGAACAAGGACCGGCGGATGCTGGCGGTTTTTCAGCACAAGCCGGTGATCCACGCGGAGCTGACGGCAGCGCTCGAGGGTCCGAGCATTTACGATGAGTTCCTGCGGTTCCTGTCGCGGCGCGGGTTGCCGGTGCCCAAGGATGTGCTGGAGCGTGATGTCACGCAGCCGCACGAAGCGCATCCGGGTGTGCTGGCGGTCTTCAAGCAGGTCTACGAGAACGTCCACCAGTGGTGGGATGCGTACGAGATGGCCGAGAAGCTGATCGACATTGATGAGTCTTACTCGCTGTGGCGATTCCGGCACATGCGGGTCGTGCAGCGGGTGATCGGGTTCAAGCGGGGGACGGGTGGGACGGCGGGTGTGCCGTACCTGAAGCAGCTGATTGAGAACGTGTTCTTTCCGGAGCTGTGGGATGTGAGGACGAGCATCGGGGCCTAATACAGAGGAGTTTCACCACAGAGAGCACAGAGAACACGGAGTGAAGCAAGGGGAGAAGGCTGATTCTCTGATTCTGACGATATGGTTTTCAGTTCATCGGATGTCTCCGTGTTCTCTGTGCCCTCCGTGGTGAGTGTCTTTCTGCTTGGTCTTGTGAGAATCGATCTTGCCTGAGAACGCTCGCGATTTGAACTTTGATCGCTATCACCGGCAGATGCTGGTGGGGGGAATCGGTGCATCGGGCCAGCGGCGGCTTGCGGCTTCGACGGGGATCGTTGTGGGGTGCGGGGCGCTGGGGTGTGCTTCGACGGATCTCCTGGCGCGGGCGGGGGTTGGGCGGATCGTGCTGGTAGATCGCGATGTGGTCGAGCTGACGAATCTGCAGCGGCAGTGCCTGTTTGATGAGCGGGATGTCGCGGAGCAGTCTCCCAAGGCACATGCGGCGGCGGCGAGGCTGGCGGCGATCAACTCGCAGATTGTGGTTGAGGCGGTGGCGACCGATGTGACGCACCGGACGATCGAGCCGTTGATGGAGCGGTTCAGGCCTGACGTGATTCTGGATGGCACGGATAACTTCCAGACGCGATTCTTGCTGAACGATGCGGCGATCAAGCGGGGTGTGCCGCTGGTGTACGCGGGAGTGCTTGCGGGGAGCGGGATGCAGATGACGGTGAGGCCGGGGATCACGCCGTGCCTGCGATGCATCTTCGATGGCCCCCCCACCACCGCCGTGCCGACGTGCGATACCGCTGGGGTGCTGGGGCCGGCGGTCGCGATCGCGGCGGCGAACCAGGCAATAGAGGGGATCAAGCTGCTGGCGGGGCTTGAGGATCGGTTGTCGGGTGTGCTCTTGCAGTTTGATCTGCTTGCGAACACACATCGGCTGCTCAAGGTGGGCTCGCGCCGAGCGGATTGTGCGTGCTGCGGCCGGCGGGAATTCGAGTTCCTTGCGGGCAAGAACGCGGACACGGCGGCGGTGCTGTGTGGGCGGAATGCGGTGCAGATTTGGGCGGCGGAGCGCGGGGTGGATCTGGAGGAGATGCACCGGCGGCTTGCGCCGCTCGGCTCCTTTGCGCGTTCGCCGGTCCTGGTGCGCGGCGTGCTGCGCGAGGCGCGGGGCGAGGGTGGGGAGCCGATCGAGTTGACGGTGTTTGCGGATGGAAGGACATTGGTCCGGGGGACGGCATCGATCGAGCGGGCTCGCGGGCTTCATGCGCGGTTTGTGGGTGGATAAGCGAAGCCGGATTGAGCAACCGATACGCCGGCGAATTGATTAGGAACTGGCGATGCATCCAGTGGTACTGTTCCATGCAATCCTCGCCGCGAGCATGTGGTCGGCGCTGGCTGTGGGCCAGCCCGCGAAGCAGCCCGAAACACCACCGGCAAAGCAACCGGCTCGCAAGTCCGGCACGCAGACACCGCGTCAGTGCGCTGACAAGGACGCAGCCCTCGGGGCGATTCTCGCAACCGCGTTCGAGACCGGCGATCTGGAGACTGGAGACTGGGGCACCTGCTTGAGGCCGACGGCCTCTCGCACGGCGGGCAGACCACGGCGGTTGCGTTGTTTTCTACAGAGCAGATCAGTACCGCAACGGCGATCACTTCCATACCGAGCGTCTGCCACTCGCAATCATCAATGCCGCTTATGGCGATGCGGGCGGCCGCCCTGCGTTGTGACCAAATTTTTTCCGGTGTTCGCCCGCAGCGCCAGGGCGAGCACGCAGCCGAACGCGGCGAGGAAGAGGATCCACGACATGCCCGAGGGGGCGAGCCAGAGGCCGATGCCGACGAGCACGATCGCCAGCAGGATCAGGAACTGCTGCAGGAGCTTCCGTTGCGTGTGGTTCGATCGCAGTGCGCTGTTCATGCTCCCTCCATCTCAGCGGGACACCATCAGGACTTCCCGATCGTCAGCGAGGCACGCTTTTCGACTTGGCCGGCGGCGATCTTCTCGTAGCCGGAGCCCAGTTCTCCGATCGGATCCGGCGGGATGATGTCCACCTTCTTTTCGCCGAGTTTGGCCTCGCCGCGGAGGACTCGGCCCTGGAAGTTGAGGCATTCGGCGAGCAGGCGATCGAGGATCTCGGGTTCGGAGACGTTGGCGACCTTTTCTCCCTGGACGTAGATGATGCCGCGGCGATCGCCGGCGAAGACGGCGACATCGGCGCCTTCGGCCTCACCGGGGCCGTTCACGATGCAGCCCATGACGGCGACCTTCATGGGGACGGTGATCTTCTCGGCGAGCTGCTTGCGGACATCCTGGACGAGCGTGAAGAGATCGACCTGGATGCGGCCGCAGGTGGGGCAGGCGATCAGGTCGGCACCCTTGCGCTCGCGGAGGCCCATGGAATACAGCAGTTCGAGGCCATCCTCGACTTCGTAGATCGGATCGTTCGCGTAGCTGATGCGGATGGTGTCTCCGATGCCGCTCGCGAGCATGGCGCCCAGGGCCGCGGCCGAGCGGATGCAGCCGGTCTCCTTGGGGCCGGCGTGGGTGACGCCCAGGTGGAGCGGGTGATTGAAGCGCTCTCCGATCGCCGTGTAGGCATCGATCACCAGGGATGCATCCATGCTCTTGGCAGAGATCGCGATGTCGTGGAAGTCCTGCTCGTAGAAGATATCGAGGTATTCCTCGAGCTTGGCGATCATGATCGCGAGCATGTAGCCGTGCTTGTGATCGCTGAAGACCTGGCCGAGCTCTTTCATGCGCTTCTGCTTGTCGCGGCGCTCGATGATGGAGCCTTCGTTGACGCCGATGCGGATGGGGATGCCCTTGCCGCCGTTGGCGGACTTGCAGGCCTGGATGACATCGATGACCTGCTTGCGGTCCTGGATGTTGCCGGGGTTGAGGCGGATCTTGTGGACGCCGGCCTCGACGGCTTCGAGGGCGCGCTGGAAGTGGAAGTGGACATCGGCGACGATGGGGATGTTGACCTGCGGGAGGATTTCCTTGAGGGCCTCGGTGTCCTTCTTTTCGGGGACGGCGACCCGGACGATGTCGGCCCCGCCGCCGACGGTTCCGGCGGCGAGCTTGTTGATCTCGCGGATGCAGGCATCGATGTCGTGGGTGTAGCCGGCGGTCATGGTCTGGACGGAGACCGGGGCGGGCGTTGTGGGGTTGCCGTGCTTGTCGGGAAGGCCGCCGCCGATGCGGATGAGTCCGACTCGGGAATCACCGATGACGATCTGGCGGGTGGGGCGGCGGGCGTGCATGAGAGGATGGTACGTTCGGCGCAGCCGCGGGATCGCGATCCGGCCTTGATTGCTGGCTTCTGAATGAGGGGGGATGGCGCATTCCTACGCTTGCCCGTGCCCTTCCACATTGAACAGCCCCTCTGGCTGCTTTCGGCCCTGGCGGCGATCCCCATGGCCGGGATCGCGTTGACGCATTTTGCGGGGATGTCGCGGCTGCGGCGGGTGATGTCGGGGATCACGCGGATTGCGTTGATCGCCCTGATCGCGGCGATCCTGGCGGGGATCGCGAGCGTTCGTGAGACCGACCGGCTCGCGGTGATCGCGGTGGTCGATGTCTCGACATCGGTGCAGCGGGTGCCGGCGGAGGGGGTTGGGTCGGGGGTGGGGGCCGCCGGATCCAATGTCTCGACGCTCCAGGCGATCCGGACGCAGCTCTTGCGGGCGACCGCACAGCGTGGGCAGGATGATCTCCTGGGGATCGTTGCGTTCGATGGCCGGCCGGTGCTGGTGGCATCGCCGACGACTCCGCTGAGCACGGGCGGCGCGGAGATCGCCGACCGGCCGCTGGAATACAAGGTCCAGGAGGGGACCAACATCGCCGATGCCCTTTCGCTGGCGGCGACCCTGATCCCATCGGATGCGACGGGGCGGCTGCTCTTGATCACCGATGGGGTGCAGACGAGCGGGGATGCGCTGGCGGCAGCGCGAAGGATCGCCGCGAGCGACACCGCGCTAGGGCCTTCACAGGGTGTGCCGATCGATGTGGTGCCGATCCGGTACCGGCTTCGGCCGGAGGTGATCGTCGAATCGGTGGATGCGCCGCCAATGTCGCCGGTGGGAGCGCCGGTGACAGTGCGGGCGGTGCTGCGATCGACGGATCCGGCGAGCGGGACGGTGATGCTGTTTGATAATGACTCGGCGGTGGATATCAACGGGGATGAGCCGGGGCTGAGCCGGCGGGTGAAGCTGGAGGCGGGTCCGAACTTGTTTGTCGCGGAGATCCCGGTGGGGGTTTCGCGTGTCCACCGCTTCAAGATCGAGTTCGAGCCCGATATCGCGGCAAGCGCGGCCGAGGCGGGTGATCGGCTGGTTGACAACAACTCCGGTGAGGCGTTCACCATCACGCCCAGCGTGGGGTCGGTGCTGCTTGTGGATGGGGTGACCGAGTTCGGTGAATCACAGACACCTTCGCCGCTCGCGGCATCGCTGCGGGATGCGGACATCAATGTGACCGTCGTTTCTGCGGGTGCGATGCCCTCGGATCTGCTGGCCCTTCAGAACTACGACCTGGTGATCCTCGAAAACGTGCCGGCGGATGCGGTGTCAACGGCGGCGCAACAGGCGCTGGCGACCCATGTCAAGGACATGGCGGCGGGGCTGGTGATGATCGGGGGGCCGATGTCGTTCGGGGCGGGGGGTTGGAAGGGGTCGGTGATCGAGCCGATTCTGCCGGTCAAGCTCGAATTGCCGGACACGCTGGTGGAGCCGGAGGCGGCGATCATCTTTGTGCTGGACAATTCGGGATCGATGAACAGAAGCGTGATGGGATCATCGCGTTCCCAGCAGGAGATCGCCAACGAGGCGGCAGCGCGGGCGGTAATGACGCTGAGCCGGGCTGATCTGGTTGGAGTCATCGAGTTCAACAGCCAGGCGGAGGTCATCGTGCCGCTGGCGTTGAACACCGCGCCGACGCAGACCGCGCAGAAGATCCGGGACATCACCGCCGGCGGGGGAACCAATGCAGGACCGGGGCTGGAGGAAGCCCGCAAGCAGATGTCGGGGGTGAAGGCCAAGGCCAAGCATGTGATTCTGCTGTCGGATGGGCGTTCGCAGCGCGCCGAGTCATTGCCGCAGATGGCGACCGTGATGAAGGCCGAGGGGATCACGGTCTCGACGATCTCCGTGGGCGATGGCGCAGACCTTGCGACGATGAAGGCGGTCGCTCAGAACGGCGGGGGTGAGCCGCACGAGGTCACCAATCCCAATGTGCTGCCGCGGATCTTTCTGAAGGCGATCCGGGTGATCCGTACGCCGTTGTATCGCGAGGAGCTGTTCGATCCGGTGGTCACGGATGCTTCCCCGGGGCCGCTGCGCGGGCTGGGCAAGCCGCCGGAGCTTGGGGGCCTCAACCTCACGCAGCCGCGGCCCGAGCCGACGATCATCAACGCGATCACCAGCCCCAAGGGTGAACCGGTGCTTTCGATCTGGCGAGCGGAACTGGGGCAGGTCGCGGCGTTCACATCGGATGCCGGCGAGTGGGCCAGGGGCTGGGTGGGATGGCGGGGGTATCAGCAGTTCTGGGCGCAGATGGTGCGATCGCTGTCGAGGCCGACGCAGGATCGGCTCTTTCGTCCGCGATTGGAGGCTCGTGGGGCGGACCTTGTGATCCGGCTGGAGGCGATGGAAGAGGATGGCAAGGCATTGGATGCGCTGGAGGTGCCGGCGAGCGTGTACACACCTTCGGGGCAAGAGGTGACGGTGATCCTGAAGCAATCAGGCAGCGGGATTTATGAGGGAGTCGTGCCGGCGACGGAGACCGGGACGCACGTGACGGTGCTGCGACCGACATCCGGGAGCCGCAAGTTCGCGCCCGTGATCGCCGGGACATCGGTCCGCGCGGGGCTTGAATCTCAGCGTCTGGAATCGGATGCAGCGTTGGTCGAATCGATCGCTCGCCAGAGCGGAGGGCGGGTCTTTGAACTGGCCAACCTGGGGGCGGGGAAGCTCTTTGACCGTGCGGGGATTCAGCCGCGTCGGACGCTTCTGCCCCTGGTCGATCTTCTCCTGCCGTGGGCACTTGCAGCGCTGCTGCTGGATATCGGGATGCGGCGGATCGCGTGGGATCGGCTGATTCCGGAGCGAGCGCCTGTGCGTGCGCGCGAGTTCAAATCGCTCGCCGAGCGGCTTGGGCACATCCCGGCGGCGAGCGGACCGCAGTCTGGGGAATCGCCCAGCGCGTTCACGGATCGCGATGCGGCGGAGCTTGCAATGGCGCAGCGCGACCGCAGGATCGCCGAGCGGCTCGCCGCAGCGCGGGCGGCATCGGCGTCATCACCGGTGGGGAACTCGCCCGTTGCGACCGCTGAGCAGCCACCGTCCACGGCGGCACCCGAGGCCGCGCAGGACGAACCGGAATCTCAGTCGGGGCTGGCGGCGGCCAAGCGCCGGGCGCTGCGGAGATTCAAGGAGGATGCATGAGCGATCATCGCACGACTCCTGCCGAACTCGATGCCAGGCTGCATGACATGAATCCCACGGGCCGGTTCAGCGATCGCGTGGGTGATTACGTGAAGTTCCGGCCGACGTATCCATCGTCGGCGATCGATTGGATCCTGGATGGCATGGGCGCCGCCAGGAACCTGATTGCCGCGGACATCGGCGCGGGGACGGGGATCTCGGCACGGCTGCTGGCCGATCGCGGAGTGCGGGTGCTGGCGATCGAGCCCAATGCCGACATGCGTGCGGGGGCGGAACCGCATCCGCTGGTCGAATGGCGCGATGGGGCCGCGGAGGCAACAGGACTGGATTCGGCATCGGTGGACCTCGTGCTGTGCGCGCAGGCGTTCCACTGGTTCCGACCTCAGGAATCGCTCGGGGAATTTCATCGCATCCTGCGCGATCGCGGTCGGCTGGCGCTGGTGTGGAACCAGCGGGATGCGCACGATCCGGTGACGATGGAGTACACGGCGGCGATCCGGGAGGCGAGCGGAGAAAGCCGCGCGGAGCGGATGCCCTTTGATCCTGGCGTGGCCGCGGGAAGCGGCAGGTTTACACCCGTGGTGCTCAACGCGTTTTCGCACTCGCAACGCCTGACGCGCGAGGGTTTGATCGGGCGGGCAACCAGCGCTTCCTACGCACCGAAGGCTGGCCCGCTGTTTGATCGATTGGTTGCCCGGCTCGAGGGTATGCACAAGGCGCACGCGGATGCCGATGCCATGGTCGAGCTTCGATATGTGACGCAGGTGTTTATCAGCGTTTCGAAATGAGCGGGGGATCGTGATGACCACTGGATCGCTGGCGATACCTCTTGGGATCTTTGTGGGAGCCGGCACCGGCGGGCTTCTGCGCTACTGGCTTGGCGGGTTTGTGCAATCGCTGCACGGATCAGCGTTTCCATTGGGAACGATGGCCGTGAACATCAGCGGTTGCCTGGCGATGGGATACCTGGCCGCGCAGTGGTCAGGCCCGGGCGCCATCCGCGCCGATGTAAAGGCGATGATCCTGATCGGCGTGCTGGGCGGCTATACAACGTTCTCGGCCTTTGGCCAGGACACGCTGACGCTGGTGCAGGCCGGCCAATGGCTGCGCGCTGCGGGATACGCGATCGGCAGCGTGGCGCTGAGCCTGGCTGCCGTGTGGTTGGGAGCATCGCTCGCCGGCAAACAGGCAACCATCTGAACGCAGGAAGCACCGGCGTTTTTCTCCAATCCGCGTGTAACCGGCGCGAATGCGTTACATGCCGACCAAAACACCTGGAACCGTGCTTTCACATCTCCAGGCGGAGCGGAAATAGTCGTTGTCAAGCATCGCGGCGATCCGTATCCTGCGAGGGTAACGCCACTCGGAGGTCCGCGATGCGCACTCATGTAACCAAGCTCACCAACGCCCTGCTCGCCGCCCCGATCCTGTGCATGGCGGCGATCGCCGGCGCCCAGACCTGCCCGCCCGACGGGTGGATCCCGACCTGGAGCGATGAGTTCAGCGGCACGACGCTCGATGGCAGCAAGTGGCGGGCCGAGAACGCCGCCCTGGTGAAGAACAACGAGCTGCAGTACTACCACCCATCGCACGTCACGCTCGCCAATGGGATGATGACGATCAAGAGCACGGACACGCCGATGGGCGGCCGGCCGTACACCTCGGGACTGATCGAGACCAAGGGGAGATTCGCGCAGAAGTTCGGGCGCATCGAGATGCGTGCCAAGCTGCCCAAGACCAAGGGCATCTGGCCGGCGTTCTGGACACTGCCCGCGGCGGGCCAGTGGCCGCCCGAGATCGACATCATGGAGCTGCTGGGGCACCAGCCGTACAAGATGTACATGACGCACCACTGGGGCAACTGGCCCAACGTGCAGTCGGAGCACGACTTCTTCCTCGGGCCGGATTTCAGCGCTGATTTTCATACGTTTCGCGCCGATTGGCACCCCGATCGCATCGAGTACTACGTCGATGAGGTGATGCGGGCCAAGCACGAGAGCAACATCCCTCAGGAGCCCTTCTACATCATCATCAACACCGCGGTGGGCGGGGACTGGCCCGGGAACCCGGACGGGACCACGGTGTTTCCGCAGTTTTTCGTGGTTGACTACGTGCGCGTCTATTCGTACGACCCGCAGCGCCAGAAGCTGACCAACCCTGGGTTCGAGACGATGCCATCGCTGACGGGGTGGGGCAAGTACGGCAACGCCTTCACGCAGTCGGGCCAGCAGTACACGGGCTCACAGGCCGGCAAGCTCTACGGGCAGTTCAACGGCTCGTTCAATTCATCGGGGATCTACCAGGACATCACCGTGAGCCCCGGGCAGCGGGTGCGAGGGACCTCGTACTGGTACAACTGGTCCAGCGACTCCATGCGAGCGGACAACTACTGCGAGATGCGGATCGAGTGGCGCAACGCGGTGAACACAGTGATCTCGACCGAGTCCGTGCGCACGCTCGATGCGGCATCCCCGCAGAACACGCACCTGCCGTTCGAGCTGCGGGCGGATGCGCCGGCGGGGACGGCCAAGGCACGTTTGCTCTTTGTCTTCTTCCAGCCGCAGATGGCTTCGGGGGCGGCCTTCATCGACACCTGCGAGTTCGGCATCATCGATGAATGCCCCGCCGACTTTGATCGCACGGGTTTCGTGGACACCGATGATTTCGATGGGTTCATCGAGGTCTTCGAGGCCGGGTATGAATGCGCCGACTTCGATCGGTCCGGGTTCGTGGATACGGACGATTTCGATGCGTTCGTTCGGGCGTTTGAACTAGGGTGCTAGGCTCGTCGGGCCCACCAGCGCCCGCTCCACCAGACAAGGCGATGGTCTGTTCGAGGAGGATGTAACCTGAGAAGGCGTTCTCCGGGGACGCATGTAAGCGCTTACAGCTCGCTGGGGTTGGTTGCGTTGACGCTTGACAGCCACCCTGCGTACTCGTTACGGTAACGTTTCATAAACGTATCTCAACATCGATCACCAGCGCTGCACGGAGAGGCACGTGACAAGGACGGGACACACCCAGAAGCTTCCGCGAGCCGGTTTCACGCTCATCGAGCTGTTGGTCGTGATCGCGATCATCGCCCTGCTGATCGGCATCCTGCTGCCGGCCCTGGGCAAGGCCCGCGAGGCAGGGCGGACCGCCGCGTGCATGGGCAACGTCAAGCAGATCGTGGTGGCAGCGCACTTCTACGCCAACGACAACCGGGACAAGATCTGGCTGGACCGGTACGAAGGCCCCGGCCCTCAGAAACTGATCCAGACCTGGGCGCGCACCGAGGTCAACGATGGCGTGTGGGAGCCCGGGCTGCTCTTCAAGTACATCAGCGCGGCGGACCGGCTGACCGAGTGCCCGACCAATCGCCGGCGCGGGCCCAAGGCCGACAAGCAGACCAACAAGGACACCGGCAAGAACGTTCACGGCGGGAGCACGACGCTGGACTTCGACTACACGATGGTCAGGAGCACGGGCGGCGCCAAGCTGGGCATCGACATCTTCGCCGGGTACGTCAACCCCGACAAGCCGGCGCCCACCAAGCTCAACGAGGCAGATGGCAAGGCGATCAACCGCCTCAAGGCGCTCCCGATCTTCGCCGAGGAGAGCAGCTACTGCTACAACGGGGAGGACACGGACGGCTTGTGGTGCATGGATGACCAGATCACTCCCCGGCACAACAACCAGGGCCACTTCGGCTACCTCGACGGGCAGGTATCGCTCTTCAGGCCGGCGAGCGATGGGGATGAGATGATCGACGACAAGAACAAGGACTTCCGCGCGTTTGATGTGTACGTCAACCGCAGCGGGCGGGACACCTCGTGGGTGAAGCTCTATCCCAACAAGGACCACCCGTACGGCTGGATCAACGATCCGAAGTATTGATGGATGAACGCGGAGCGCAACGTCCCGCTGTGAGCGGACGGCCGAACTTGGCTGAACGCATGGATCACAAGGGCGGGCTCGGAGTGGATGAATGACCTCGGTCAGGAAGATCGCAAAGAAGGCAGGAGTCTCGGTCGCGACCGTCTCGCGCGCCCTGAACAACCACGCCAGCGTCGGCGCGGAGACGCGCGAGCGCGTGCTGGCCGTCGCCAGCAGCGTCGGCTATTCACCGCCCGCCTCGCGTCGCATCACCACGGCGATCGGGCTTGCGTACCCGGCCGAGCCGGTCCGTCCCGACTACGGCGCATTCGAGTCGGCCCTGCTCACCGGCATCCTGCGCGGGCTCAACGAGCTGCGCTACGACCTCAAGATCGTGGCGATGCAGCGGGACAAGCTGCCCAACGAGAGCTATACACAGTTCTTCGCACGCAAGGGCATCCGCGGTGTCATTCTGAGGAGCTTCTCGGGCACCCGGCCGATATGCGAGGCGATCGCCGAGGAGGGGTTCCCCTCGATCGTGGTCGCCGATCGCTTCGACAACCCGCGCGTCAACTACGTATGCACGGACTCCAAGGATGACAGCCGACGGGCGCTCCAGCACCTCATCAGCCTCGGGCACAGCCGGATCGCCCTCGCGGTCCACCGCATCCCCGACACCGATCACGAGGATCGCCGCCGGGCGTACATCGAGGCGCTCAGCGACAACGGCGTGGAGCCCGATCCCAACCTGATGTTCGAGATCTACGCGAGCACCGAGGGCGGCGCGGCGGTGGTCACCCAGATCGCCAGCCTCTCGGCCCCGCCGACGGCGATCTTCTTCACCGATCCGCTCGCCAGCGTGGGCGCGATGCGTCGCTGCCAGGAGCTGGGCATCCGGGTGCCGCAGGATCTCTCGATCATCGGCTTTGACGACAGCGACATCCGCCACCACGTCTTCCCATCGATGACCGCGGTGTGCCAGGATGCCAACATGCTGGGGTATGAATCGGCGCGCTGGCTGACGGCGATGCTCGCCGGCCAGGCGCACGCCCAGCTCCGCAAGGTCTACCCGACGATGTTCGAGATCAACAAGACCACCACGCCGCCCAGCGATGCGCCGGTGCGGGTATTGCCCGACGGCACGCGTGTCGCGGTGGTCGCGCCGGCGGTGGTGCAGGCGGGGATCAACGGGGCGACGGTCAAGCAGGAGGAGGCGTAACAGTTCGCCGGCCAGCGGCGGCGATCGGTTCTTGGATTGAAACAGTCGGCAGGCGGGTGGAGTGCGGCTCGGGGTGTTCCGGGGCGGGCTCACCGCGAAGGTGCAGGAGAGGTGTTTTTCAACGCTTTTTGGAGGAAGATCGATGTCTAAGGCACTCAAGTCGGTGATGATCGCGGGCTGCATCGCCGCCCTGGCGACCAGCGCGCAAACGGCGTCCGCCCAGCTCAACAACCCCGGGTTCGAGGACATCTGCGGTCCGGCCGCGGGATGGAACACGTGGGGCAACGTATCGAGCATCAACTTCTACACGACCGACGGCGTGCGGGCGATCAAGATGTACGGCCCCTTCAACGCCGATCCTGGGTATAGCGGCATGTTCCAGGATGCCCCGGCCTCCGAAGGCCAGGTCTGGGAGGCATCCTGCGATGCCACCAACCCCTTCTGGGACTCGTTCACCTGGGATGGCAACATCGGCTCCCAGGCGTTCGTTGAGATCCAGTTCCTGGATGCTGGCAACGTGCTGCTCACGACGGCGCAGCAGTACATCTCCACCAAGCTGGGCGCCAACACCGGCGAGTCCCCGGTGAACCTGTCGGTGACCGGAGCGGTCGCTCCGGCCGGCACGGCCACGGTGCGGATCGCCATGATCGTCGAGCAGTACGGCTACCAGGGCGGCGCGGTGTGGTGGGACAGCGCGGTGCTCAAGGAGGCCAGCGGCTCCAACGTCCTGACCAACGCCTCGTTCGAGGAGCAGACCGAGGGCTGCGTGGGCAGCGGGTACGCCCACTGGGTGAACTTCGGCAACGGCCAGGCCAACCACTTCGAGAACCCCCGCACCGGCGAGTGGGCCGCCAAGCTCTTCGGCGGGTACAACGGTGATCCGGCGTACTCCGGCTGGTTCCAGGATGTCCCGGCCGAGCCGGGCTCCAAGTGGCGCGCCCGCGGCTGGGGCCGCTCGGTCATCAACGACCTCATCCAGGATGGCAACCAGGTCTTCCTGCAGATCGAGTTCAAGGATGAGTTCGGCTTCGACCTCGTCGGCGGCGCTGCCGTCTCGCAGTCGATGCTGACTGGCGCCCTCAACCCACTGGAGTACGAGTTCTTCCAGACGAGCGATGTGATCGCCCCCGAGTACACCGCCTTCGCCCGCATCGTCGTGCTGCAGGTCCAGAGCGGCTTTGCCGGCGGCGCCACCTGGTGGGATGACATGTCCTTCGGCTGTCCCGCCGATGTCGACGGCACGGGCTTCGTCGACACCGATGACTTTGACTTCTTCGTCTTCCGCTTCGAAGAGGGCGGCAACTCGGCCGACTTCGACAACAGCGGGTTCGTCGATACCGACGACTTTGACGCCTTCGTTCACGCCTTCGAGGACGGTTGCTGATTGACGCGAACGCCGGACCACAGGGGCCACTCGCTCCCTCCTCTGAGGGGTGTTCTCCGCCGGCGAATGACTCGCGGGTTCCACGACTCCGCACCGGCGGGCTTGCAAGGCCCGCCGGTGCTTTTGCTTTTGAAGTTCCTTGCCGCAGAAGGTACTTTGCCAACAACCACCTCGATCTCGGCGTGATCGCCGCCACCTGACCCCGATCTCCCTCCCCCACGTCCCCCACTTCCCCCCGTCGATGAGCCCACAGCCCGCGAGCCCCTCCGCGCCGTCGATCATCAGCGCCATCCCGCCCGGCGGGTGGCTGATCGCCGTGCTCGCCGCGCTGAGCATGGCCGCGATCGGGTTCTGGCCTTCTCCCCCGACGCGTGACCGCACGATGTGGACGTTTGCCCAGCCGCACTACGTGATGTACGGCCCCATCATCGATCGGTGGAACGCCGCCAATTCACCCACCATCGACCTCACGATGCTGGGGCTGGTTCCCATGGAGCGGCGGATGCTCGCCTCCTTCATGTCCGGGACGAGATCGGCCGATCTGCTGGAGGTCGAGCGGCGGATCGCCGCCCGGGCATTCACCGGCCCCTTGGATGCCGTCGGCTTCGTCGATCTGACCGACCGCCTCAAGGCCGAGGGCCTGCTCGAACAGATCAACGCCCCCAGCTTCAGCCCCTGGACCAGCCGCGGCCGCATCTTCGGCCTGCCGCACGATGTCCATCCCGTGATGCTCGGCTACCGCAGCGACCTTGTCGAGGCCGCGGGCATCGATGTCCGCCAGATCGAGACCTGGGACGACTTCGCGCGCGTCATGAAGCCGTTGATGAAGGATGCCGATGGGGATGGTCAGCCCGATCGCTACCTGCTCAACATGTGGGAGACGCACGATGACCACCTGGAAGTGCTGCTCCTCCAGGCCGGCGGCAGGTTCTTCGACGACAGCGACCGACCCATCATCGATTCGGAAACAAATGCTCGCGTGCTGGCGACCATCGTCTCGTGGTGCAACGGCCCCGACCGGATCGCCGCCGATGCCCCGGACTTCACCGCCTCGGGCAACAAGCTCAAATCTGACGGCTACGTCGTGTGCACCTTCATGCCTGACTGGATGTGCGATGTCTGGCGGCACGAGCTGCCGGGGCTTGCGGGCAAGGTCAAGCTGATGCCGCTGCCGGCCTGGGAAAAAGGCGGCCGCCGCGCCAGCGTCTGGGGCGGCACGATGCTGGGCATCCCGCGCACCGCCGCACGCACCCCCGCCGAGCTCGACTCGCTCTTTGCGTTCGCAAAGCACCTGTACTGCTCGAAGGATCTGGCCCAGGAGCTCTTCCGCAACGGCCGCATCATCACACCCGTGAAGTCGCACTGGAGCGATCCGGTCTTCGATGAGCCGGATCCGTACCTCGGCGGGCAGAAGCCCGGGAGGATGTACATCGATCTGGCCTCGGCGGTTCCGGCGCGGACATCCTCTCCCTACAACACGCTCGCCCGCTTTCGCATGCTCGATGCCTTGGTCAAGCTCTCGGAAGAGGCTCGCCGGACGGGCACGTTCGATCGCGCTGCCCTCACCGAGCGCGCCATGCACTATCTCAAGGATGCCCAGCACCAGGTGCTGCTCCAGGTGGACAACAACGTCTTCCTGCGACCCCCACAAGGTGCGGAGGCTCCTGGCGAATGAGCAAGCGAGCCGCCGCACCCTGGATCCTGATGACGCCGTTCCTGGCGATCTTTGGTGTGTTTTTCATCTACCCCGTTGTCCGCGCCCTCACGCTCTCGTGCGAGCAGACTTTCGGGGCGGGGCATTCGGAGTTCATCGGCCTTGCCAACTTCCGCCGGCTCGCCGACGATCCGCTCTTCTGGAAGGCCCTGCGCAACACCACGATCTTCACGCTGGGATCGGTCCTGGTCCAGCTCCCGCTGGCGCTCCTGCTTGCCCTGCTGCTGGAAACCCCCGGCCTGCGCGGCCGCCGTATCTTCCGTGTGCTGCTTTTCTCCCCGGCGATGGTCGGGGTCGCGTTCGCGGCCGTCATCTTCGCCGTCGTTTTCGAGAAACGCACGGGCGTTCTCAACCGCGTGCTGCACTCGATGATCGGCCTTGACCTGGACTACGCCTGGCTGCAGGATCACGTGATGGGGGCGATGATTGTCGCAGCGCTGTGGATGTACACCGGGTTCAACATGGTCTTTTTCAGCGCAGCGCTCCAGAACGTACGGACGGATGTGGTCGAGGCCGCGACCATCGATGGTGCGGGCCCCTGGTCCAGGTTCGTGCATGTAATCGTCCCGGCGATCCGGCCGGTCGCGGGCTTTGTCGTGCTTCTCTCGGTCATCGGCAGCTTCCAGCTCTTCGAACTGCCCTACCTGATGCTCAACACCACCGCCGGCCCCGACAACCGCGGGCTGACGGTCGTGATGTACCTGTACCAGGCGGGGTTCGAGACCGGGGACCTGGGGTACGCGAGCGCCATCGGCTGGATGCTGACGATCCTGCTGGTCGCGATCGCGGGTGTGCAGCGCTGGCTCGCCCGCGCGGAGGGCGTCCACTCATGATCGCCCTCCTCAACTCACCCACGCGCCGCACCCGCCGACTGCTCGCCACGATCCTGCTTGCCGCGGCGTGCATCGTCACGCTGTTGCCCTATGTCTGGCTCCTGTGCGCGAGCCTCAAATCCAACAGCATCTTCTTCGACTCGCTGCTGCTGCCCGGCGGCGATGGCCCGCTGGGGCTCAACTGGTCGGGCATCACCATCGATCACTACATCCGCCTGTTCAGGGATCTTGATTTCGGACGCAGCCTGGTGCTGTCGGTGTTCTATTCCTCGGTCACGAGCCTGCTGGCGACCCTCGCGTGCGCGATGGCCGGGTACGCGCTGGCCCGGCTTCGTTTCCGCGGCAAGTGGCTGATCACGACGATCGTGCTGGGCGCGGTGCTCATCCCCGCGCCGCTGCTCTTGGCGCCCGGGTACCTCCTGCTCTACAAGCTGAGCCTGCTCGACACCATGGCGGCGGTCATCCTGCCCGCGGCCGCCCCCGCCTTCGGCGTATATCTCTTCCGGCAGGCGACAATCTCATCGGTGCCGCCCGAGCTGATCGAGTCCGCCCGAATCGACGGCGCTGGGGATCTCAAGACCTTCTTCGTGATCGCCCTTCCCTTGCTGCGGCCGATGGTCGGCACGTTTCTGATGATCACCTTCCTGGGCGTCTGGAACAACTTCATCACGCCGCAGGTCGTGCTGCAGGATCCGACCAAGTTCCCGGTCGCCGTCTCGATCGCACAGCTCAGGGGTGTCTATTACCAGGACTACGGGCTCCAGATGGCCGGCACGCTTGCGGCGATCTTCCCGCTGCTGGCGCTGTTCGCGTTCCTGCAGCGCGAGTTTATCGCGGGCCTAACGGCGGGCGCTGTGAAAGCCTGAAAGGCAATCTTCACCGCAGAGACGCAGAGAACGCAGAGGAAGAACAAATCCTGGGTACTGACGTGCTGTGTCCTCATGGCGCGTCGTCAACTTCACTGACGACCCAGGACTCAGCACAACCGGACTCAGAATTTTTGTCCCCTCCGCGTTCTCTGCGTCTCTGCGGTGAAGTTGTTTTCTGCCTTTGGATTCCGCTGATCAGGTCTGCCCGGTCCAGCCGGCCTCGGCGACCGCCTTCCACCTCGCGCGGATCGCGTCGATACGATCCTTCGGCAGAGCGCCGCCGGCCTTGAGGAGCTCGGCGTTCTGGCGCCAGCGGGCGGGGTTGCTGGTTCCAACGATCGCGACATGGATGGGTGCGGCGAGCGTGAAACGCAGCGCTGTGCCCGCAGCGCCATCGGGGCTCTGGCTGTTGCGGGTGTCACCCTTGGCGAAGTCGTAATCAAGCTTCTGGAGCCGCTTCCAGTACTCGACCACGTAGCCGTTGTCGGGCTGGGTTTCGGAGCGCCAGACCGCATTGGCGATCGGACGCTTGGCGATCACGCCCATGTTGCGCGCCTTGGCCTTGCCGAGCGTGAGGTCGAGGCATTCCTGGTCGCAGATGTTGACGGAGGTCTGGAGGGCATCGAACTTGCCGGTCTCGATCGCGTACAGGGCGGTGGTCGAGTCTCCGCTGTAGCCGATGTAGCGCGTCTTACCGGCCTTCCGGGCCTTCTCGAGAGCCTCGATGCATTCCCCGGCTTCGAGGATGTCCTTGCCGCAGGAGTGGAGCTGGACGAGGTCGATGCGATCGGTCTTGAGGCGCTGAAGGCTGCGGTCGATGGACTTCTCGATCGAAGCGGCGGTCCAACCTGCCTTGCCCTGCTCCATGTGGCCGACCTTGGTGAAGAGGTGATACTCCTTGCGGCGATTGGCGACCGCCTTGCCGATCGCCTCCTCGGAACCGGCGTAGCACTCGGCGGTGTCGATGACGTTGAGCCCGGCATCGAGGGCCGAGTTGAGCAGCTTCTCGACGATCGCTTGATCGACCTGCTGGTAGCCGATCTCAGCGCCGCCGAAGCCCAGCACTGTCACCTCCATGTCGGTGGCGCCGAACCGGCGCTTCTCCAACGGGATCGCCGCCTTGGGCGCTGCGGGCTGGGGGGGCTGGGCCGGCTGTGGGGGTGCGGTGGCCGGCTTGCTCTCGGGCTGCTGGCCGCGGCCGGTCGCCGCGAACGCCGCCAGGGCGGCCGTGCTTGCCAGGAATCGACGACGGGTCGGATCGATCATCGCATATCTCCCGGAATGTCTTCTAGAAACGGAATCCAGATCGGAATGGTCCACTCGGGACAAGCGTAGACAGCCAACACCTCTCCAGTTCCTGAACGCCATTTCATGCCGGATTCACGCCCTCAAGTGGGGAGCGGATGTACGTATCCATAGCGAAACGCGCCGCCACTGCTGGGTAGGAAGGTGCGCTGCAACAAGGGAGATCAACACGATGACGACTTCAACACTTCAGCGGACAGTCCGAAGCTCCATCCCGACGACGCCGGCCGTGCTTGCCGCCCTCGCGGTTGCCGGCTGCTCGTACGGCGATGAGCCGGTCGGCCATACCAAGACCACGAAGAAGTCCGAGGTCGCAACACCGACCGGGACGACCACAACCACCGAAACCCGCGAGAAGGAAACCACGATCGAGCCGCGTTGAGCCTCCTGAAGCCGTACACCACTTCTCATCAAAGGAGCCGCATCGTGACACGAGCCAGACTCACCCATCGAACGCTCCGCACTCCGGTCTCCGTGTGCATGATCGCCGGGATCACGGCACTGCCGCTGTGCATGGTCGCCTGTGACAACACCACCAGCTCCAGCAAGAGCACGACCACCAAGAAAACCGAGACGCCCGAGGGCGCCAAGACCACCACGGAAACGACCGAGAAGAAGGTTGAGCACGATCCCAAGTAGAAGCCACGTAGACTCTTCTCAGCTCACGCCTGGGCGGGTGAAACAACCCCCTGAGGCGTGTTGTCATCCCTGCCGGCAAACAGGCGATACAGCGCCGGCAGCACCACCAGCGTCAAGAGCGTGCTGGAGATCAACCCGCCGATGACAACGGTCGCCAGCGGCTTCTGCACCTCCGCGCCCGTGCCATGGGCGATCGCCATCGGCACGAAGCCGAGCGATGCCACCAGCGCCGTCATGAGCACCGGCCGCAGCCGCACCAGGCTGCCCCGCACGATCGCGATATCCCTGGATACACCCTCACGGCGAAGCTGGTTGATGTATGAGACCATCACCAGCCCGTTGAGCACGGCGACACCCGAAAGCGCGATGAACCCGATCGCCGCCGAGATCGAGAACGGCATCCCGCGGATCCAGAGCGCAGCAACCCCGCCCGTGAGCCCCAGCGGCACCGCGCTGAAGACCAGCAGCGCATATCGAAGGCTCTTGAACGTCCCGAACAGGAGCAGCAAGATCAGCACGAAGCAGATGGGCACCACGACGGTCAGCCGCTGCTTGGCGGACATCAGGTTCTCGTACTGACCTCCCCACACCAGCCACTGGCCCGCGGGAGTTCCGATCGCCGCGATCTTCTGCTGAGCCTCGGCGACGAACGATCCCAGATCGCGCCCACGCACATTGCACTGCACCACGATCCGCCGCTTGCCGTTCTCTCGGCTGATCTGGTTCGTGCCTTCTGCCACTTCAATCCCGGCGACCTCGCCCAGCGGCACGAATCCGCTCGCCCCCACCCCCACACCACCCGGCAGGCCGTTGTGATCCGCGCTCGCGAGCCTGACAGGCTCGGGCCTGCCATCCTCTGGCAGCGGGATCGGCAGCCGCTCAAGCATGTCGATCCTGCCGCGCAGATCATCCGGGAGCCGCACCACCAGGTCGAAGCGTCGATCTCCCTCGAAGACCTGCCCCGCCTCCTGGCCACCCATCGCCGTCGCGACCACCGTCTGCACGTCGTGCACCGACAGCCCGTACCGCGAGATCGCCGCCCGGTCGATGTCCACGGTCATCACGGGCAAGCCGGTCGTCTGCTCGACCTTGGCATCCGCCGCCCCCGGGATCGATGCCAGCTCACTCAGGATCCGCTCGGCGGTCGGACGCATCGAATCGAAGTCGTCCCCGTAGACCTTGACGGCGACATCACCGCGAACGCCGGAAATCAGCTCGTTAAACCGCATCTGGATAGGCTGCGTGAACTCGTAGTTCTGCCCGGGCAGCGCGGCGACCGTCAGCTCAATCAGCTTGAGGAGCTTGCCCTTGTGGCCCGTGGGCATGGGTCCGTGATCGAGGCCACCTTCGTGCCCTCCCTCCTCGTGACCATGCTCCTCGTGTCCGGCGACAATGCCCGCTTGCTCGAGCGCTTCGGTCTGCTCGGCGATCAGCCGGTCAAGCTCTTCCTCGCTACGCCACTGGTCCAGAGGCTTGAAGATCACGAATGAGTCGGAGATGTTGGGCGGCATCGGGTCAGATGCCAGCTCCGCCGTGCCCGTCTTGGAATAGATGAACTCCACCTCGGGGATCTTCGAGAGCACGCGCTCGAGATTCGACTGCATCACCTGCGACTGCGAGAGCGAGGTCGAGGGCACCCGCATCGCGTGCATCGCCAGATCCTTCTCATCCAGCGTCGGCACGAACTCCTGCCCCAGACGTGAGAACACCAGCACGGATGCCGCGAGCATCACCAGCGCTACCACCACCACCAGCCACCGCAGCCGCACCGCCCACTTCACGATGGGCTCGTACACGGCCTTTGCCCACCGCACCAGGAGCATCTCCTTCTCCGTCACCTTCCCGCGGATCAGGATCGCCACCATCGCCGGAACAAACGTGAGGGACAGGATGAACGCCGCGATCAGCGCGAATATCACCGTGATCGCCATCGGGTGGAACATCTTCCCCTCGACCCCCGTCAGCGCCAGGATGGGGAAGTACACCGTCACGATGATCGCCTGGCCGAACACCGACGGCTGGATCATCTCCCTGGCCGCCGTCATCACTTCGTGCAGACGCTCCGGCAGCGTCAGGAGCCGGCGCTCCCGGTGCTGGCGCTCGGCGAGCCGGCGCAGGCAGTTCTCGACGATGATCACCGCCCCATCCACGATCAACCCGAAGTCGATCGCCCCCAGCGACATCAGGTTGCCGCTGACCTTGCTCTGCACCATCCCGATTCCGGTCATCAGCATCGACAGCGGGATCGCCGCCGCGCAGATCAGCGCTGCACGCACATTCCCCAGCAGGAGCAGCAGCACCACGATCACCAGCACCGCGCCCTCGAGCAGGTTCTTCCGCACCGTCGCGATCGTGGCATCCACCAGCTTGGTGCGGTTCAGCACGGTCTTGGCGCGAATCCCCGCCGGCAGGCTCCGGTGGATCTCGGCCATCTTCGCATCGACCGCCGCCGCGACCGTGCGGCTGTTGGCCCCGATCAGCATGATCACCGTCCCGACGACCACCTCCTCCCCGTTCTCGCTTGCAGATCCTGTGCGCAGCTCGCGCCCCACTCCCACTCCATCGGTGCCGACGATATCCCGCACATAGATGGGCACTCCCCCGCGCGCCCCGACGACGATCTCCTCCAGTTGCTCGATGCTCTCGATCCGCCCGGTCGCTCGCACCAGATACGACTCGCCCTTGTGCTCGATGTAGCCCGCACCCATCGAGATGTTGTTGCGCTCGATCGCCTCGATCACCTCTGCGAACGTCAGGCCGTACGACACCAGCTTCATCGGATCGGGCTGTATGTGGTACTGCTTGACATACCCACCGATTGCTTCGACACCGGCGACATCCTTCACACCGCGCAGCTGGGGCCGGATGATCCAGTCCTGGACCTCGCGCAGGTACGCAGACCGCTCAAGGTCGTTCTCCAGCCGCCGCCCCTCGGGCGTCAGGTAGGCGCCATCGACCTGCCATCCCGGCGTGCCATCGGCAGGCGCTGCGCCAGCGCCGCCGGGATGCTCGTACTCCACCGTGTACATGTAGATCTCGCCCAGCCCGGTGGCGATCGGCCCCATGACCGGCTCGACGCCCGGCGGCAGCGATTCCTTGGCCTCTCCCAGGCGCTCGGCGACCTGCTGGCGGGCGAAGTAGATATCGACGTGATCCTCGAAGATCGCCGTCACCTGCGAGAACCCGTTGCGCGAGAGCGATCGCGTCGATTGCAGCCCCGGAATGCCCGCCAGTGCGTTCTCGATCGAGAACGTCACCTGCTTCTCGACCTCGATGGGCGACAGTGATGACGCCACGGCGTTGATCTGCACCTGGTTGTTGGTGATGTCGGGCACGGCATCGATCGGCAGCTTCTGGAGCGAATAGACACCGAGGGCGGCGATGATCCCGGTCGCCAGCACGACAAGCCAGCGGTTCTTGATCGAATACTGAAGGATGGCTTCGAGCATGAGCTCTTTACTCCTGGGAAATCAATGCTCGTGTGCCGCCGAGCCCTTGCCCAGCTCGGCCTTGAGAATGAACGACGCCGCCGAGATGTACTCCTCATCCTCACCGAGCCCGGAGTAGATGGGCACCCACCCACCGATCGCCTTGCCGATCCTGACGATCCGCTTGGCAAACGTGTTGAACTCGCCTTCCACGGGCACGAAGATCACCGTCTGGCCTTCGACCGTCTGTATCGCCGCATCTGGCACGGCAAGCACGGGCGCCGGTTCCTCCGCGCCGCCGGCCTTGGCCTCGATCTCCACCTGCGCGAACATGCCCGGCTTGAGATTCAGTTCCGAGGCCGGCGCCGCGATCCGGACCTGCACCGTCCGGGTGGCGGCGTCCACCATCGGCGCAATGAAGGACACCGTGCCGTTGTAGATCGCTTGTGATCCTGCGCCGGCCATGACGCTCGCTGGTGCACCGACCTCCACCTCGGCGAGCCGGGTTGCCGGTACATCGGCGAGCACCCAGAGCGTGGAGGTGTCGGCAAGCACCAGCAGCGATTCACGATCCGGCCCGACAAGCTCCCCCTGAGTCACTTCCCGCTGCACCACACTGCCGGCAATCGGCGCTGTGATCGCGTGCCTCGGCGAGCCAACTCCGGTCCTGGCCAGCTCATCGACAGCCTCCTGGCTCATTCCCAGCAGGCGCAACCGGCTTGCGGCGGCCGCCACCGCGGCATCGGCGGCTTTCTGGTTCGCAACGGCGGCCTTCCACTCCGATTCGCGGCGCTGCACCTCCGCGAGCGCGATCCCCTGCGAGCGCTCGTACACACCCTTTGCCCGCTCCCACGCGGCCTTGGCGAGCTGGCTCGCCGGTGCGCTGGCCTCCGCAGTTGCACGCTTGGCCAGATACCCGGATTGCGCTTCACCCAGATCCGGGCTCTCTATGACCAACAGAGAATCCCCCGCCTTTACAGAGTCGCCGACCCGGACGTTGATCGCGACAGCCCGGCCCGCAAGCGGTGAGCCGATGTGGGCGATCCCATTGGCGTTGAACTCGATGCGTGCCGGGACGAGCAGCGTCGGCTTCAGAACCCGTTTCTGCGCGGGCTCGATCCTGATGCCGTACCGCTCGATCGCCTCGCTGGTGAGCGCGACCTCATCGCCGTGGCCATCGTGCCCTTCGGCATCGTGATCATGCCCCTCGTGCGAGTGTTCATCCTCCTTGCCCGGGGGTTGGGCATCGTGGTCGTTGTCATCATGCTTCTTGCAGCCAGGAGAGGCGGCGAGCGCAAGCAGAGCGACGGCGAACAGGGCAAGCAAGGCAGCGAGCCGCATCGCGAAGATCGGATGGTGTGTCGTTGTGTTCATGGCAGGTATCTCCCGTCGAACATGCGTTCTGATCCTCGTTTACTGGTTCCGTGAAGAAATGGTGCTGGCTGATGCTGATCCTGATGCACGATCCGGACGCTGCGTCACCGTCGCCTCCTGCATCAGAGCCGCGAACGCCCCCGCTCCCCCCACCGCCCGCTCCAGATTCACCAGCGCGACCCATGCCTCGCGCTCGACCTCGATCCCCTGCGAATGAGCCTCGAGCAGATCACCCTCCGCCAGCGTCAGCGCGTTGATGTCGGCGAGGCCCGCCGCGTACGCATCCTCCGCAAGCTGTCGCCGGCGCTCCTGGATGGGTATCAGTTCCCCGCGGATGCGTGCAATGTTTGTCATGCACGCGGCGAGCGCTTCGTATGCGAGCCGCACCTCCTGCACGATGGCCCGCCTGGCCTGCGTCAGCTCGTGACGGGCCTCCAGTTGCTCGGCGATCACCCGCGCTTTGCGCGCCTGCCCCATGTCAAAGATGGGAACAGGCGTGGAAACCGATGGACCGATGGTCCAGTCGCCATCGCGCTGGGCATCGACCCCGGCCTCTGTCCCCTCCCACGGCGATGAGCCCGCGATCGATTCATCATCCCCCAGCGCCCTGAGCCTCCAAACGATCGCCTGCACTTCCGGCCGGCGATCGAGCGCTGCCGCGATCCATGCCGCCTGCTCCCGAACCGGCACCACGGGCGGAGCCCATGCCTCCAGCGTCCACAGCGCCGATGAGGACGGCTCTCCGATCAGCCGCGCCAGTTGCAGGCGGTCCTCGCGCTCGGCGAGCATGACCTGGTCGATCTCGACCATGAGCCCGATGCGCTGGGCATCGATGGTCGCCAGGTCACCGCTGGTTCCCTCGCCCGCATCCAGGCGATCACGGGCCGTGGCGCTCAGCTTCTCAACCAGAGCCAGGCGCCGGCTCAGAATCTCCGTGACGGCTCCGTTGGCTCGTACCGCCGCATACCGCTCTTGAACATCACGTGCCAGATCCAGCGCCACCGTGACCGCATCGGCGGCGGCCTGGCGAAGGCGGTTGTCGGCAGCGCCGGTTCGCCGCCCGATCTGCAGCGCTGCGATGAAGTCCTGCGCGAGCGATGCCTCGATCTGCGGCTCACCCGGTCCCCACCGCACGACCACGTTCAGGATGGGGTTGGGCAAGAGCCGTGCCTGGTCCGCATCGGCGAGCGCGATCCGTATGCGCGCCATCGCCGCCTGCAGGCCCGGATCGGTGGTCACTGCCCGCCGCACCGCCTCCGAGAGCGGCAGCATCGCACCGGCCGCATCCGGCTCGTCGATGGGTCCGCCATCAGGGCCGACGATGCGAAACACGACGGCGTGCTCGAGCCCCGTGGCATCGGCGATCTGCTGCGCGGCATCCAGATCCGCTCGCGGCGGGGTTTGGCAGCCGATGAGTGCGCCGACGGCGAGCCCCGGCAGCCCGACAGCGCCAAGGCGCAACGAACGCACGATGATTGAATGAATGCTGATGCGGTGTCTCATGCGATGATCCGCGAACGGCGTGCTGTGTCTACGAGGACGATGGAGCCGCGACCGGAGTGAGGGGCGATCAACAGCCCATCACCGATCGCACTTCACGATTGCGAAAGAAGTTGATTGCCGAACGATCACCGACGCGACACGCTGGAGATAGGCAAGCGGCCACGCGGCACGCCTCGCCGCTTGCTGAAGCACACAACGCGGCGAACGCTGGGCCCCCCCGCTACACCATCAGGATGACGGTTCTGAGTCGCGCAACGGAATCCGGCGGGCCAACGCCGCGCCGATCAGCCTGCCTTGCTCGGCACAGAGCTGGATCGACCACCGGCGCGTGATGCATCGCCGACACCGCCGGCGCCAGCAGCTTCCCGAAACCTCCAGCGCCAGTCTTGGCCGGCGCGCCGGCCATGCCGGCCAGATCCTCGATCGGAGTGTCCTTGCAGGGATGCGGAGTGTGCCCGCGATCGGTGTCGATGCAGTCCGTCTCATCGCCATGCATGGTCGAGTCCGCAGAATCGAGCGAGTACTCGGTCAGGCATGACCCATCGGCGGTCTTGTCGCACGCAAGCTCGATCCGAACCCGCCCCGAGACATCCTCGCACCTGACGCCGATCAACCCGATCACACCCTGGCCGAGGACAAAGGCCACAAGGCAGATGCAGGCAATCAGCGGATGGGTCGGGGTGCGGTTCATCGCGGTCGGACAGGAGTATATCGGGCTGATCGCGATCGATCCCGCGTGCCAATGGTCAATAAACAAACCGGCCCGGCTTTCGCCGGGCCGGACTCGTTGACTGTGGTTCAGTGCATCGCAAGCCGCTCGGATCGCGGCGTGTGCTGCATCAGACCGCGGTGGTGTCCTGCGTCACGTTCTGCTCGGCCCAGACGTTGGTCGTCGGGGTCCACCAGTAGCGGATGACCTCTCCGATCTCGGAAGTGCCCAGGATGCTCATGCTGAAGTCGCCGCCCGGCGCTGTGAGCCCGGTCACGGGACCGGTCGTCTCGGTGGCGGTGGGCAGGATGTCGCGGAACGAGGCGATGTTCCACTGGTTGTTGTTGAAGTTGGGCACCCACCAGTAGACGCTCGTGGTGCCGTCGGCCTCGCGGCCGGCGATGTTCATCGCGCCCCACGGCGTCACCCAGCTGGTCATGCTGTCGGGCTCCAGCAGCGGGCCCGCGAAGTCGTCTGTCAGGTTGCTGTTGTTCCACTGGTTGTTGTTGAACTCGGGCACCCACCAGGTCGCCGACAGCTTGCCATCCAGGTCGGTCCCCGCGATGTTGATCGCGTTCCAGCTCGTCAGCCACACCGTCAGTCCGCCCGTCAGCGGCGGAGCGCCGTACTCATCGCTGAGGTTGTTGGTCGTCCACTTGCCATCGGTCGCCAGCGATGAGTGCCACCAGACCGCCTGGATATCCCCGTTGGCATCGAGGCCGACGACGTTCAGTGCGTTCCAGGAGGTCACGAAGCTCGTGATCCGTCCCGTGAACTGCGGCACCGTCAGGCCCTGATCCCGCAGGTCGTCACCGTGGTTTACCGCCGACCACACGAAGTCGCTGCCGGTGGCGGTCCCGGTCTGGAAGTACCGGATGAGGTCACCGCTCGCCGCGACACCGGCGATGCTGACGATCTGGTTGGTCGCCGTGAAGACCGTCAGGTTCCCCGTGATCACCGGCGTACCGGGGATCTCGGTACTCAGGTTGCGGAAGGTCCAGGCCGCGGTCCCTGTGTTGGTGAACAGAATCAAGCCCTCAGCGCTCATCGCCGCCGCGTAGTTCCGCCCATCCTTCGGATCCACCCAGCTCACCACCTCGCCGATGATCGCCGGACTGCCGGTCTTGGCCTGCAGATCCGAACCCGTCCAGGTCGTGGCCCCGCCGGCCTGCTGCATCACCATCGGCGCGCCCGATGGGTTCTGCGTCGTGATGTTCAGGTTGCCGGTCGAACCCGCCGAGGCGCCGAGCTGCTGGCCGATCGCCGAGGCGAACTGCGAGGATGACAGGATCCCCACGGACGTCAATGCGACGCCGCTCACCCCTCCGTCGTTGTCAACTGCGACCGCTAGGAACTCCGTGTCGCCCATCGCCTGCTCGGCCGGCACGCTGAACGTGAACGTATGCCCGCCCGCGGCGTCGTTGTCGCTGCCGATCAGCTCCCCGGCATCGGCGACCCCGTCGTCGTCGGCATCCAGGAAGAAGTCCACGCGGACCACGGTGCCGTCGCTGTCGGCCGGCGCGGTCGCCGTCAGCGTGATGTTCTGACCCCGCGCGACATACCCGGCCGAAGGCGTCACACCGCCCAACGTCGGCACCGTGTTGGTGATCAACGCCTCCGTGGACCTGGTCGGGCTTGCGCCCGCATCGTTGTCCACGGCGACCGCAAGGAAGATCGCCGTCCCGGCTGGGATCTCGTTGGGGATGGTGTACGCGAACGTGTACCCGCCGGTCGCGTTGCTGTCGTTGCCGATCAGCTCACCCGCATCGGCGACCCCGTCATCGTCCGCATCCCAGTAGAAATCGACCTGTGCGATCGTCCCGTCGGTGTCCGCCGGGGAATTGGCCGTCAGCGTCAGCGTCTGGCCGCGCAGGAAGCTCGGACCCGATACGGTGACCGAGACCAGCGTCGGCAGGATGTTGGTGATCACGACATCGGCGCTCACCGGCTGGCTGCGGTCTCCATCGTTGTCGAGGGCGATCGCCATGAATTTCGTTTCGCCCGCCGGAATATCCGTGGGGACGTCATAGTCAAACGAATACCCGTTCCCGCCATCGTCATCGCTGCCGATCAGCTCGGACGGCTCGGCGATCCCGTCATCGTCGGCATCCCGGTAGAAATTCACGATCGCGATCGTGCCATCGCTGTCGGCGACCGAAATGGCGCCCAGCGAGATGGTCCCGCCGCGCAGAACCGATTGCGCCGATGGCGAGAGCGAAGCGATCGTCGGGGGCGCACTGAACTCGAACGCGCCGATGTCGATGCCGTTGCCGAACACACGGCTGAACACACCGCCGCGCTGGTCGGTGGTGAGCGTGTCGGGGTTGCTTCCGGCGTTGATCGCCGGGCTGCCGGCGAGCAGCGCGTGCGTCTGCGTCGAGCCGCCGTTGCTCCCCAGCGCGCCCAGCAGCGGATCGTTCCCGATCATGTTGCCGTTCACCCCGTCGGTCAGCCCGCCCGCGGACCCGGAATCCTGGATCAGGTTGTTGGCGGACGCCGCATCGAACGTGCCGACCATGTCGTTGCCCGCCGTGCCGGCGATGATCACGCTCGTGAGCGTCAGCGTCCCGCTGTTGGTCACCATCGTGGCGGCGGTGTTGCCCGACATCGTCGAGTTCTTCACCGTCAGCACGTTGAAATTGATGATCGCCGCGCCGCCGATGCTCGCCGAGTTCCCCGAGATCGTCGAGTTGCTGATCGTCATCGCGGGGCCGAAATGAAGGATGCCGCCGCCGTTCACCGCCGTGTTGCCCGAGATCGTCGAGCCCGTGATCGTCATCGTCCCGTCATTGCGGATGCCGCCGCCGTCACCGATCCCGCCGTCGTTGCCCGAGATCGTCGAGTTCGTCAGCGTCAGCGTGCCGCTGTTCTCCAGGCCCGCCCCGCCGCCGGCATTGACCGTGTTCCCCGTGATCACCATGTCCGTCAGCGTCAGGATCGATGTGTTGCTGATCCCGCCGCCGCTGAAGTCGTTGCCGCCCGTGATCGTCAGACCGCTGAGCGCCGATGTCCCGCCCGTGAACCGCAGCACACGCGAGCTGTCGCTGCCGCTGATCGACAGCTGGCTCGCCCCGGGTCCTTCCATCGTGATGCTGTCGCTCACCACGATCTGGCCGGTCGTGAGCGAAAGCGTGCCGGACAGGTCCGGGTTGAACTCGATCACATCCGCCCCGCCCGCGGCGTTCGCATCCGCGATCGCCTGACGCAGAGACCCGACGCCGGCATCGCTCAGGTTCAGCACCTGAAAGGTCGCCAGCAGCTTCCGGGGCTCCATCGGTTCAAAGTTGCGCGAACGGGATACATCCGACCTGCCCGCCCGCATGGCGAGGACACCAGAACGGCCAAGGACGCTGTTGATCAACCGCTTCATTCTCATCACTCCGGGGATCGCCGCGCTGCCTGTGAGGCTGCGCCAATCGTTTGTCATACGTTCGGACATCGACCAGCGGTGGTTTCCATTCGTGAAAAAAACGTGATGTCCGGTCCATTCGGTCCGAAAAAAATCTCCCGGACTGTACGCGCCGCGGCGGTTCTGGATCCGCAAGGTTCACGTTCAGAACGACTTGCACACGAATGTTTGCATTGTGTAAGTGCCCAGGGCTCTTTCGGGGGTTGCGAGGTGTCCGGCACACGCCGCGTGCTCGATCGGCGATGAGGGGGTGCATTCGCCCGCGAGTGATCACTGATCGGAACTGTGGTTGCGGTGTACCCGAGCGTCTTGGGTCCATGAGTCCATCGAAACGACGGTCAGATGGCACCAAGCCCACTTGCTTCCCTCGCCGGCAAACGGTTGATCCACATTGACCATCAATCGCCCGACGCCGAGATCGCCACCCCCAAGAAGAAAACGACCCTGACAGTCACTGCCAAGGTCGGATGCATCGCGCACGCAAGAGACGAGGCCCGGCCCGCACGTGAGAGAGCCGCCGGGCTGCGGTTCAGGCGTTGCCTGTTGGCGTCGTCGTCGGATGTCCGCGCTTTCATTTGCGGCTCCTTCAAGAGGGGTGTCCGGTCGTTGCAACCGGCCGGACGCCCTTGGAGCCGCCATCCTCCACGCTCAACCGGCGTGGCTCAACTTCCCACTATCGCTGGGACACCCTCGGGCTTCTGGCCCTCGTAGTGGTAGTTACAGCAAGCGGGCAAGGTCCACCGCACGTAAACTCCCCCCTTGCCCGCCCTCGACCTCCAATCGTCCGACTCCGTGATCGCCGCCCTCAAACGCGGCGCGGAAGCCAACCGCACCGCCGCCTGCCGAACCGGCTCCATCGACCGCATCACCCCCCCCGGCCGGCTGATCGCCACCGGCGATCTCCACGACAATCCCATTCACTTTGCCAAGCTGGTGAAGGTGGCGGGACTTGATAGCAATGACGCAGTGACGAAGTCACGAAGGGACGAAGTGACAAAGCCAGGAGACCTGGAAACCACGCCCCCCCACTCCGTCACTCCGTCACTCCGTCACTCCGTCACTTCCCCCAGCCACCTCACCCTCCACGAACTCATCCACGGGGATCGCCTCATCAACAGCATGGATTTCAGCTACCGCGTCCTCACGCGCGCTGCCGAGCTGAAGGCCAACTTCCCCGAGTTCGTCCACGTGCTGCTGGGCAACCACGAGCTTTCCCAGATTGCCGGCGCCGGCATCGTCAAGGATGGAGTCCGCGTCGTCGAGGCATTCAACGAGGGTGTCGAGTACGTATTCGGGTCAGAGGCCGCCGCGGTCAACGAGGCGATCGGGGACTTTGTCCGCTCCATGCCGCTCGCCCTTCGCTGCGCCTGCCCGCAGGGTGACATCCTGTGCGCACACAGCGTCCCGCCCGCGGCGATGATGCAGCGGTTTGATCCATCCGTCCTGACACGGGAACTGACCCCCGACGACTACGAACCCCGCCGCGGAGCCGCCCACCTGATGGTCTGGGGCCGGGCCTACGACGCCGAGCTGCTCGAGGACCTCACCGAGCGCTGGGGGATCTCGATGTTCATCCTCGGCCACGAAATTGCGGAGGATGGTGTCAAGTTTGTCCCTCCCAATGCGATCGTTCTTAACAGTGACCACGAGCGTGGCAGGTATCTCCCGATCGACCTGGCCGATCCCCCACGACTCGAGGATGCGGTGAGGCTCGCCCTGCCACTGGCGGATTCACCGGATTATTGAGCTCGTGCTGCGGCCCCACTTAGAGACTGTTTCAGAGTCCTACCTGATCTCGTGGCACAGGCATCCTGCCTGTGTTCTACTGCTCTGCTACCTCATTCTGAAACAGTCTCTCAGGGAAAACACCATAAGACGGGCATCCCGCATGATTTGCGGGATTGGGAAGGAATAACTCCTCGATCGCCCCCGTTCTTGTTGTGCCACCACGGCGGTACGCCCTGCCGCCGTGCTTCTTTGTCGGCGTGTGCCGGATGAGCCCCAACGGGCCTAACCGGCTTCCGCCCGCTGGTTCACGCACGAGGCTGTGCGAAGGGAAGGAACCACGAAAAGGGGGCCTCACCCCGGCAAACATTCGCCGGGGTGAGGCTGTGGAGGGAGGGACTTGGGAATGGCGATCCGAGGGGCGGGCGTCGGGTTCGACGTTCGCATCCATCCGCCGCTGGCTCCGACGGCAATCCGCCGAGTGAGCAAGGCATCCTCAAATCGTGCCGGAAACCATAGTACGGTCTCCGGTGGGTTCTCGGTCTCAATTCGCGGCCGTTGCACGAATTCCGCGAAACTCTTTTTCGACCTCGATCCCTCTGGCTCTACCGCAAGCCGCCTGCCGTTGGATGAGGGCTGCCGCATCCAAAGCCGCCGCTATCCGGCCGCGCAGGCGATCGCATGCTGACGATCCGGCAACTGGCCCGCGTCGTGTTGAAAGCCACCCCCGTGCAGGCAAGGTCTGTGCCCATCCCGTCGGAGGGAAGCCACGACACCTGAAGCCCATTGCCATTATCAGACTAGCGGCCCGCGCTATTTTCGCAAGAGGGTATTTCTCTGATTTGACCCCTCTTTTTGAAACCGGATGCTGACATCTGCTTGAAAACGCCCATTACGACCTGCGAATGCCCATGAACATGCCGGCGATCCCCGAGGCCGCTGAGGGCACATATCCAAATACAAAGTCCTTGAACGACTCCAACCCGCTCCGGACAGCTCCGAGGCCTTGATCCGCGGTGGACTTCACCGCGTCCGGATCGATCGAGACCACACCCGCCTTGTGCAGGCCGTACGCCCCCAGCGCCACCGCCCCCGCCACCAGGATCGCCAGCTTCAGGAACTTCCGGCTCAGCCAGCCCAGAAAGAAGCCCGCAACAAAGCTCGATCCCAGACGGAAGATCGCCGGCGCTGCCTCATCCACCACTCGCGTGGCAGGCTTGTCGGATGCCCCCGATTGAGCACCGGGTGTCAGCGACGATGCCGCATGATGCGTTCCCGCCGAGACCTCCGAAACCGGCGGTCGCGTGACCACCGAATAGATCCATATCACCAGCCCGACCAGGGTCATCCCCAGGGCCAGACGCAGCGATTTCGATTTCCACAGCGATGGGCGATTCGAGGGAGGCGTCGTGCCTTGTGAATTTGGAGAATCCTGGCTCATGGATGGACCTCCCGCGCTGGCAAGCCGTCTATGAGCGTATCGAGCCGAGCGTCTCCGTGGAGGACGGTGTCGGCCGACAAGTCCTTGGCGATCCTCTTCGCCCCTTGAGCTTCCCCCTGTATATTGAACGCCCCAGGAGATGGCCCTCGAGTCGGGCAATTCCGGCCGTGATCCGGCCGATGGAGCACATCATGAGCCGTTCCGCACGACCCAACCGAGCCCGGTGCGTCCAGACGATCCTGTCGGCGGCGGCGATCACGCTGGCGGGCAAGGCGATGGCGACCTGGTCGATCGTGATCTGCGACACCCGCACGGGCGAGGTCGCGGTGGCATCTGCGACCTGCCTGACCAACTTCGACCTGCAGGCCAATACGCCGGTGCTCATCGTCGGTGTCGGCGGGGCCACCGCGCAATCATCGGTCGATCAGAACGCACTCAACCGCACGTTCATCCGTGATCGGCTCTACGCCGGAATGGCGCCTGCGGACATCCTGACCGGCCTGGCTGCCTTTGACGGCTCCCATCAGACACGCCAGTACGGGATGGGTGACACGCTCGGTCGCCCATTGACCTTCTCCGGCTCGGGCGCGGGGATGTGGAAGGGCGGCACGACCGGCCAGATCGGCGATCTGGTGTACGCCGTGCAGGGCAACGTCCTGTGGGGCCCGCTGGTGGTTGACAAGGCCGTCGAGGCGATCATCAACACACCCGGCGACATGCCCGCCAAGCTGATGGCCTCGATGGAGGCAGCAAGGGCCTGGGGTGGGGATGGCCGCTGCTCGTGCTCACAGGCCGATCCCGACGGCTGCACGACGATCCCGCCCACCTTCAAGTCGGCACACATCGCCTACATGATCATCGGCCGCGCTGGAGATCGCGATGGCAGCAACGGCAACTACAGGCTCGGCACCTTCGCGACCTCGATCACGACCGGCGAATTCACCAGCGATGGGCGCAACGATGTTGCCGCGGTCGGTTCCGGCGGCGTGGCGGTCTTCCCCGGCGCCGCGGCCCCCGGCCAACCGCCGATGCTCGGCGGCTCGATCCCGATGCCCGTGGGGTTCTCACCGCGCGACCTGGCCGCGGCCGATTTCAACGGCGACAACAAGACGGACCTGGTCATCACCGACAACGCCGGCGATGCCATCAACGTGCTGATGGGCAACGGGAACGGGACGTTCGCCGCGCCGGTGGTATACGCCGCCGGCGACGGGGCCCAGTCCGTGGTGACCGGCCACTTCAACGCCGACAGCAGCCCCGACATCGCCTGCTCCAACGTCAATTCAACCTCCATCACGATCTTCCTCAACAGCGGCAACGGGACCTTCGGAGCGCCATCGTCGGTCACGCCCGGCGCCGGCACGCAGCTCTTCGCGCCCGGCGATGCCGATGGGGATGGGGACATCGACCTGATGGCGGGCAGCTCTTCCGCCAAGACGCTGATCGTCTACAAGAACAACGGCTCGGGATCCTTCACGCAAGGGACGACCACGCTGCTCGCCGCGTCCGTCAACTCGGTGGACACCGCCGACCTGAACGCCGACGGCCGACCCGATCTGCTGGTCACCCTCACCTCCGGCTCGAGCGTCAACATCCTGATGCAGCAGCCCGACACCACCTACCAGATCGGCACGGTCCTGATCGGCGGCACCGCGACCCAGGGCTACCTCTACGAGATTACCGGCGATGGCGTGCGTGACATCGTCGTCGGCCAGAAGGGCCAGTCGCGCATGTACGTGATCCCCGGCCTTGGCGGCGGCCTGTTCGGCACGCCCGCCTGGTACCCGATCGGGTTCTCCCCGCAGTCGATGAGGCTGGAGGACATGGATGGCGATGGGGATGTCGATCCGGTCATGCGGATGTCCGGCGGTGTGATGTGCCTCCAGCAGCACGCCGGCGGCGGGGTGTTCAACTCCTACTCAGGGCTCGCCGGCGGCGACTATTTCATGGATTTCAACATCGCCAATCAGAACAACCAGGCCGTCGATCCGGTCTTCCAATGCCAGGCGCTCTTCGATGCCTGGCGAACCGACCTGATCGGCAAGCCAGACGCCGTGCAGTCGCTCGCATCCTTCACCCCCTCGGTCATCCACGCCGATGGCCAGTCCTCCACGATGCTCCACATCCAGGCGCGCGACTGGCAGCTCTCGGAGGTCTCTCTCGACGCCGCCGACATCTCGGTTTCGGTCTTCGGTGACAACGTGGTCAACACCGGCGCCCCGATCCACAACCGCGATGGCACCGTCTCGGTCCCCGTGACCGCCCAGAACACCTGCGGCACCGCCGTCTTCGAGGTCACCATCAACGGCCTGGGACGCAAGGTCGTTCTGATGCCCAGGATCGCCCTGACGATCTCCGACCCATCCGACTTCGACAACTCGGGCTTCGTCGATCTCGATGACTTCACCACATTCGTCGCCGCCTTCGAGGTCGGCGAGGACAACGCCGATTTCGACCGCTCGGGCTTTGTCGACCTCGACGACTTCATCTCCTTCGTGAACCAGTTCGAGAATCCCTGCTGACTGACACCAATCTTGGCCGCCCTGGAGCGTGCGATCCGCTCCGCCGGCCTGTATCATGCGCACATGACCTCCTCGCGGGATCTCAAGGGTTGGGTCACGGGGCTTGTTCCGGCGATCACGGCGGCGATCTTTCTGATTGTGATGGCGTGCGTGTACGCCGCCGCAAAGCCCGCCCTGGAGGCCCAGAGCGGCGTGCTGACGCGGCAGATGCCGCCATTGAACAATGTGCTGCTGCTGTCCGCAGGCGACCAGGATCCACAGACGCTGGCCGTGCGCAGCGCGATCGGCGAGCCCATCATGGTCTGGCAGGTCTCCCTGATCGCGGCCTTCGCACTCATCCTTGCCGCCGCCGCCGTCTCGCTCACCACGGCCTGGCGGACCGTGAACGATGAATCCAAACCGCACGCGAGCGACCGGGTCGCCGACCCCACCAACAGGAGACTTGCAGGCGTTGCGGGGGTGATCATCGCCGGGATCGTGTGCGTGTTGCTTGGCGCGGCGTTCGCGGTATCTCGGCTGGGAAACGCAGGCTGGGATATCGGGCCGACGAAGCTCTCCGACAAGATCCGCGAACTCTCCCCATCGCTGGCGTCGATCGTTGACGGACACAACCTCGCCGCGGCGTTCATGGTCATCTGCTCTCTGGTCGCCTTCACCGCGCTGGCCGTAATGCCCACCGACCTTCACGCGAAGAAGCCCGTGGAGCGACTCCGCACAGTCTCCCTGCGAGTCGCCAAGGCCCGCTCGATACTCGTGTGGCTCATGGCGGCGATCGTCGCGGGCGGATTGGCTTCTCAGTGCTACTTCCGCATCCTGTCGGCGTGCATTCCCGACACCACCGTTGCCGCGGTCGCCCTTACCCCCACACCTTCTCCCGCCCCTGCCTCCTCATCCGTCGAAGCGGCGACCACCGCTGCGGCCCCTCGCACCGCTGCCGAGATCGCCCGATCCAGGATGAACGATCTGGCGTTGTACCTGGCGCTGCTGTTCTCCGCGGGCATGAGCTTTCTGGCCATCGCGATGTACGCCGCCACGCTCGCCGTGCTCCGCTGTCAGATCCCTCTCGACCTCGCGCGCCAGGACCGAAACCCCGTCCGCGCCCATCGTCAGCGCCTCCAGGCCTCCGGCATCATCGATGCACGGATCCCCCACACGCTCGGCAGGATCACCGTCGCAGCGCTGCCGATCCTCACCGCGGTCTGCACGCCCATGCTGCTCGCTCTGCTCAAGCGGGCGTTCGAGCTCTAGCGGCAAGCCCCGGGGGCAACCTCCCGCCTCGAACCGGTGAACGCCCGAGCGATTGCTCAGCCTTCCGGGCGCTACCATCCCGCCCTACCCAGGAGAATGCACGCCATGGGGACCGTCGGTGACAAGCGCATCGCCATCGTGACAGGAGCCAGCAGAGGCATCGGCAAGGCGATCGCCCAGCGCCTGGCCCGTGATGGCCGGCACGTCGTGCTGGTCAGCCGCAGCGCAGCCCCGCTCAACGACCTCAAGTCCGCGATCGAGTCCGCCGGCGGCGCTGCGTCCGTCCGCGCCGTCGATGTCGGGGATGGCAAGGCGTTCGCGGCGGCGATCGATTCGATCGCCGATGAACTCGGCCGCATCGACATCCTCGTCAACAACGCCGGCATCACCAAGGATGGCCTGGCCCTCCGCATGTCCGATGAGGACTGGGATGAGGTGATCCGCACCAACCTCACCTCCGCCTTTGTCGCGATCCGCGCTGCCGCTCGCCCGATGATGCGCGGCAAGTTCGGCCGCATCGTCAACGTCGGCAGCACGTCCGGAGTCGTCGGCAACGCCGGCCAGGCAAACTACGCGGCCGCCAAGGCCGGGCTCATGGGCCTCACCAAGTCGATCGCCCGGGAACTGGGCGGCAAGAACATCACCTGCAATCTGATCGCCCCCGGCTTCATCCAGACCGACATGACCGAGAACCTCCCCCAGGAGGTCAAGGACCACGTCACGCAGCTGATGGCGATCAAACGCCTCGGGGTCGCCGACGACATCGCCGCCGCGGTTTCCTACGTGACGAGCGATGATGCAGGCTTCCTGACAGGCCAGACGATCTGCGTGGATGGTGGGATGACGATGTGCTGAAGAGAAAAGGCACTGGACACTGGGCACTGGGCACGGGTGAGAAACAACGATTTTTTCTCACCCGTGCCCAGTGCCCGATCCTCAGTGCCTTTTTGATTTGGATTTCCCATGACCCAACACGTCTTTGATTCTTCGATGCAGAACCGGCTCGCGATCGTCACCGGCGCCAGCGCCGGCATCGGCTACGCGGTCGTCAAGGAGTTGGTCGCCCGCTCATGCCCGGTCATCTGCAACGGCCGACGCGCTGCAAACCTCAAGGACCTCATCCTCGAGTTCTCCGCCGAGAGTGTCGCCACCGTCCAAGGCGATACCGCGGATGAAAAGGTGATCGCCGCGATGTTCGACAAGGCCCACGCCGAGTTCGGAGATGGCAAACGCCACCCCGACCTGGTCGTCATCAACGCCGGCCGCGGCCTCAAGGGCAGCGTCATGGATTCCGACACCACCCAGTGGGAGGAAATGGTTCGCACCAACCTCCTGGGCGCTGCCCTCGTGATCCGCCACGCCGCCCAGAAGATGCTGGCGAGCATCGAGCAGCTCAAGGCTCGCGGCAAATCCTGGCTCGAGCACCCTCACGACATCGTCGTCATCGGCTCCACCGTCGGCCGCAACGTCTCTCCCTTCTCATCCATGTACGGCTCCACCAAGTTCGGCGTCCACGGCCTGGTCGAAGGCGCTCGCCGGGAACTGGGACCCAAAGGCATCCGCGTCACCCTCATCGAACCCGGCTTCGTCGTCAGCGAGTTCCAGGGTGTCGCCGGCTACGACCCCGAGTGGTTCAAGGGTGTCGTCGAGAAGATCGGGCCGGTCCTCAAGCCCGAGGATGTGGCAAGGGCGATCATCGCGGTGATCACCCAGCCGCCGTGGGTGCATTTCAACGATGTGGCCCTGAGGCCGACGCGGCAGGATTATCCCTAGGGCTATCAGGATCCCCCTGGCATGCGATCGGAGCCGACGACTTCCAGCCGTCGGTCGCTCGCAATCGCCCTCGCACGAGCAACATGTCGTTCAAGTGACTCTCCACGCATTCCCCGGTATGCTCCCGTCATCACCGCCCGCTCGCCCGGTTCGCCTCCCGGCGAACCCGCTCGCGAACACGGGCCACCACGGGGCGCGCCTCCGCGCCGGGAGAACTCGACATGGGCTTCGTCAAAGAATTCCGCGAATTCGCACTCAAGGGCAACGTCCTGGACCTGGCCGTCGGTGTCATCATCGGCGGGGCGTTCGGGACGATCATCAAGTCGGCGATCGACGATCTGATCATGCCGATCGTGAGCCTCCCCGGCAAGGCGGATTTCGGCAACTGGTACCTGCCGCTCAACGATGCGGCTCGCAAGCTCGTGGACACCGCCAACGCGGCCGGGCTTGCCGCGCCTTCGCCAAAGGCGATCCGGGATGCCGGCGGCAGCGTGTTCGCGTACGGCTCGTTCATCACCGAGGCGATCAACTTCGCGATCCTGGCGTTCTGCATCTTCCTCATCGTCAAGGCCTTCAACACCGCCCGCAAGCGCTTCGAGGCCGAGAAGGCGGCCCCACCGCCCGCCGGGCCGACCAACGAAGAAAAGCTGCTCGCCGAGATCCGTGATCTGCTGAAGACGAGCCGATAGCAGGCAGACTCACCACAGAGAGCACAGAGAAGAGTTCTGTGCGAGTCATTGTGCGGATATGGACCAAGTGTGGTTGCTCGGCAACCGATCGAGAGCAGGCGGCATCGATTGCACCCTCAATGTCGGATATCTCTGCTCTTTCCTCTGTGATCTCTGTGCCTCTGTGGTGAATCTTCTCTTCGAGCGGTGAACAATCGCCGCATGACCTCCCCCACTACCTCCAACACCCCCACGCCCGCCTCCGACGTCCCCGCCTTCGAGGCGATGACCTTCCGCGCTTTCCTCGACCTGCTCGCCGCCAAGACTCCCGCACCCGGCGGGGGCGCTGCCGCCTCCGCGGCCGGCGCGATCGCCGCGAGCCTTGCTCGCATGGTCGTGAACTACTCCTTCGGCAAGAAGATGCTCTCGCAGCACGAGCCGATGCTGCGCTCGGCGTTCGATCGCCTCCGGCTCGCCGCCGATCTCCTGATGAAGCTCGCCGATGAGGATGCCGCCGCCTATGGAACCGTCAACGAGCTCTCGCGACTCCCCGAGGCCGATCCGCGCCGGGCGGGCCTGGCGATCGCCCAGGCGGCCGCCGTCCAGATCCCGCTCGCCGTCATGGCCGCGTGCGTCGATCTGCTCATCCTGATGAAGGACCTGACCGCAACGACCAACCGCCAGCTCCGCTCCGACCTGGGGATCTCCGCCGTGATCGCCGAGGCCGCGAGCCGCTCATCGTGGTGGAACGTCTTCATCAACGCCGGCTTCATCACCGATGAAAAGCAAAGGACCGCCTGGCTCGCCGAGGCCAACCGCATGCGCGATCACTCGGTGGAGCTGGCACGTGATGTAGAGAAGGCCTGCGCGGCGTAACTGGCGTTCGCATCCACTCGGAGCGCATCCACCGGCAGCAAGCACCGCGCACATCTAATGGATGTGCCTCTCTCACCAGTGCCCGATGCCCAGTGCCCAGTGCCTTCCCGCTCAGCACCCCGCCTCAAACGCCACCACGAAATCATCGTAATCATCGCTGTCCACGAACCCGCTCTCATCAAAGTCCGCGGACTCATCGCCCGCCTCGAACGCCTGGACGAAGTCGTCGAAGTCATCGCTGTCCAGGAACCCGGACCCATCGAAGTCCGCCGGGCACGCCGGGGCATCGGGATCGCGTGAGAACATCGCCGCCGGGATCGCCGCCTTGGTCATCCCGCCGCCGGCGAGCGAAACGATCAGCCCCGCGCTGCCCGTGTGCTCGAAGAACTCGACGCGGATGCGGTGTACACCCGCCTTGAGCTTGATCTTGCCCGACTTCTCCACCATGCTCAGCCACAGCGGCTGCGGGCTCTTGAGCCCATCATTGTTGACCACCAGCGTCCCACCGATGTACAGCTTCGACCCATCATCCGAGTTGGCGTAGAACGTGTACTCCGCCGGCTGCGTCAGGCTCACGTACCCCTCGTACACCGCGCCGAAGTCGGTGGTCCGCTCGCTCGTCGAGTACATGCTGTTGGTCGAGGGGAAGTTGATCCGCGTCATCACATCGCTCTTGTACGCCGCCAGCGCGTTGAAGTCCGGCAGCACCGATGGGTTCGTCAGGTCGTAGTACGAGACATCCACCCCCGCCACCGTCTCGCCGGGGTTCGCAGGATCCTGGTACGCCCCCGCGTTGTCCACCGTGACGCCCACGATCGCGTTCGAAGGCCCGCCGCTGGTCCCCTGGATCGTGTAGCTGAACGTGTCGTTGCCCGCGGATCCCGGCGTGAAGATGATCTGGTCCCGACCGTTCGGACCCGTCCCGACCGACCTGGCCACCGTCCCGCCCAGCGCGCTGGTCGGGGAGAAGCTCACCAGCGTGATGCTCCCGCCGTCGAGGGCGACATCGTTGGCGAGCACATCGATCGTCTGCGGATACCCCGTGATCGCGAACGCAGTATCCCCCACCGCGACCGCCGGCGCCGGCCCGACCGCCCACTGCACCCCGCGACCAACGTTGATCCGGCCCCACCCGTACGTGTCATCGTTCCCCGGCGTCCCCAGGTCATCGCACGAGTAGAACAGGATGTTCTCGACCTGCGTGTTGGTCAGCGATGGGTTCGCCGACCAGATCATCGACAGCGCCCCGTTCGCGACCGGGGTCGCCATGCTCGTCCCGCTCCACGATTGATACCCACCCCCCACCACCGTCGAGAGAATCGATACGCCCGGGGCAAAGACATCCACCGCCCGTCCGTACGCCGAGAAGCCCGCGCGGTTGTCTCCCGAATCTGAAGCCCCCACGACGATCACATCGGGGTAGTCAAAGCTCGAAAGATTCGCGCTGTCGTTTCCCGCGGCGTAGCAATAAAGCCCGCCCTTGCTCTTGATGTACGCGCCCGTCGTCTGGATCGACGATGACGACACCCCCGAGTAGCTCGAGCTGGCGATCGCCGCCCCGTGGTCCACCGCCCACCGCGCCCCTTCCAGAATCTCGGAACTGCTGGCGCTGCCGTTGGAAGCATCCGTGATGCGGCACATCATCAGCCGCGCGTTCATGTTCACACCGCTGACGCCAAGCCCGTTGTTCCCGATCGCCCCCGCGCACCCGGCGACGTGCGTCCCGTGGCCGTTGACATCCACCACGCTCCCACCATCCACCTCGGCGAGGTTCTGCGGAGAGGCATATCCCGGGATCCGATGCCCCGCCAGATCATTGTGATTGACATCGATCCCCGTATCCGTGAACGCACAGATGATGCTGCTGTTCCCGAACGTGAAGTTCCACGCCGTTGGAGAGCCGATCTTGGGATGGTGCCACTGGCTCGAGTACAAGGGATCGTTCGGGGTCGCCACCGGGTAAAGGATCCAGTCCGGCTCCACATACTGATAGTCACCGCTTGAAATCAGATCGCTCGCAAGCGAGTTCTCCCCGGCCCCGCGCGCTGCGCCCGCGGGCACGGAAATCACGTACTCATCCACCTCGGGGTAATGCGTCACGATGCTCCCCGCGAGCCGATCCCGTGCGGCCTGATCCCTGGCGCGCAGGATCTGGGATGCCGAGTTGCGGTGCTCCTGCAGCGGCCGGACGATCAGGCGACCCGAAAACTCAGCCAGCCCCGGGCGCTCGATGAAGACACCCCGGCCCGCGCTCGGCGGCGGCGGAAGCGGCGCAGCGGTTGCCAAGCCCGCGATGGCGACCATGAGGGCGATCGGAGAGACAATCGACGACCAGGCGGAGCTCTTCATGGGATCCCTCGCATCGCCGAGACACACAGGCAATGGGCCTTCCCGATCACCCGCATCCGGCATGTCCTGCTTGCAACCTCGCCGCCCGGAAAGGGCAGCCCAGAGCCAATCAAGCTACCAGATCCCAGCTCCCACGCAAAGGGAGAAGTTTCCACGCCGCGACCAGGCGGAACGCTGGTATTCTGGGCGATCTGACGACAGATCGGGGGATCTGTCATGGCACTTGCGTTCCGCATGTGTCCGTTCAATACGGAGGTGGGCAATGTCGTACCTGAATCATCGTTGCGTGAGCCTTGAGGGTTGTGCAAGAACCGCGGCCGGGCTGTTGCTCGCGATCTGCGGCCTGGCGATCGGCCCGAGCGCATGCAGTCCAGGCTACATGCAAAGAGGCGAAATGCCCTTTGAAGAAGCAGGCCCTCCCCCGCCCGGCCACCCCAAGATCATCGGGGAGCCCATGCCCGGATGGAAGGAGCAGCGAGACAGGCCCCGCGCATGCGAGATCACATGGACCTTCATCGGACCCAAGCCGATCAGCGGTGACCAGTTCAGCGCTGGCGCCGATTGCAGCGGCCGCGTCGTATCGATCGCCCCGCACCCGACCGATGCCGACATCGTCTACATCGCCACCGCATCCGGCGGCATCTGGAAGACCACCGATGGCGGAGACGACTGGAATCCCCTCACCGATGACCTGTCGATCTTGAACCACGGCGCGATCGCGATCGATCCCTCCAATCCCAACGTGCTCTACATGGGCACCGGTGAGTACACCCAGAAGACGGCAAGCGATGGGATCTTCAAGTCCATCAACAGCGGACAGACCTGGAACCAGATCGCCACCGCCGACGACAGCGGTCCATGCAGCGGGATCGCCGTCAATCCCGAGAACTCCGACATCGTGTGGACGACGGGGCGCGGCGGCTGCTATCTGACGGAAGATGCGGGCCTCACCTGGGATCTAGCGCTCGCCGGCGATGCGTCATGTGTCGAGCTCAATCTCGATGATCCCGACATCGTGTACGTGGGCCTGGTGGGCCAGGGCCTGGCGATCAGCCTGGATGGCGGGGATTCGTGGGCGATCGAGGACTTCGGCCTCGACACCGATGACATCCAGCGCATCGTGATGGACTCCTCGCTCTCCCACCCCGACATCGCCTACGCCGCGGTCATCAACGCCCAGGAATCACTCGAGGGCCTCTACAGGACCGGCGATGCCGGGGATACCTGGGACATCGTCGGCGCAACGCCCGACTTCCCCAAGCCGCAAGGTCTTTACGATGCCTACGTCGCCATCGATCCGGGTGATCCGGATGTCGTCTACTGCGGCGGCGTCGACAACTACGCGGTCCACGGGATCGCCAAGACCGACGACGGCGGCGCCACCTGGGTCGAAGCTGCCGATGGCCTCGATGGCAGCCATCTTCACCCTGACCACCACGCGATGGCCTTCGGACCCGATGGCACCATCTGGGAAGCAAACGATGGCGGAATCTGGAAATCCGAAACCAACGGCCTGACCTGGGAGAGCTGCAACCAGACGCTCGCCGTCACCCAGATCTACCAGCTCGCCCTCAGCGATGCCGATGCCGACACCCTCAGCGGCGGCACCCAGGACAACGGGACCGCCGAACGCGCCAACGCTGCCTTCGACTGGCCCGAACTCCTCGGCGGCGATGGTGGCTTCGGGGCCTACGACTTTGTCAACCAGACCCAGTACCTGACCGCGGTCGCCCTCGATGAAACCTCCGGCAAGCCATACCCGCTGGTCTTCCGCAGAGCTGAAGAAATCGAAGACATCACCGGCGATTGGGATGGGCAGAATTCCAACTTCATCTCCCCGGTCGTGCGCGCCACCGATGACCCTGCGGTCGTCTTCGTCGGCACCGATCGCGTCTGGATGACCCTCGACGCCACCGACGACCCCCCCGACTGGGAGGAGGTCAGCGACACGTTTGTTTCCGGAGGCGGGGTCCTCAACTGCATCGCCGTCTTCGAAGGCGACTGGAAACATGTCTACACCGGCAGTTCTACCGGCAAGGTGTACTACAGCGCGTTCAGCAGCGACGATGAATCGTGGGGCGATGTCTCCGCCGGCCTGCCCGCCGGGGACATCAGCGACATCCTCATCGATCCGTTCGATCCCGAACTCGCGTATGTCTCCTTCCACAACACCACCGGCGGACGAATCTTCAAGACCGACGATGCCGGGGACAACTGGGAAGACCTCACCGGCACGCTCCCCGACGGCGTCGGCGTCCACGCGCTCGCCGTCGACTTCAGCGTCGCCCGCCGCGGCATGTTCGTCGGATCCGGCGCTGGGATCTACTACTCCAAGGACGACGGCCAGACCTGGGAGAAGAACTGCGATGACCTCCCCAACGTGAACATCGGGGATCTCCGCATCGACGCCGGCTACCAGTTCATCATCGCCGGCACCTACGGCCGCGGCGCATGGAGAGCCTGGCTCCCCTCCTCCGGTGACTGTCCCGATATCGATGGCAGCGGGTTCATCGATACCGACGACTTCGATACCTTCGTCTACTACTTCGAACTCGGCCATCCCGCGGCGGACTTTGACAACTCCGGCTTTGTCGACTTCGTGGACTACAGCGCCTTCGTCGATGCCTTCATTCTGGGTTCGGGCTGCTGAGAACAGCCCGCTGTCCTGGGTGCTGGATGCTGGGTGCAGGCTCGAACCAGGCGGCCGCCCGCTGCCTTACAAGCAAAACAGCCGCGGGCGGATCACTCCGCCCGCGGCCGCGTTCTCATGCTTTCACCACTGCCCGGTGTCTGATGCCCAGTGCCTTCTCTCCGCATCAGCACCCATTCTCAAACGCCCCCACGAACCCGATGAAGTCCTCCAGGTCCACGAACCCCGAGTAGTCGAAGTCCGCGCGGAGAACACCCTCCTCGAAGTCCGCGACAAAGGCGATGAAGTCATCGAGATCCACAAAGTCCGAGCCGTCGTAGTCGCTCGGGCAGTCCACCAGCTCCTCCGGGCCTTCGGCCGGGGGCTGGACATCGGGCTCGGCGACATGCCGCCAGGCCTCGGGGATGTTGTCCCGGCTCTGCCCGACGCGGAACAGACCCTTGGCCTTCCGCCCATTGAACCCCGAGAGATCCGAGACCTTGAAGTTGCCATCCTTGTCGGGGCGGAACTCGCGCACCTCCCCATCGCTGACCACCGTGATCCCACCGTCGGGAAGGAACTGCAGGCTCCCGCACTTCTTGATGCCCGGCAGCTTCTTGACCTTGGCGATCGGGTTGCCCTCGCGCGGCCGCGATATCTCGATGATCCGGTCATCCCCCGGCAACACCCACAGCTCACGGGTCACGGGGTGGATCCCCACCGATGATGCCGGCTGCGGATCCACGCCATCGGGCAGCGACTTGTCGTAGGTCTCCTGCAGGTGACGGTTGAACTGCACGATCCGCCGCTTGAGCGGGTCGATCCCCACCAGCTCATCACGCCCATCGTCGTACACCATGTGCGTGAATGGGTTCGTCAGCCCCACCGCCCCGTCCTCCTTGCCCGTCTCGGGGTTGATCGCCTTCAGCACCGAGCCATCGCAATAGAAGATCTCACCGAATCGCCCGGTCGCCATCGGCCCGGCCTTGCCCGGCTTGAACAGCGGCTTGACCGATCCATCCCCCAGCGCCAGCCGTGAGACCGCCGGATCCAGCCCGCCCTTGACCACCAGCGCGCTGGTCAGGTCCATCTCGAGCTGAAAATCCACCACGAGATTGGCATCCGGGATCTTGAAATCGACCAGCGACGGCAGGGCCTCTCGCGCGAACGTGAGCGGGCGCAGCATGGTGATCGAACTGGTCGAGGTATCGATCCCCAGGCCGAAGTTCAGCATCATCGTCCGCACGCTGGTCAGGAACCCCTTGGTCGGGCCCGTGTACGCCTGGAACTGCCAGATCAACGCGTAGTGGTTGCTGGAATCATCCGCCCAGCTGAAGACGTCAAACAGCGGGAACATCGTCGAGTTGCTGCTCGAAAACGTGCTCTGCAATGAGTAAGAATCGCTCGAGCCCGGATCCTTCCACTTCAATATCGGCAGCCCATCGCACAGGTTCGAAGCGCCGAACATCGTCACCGAGTGACCGCCGTGACGCTCCCAGTGCCCGCCCTCGGCCTTGAACCAGCTGATCCCCAGGCACACCATCCCGCCCATCAGCAGCTGGGTCGCCGCCAATTGCGGCTTGGGCCCGATCATGTCCGTCCCCGGGTGTACCGACCAGCCCATCGAGATGATGTACGGATTCGGAGATGTGTGGTCCCAGATGTAGTCGGCCAGTTCGCCCATGTCCGGAGAGCCGCCGTCGTACGGATCGATGTCGAACAGGTCCGCGAGCACCTCGATCCGACTCGTCACCGTGTTGTAATGCGTCTGCGACTGCCAGTTCTGCGTCCCGTACGTGGGCCACATCAGACCGTCGTACCCGTTGTTCTGAAGGAACGCCAGCCAGTTCACCCACGATGTCGGCACGCAGTACATCTTGCCGTCGTTGGGCATGTCGTCGCGCTTCTGGTCAAAGTCCGGCACGCCCGCACGGTACACCTGGCAGATATCCCCCCGCCCGATCGCCGCCCCCGCCAGGCCAGCCACCAGCCCGGCCCCTACCGCCAGCCGACCAAGCATCCCGGTTACGCCTCTATTCCGCACGCGCATGTCATCTTCCTTTCTTCCTTCCCATGACCCGTCCACGCGATGTGCCGGGCTTCGGGATAGCAAACCCTCTCGCCTGAAGAGCGAATCCTGACCCCATGCAGGCCAAGGAATTGCGCGCTTCCTGTCGACACAAGCAATAGGAATGTGTTAGGATCAGGCCACGTATATGCCCGAGCAGTCACCGGAGAACATCACGCGCCTGATCTGTGCCGCACAGGATGGGGATGCCCACGCCGGCGAAGAGCTGCTGCCCCTCGTCTACGAGGAGCTGCGCCGGCTCGCCTCCTCGCACCTTGCTCGCGAGCCCTCGGGCATCACACTGCAGCCAACCGCACTCGTCCACGAGGCCTACCTCAAGCTCCTGGGCGCCAAAGAGATCCAATGGCAGGGCCAGGGCCACTTCTTCGCCGCCGCCGCTCAGGCGATGCGTCGAATCCTCGTCGACCGCGCCCGCGCTCGCAACGCGATCAAACGCGGCGGAGATCGCCACCGTGAGCAGCCCGAGGAAGGCCTCGATGCCCTCCCCGATCCGCTCGCCACCCCGGGAGGCGAATCCGGCTCGTTCGATCTCCTGCAGCTCAATTCGGTCCTGACGCGCCTGGAAACCCGCGACCGGCGCCAGGCCGATGTCGTCATGATGCGCTACTTCGCCGGCCTCACCATCGAGCAGACCGCGCAGGCCCTGGGCATCTCAACCGGCACCGTCAAAAATGAATGGACCTTCGCACGCGCCTGGCTGCGGCGCGAGCTGGATGCCATGGATCCCGGCGGCGAGCCGCTATGAGCGACGATCCCGTCAAGGACCTCTTCCTCCGCGCACTTGAAATCGATCGCGTCCAGCGCGACGCCTTTCTCCGCGGTCAGACCAACGACGCCGCCCTGCTCGCCGATGTCCAGTCCCTGCTCGCCGCGCACGACACCAGCGAGACCTTCCTCGAATCGGGCGCACTTCGTGATGCCGGACTCGCCCCCGCCTTCGATTCCTCCTGGGCGGTGCCCGGCGCTTCGCTCGGCCCCTTCATCATCGAGTCGGTCATCGGCAGCGGAGGCATGGGCGTCGTCTTCCGCGCACGCCAGCAATCCCCACCCAGGCCGGTCGCCCTCAAGATCATGCGTGCCCCCGCCCTTCCCGGCGGCATGCTCAAACGCTTCACACGCGAGGCCGCCGTCCTTGCAAGGCTCCAGCACCCCTCGATCGCGCAGATTTACTCCGCCGGCGTCGAGCACCGCCCGGGCGGGCCCGGTCCCTACCTCGCCATGGAACTCGTCGAGGGGACCCCCCTCGACCATCACATCCGCCAGCACGATCTCTCCGCACGCGATCGCACCGAGCTCATGGCAAAGATCGCCGAGGCCGTCGCCCACGCCCATCAGCGCGGCGTCGTCCATCGCGACCTCAAGCCCCCGAACATCCTCGTCCAGTCCGATGGCATCCCCAAGGTTCTCGATTTCGGGATCGCCCGACTCATCGACCTGCAGGGCCAGGACTCGGCCGTGCCGACGCAGACGCTGCAGACCCAGCGCGGGGAAATCCTCGGAACGCTCGCCTACATGAGTCCCGAGCAGTTCGAAGGCGACTCCGAGAGAATCGATGTCCGCTCCGATGTCTACTCCCTCGGCGCGATCCTCTACGAGGTCATGGCCGGCAGACCCGCGATCCCAACCGATCGCCTGTCGATCGCGCAGGCCGCCACCGCCGTCGCCACGCGCGAACCCACACCCCTGGGCTCCCTCAGCCCCCACCTGCGCGGCGATCTCGAGACGATCGCCGCCAAAGCCCTTGATAAAGATCCCCAGCGCCGATACCAGTCCGCCGCCGAACTCGCCGAAGATCTGCGCCGACACCTCCGGGATGAACCCATCCTCGCTCGCCCGGCGACCACCTTCTACCGCGCCAGCAAGTTCGTCCGCCGGCACCGCACGGTCGTCATCCTCGGCCTGGGAGTCATCCTCGCCCTCACCGCCGGCCTGTTCGCCACGCTCTGGCAGGCCCGCGAGGCCGAACGCCAGCGCGATCTGGCCAGCAGCGAAGTCACCAGCACCAACGAGATCAACGACTTCCTCGGGCAGATCCTGCTCGCCTCAGATCCCGAACGCGCCCGCGGCAAGACCGTCACGATCCGCATGGCCCTCGATGAGGCCGCCGCACGGCTCGCCAAGGGTGAAATCAAAAGTCCCCGCGTGCTCGCCAGCCTCCACGGAACCATCAGCAAGAGCTACTGGTCACTCGGCGACATGCCCACCGCCGAGATGCATATCCGCAAGGCCATCGAACTCTGCACACAGATCCACGGCCCGTTCGCCCCCGAAACCATGTTCGCGATCGCCGACCTCGGCACTGTCCTCCACGATTCCAACCGTAAACCCGAATGCCGCCAGCTCACCGAACCAGCGCTCGCCGAGTCTCGCATCCGCCTTGGGGATGACCACCCCGCAACCCTCCGCCTGCTCACCGTCTACGCCAACTCGCTCGACGATATAGCCCTCACCGAGCCCCTCTACCTCGAAGCACTCGAACGCAACACCCGCATCCACGGCCCCGACAGCGACCAGACGCTCTCGGCCCTCAACAACCTCGGCATCCTCTACGTCTCCGCCGGCAGGTCCGAGGAAGGCATCAAGATCCACAAGAACCTGTACGAGAAACGCCGCCGACTCCTCGGGGATGACCACCCCGACACCATCATCTCCTGCCGAAACGTCGCCACCGCACTCATGCGCGGCGGCCAACTCAAGGAATCTCTCGATTACACCACGCTCGCCGTCCAGAACGGTGAGCGCGTCCGAGGCAAGAGCCACCCCGGCCAGCTCCAGCTCCGCTTCGAGTACGCACTCCAGCTCGCCATGCTCGGCCGCCACGACGATGCCGCCGCATCCCTCCGCCAATCGATCCCCCTCACTCGCTCCCCCGAGGGGGAGCCGACGTCCGCCACCGTCATGCACAACGGACTGCTCGCCGAAGTCCTCATCCTCCAGAACAAGCTCGGCGAGGCCGAAGCGATCGCCGTCGAGGCCCACGAAACATCCATCAAGCTCAGCGGTCCCCGCCACCACGACACCCTGCTCACGATCGGCACCCTGCTCTCGGTCTGCGAGGCTCGCCAGAACTGGATCAAGGCCCGAGAGTGGAACGACCAGCTCAAGGGAACCAGCCTCTACCAGGAAAAATACACGCTCGCGCCCGGTCAGGATCCCGCCTCGCCGCCCACACCTCCACCATCAGCGCCCACGCCGCCGCCCGATCCGGCCCCGGCAAGCGATGCATCCAGCCAGGACAAGTCCCCCGACCATCGGTAACCAGGATACCTCAGCCCCCGGCCGCGGCTCCCCGCCCCCCACTCCCCGTTCGCCGTTCGCCGTTCGCCGTTCGCCATCATTGATGGACCGATGGCTACCCTTGATCCCACCCGCGTGCCTTCCAGGGAGTAAGCATGTCCGCACATCAAGCCCACCGCTTCGGCACCGACTGCATCCACGCCGGCCAGTCCCCCGACCCCACCACAGGCGCCATCATGACGCCGGTCTACCTCACCAGCACCTACGTGCAGTCTTCACCCGGCGTCTTCAAGGATGGCTACGACTACGCCCGCTCCAAGAACCCCACGCGCACCGCCCTCGAATCCAACATCGCCGCCCTCGAGCACGGCCGCCACGGCCTGGTCTTCTCCTCGGGGCTGGCCGCGATGGACTGCGTGCTCCATCAGCTCCGCGCTGGGGATCACATCGTCCTCTCCGATGATGTCTACGGCGGCTCCTTCCGCCAGCTCGACAAGGTCTTCCGCCACCTGCTCCTCGAAACCACCCGCGTGGACATGACGAGTCTGCAGGCGATCGAGGCGGCGATCCGCCCCAACACCCGCATCGTCTGGCTCGAGACGCCCAGCAACCCGATGCTCAAGATCATCGACATCGCGGGTGTGCGCGCCATCGTCGACCGCGCCGCAGCCAAGTCCGCGCCCCCCGGCGGCGTCCGCGACATCGGCCTGGGGCCCCTGGGCTCTCCCCTGCAGAACCCTCTCCTGGTCGCCGACAACACCTTCGCATCACCGGCGATCCAGAACCCACTCCAACTCGGCGCTCACATCGCCATGCACTCCTGCACCAAGTACATCGGCGGCCACTCCGACCTGGTCGCCGGGGCGCTCATCACCGACGATGACGACCTCGCCGCCCGTCTGCGCTTCGTGCAGAACGCCGTCGGCGCTGTCCCCAGCGCCATGGACTGCTTCCTCATGCTCCGCTCGACCAAGACCCTGCACGTGCGCATGCAGCGCCACTGCGAGAACGCGATGGCGATCGCCCGCTGGCTCACCCGGCACCCCAAGATCGAAAAAGTCATCTACCCCGGCCTCGAGAGCCACCCGCAGCACGCGCTGGCCCGCAAGCAGATGAAGCCATCGTGGGAATCCGCTCCGGGCGCTGACAGCGCCTTCGGCGGCATGATCTCCTGCATCGTCAAGGGAGGCCTCGATCCCACCCGCCGCATGCTCGAGCGCGTCAAGCTCTTCAGCCTCGCCGAATCCCTCGGTGGCGTCGAATCACTGATCGAACACCCGGCGATCATGACCCACGCCAGCCTCCCCGCCGAGGCCCGCGCAGCCCTCGGGATCGCCGACGGCCTGGTCCGCCTCAGCGTCGGCATCGAAGATGCCCGCGATCTGATCGCCGACCTTGATGTCGCGCTCGCCTAACCAGACGCACGATCGACTTCATTTCTTGACGACTCCCGTAGAAAGCCACGCGACCTCAGACTCCTGCCCGGCAGCGCCGATGTACAACAGACTGATGTACTCCGCATCCATGACCCGCAGGATGTAGTTGCCCGGCGAATCCTCCTCTATCGGCACGCGCTGCTCCGGCCCGCGCTCCTCGGCGGCGGCGATCACCAGTCGCTTCATCTCCTCACGAATCCATGCAAGATCGACGCCCTCCCCTGCCTTGCTGCGCAGCTCGATTGCATCATGCACGCCGTAGGCCGCCGTGTGGATCACCGATTGCCCATCGCCGCTCCGCTCTACCACTTCCGTCGTCGGAAGTGCAGCCCGCACCCCTGCCGCAATCACGGCGCACACGGCAAAGCCGAGCATCGCGGCGCGCAGCGCCCGTCCGAAAGCAATCGCCTTCGAGTGCCGCCAAGCGATCAGCATCACCAGCCACACGCACCAAACGAGCAGCCCGCACGCGATCGCCAGCAACATCGCATCCCCACGGCCGTACTTCCAGTCCCGCTTGATGGGTGTGCCCGCCCAACCGACCTTCAGATCTTCGCTCGCCCCCGGTTTGATGGTGCCGACAAGCTTGGTCGCCCACGGCAGATCCCCCACGATCCCCGCGATCGCCGCATGAGCGATCACCACCGCATCCGACCTGTGGCGCTGTCGCCACCCGCCGTGGTCCTTGTACTCGACCGGCGAGCTGCTCTCAACCTCCAGCCCCTTCACACTCGCGGCCCGCTCTCCAAACACATACAGCTCCAGCGACACCGGCCTGTCCTGCGTCATCGTCAACCGCATCGGATACACCGGCGTGCCGGTCGCGAACCGGAACACCAGCGGGTGCGGCGTCATCTCCGCCGCCACCGGGTCGTCGCGCCGCAGCCGCGCTGCGACAAAGCACCAGCCATCCTCGACATACCTGGCAATCGCCGGGGCAGCGGAGGGCGGCACCTCAAACCCATTCGCGACAAGCCAATCAGAAAGGGCGGTTGGCGAATCCGACCTGATCGTCTGGGTCTCATACGAACCTACAAACCGACGATCCAAGATTTGCACATCGTCCCCGCCGCCAGCGATCCCGCGCGCCTGTCCGAGCGACGGCATCAGCATGCACATGGCAAACAGGAAGATCAGCAGGATCGCCATCGTCCGCGCCCAGCTCTTGTTGCTCAGTAGCGCCAGGAACAGCAGCAGACCCGCCCACGCGGTCGCGATCGTCCATTGCGGCTGACTCACCTCCACCACCGGCAAAAACACCGCCCGCAGCGAAGGAAACACCCCCGTCGTGGTCCCCGAAATCTCAGGCGCTGCCGGCAGCGGCACCACCCACGCGAACTCCTTCCCCTCGCCATGAAACCGCGTCTCGATCGCCAGCGTCTGCACCCCATCCTTGTAACAGATCAACGCCTGCTGGCCTGGAATGGTCGCCGGGCTCGCCGCGACCGCGAACACCTTGCCATCCGCGCTTGCCCGCTCCCCCACTGCCCCCACCACCGCCATCACCGCAAGCACCACCACACCCGCAAGCCACCCCCAACGCAACCGCGATCGCGGCATCATCCTGATCCCGTGATTCATCACCGAACTCCAGGTTGTCGGCCGATCGCGCAGCGGAGCATCTCGATGCATCAATCCAACATACCGCCGGACCAGCCGTGAACGTCAACCACGGCCACGCAGCGATTGTTCCGATCGCCTTCATTCCGCCCGCTCAAGGACCGATCCCCGCAGAACGCCGTGATCCCGAGCGCTTTCCGTAATGTCCCTCAGAAACGCCGTCCGGATATCGCCACCGCCTCCGCAAACACCCCAAACCCCGTAGATTTACCTTGACAACCCCAATCCCAAGTCCCAAGCTATCGGCACTGTCCGGCACAGCCTCAGGTCCGTAATACCGGGTTCCGGCCACGTGTGGCCGCATCGACTCCGTCTTCGGAACCGGAGCGGTGGGTCATACGAATTCAGTCCAGCCATCATGCCCCGGCGATCGCCGGGGCTGCACACTTTCGTGCAGGTTCACACAGGGGATACACCAATGCGAGGCGCGTTCACAGGAATGTTGATGGGGATTGCATCGGCTCTGGTTCTCGGAGCGGGAACGACCGCCGCCCTCGGCGATGACTGGCCACCGGCGGGCCCCAACGTCTGGACCACCACCGACGGCCCGATCGCCAACGATGGCAACGAGAACCCCTGGATCCAGCCCACCCTGTACCAGGGCATCGTCATCAACGTCCCCAACATGCGCAACATCCTCGCCGGCGCTCCCATGGAGGACACCCCCGAGGCCCAGGCCGCCCCTCTTCTCATCACCCTCCCCCGCCCCGACGGCACCCAGGCCGTGTTCTCGGTCGTCGAGGCCCCCATCATGCACCCCGACCTTGGTGCGCAGTTCCCGGACATCCGCACCTATCGCGGACAGGGTGTGGATGAGCCCTCCGCGAGCATCCGCTTCGATGTCACCCAATTCGGCTTCCACGCCCAGGTCCTCTCTCCCGACGGCGCGTGGTACATCGATCCGTTCTTCGAGAACAACTCCCTGGTCTATTCCAGCTATTACAAGCGCGACCTGGTCAACACCCACACCTTCAGCTGCGCTGTCCCCGATGCCCAGCAGATGATCCGGCAGGAATTCGGCGGCGGGGGCTCGACCCGCGCACTGGTCGTCCGCCGCGAGTACAGGCTCGCCAACGCCTGCACCGGCGAGTACGCCGCCAAGTTCGGCGGGACCCAGGCCGGCGCACAGGCCGCGATCGTGACGGCGATCAACCGCGTCACCGGCGTCTACGAGACCGAGGTCGGCATCCGCCTGAACCTGGTCGCCAACAACACCAACGTCGTCTACACCAACTCGGGCACCGACCCCTACACCAACAACGACGGCGGGGCGATGCTCGGCCAGAACGTGACCGCCTGCAACGCCCAGATCGGCAGCGCCAATTACGACATCGGCCACGTCTTCTCAACCGGCGGCGGCGGGGTCGCGGGATTGGGTGTGGTCTGCGGCGGCAGCAAGGCCTGGGGCGTCACCGGCCTGTCCAACCCCACCGGGGATGCCTTCTACATCGACTACGTCGCCCACGAGATGGGCCACCAGTTCGGCGCCAACCACAACTTCAACGGCACCGGCGGCTCCTGCAGCGGCAACCGCAACTCCTCCACCGCCTACGAGATCGGCTCGGGCACCACGATCATGAGCTACGCCGGCATCTGCGGCTCCGATAACATCCAGGCCCACAGCGATCCGGTCTTCGGCTTCGGATCGATCACCGAGATCACCAACTTCATCACCACGGGCAACGGCAAGAACTGCGACAACCCGATCAACACGACCAACAACACGCCCACCTGCACCGCCGGCGCCAGCGCCACCATCCCCATGCAGACGCCCTTCCAGCTGATCCCCTCGGCCGCGAGCGATCCCGACGGGGATCCGATCACCTACTCCTGGGAAGAGCGCGACCTGGGCGCTGCCCAGACGGCGCTCGCCGCCGACAACGGGGCTTCCCCCCTCTTCCGTCCCTTCGCGCCCAAGACCACCGACATCCGCCTGGTCCCCCAGCTCTCCAACATCCTCTCCAACACCCTCACCAAGGGCGAGAAGTGGGCGACCACCAGCCGCAGCGTCAAGTGGCGCCTCACCGTCCGTGACAACCGCTCCGGCGGCGGCGGCACCGCCTTCTCCGACCGCACCGTCACCGTCACCAACACCGCAGGCCCCTTCATCATCAACACCGCCAACACCGCCACAAGCTGGAACGGCAACGCCACCCAGAACATCTCCTGGAACGTCGCAAACACCAACGTCGCACCCGTCACCTGCCTCAGCGTCAACATCCTCTTCTCCACCGACAACGGCGCCACCTTCCCCACCGTGCTCGCCGCCAATGTCGCCAACGACGGCTCACAGGACATCACCGTTCCCAACGTCAACACCACCAACGGCCGCATCAAGGTCGAGGCCGTCGGCAACATCTTCTTCGACATCAACAACGCCAAGATCACCACCACCGCACAGACCTCACCGCCCTCCGATCCCACCAACGTCACCGCGACACCGTCGACGATCTGCGCCGGCGACAACACCTCCCTGTCCGCCACCGTCGGATCGGGCATCGTCGTTGACTGGTATAACGTCTCCTGCGGCAACGGCCTGGTCGGCACCGGCAACCCGCTGGTCGTCACTCCCGCCGGCAACACCACCTACTTCGCCCGTGCTCGCCGCCTCAGCGATGGCCAGGTCTCGACCGGCTGCGGCAGCGTCGCCGTCACCGTCAACCCCCTCCCCACCGCCCCCACCGGCGCTTCGGTTGACCACACCGGCTTCTGCGCCGGCGTCTTCTCCGACATCACCCTGACCGCGACCGGCGGCTCGGGATCCAACCTCCGCTGGTACTCGGGCTCCTGCGGCGGAACCCTGGTCGGCACCGGCAACCCGCTGGTGACCGCCTCGCCCAGCACTACCACCACCTACTTCGCCCGCTGGGAGAACTCCTGCGGCGTCACCTCCTGCGCCTCGGTCACCGTCGAGATCATCACCGCGGACTTCGATGGCAGCGGCTTCACCGACATCGAGGACTACACCGCCTTCGTGCTCGCCTTCGAGGCCGGAGATGAATCCGCCGATTTCGACGGCAGCGGCTTTGTCGATATCGAAGACTTCAGCGCCTTCGTGGTCGCCTTCGAGGCAGGCTGCTGAGCAAGAAGGCATCATGCACTGGGCATCAGGCATCAGTGAAAACCAAGGACCCGGCCCCGAGGCCGGGTCCTTTTTCTTGGTTTGGCCTTCCTCACGCCAGTACTCCGGGGCCGTGCTGTGACTTCGTAACTTCTTGCGTTGCCCATCCCCCCCACCTTCCCAAGCAACGCCTCCGATAAACTCCGCAACAACCAACAAATCCGCATAAACCCTTGACCTCACGCGACTTCGGCATTAGGCTGCCCGCGTCCCAGGGGGCCCTTGCTCCCTGAGTACGTCATCATCCCCGATCTGTTACCGACGCAGCCGAGAGGTTGCGCCAGTGGCTTCCCTGCCGCTTCATAGGAGGAGCGGCATGTTTCCACGTTTGCGAGGAGTCCTTAGGAGGGACAAGGAAATGACCACGATCCGTATGTGTGCGGCCATTGCGGCCGCTGGATTGACCTGCGCGCTGGCTTCGGCCGCCACGGTCACCGCGACGTTCAACTCCGTTACCCCAGGTTCCGATGGCCAGTTCAGCCTTGATGGTGGAGCCAACTGGGGCAACACCGGCCCCGCCGGCCTCTTCAACTGGACCCGCACCGGCGGCGACCACACCGGCCTCCAGGGCGACTTCCTGGCCTTCTGCACCGAGCTCACCGAGCACATCGGTTACAACAACAGCTACAACTACACCGTCGACACCATCGAGAACGCCCCCACCGCCCTCGGCGGCATGGGCGCTGCCAAGGCCGACCAGCTCCGCGAGCTCTTCGGCCGCTACTACACCCCCGCGTTCGCCTCCACCCTCGGTAGCACCCAGGCCGCCGCCATGCAGATGTGCGTCTGGGAGATCGCACACGAGCAGACGCCCGGACTCGACATCACCGCGGGCTCCGCGATGTTCGTCAACAACGATGGCGCCGCCATGGCGCTCGCCAACGCCTACCTCGCCTCCATCGACGGCACAGGCCCCCGTGACTACACGATCTACTCCCTGCTCGCCGATGGCGTCCAGGACATGATCGTCCCCGGGCCCGGCACCATCGTGCTCGCCGGCGCAGGCCTACTGGCGATCGCTCGCCGCCGCCGCTGATCCACACCTGCGAGTGGCACAGGCGTCCCGCCTGTGTCTACACCCTCTACCTGACTTCCACCGCAGCAGACGGACAACACAACACGCAATGGGCGGGACCGGATGTCCCGCCCATTGCCTTTTTGTTTCATCCGGCGTCTGCGGGGTCGGACTGACTGCCCTCGCTCCCCCGGTACTCCGGCGGAGGTGCCAGCCTTGCGAGGCGGAGGGGGCTTCCCCTTCTACTCTCTTCTCCAACGCGCGTACATCGCCGACGCTGGATCGCCCCCCACACCCCCACACCCCCACACCCACGCACCCACGCACCCACGCACCCACGCACCCACGCACCCACCGCAATTCCATGCCCGGTCCATGACATCCGCCCGCATGGAGCGGAGGACACCAAGATGTGTTCCAGTCATGAACAATCGCGGCAGTGCATCTCTCATGCGCTCCGGCTCGCTGCTGGCGGTGCTCGCCCTGCGGCGGGCACTTCTGTCATCGGGCCCCACCATCGCCCCGAAGGCGCATCTCCTTCAACGGCGGCCTCCAGACCATCACCATCCGCGATGGCCGAATCATCCCGCCCCCTCCGCCGCTCCCGCGATGGACAACAACATCACCCAAACGGTGTATGAGTACGAATCCCCCACCCCCACCCCCCAACCCTGCCTCGTCCCCCATCCAGACCACAAATTCGCGGTTCCAAACCCCAAACCCCTGACCAAAGAGCTTTCAGATCTCGCTTTGCCTTGGTAGCATCATCAACGCGGGACTTTGGGGTTTTCGACCACCGCCCCGGCTTGGCACCCCGCACCTTCGCACAAGGAGCCGCCATGACTTCCACACTCTCCAGATCACTGCTCGCCGCCGCACTCCCGGTCGCCCTCATGGGTTCCACCGCCCTCGCGCAGTCCAACGTTGACCCCGTCAACAAGTACACCTGGGGAGAGAACATCGGGTTCATGAACTGGCGCGATGCCAACAACGACCTCTCCGGGGTCGCCGTCAACGACAGCCTCGGCTACCTCGCCGGGCACATCTGGTGTGAGAACGTCGGCTGGATCCGCCTCGGCAACGGCGGCGGCCCCTACCTCAACACCAACGGCACCAACTACGGAGTCAACCTCAACACCGCCACCGGCAATCTCTCCGGATACGGCTGGGGTGAAAACATCGGCTGGGTCAACTTCTCGGGCGGCGCGCTGGCGACCCCCGCCCAGCCCGCTCGCTTCGACCTCAACGATCGCCGCTTCCGCGGATACGCCTGGGCGGAGAACGTCGGCTGGATCAACCTCGACAACAACAACGTCTTCGTCTCCGCCGGCTGCCGCTCAGACTTCGACGGCTCGGGCTTCGTCGATCTCGATGACTTCATCGTCTTCGTCGCCGCCTTCGAGGCCGGTGAAGACTCCGCCGACATCGATGGCACAGGCTTTGTCGATCTCGATGACTACATCGCCTTCGTCGCCGCGTTTGAGGCGGGCTGCTGAAATAGCAAGCGACCACACGAACAACACCGCCCGGCAACCGCCGGGCGGTTGTTCTTTTTTGACCACTCGCGTCTTTCTCGGGGCAAAGCCTCGCCTCTCCTTGGGGCATGGCCGTCCAGGCCCCGCTTCCCTTCCTCCTCCAAACCTGCAAGAACCCGCAAACCCCTCTGTCATCAGCCCATTCCCCGAGCCGATAGACTTATCACCATGCCGGCCGGACGCCCGAATCGACCTCTGTTTGACCTGATCCCGGAGCACGCCGCCGAGGCTCGCCGCCGCGACACCGAGCTGGACCTCCCCCCAGCCCCCGCGGTCGAGATCAAGCCCTCCCCGCGCGCCAGCCTCCGCACCGACCATTCACCAGCCGGGGCAGTAGCCATGCACACCGATTCTCGGACCGCCCCACGCGGCTTCTGGGGCTCCCTCATTTCCTCAGGCCGCGCTGTCATCGAGATCAACACACCCTGGTTCGCGGCGTGCATCGCCGTCCTGCTCGCAGGCCTCCTGGGTGTCTGGGTGATCGCGTACAAGATGGGCGAAGCCGAAGCCACCCAAAGGCTCGCCGGCGGCATCGGCACCGCCCCCCCCTCACGCACACTCCCCTCCGGCTCCAACGCCGGGTCACAGGATCCCGCCGTCCAGCCCTCCAACCAGCCTTCCAACACCCCGACAACCCCAACCACCCCTATCTCCACCGACCAGCTCGCCTCCAACGACCCCATCGATCCAACCCCCGGCGAACCGGCCGGACTCCTCCCCGGCGCCAATCGCAACGATTCCGGCCCCGTGGTCGCCTACAACGGCAGCTTCGATGCCGACCCCCGCACCAACACCCAGAATCACCTCGTCCTGGCCTCGGGAATGTCCCGCCAGGATGCCCGGGATGCAGTCGATTTCCTCGGCCGCAACGGCTTTGCAGCCCTGGGGGTTCCCTACCCCACGGTTGATCGCAGCCGCCGGGATGGCAAGAATGACCCCCTCTACAAACTCGTCTCAGCCCAGGGCTATGGCAGCAACGACATGAAGGAAACCCAGCGTCAGCGGGACAAGCTCGCCGACGAGGCCCGCAGGCTCGGACTCCTCTACCAGCGCCAACACCGCGGAAAGTACAACTTCGAGAAGGTGTATTGGGAAAAGTACGTCAGGTAAAGCCCGGGGCTCTTGGTCCTCGGTCGATTCAGAAAGGACCCTCCGATGAGCCTCGATCCCTCCCTCCGCATCGCCGCCCAGACAGCCGGCAAGCGCTCCGTCATGACCCGCGCCGAGCGCATCACCAAGATGCTCGCCGACAAGAAATTCGACATGAAGTCCGGCAAGCCCCTCGGCCTGCCCAAGACCCTCGTACCCAAGGGCTGATGCCAGTAGAAGGCATTTGGCATTATGCGCTGGGCATTGGGCATTGGGCACTGGGCATTGGGCATTGGGCACTGGTGAAAGGCCAAACAAGCCATCGCCTGCACCCCATCGCAGCAATTGCATTAATACCGTCGGCGATCCGCGAGCGATCGTCGGGGTTGTGATATTGGCTCACAAGTCCCTACGCTTGGCTCCTCCTCGGCTTTGATTTTCCACCAATCCCCAGTGCCTTCCATGGATCTGACCCACCTCATCAGCTCTCGCTCCTCATCGATCAACGGCTCGGGCATCCGCCGCGTCTTTGAGATCGGCGCCAAGATCCCGGACAGGGTCGATCTCTCCATCGGTCAGCCCGACTTCCCCGTCCCCGAGCCCATCCGCGCTGCCGCGATCCGCGCCATCGATGCCGGACGCAACGGCTACCCGCTCACCCGCGGCATCCCCGAACTCCGCGAGAAGCTCGCCCACGCGCTCGCCGCCGATGTCGGATGGAAGACCACCGAGCTCCCCGGCCACGCCGATTCCAACACCGGCCTCTTCATCACCTCCGGCACCACCGGCGCTCTCATGCTCGCCAGCCTCGCTCTCCTCGACCCCGGCGATGAGGTCATCATCCCCGACCCCTGGTTCGTGCTCTACCCCTACATGGGCACGTTCGCGAACGCGACGGCGATCAAGTGCTCCACCTACCCCGACTTCCGCCTGACCGCCGAGCGCATCGAGCCGCTCATCACACCGCGCACCAAGATGGTCGTCCTCAACTCCCCCAGCAACCCCGCCGGCGTCGTCTCAACCGAGCAGGAATGCAAGGAACTCCTCGATCTCTGCCGGCGCAAGAAGATCATCCTCCTCTCCGATGAGATCTACGACGAGTTCACCTACGCCGACTTCCGCACCCAGCCCAGCACAAGCGATCCCAAGAAGCTCCGCTGCCCCAGCCCCGCCCGCTTCCCCGGCGCAGAAGACACCGTCCTCCTCGTGCGCGGCTTCGGCAAGACCTACGGCGTCACCGGCTGGCGCCTCGGATACGCCGCCGGCCCACGCAAGCTCATCGAGGAGATGGTCAAGCTCCAGCAGTACCTCTACGTCAACGCCCCGCACCCGCTCCAGGTCGGCGTCATGGAAGCCCTCGACCTCGACATGTCCTCCTACGTCGCCGAGTACGAGCGTCGCCGCTCCCTCGTCGTCGATCGCCTCAGCCCGCACACCGAAGTCCCCACCCCCGGCGGCGCCTTCTACGCCTTCGTCAAGGTCCCCGATCGGCTCGGCTACCCCCAGCACGAGGCCGGCGAGAAGTTCTTCCAGCGCTGCATCCAGGAACGAGTCCTCATCGTCCCCGGCCGCACCTTCTCCCAGCGCGACACCCACTTCCGCCTCAGCTACGCAACACCGATCGCAAACCTCGAGCGCGGCCTCGATGCCCTGGTCCGCGTCATGAAGAGCTGATCAGAATAATGAACGCAGAGGTCGCAGAGAACGCAGAGAGCAAGGATGCTGTCCTCTGCCTCTATTTCTACTCTCTGTGACCTCCGTGATCTGTGCGTTCAAGTGCTCCACGTTTCTACCCAGCCCTCCGCCGCACCAGTGCAAGCTGCCCCGCCGTCGCCACCACCGTCAACGCAAAGATCACCACCCCGATCGCCGCCGCATACCCCAGCCGGCTCTGCTGAAACTCCCGGAACACGTACAGGTTCAGCACCACCGTCGCGTTGGTCTCCGTGCCATTCGTCATCGCCCAGATGATGTCAAACACCTGCAGCGCCCCGATCACACCCGTCACCAGCAAAAACACCGTCATCGGCGCCACCTGCGGCCACGTGATGTGCCGCATCGCGTGCCATCGCCCCGCCCCATCCACCTCCGCCGCCTCGTACAAGCTCTCGTTGATCCCCTGCAGCGCTGCCAGGTACAGCACCATGCAGAACCCGATGGTCCTCCACACCTGCACCGCGATCACCGACAGCATCGGCCACTCCAGCCACGGGAAAAACGACACCACCGGACCCCCCTGCAGAAAATCCGGCGGATCGATCCCCACCCCCCGCAGCACGATCGGCAACATCCCCCCCTGCGCATCGAGCATCCACCTCCACACGAATCCGATCGCCACGATCGAAACCACCGTCGGCAGAAACAGCGCTGTCCGCACCAGCGTCTTGCCCACGAACCACTTCGCATGCACCGCGACCGCGAGCAGAAACCCGATCAGCACCGTCGGCGGCACCGTCGCGATCACGAACACCAGCGTGTTGCGCAGCGCGGGTGTGAACCGCGGATCCCCCAGGAGCGCCCGGAAGTTCTCAAGCCCGACGAACCTCGGCGCTCCCGACCCCGCCCAGCTGAACAGGCTCAACCCCAGCCCGAGCACCGTCGGAGCCAGCGTGAAGATGAACAGCACGGTCAGCGGGAATGCAAGGAAGAGATAGGCGTTGCGGCGCCCGGTCATCGGGCGGCAGTGTACCGGCCCCGCCCCGCCGCCGTCAGCCGGCACGCAGCCGAGCCTCCAGTCGGGCCTTCACCCCCGCCCACTCCTCCCGCAGAATGCTGAAGTGCGAGGTGTCCCGCAGGTGCCCGTCGTACAGCTTCATGTTGTGCCGCAGCGTCCCCTCATACTTCGCCCCGATCCTCTGGATCGCCGCCTTCGAAGGCTCGTTCCGCCAATCGCACTTCAGCTGCATCCGGATGCACCCCAGCCGCTCGAACGCGTGCGTCATCAAGAGCAGCTTGCACTCCGTGTTGATGCTCGTCCGCTGCACACGCCGCGAGTACCACGTCCAGCCGATCTCGATCCCATCGTTCGCCGGCTGAATATCCAGATATCGCGTAGACCCGCAGCACCGACCCGTCGAGCGATCGATGACCACAAACGGCAGCATCGTCCCGCTCGCCGCCGCCGCCTTCAGCGCCCCGGCGACATGCTCCTCCATCAGCTCGATCGTCACCGGCGGCGGGGTCGGCAGATACCTCCACAGACTCACGTCGTCCAACGCCTCCAGCATCCCCGGCGCATGCGCCTGCGTCATCACCTCGATCCGCGCTCGCCCGCCCGCAAGCTCAAGCCCATCGCGCAACTGCAACTCGGCAACGTTCATGCGGTATGCTACGACTGACCCCCGCGAGCGACCTGAAGCACCTCCAGGAGAAACAAGCCGCGATGACCGCCTCCGGCGATCACGACAGAGTCTGCTGCATCTGCGGGAGCCCCTGCCCCGACACCCCGCCCTCCGCCCGGGCCCAGAACCGCATCATCTGCGTCCGCTGCAGCGCCAGGGGCGCCAAGCCCCCGCCCCTCTCCACCCCCGTTGCAACCGACGATGACGGCGAGATCGGCATCGAGGGGATCGATGAATCCCAGATGCAGCGGATCGTCCAATCCGAATCCATCCGCGCCAGCGGCGCCGACACCGTTCCCGATTCCGGCGGATCCACCCCACCGCCCCCACCTCCCCCACCTCCCCCACCTCCACACAAGCCCGGCCCCTTCTGCCCCTACTGCAAGTACGACCTCGCAGGCCTCCGCGCCACCGTCTGTCCTAAGTGCGGCAAGACCGTCAAGTTCAAGGACTCCCGCGGGCGCATGAAGGCCATGAACGACCTGGAGTTCAAGGCCTACAGCCGCAGGCAGGCCCTCCGCGCAGGCATCATGCTGTTCGCCGGTCTTCTCATCATCGTCATCGTCCGCATCGCGCAGGGAAACCCCGGGTGGCTCGCCGATGACTTCACCACCGCCGGGCTCGCCGCCGCCGCCGGCGCCCTGGTCTTCTACCTCTATTGCCTCATCTGGGCCGGCTTCGATGCACCCGCGTGGTTCACCATCCTCCGACTCGCGGGCATCTATTCCGTGCTCGCCGCCGTCTGGACCCTCTTCTTCCCCAGCGCGGTCTGCTTCCTCCCCATCCCATCCTGCCTCTACGCGTTCGCCGTCCCATCCCTCATGGTCGCCCTGCTCGCCCTGCTCATCCAATCCGAAACCGAGATGGAACTCGCCGATGGCGGAATCATCGCCATCCTCTCCGCCGGCGCCATCATCGCCACCATCTCGATCGCCAACCACCTCGGCCTCTAACCCCCAGCACGCGCGAACTACCACCCCTCCCCCATCTCCATTTGCCCTTTGCTCTTTGAACTTTCTCACGCCACCTGCGTCGCCCGAGAGCGGATCCCATCAATCAGCCCCCGCACCTCCGCCGCCATGCGCGAGTTGGGGAACTGCGAGATGATCTTTTCACCCGCGATCGCCGCATCGCGCCAGCGCCGGTCCTGCACCGCCAGCTTGAACTGCACCCCCAGGTTCTCACGCGCCTTGCCGATCACCCCGCGCGCCACCTCCCGGTACGGCGCTGCCTGCGTCTCCGTCAGGTACAGATCGATTTCCTTCAAGAGCGACATCGCATCCTCGACCCGGTCCTCCTGCGCTGCCATCAGGAATCGCCGCTCCAGGTCCTGCACGTACGCATCACGCGATGTCTGCACCCGATGGCCCAGCCCATCCACACGCGGCGATTCCGGATACAGCCGCTTGATCCGCGCTGCCTCCGCGAACGCATCGTCCCATCGCCGCTGGATGATCAGCCCATCCAGCACCGAGATCGCCTCGGCGACCTTCCGGTCCACCGTCTGCCGTCGCGCTGCATCGATCCGCGTGCGGAATTCCTCCGCATCGGCCCGGTACCCGAACTGGTTCGCAAGCTCCGCAACCAGCACGCTCGCCGCTTCCCAGTCCTCCGCCTCGATGTCCTCGCTGATCGCCCGCCGCAGCATCTCCCGCTCCTGCTTGCGGAACACCACCCGCCGGGCATCATCCGACAGCGCAAAGTGCTCCGTCAGACGCTCCAGCGCCTGCTCGATCCGCTTGAGATTGTGCTGACCGGTCTCCTTCCAGATCGAGACCAGCACCAGCGCGATCGGCAGCGTCGTGATCGAGGCGATCAGACCCAGAAGCCCGAACGTCACAAGCGTCTGACGCTGACCCAGCGTCGTGATCGCCGCGAGCAGGCCCGCGTTGTCGGTAACCTCAGCCGGCGCGCCGATCGGACGCAGCCCCAGGACCAAGGTCGCCGCCGACACCCCAAGCGCCAGCCCGTACGCAATCCCCACCCACAGCCGCGCCGACCGGACTTTCGCTTCGTGTGCGGTAATCCAACGTACCTGCCCGTCATCCATGACCGGTTTCTCCCGATAGCCGCCGCTCTCACCCCCACACCAATCCCCCCCGTGCCCTTCCTGCACAGTACCCACCAAGGGCGATCCGATCAGTGTACCTAGGATCGCCCGATGCCCGGAACCCCGTCATCTCCCGAATCCGCCCGTTCACCAGGCCTTGGTTCTAGCTCGGATCCCTGGATTCGCGGCTTCGCGCTCGGCCCCTGGCAGACCAACTCCTACATCATCGCCGACCCCGCCACCAAGACCTGCTGGATCATCGATCCCAGCTTCGGCCCCGAAGTCGTCATCGATGAGGTCAGAGCCAACAGGCTCGAGCCCTTGGCGATCGTCCTCACTCACGCCCACATCGACCACATCGCCGGGATCGCCGATGTCCTCGAGGCCTTCCCCGGCCTGCCCATCTGGATCCACACCGCCGAAGCGCAGTGGCCCGGCAACCCGCTGCTCAACCTCAGCGATGCCATGCCGATCACCGCTCCCGATCCCAGCCGCCTCCTCAATCACGAGGATGCCCTGGACCTGGGCACCCAGCGCTGGCGCGTGATCCACACCCCCGGCCACTCGCCCGGCGGCATCACCCTCTATCACGAACCCTCCGGAACGGCGATCGTCGGCGACACCCTGTTCGCCGGCTCCATCGGCCGCACCGACCTCCCCGGAGGCGACTTCGAGGTCCTCGAAAAGTCCATCCGTGATCGCCTTTACAAGCTCCCTGACAGCACGACCTGCCTCCCAGGCCACGGCCCCCAGACCACGATTGGCGAAGAGAAGCGCGACAACCCCTTCGTCCCCGCCTGATCTCCTCTGGATCTGGGTCTTCCCTGCGTTCCCTACTGCCGATTGCCCACTGCCTAAGCCCTTTTCCAGGCTTGAGTTGTGACCATTCTGCGCCGGAAATGCAGAAAATTCCGTCTGTGAGGTTGCAGATCTCAGTTTCTGTGGCACCTTCACCGTGTCAGCACGAACGACCGGCCAGCCGGGAACGACTGAACGGTGGATTCGAGGATGGCCTCAGCAGTCTCTTGTCTCTCTCCTCCTGTAACTCGCCGCGGGCGGAAACACGCAGCGAGTTTTACAAAGGCCCGGCCTGTGAAGGCCGCGGCCAGCCAGTCTCTTGTCTCTCTCCTCCTGTAACTCGCCAGCGGGCGCAATACGCTGCCGAGTTTTAGATCAAAACCCTAACGGGCAGCGATCGACGAAGTCCCTCTCCTCCTATAGCTCGCCGCGGGCGGAAACACGCGACGAGCTTTCCAGAGTCCAGCCAATCAAACGCCGGATTCGACCAGCCTCTTGTCTCTCTCCTCCTGTAACTCGCCAGCGGGCGCAATACGCTGCCGAGTTTTGACCCGGATCGGTTTCACCAAAAACGTGCTTGTCCGCTTGAACTCGCTTTCCAATGCCCGAAAGGGTGATGGGAAGCGAGTTTTTTGCTTGAACGCAACTATATGACAGTCAAGCACTTGCACATCGGCTGCCCTTCCCAGGCCCCGCATCCGAAAAAAACATTGATGAGTCTGGAACCGCCGGGCCCGTTCATGCGGATAGCTCCCTGTCCCGCCCTTGATGACTCGCGGACACGCGGCATCAGGATTACCAGGGGAAACCGGGAAACCGGGTTCCTCGACAAGTCTTGTCCCCTCCTCCTATCACTCGACCGCGGGCGGAAACACGCGGTCGAGTGTTTTTTTGTACCGATTCGGAATCCGCCGCGCCGTTGCGGCCGAAGCGGCCGAACCGAGCTCCTTCCCACCATTCCCGCTCCGCCCGGTTCTCGCGAAACCGGCCCTGATCTCCCGATGAGCGATTCGGTTCGCCCATCGGAGACTCCACCACGCCCTCATCTCCCTGGTTCACCCCGATGCTCGCACAGGCCTCCTCAGCCGGAGGTCGGCTCAGCCATTGGGATTGGGTCGTGCTCGCCGCATACTTCGCCCTCCTGATCGCCACCGGCATCTGGTTCGCCCTCCGCGCCCGCCGCACCGATACCGCTTCCTACTTCAAGGGCGGTGGGCACATGCCCATCTGGGCGATCGCCATCTCGTTCCTCGCCACCGCGCAGTCCGCCGCCACCGTCTTGGGTGTCCCCGAAGATGCCTACAACGGGGACCTCCGCTACCTCTCCACCAACATCGGGGGCATCCTCGCCGCGATCATCCTCGCGCGGTATTTCATCCCCGCCTATTACCGCCTGGGTGTCTCCACTCCCTACCAGCTCCTGGAGCACCGCTTCGGCCCCGGCGCCAAGCTCGCCGCCAGCGCTGTCTACATGATCGGTCGCGTGTTCGCCAGCGGCGCTCGCGTCTTCATCGGATCCATCCCCGTCGCGATGGCGATCTGGCCGGATCCACAGCCGCATCACATCGCCGCCGCGATCCTGATCTTCATGGCCTTCGGCGCGCTCTTCACGCTCGCCGGTGGGCTCTCGAGCGTCATCTGGACCGATGTCATCCAGGTCGCGGTCTATCTCGGAGCGGCGATCCTCACGATCGTCATCCTCTGGCGCGGCATCCACGCCGATGCCCCGGCGATCCTCGAAGCCGTCAAGCACGGCGCGCCCGATGGCGGCTCCAAGCTCCGCTTCCTCTCACTGGGTTGGGAAGGCCCGCAGGGTTTCAGCTTCAAGGAGCCCTACACGCTGATCACCGCGTGCACCGGCTGGATGCTCCTCCTGCTCGCCGCCTACGGCACCGATCAGGATCTCGTCCAGCGTCTGCTCGCCTGCGAGAACGCACGCAAGGGGAGCTGGTCGATCATCTCGGGTGTCCTGATGGGCATCCCCGTCGTCCTCGTGTTCGCGGCGATCGGGATTCTGCTGTGGGTCTACTACCAGTGCCCGCAGCTCACCGGCCGCGCAGCGCCCGAGTATCTGCGGGGCGACACCGGTGAAGTCTTCCTCAAGTTCACCCTCCACGAGATGCCCGCGGGGATGGTGGGCCTCGTTCTCGCCGGCGTGATGGCCGCCGGCCCGGCGGGGATCAACTCATCCCTCAACTCGATGGCGAGCACGTTCGTCAGCGACATCTATCGCCCGCTGCGCCCGGGCCGCGCGGATGCCCACTACGTCTCCGCCGGGCGCTGGGCGACCGCCGGCTGGGCGGTCGTGCTCGGCGCGTTCGCACTGGTCTGCATCCACTGGAAACAGGCGAACAATGAGGCGATCCTGCCGTTTGTGCTGGGCGTCATGGCATTCGCGTACGCGGGGATGCTGGGTGTCTTCATCGCCGCCCTCTTCACGCGCCGCGGCAACACCATCTCGGCGATCGCTGCGCTGCTCGCGGGCTTCATCGCCGTCACCCTGCTCCAGCCGGGGATCCTGCCGAAGTGGTGGCCCGGTTCGTGGGCGGGAGATCCCTTTGTGCTCGCCGCGCCCTGGCGGCTGCTGGCCGGCGCGGCGCTCGCCACTTTGATCGCGATCATCCCACGCAGCGCCCGCGCAACGCCGCTTCCCACATCCTCTCCCGCGGCCGCTTCTTGACAATCCGCGTGAGCGATGCAAGCCCGCTCCGTTTTCACAGCTGGGATCGCCCGCTCGTTCCGGGCGATGCAACTCCCACACGAGGGACCAGCCATGAAGCCTTCGAACTTTGCATGTGTCGCAGCCGCCCTGTGCATGCACTCGGCCGCGATCGCCGGCTTCAGCCTCCACACCACCGATGTCTTCGACAAAGCCCCGACCGGGATGGAGGAGGTGGACAAGGACGGCAAGAACAAGTGGCAGAACCCGCCGTGGACGGGCACCTACAAGGCAACCGGAGATGACACGGCCGTCAGCGGCTCCACATCCTTTGTAGGGACGCTCACGCCCGGCATGAGCATGGGCCTGGGGCTCGACAACGTCGAGAATCTCATAAAGGTCAAGACGTTCACCATCAAGATCTTCATCCAGGGCAAGGATGCCAAGCCCGAACTGCAGACACCAGCCTACGGCTACAAGAACCCGCTGACCAAGAGCAAGGTCGAGAGAAAGGGAGAGCCTGAATTCAAGAACGGCTGGCTCACCGCGGCCTGGACGATCGATCCACAGCCCGCATGGGAGTACATCATCATCAAGAACGCCGGCACGGATCTCTTCAAGATGTCCGACCTGACGCTGAGCAGCACGTGCGCGGCGGTCCCCGCGCCCGGCGCCATGATCCTCGCGACCGCGGGCTTCATGCTCGCGATCCGCCGGCGGTAACGCTCGCCGGGCCGCGCGCACGAACGGTGTCGATGCCCGCAAACCGCGTTTGCCGCCTCGCTGCGCGGTCGCCGGCGCGGAGCAACCTACCCCGCCGGTACATCCCTGAAACTCCGCGGGCGGAATCGTGGCGCAGATCCACTTTCGTGCGCACAACCCGGCACTCGCACGCACGGCCACTTCACCTGAGATTCCCTCCTCAGTCTCGTGCCCGCGCGCACAACTCCGCACGCGTGCATTTTTTAGTCTCCATGCGCTGTAATCGGACCCGGCGTTCCACCAGCGCGGTCTGTGCCGGCGACACCCGCCGCGGTAACTCTCCCCGGACCTTGCAACGAGGTGAGGAAAACGCCCGGGCGATCCGATCAACATAGACTCTCGCTCTCGTTCCTGACCGTCACCACAGACACGACGCTTCCAAGGAGCCTGTTCATGGCCAAGTCGCTCGACCGATTCGCCGTTGCTCCCGCCGGCCGCAGCTCGTCACGCGCAATCCAGCGCCGGGCCGGCCGTGCGGCGGGCCGTCGAGGCATCGAACTTCTCGAGGCCCGGCGCATGCTCTCGGGCGATGGCTTCGAGCGCTTCGACCTCCCCGCCGATGAGGGGGCGAGCAAGGTCGTGGTCGCCGACTTCGACGGCGATGGGCTGATGGATGTTGCGACCAGCAACCCGGGGGCGGGCACGCTCTCGGTGATGCGCAACTCCCCGCAGGGGTTTGCGCCCACGGACAACTACGAGGTCGGCGGCACGCCGGTGAGCCTGGCGGTCCTGGACATGAACGATGACAGGCGTCCCGACCTTGCGGCGTTCGATTCCCAGGGCCGGCGCCTGGTGCTCCTGACCAACAAGGGCCAGGGCCTGTTCGAGGATCACGGCTTCATCAACCTGCCCGAGGGCGCCACCTCCGCGGCCGCGGTGCATCTCAATACCGACAACAGCATGGAGGTCGTGATCGCCTTCGAGGCCCTGGACAAGATCTCGACCTACTACATCATCGACGAGGAGGAGGGCACGGGTATCGAGCTGAGCGGAGAGCATGTCGTCGGGGATGGCCCGGCATCGATCGCGGTCGGGGATGTCAACGGGGATGGCACGGCGGACATCGTGACCGCCAACACGACCGGCAACTCGGTTTCGGTGCTGTTCAACGCGCCCCAGACGGTGACGCCCACCGATGTCATCGGGCGGCTGTACCACGAGCTGCTGCACCGGATGCCCTCGGAGCAGGAGCTGGCGGCAGCTCTCACGCAGCTGGAATCCGGGCCCGAGGGCCGCAAGGAGCTGGTCTCCGACCTGCTCGGCCGGACCGAGTTCGTAAGCGACCAGGTCCGCAATACGTTCACGCGGATGATGTGGCGTGATCCTTCCGAGCAGGAAATGGAGACGCTCGTCGGCCTCTTCTACGCCGAGGGGGATTTCCAGGACGTGCATGAGGCCCTGCTCACCTCCGAGGAGTACTTCCAGGACCGCGCCGGCGGCGAGATCGGCAAGTACGTGCATCTGGTCTACGCCGACACGCTGGGCCGGCCGGCCGGACCGCAGGAGATGGAGGCCCGGGTGCAGCAGCTCTTGGGCGGCCAGCCGCGAGAGGAGTTCGTGGAGGATGTCCTTGAGTCACGGGACTTCCACCAGGCGCTGATCCGCCACGCCTTCGATCGCTTCCTGCACCGCATGCCGGGCCAGGAGGAGATCAAGGCGATCTTCGGGGACATGTTCGGCGAGGATGAGGGCGGGGAGGGTGATGAGGGCGGCGGTGATGACGAAGGCGGCGATGAGGGGAGCGGGGACGATGGCGAGTTCATGTTCACCGATGCGCTCGAGCGCCTGCTGACTTCCGAGGCGTTCTTCCAGATGATGGCGGGGGGCACGGGCAACTTCGGGGATGCGCTGACGGTGGATGTCGGTCAGTCGCCGACGGGCGTCATGACCGGGGATGTCAACGGCGACTTCAAGACCGACCTGGTGGTCTCCAACACCGGCGCCGACACGGTGTCGATCCTGCTCAACAAGGGCCAGGCCGGGTTCGAGGCGGGCCCGGTGATCAACGTCGGGGATGAGCCGGTGCATACGTTCGGGTTCTTCAATCCCGAGCACGGCTTCGCGCTCGTGACCGTCAACCGCGGGGATGACACCATCAGCGCCCACCGGATCAAGGATGGCAAGTCCGAGCTCTTCGGCGTCATCAAGGTCGGTGACCAGCCGGCCTGGGCAGCGCCTGGGATCTTCTCCCCGACCGGCCGCGATGGCATGGCGATCGCCAACGCCGGGGACGGCACAGTGACGATCATCACGTTCACCGGGGGTGACCAGCACAACGGCGGGGGTGACGATGGCGACAGCGGCTACGAGGATGTGGCGATTCCCAACACGCCCGACCTGCACGAGTCGTCCGACCTGGGCGACAGCCACACGGACGACATCACGCGGCTGAACAACTCGGCCGGCCGGTGGCTGATGTTCAAGGTCTCGGGCGCGGACAAGGGTGTGTTCGTCAACCTGTTCATCGACGGCGTGCGCATGGGCAACGAGCTGGTGCGCAGCGAGGAGGGGTTCGTCTTCGTCAAGACCGACGGCTTCAGCGTGCTGCCCGATGGGGAGCACCATGTGACGGCGAGCATCACCGATGGCGGGCGCGAGGGCCGGAGGTCCGAAGCCCTGACGATCACGATCAAGACACCGCGCGTCGAGGTGAACAACACCGATCCCAACGAGCCGACCAACAACGATGGCAAGCGCGCCCGGGCCCGGGTCGATGAGTTTGGCCGGCCGATCGTGACGATCGAGGATGGCCAGGGCGGCTCCCAGGAGTACAACCTCGGGGATCTGTTCGGGGATGCCCCGCCGATCGATGGTGACCTGGTCGTCGTCGATGAGGTCAAGCACCAGTACGGCCAGGGAGCCGGCGCCAACGCCCGCCGCTACGCCGCGGGACAGAGCAACCAGGGCCTGATGCTCTACATCAACAACGCGGATGGATCCTGGGGCCAGAAGAACCTGACGAGCGACATCAACGGCGCTGAGCCGTTCGCCTCCGACGATCTGGATGTCCTCACGACGCCCTGGGGCAACAGCAACATCTTCGGCAAGAACGCCGACGAAGAGCTGGTCGCGTACTGGCAGGATGGATCCGAGGGTGAGGATGGCTTCAACTGGAACTTCATCAACCTCGGTGAGCACCTCGACGGCACCGGTCAGGACCAGCCCGCCTGGGATGGGGACATCGAGTCGTACTCCGTGCCGTGGGGCGGGATGAACGTGATCGCCGTCGATGCCAACGGGGATGTGACGGCGGTCTGGTGGGCGCCGGGCCTGGACCACTGGGTGTACACCAACCTCAGCGAGCAGACCGGGGCCGAGGAGCTGGTGGGCACCGTCAGCGTCTCGGTGACGCCGTGGGGCGGGGTGAACGTCCTGGGCACCAACGCCCTGGGCCACACGATCGCCCTGTGGTGGGCGCCGGGGTATGAGTGGCAGGTCACCAACATGACCCTGCTCGCCAACGCGCCCGACTACGCCGCGGGATCGGCCTCATCGTTCAGCTCGATCGCCGGCGACATCGTGGTCGCGGGGTTGACCGAGTCGGGCAACGTGGCGATCTTCAGTTGGACGCTCGAGAACCAGACCTGGGAAGTGACGGAGTTGACACCGCCCTCGGAGATCACCAGCGAGCTGGTGGGGCAGTTGACCGGGTTTGCCAACATGAACTCGGAGCTGTTCGTGCTGGGGAGCAACGTGGATGGCGAGGTGGTGCAGATGGCCTACGACGCCGAGCTTGACCAGTGGGACTTCTCGATTCTGTAAGGCTGTCTCAGAACGTGGTAGGAGAACGGTAGAACACAGGCAGGATGCCTGTGCCACGAGATGGGGTAGGGTTCTGAAGCAGTAAGGCGTTGATTGACAACCTGATGAGATCGACACCCTGATGCAGAAGAGGGGATCCGACGGCCGGATCCCCTCTTTTCTGTACACTGCTCCTATGAATCCAAGAGCGGACCAAGGCGCTGCCGACTCACGTCATTTGGCGAATTCTCCGCCATCGGCGGGCATTCACGGGCCGGCGCTGTGGCTGGGCGTCGGGGTAGTCATCGGGGCTTCGCTCGCGGGGATCCTTTTGTCGTACTTCCGGCAGGCGCCGATGCCGATGCTGACGAGCGGGGCTGGCGAACCGCTCGCGAATCGAGTCGCGTTGATGGGGAGCGGCCAGGAGCCGGCAAGCGGGCTGAAGGTCGGCCGAAGGCTTGATCTCAACTCCGCATCGCAGGCGGAGCTGGAATTGCTGCCGGGTGTGGGGGCGACGACCGCGCAGCGGATCATTGAGCACCGGAATCAGCGCGGCGGGTTCAAGACGGTCCAGGAGCTGGATCGCGTCAAGGGTGTGGGTCCGCGATTGATCGAGCGGATCGGCCCGCTGGTCAGCGTCGGCCCCTGACGTGCAGTGATGTGAACCGGTCGCGTTCGGCCCGACCGGCGTTCATCCCTACGATGGGCCAGTTGAGTGCAAGGGTCGCCAGGGAGGCAGCCAGCGGTTGGCTCGCCGCCCGGGCAGGCCCGTGCGCGCATTTATGGCGAACCGCTTGGTCGATCTGCTCGATGCCATCGGTGGGGATGCGGTGGTGCGGGGCCTGGTGCAGGCGCTGGAGGCTCGCCGGCGCGTGGTGGCGACCGGAGCGGCGGGGTCATCGACGGCGCTGCTTGCCGGCACGATCGCCCGGGCACTCAAGCGGCCGGTGATCCTGGTCACCGCGCACATCGATGATGCCGATGAGGCGGTGGATGAGCTCTCGGGCATGGGGCTGGATGCGTTCCGGCTGCCGGCGCTCGAGGTGCTGCCCGGTGAGACGGGGGTAGCGCTGGACCTGTTCGCCGAGCGATTGACGGCGGTGCGGCGCGTGATCGAGGATCCTTCGGGCGCTGCAGCGCGGGTGATCGCCGCGCCGATCCAGGCGCTGATGCAGGCGGTCCCAGCGCCGGCTCGCTTGGAATCGCTCATCCGCACGCTGCGAAACGGGCAGAAGCAGGATCCGGCGGAGCTGGCGCGGTGGCTCGCCGGCGCGAGGTATCAGCGGCGGGATGCAGTGGAGGAACCGGGAGACTTTGCGATCCGCGGGGGCATCCTGGATGTCTTCCCGCCCGGAGGGACATCGACCGATCCGGTGCGGATCGATTTCTTCGGTGATGTCATCGACCGGATCAACCTGGTGGACCTGGAGACGATGGGTTCGGACCGGGCGATCGAGAGCGTGCAGTTGGTGTGCGCGGACGTGAAGGGGATCCAGGAGGATGAGGGGATCAGCTTCCTGGACCTGTTGCCCAAGGGCACCATCGGCGTGCTCGCCGAGACGCTGGAGGTCGTCGAGCAGGGGCGGGGGTATTACGAGCGGGTGATCGACAGCCGCGGGATCTCGGGACCGCCGGCGGTGCTGAAGCAGCTGGAAGCGTTGTCGGGGCTGGCGGAGATCAACCAGTTCTCGGCGGGGGCGGCGAGCACGGATGTCCGGGTGCAGTTGCCGGCAGCGCTGTTGCCGAGTTTCAGCAAGGAAGTTCCGGAGGCGATCGCCGAGCTCCTGGGGTTGATCGAGGGAGAGCGGCGGATCCTGATCTGCTGCCAGAACGAGGGGGAACAGCACCGGCTGAGTGAGCTGCTGAGCGAGCACGCGAGCGGTGATGCGGCGAAACGGGCGCGGGTTGAATCGGCGGTCCGGTACATTCATCGCGGGTTCATTTGGGATTCGGAACCGGCGGGGCTGGCGATCGTTCCGTATCACGAGCTGGTGAATCGGTTCACGACGCGGCGGCGGACGGCGCGGCTGAAGTCGGCGCGGGCGATGGACACGTTCCTGGACTTTCAGCCCGGGGACTACGTGGTGCACGCCGAGCACGGGATCGCGCGGTATGTCGGGCTGCAACTGCTGACACCACAGGCGATCGCGAGAGAGTTTCAGGGATCGGCGTACACACCGGCGAGGGATCCGGAGGAGTACCTGACGCTCGAGTTCGCGGGGCGAACCAAGCTGCACGTGCCGGTCAGCCGCATCGACCTTGTGCAGAAGTACGTCGGGGGGTTCTCGGGAGCGCCCCCGCTCTCGACGCTGGGCGGGCAGAAATGGAAGAACCAGAAGGAGCGGGCGTTCGAGAGCGTGAAGGATCTGGCGGGGGAGCTGCTGCGGGTTCGGGCAGCGCGGGAGCACATGGCGGGGATCCAGTATCCGCAGGACACGGCGTGGCAGAGGCAGTTTGAGGATGAGTTCCCGTACGAGGAGACCGAGGACCAGTTGACCTGTCTGGCGGCGATCAAGAAGGACATGAGCACGTCTAGGCCGATGGACCGGCTGGTGTGCGGTGATGTGGGGTTCGGGAAGACGGAGCTGGCGATCCGTGCGGCGTTCAAGGCGTGCGAGTTCGGCAAGCAGGTGGCGGTGTTGGTGCCGACGACGGTGCTCGCCGAGCAGCACGAGCGGACGTTCAAATCGCGGTTCGCGGGGTATCCCTTCCGGGTGGAATCGCTGTCGCGGTTCAAGACGACCAAGGAGCAGAACGACACGCTCGCGGCGGTCCGCAAGGGGCACATCGACCTGATCATCGGGACGCATCGGCTTCTCTCGCAGGATGTCCGGTTCGCGGACCTCGGGGTGGTGATCATTGATGAGGAGCAGCGGTTCGGGGTGGAGCACAAGGAGCGGCTGCTGCGGCTGCGGCTGACGGTGGATGTGTTGACGCTGTCGGCGACTCCAATCCCGCGGACGCTGCACATGGCGATGCTGGGGATCCGTGACATCTCGAGCTTGACGACGCCGCCGATGGACCGGCGAGCGATCGTGACGGAGGTGATCCCGTACAACGAGCGGCGGATCTCGCAGGCGCTGGCGCGGGAGCTGGCGCGGGATGGGCAGGTGTACTACCTGCACAACCGGGTGAGCGACATCGCGACGATCGCCGACACGGTGCAGCGGCTGGCGCCCGAGGGGGCGCGGGTGGTGTACGGGCACGGGCAGATGGCCGGGCACGAGCTTGAGGAGGTGATGCTCAAGTTCTTCCGCAGGCAGGCGGACATTTTGGTGTCAACGACGATCATTGAGAGCGGGCTGGATGTGCCGACGGCGAACACGATGATCATCAACGATGCGGACAGGTTCGGGCTCGCGGATCTGCACCAGTTGAGAGGGCGCGTCGGCCGATCCAAGCACCGGGCGTACTGCTATCTGCTCTTGCCCAACGAGCGGACGGTGAAGGAAGTTGCGCAGAAGCGGCTGAAGGCGATCGAGCAGTTCTCGATGCTGGGGGCGGGGTTCAAGATCGCGATGCGGGACCTGGAGATCCGCGGGGCGGGGAACATCCTGGGAGCGGAGCAATCGGGGCATATCGCGGCGGTGGGGTACGAGATGTACTGCCGGCTTTTGGAGACGGCGGTGCACGACCTCAAGAATCAGAAGAAGCCCGATCCGCCGAGCGCGGTGTCGGTCGAGATCGGGATCGCGGGTGTGATTCCCAAGCCGTACATCCCTTCGGATATGCGGCGGTTGGAGGCGTATCGCCGGACGGCGATGGCGAGCACGCAGGTGGAACTGGCGAAGGTGCGGGAGGATCTGACGGAGGCGTATGGAGCGCCGCCGACGCCCGTGGAGCGGATGCTGGAGCTTGCGGAGGTGCGGATCGCGGCGGCGCTGTTGGCGTGCCGGAGCATCACGCTTCGGGAGAAGGATGTCATTTTCAGGACGGCGCTGCCGAAGGAACTGGAGATTCGGCTGGGGACTGCGCGGGAGTTGCCGGATCTGGTGAGGGAGAATGCGCGGTTGGCGGAGGAGCAGGCCAAGGGGGCTGCGCGGAGGAGCGGGCCGGGGGCGCGGCGGGCGCCGGGGCGTGCTCCCGTGGGGGCGCCGGTTGTGACTACAGAGGATCTGACGGGGCGGGTAACGGTGTTGCCGCCGAAGTCGGGGGACACGTTGCATGAGGTGTATTTCAGGCCGCCGGAGAATTATCTGGTGGAGCCGGAGACGTTGCTTTTGGCGTTGAGGAGGAGGTTGGTTGGATCAGAGGGCCCAGCAACCTGATACGCTGCGTTTGTGAAGTTTGGAGCAACAACTCGACGGGTTTTGTGGTGTGTGGTTGCGGGGCTCGCGATCAATATCGTGGTCGTGGAGATCATTGGGCTGGCGGACATTGCATCGCTCGATGACAGGTTCGAGGTCAATATCGGCACGGATGTCTACCCGGCCTTCACGTTGTCGGCATTCGGCAGCCGGTCGATCACCTGGCATCTGGGCAATATGGAGAATGAGGAGCCGAAGCATCCGTCGGAGCCGACGAAGTACGAGATTGTTGGATCCAGCTCGCCACAGACTATTCCCAGCTGGTGTGGTCTCCTTGACCAAGAGCGGCGCAACGCGCAGCGGTATGACTCTCAGGCATTCCTCAATAAGCGGCTCGCACGCATTCTGCTGGATCGGGACATCGCCCTTGGGTGGCTGCTGCCGTCGGTTCCTACGGCGATCACCGTATCTACTAGAGCGGTTTCCGAATTTTTCCAGCGCTGTTCGGCGCTCGTTAGTTGCGCCTCGGGATGAGCGGCGGTATGGTGCGCGCCGGGCTGATGGACCAGCCCGGAAGGGACGAACATGGCGGGCGCTTACTCCGATGCCCTCCGTGACCGTGTGCTCTTGGCGTACGACCGAGGCATGCGGACCAAAGTGATCATCGAATCGGCCGGCGCGCGTCTGATCTACCTCCCGCCCTACAGCCCCGACTTCAGCCCCATCGAACCGGCCTTCAGCAAGATCAAGCAGTTGCTCAGATCGCTGGCCGCCCGTACTCGCGCGGCCCTGTGGTCCTCGATGCAGGCGATCCTCGACGCCGTGACGCCGACCGACGCGCGGTACTACTTCGCCCACTGCGGAATCCCGCTACGGAAAGCGTGAAACCGCTCTAGGCACTGGGCACTGGTGCAGGACAGAAGAAAAGAACCCCGCCTTGCGGCGGGGTACTTTGTTCCTTTGCGAGTGCCCAGTGCCTTCTCAATCCTTCTCTTCTTGCTCCGGCGGCTCCGCAACGACTTCCTTGGGTTCTCCGAAGATCGCGGTGCCGACTCGGACGACGTTGGCGCCTTCTTCGATCGCGACCTCGTAGTCGCCGGACATACCCATCGAAAGGATGTTGAAGTGGCCAGCGCCAATGCCGGCGGAGCGGACTTCCTCGAAGATCTCGCGGCATCGGCGGAAGACGGTTCGCGTCTGCTCGGGGTCGGAGGCCAGCGGGGCCATGGTCATCAGGCCGCGGACGCGGACGTTGGCCATGGTGTCGATCTGCTCGGCGAGCGGGAGGGCGGCGGGGACCGGGCAGCCGGACTTGCTCTCCTCGCCCGAGCAATTGACCTGGAGGAGGACATCGACGGGATGCTCCCGGCGGTTGGCGATCGCCTGGAGCTCCTCGGCGAGCCGGAGGGAATCGACGGAGTGGACGAGGCGGACGAATTCCATCGCCTTGCGCGCCTTGTTGCGCTGGAGGTGACCGATGAGGTGCCAGCGGATGGGACCGGCGGCGGGGCCGGTGGAGGCGGAGCCGGGCTTGGTCTGTGACGCGGCGGGCTTCTGCACGACGTTGCCGGAGCGGACAGCGCTGAGGAGGCGTCCGCCGGCGAGATCCATCTTGGCGGCGTTGGGCGCTGCGCTGGGGACGACGCGCAGACGGGCGAGGTATTCCTCGGCCATCGCCGCGTGCTGGAGCAGGATCTGGACGCGATTCTCACCGAAGTCGCGATGGCCGAGGTCGACCATGGCGCGGATCTGGTCGGGATCGGCGTGCTTGGTGACGGCGACCAGGATGATGTCGGAGGCCTTGCGTCCCGAGCGTGCGGCGGCGCGGGCGATTCGATCGCAGACATCGGCGTATCGCGCGGCAAGCTCGGTCATGGTGGTTCCGGCGGCCTTGGCCGAGGTGGATGGTCTGGCGCCGGCGTCGGGATCGGCGCTGGCCGCGGGTGAGGTTCCGGTGACGGATCGCTCGGTTGCTGGAGTCAAAGGGTTCGCTCCGCGAAAGTAAGACTGTCGGCGGATCCTCCGCCGGGGTGTAGGATACCCGCCGCGGGGCGACCGCACGCACGCGGGAGTGGTCCCGGCGGGGAATTTCTAGTCACGTACGCACCCCAGTTTTCAGACTGCAACAAGGATTTCAACGCATGTCCAGCCAGCCGACAGCCAACACCCATCTGACACCGCGTGAGAACCCGCCCTCATCCGGGGAGATCGCCCCCGACTTTATCCTCAAGGACCAGAACCGCAACGATTGGTCGCTGTCGGAGAACATCAAGAAGGGGGATGTGGCGCTGTGCTTTTTCCCGATGGCGTTCACGGATGTGTGCGCTGTTGAGATGAAGTGCATTACCGACGAGATGAACAAGTGGAAGGCCAAAGGGGCGCAGGTGGTGGGGATCTCGTGCGACAGCTTCGCGACGCTGAAGGCGTGGGCGGAGGGGATCAAGCTGGAGCAGACCCTGCTCGCCGACATGCATCGGAGCGTCTGCAAGGCGTACGGGCTTTATTGGCCGGATCTGAACATCGCCGGGCGGGGGACGGTGATCATCGGGAAGTCGGCCGATGGCAAGGGGAAGGTGACGTGGTCTCAGAAGCGGGAGATCAAGAAGGCGATGGCGTTTGATGAGGTGCTGGCGCACATCGGGTAGGGGGGAGTGCTGGGTGCTGGGTGCTGAGTGCGGGTTCAGGACCATTGAATCACGGTGTGCCTGCGGCAGCGTCCGGTTTCGGCGTCAGCTTGGCGCGCAGGTCGGCGATCCAATCAGTCAGGCCGACTTCGGTCTGGTAGTCCTTGGCGTTGCGCAGGGTCTGTTCGAGGAGTTCGAGCCCTCGCGGATCCCCCAGATCGACGAAGGCCCTGCCCGCGGCATTGCGGGCTCGCTGGTCCCGGCAGACCAGGGCATCGGCGAGCACCTTGAAGGTTTCATCGGGATCGTTCTTGGCGAGCTTGACCAAGTTCTCGATCGCGATCGGGCGGGTGCGGTTCTGCCCGGCGTTGCCGGCGTACTTCAGGGCGGGGGCGAGGCCTTCGGGAGCGGCGAGATCCCCCACCGCCACGAGGGCGGCCTGGCGCACGCGATCGGATTGGGATTCGACATCCATCGCCGACACGATGAGGGGGAGGTGTCGAGTGGATTTCAGCCTGCCCAAGCCGCGGATGCAGGAAGCGCGGACCTTCGAGCTCTTGTCCAGGGTGTAGAGCTTGGCGAACATGTCGGCAGCGCGTTCCTTGATGCGCTCGGCATCGTCACCCTCGCGTGCGGCGGCGACAGCGGCGAGGCCATCGACGGCGGCATCGCGGACTTCCCAGCATGGGGGACGGGCGATCACGCAGGTTTCGAGGGCGCCGATGGCATCGAGTGAGCGGAGGGTGCGGACGGCTTCGGCCCTGACGATGGGCGGGATCTCGGGATTGAAGGCGATCGCCTCGGAGATGCGGATGCCGGGGCCTTTCTTGTTCTTGCTTGCACCCAGCGCCTTGAGGGCCTGGATCCGCGCGGCGAGCGTCGGACCCTTGGTCGCCTGGGCGGCGAGCCAGTGCTCGGGGGCATCGATCTTGAACTTGGCGAGCACGTGCATGTCGGGATCGATCGCGACCCACACGGGCTCTGCGGGGAGGTCGATGCCGAGGGTGGTATCCCGGCCGTTGACGGTGATGATGCCCTTGCGGGTCTGGCCGTCGGAGAGGCCGGCGAGCACGGGGAGATCGAACTCGAAGGCGGGGTTGTAGCCGTCGATCTTCTGGGTCTGGGCGGCGGCAATATGCAGCTTCATCGCCGATGAGTCCCAGGATGCGGTGACATCCAGCTCGGGGTGACCGGGGCGGAAGCACCACTGGTCGAAGAACTGGTCGAGCGATTCGCCGGAGACTTCCTCCATGACGACCTGGAAGTCGGCGGTCTCGGGCTGCTTGAACTTGTAGCGATCGATGTAGAGCGCGGTGCCGCGGAAGAAGGCTTCATCCCCGATTCGCTTACGCAGCATGTGGAGGATGCTCGATCCCTTGGAGTAGGGATCGGCAGCGCGGCGGAAGTTCTCGTTGGGGAGGCGATACTGCTTGCTGGCCATCGGCGGCTGGCGCGGGGCATCGGCCTTGTCGCGAGTCATCGCGGAGGCGAACTCGCGGATGATCTCGGACTCGTAGCCGACGGGGCCATCGCGATGATCGAACCAGAGGGCCTCGCAGTAGGTCGCCCAGCCCTCGTTGAGCCAGGTGTGCTCCCAGGAGTTGCAGGTGATCAGGTCACCGAACCACTGATGGGCGATCTCGTGGGCGACCAGGGCCTCTGGATCCCCATCGAGGAGACCCTCGGGGAGATAGATCGCCGAGTCGGCGAGCGTGGTGGCGCCGGTGTTCTCCATGCCGCCGGCGGAGAAGTTCCAGACGATGATCTGTGCGTACTGGTCCCAGGGATAGGGCTCATCGAGGACTCGGCCGTAGAAGTCGGCCATCTCGGGGGTGCGGCCGAAGCTGGCCTTGATGTCACTGGATCGGCCGGGCGGGACGTAGACGGGCATGGGGAGCTGCCGGGAGCCGACATCGACGATCTCCCAGCGACCGATCGCCATCACGACCAGGTACGGCGGATGGGGCTTGTCCTGGAGCCAGTGGAACTGGCGATACATGCCGAGCTTCATCTCGGCCTTGGTGTTCTCTCCGGATTGGCGGCTGGTGAGAACCTTGTTCTGTGTGCCGAGCATGCGTCCGTTGGCGACCACGTCGTAGGCGGCGGGGACGGTGCAGAGGATCTCGGTGGTGAGGCGATCGTTGGGAAAATCGTGGCAGGGGAACCAGTAGCTGTTGTTTTCGGGGGCGCCCTTGGTGTGCATCTGAGCAGCGCGGCCGGGCCACTCGGGTGATTCTGGGAAGAAGACCGCGCCGAAGGGCGGGTCGGTGACGGTGTAGGTCGTGGTGATGGTGCAGGCGTGGCCGGCGGGGACCGGCGGATCGAGGGTGATGCGCACGACTGCGCCGTCGTGCTCGAAGGTGACAGCGCGGCCGGGGCTGGTGATCGAGTGGATCGCCAGCATCTTGGCGTCGAGCTTGAGGGTGTCCAACTCTGTGCCGATGGGGACGAAGCTCAGATCCTGGATGACCTCCATCCGCGGCTGGTTCATGTCCGGCACGAGGATGTTGAGCTTCATGTGCAGGAAATCGGCGACCGTGTGGCGCGGGTAGTTCAACTGGTCGCGGCCGGTGGCCTGATCAAATGGGGCTGCTGCGGGGTGGGGCGCGGCCTGGAAGCCGGCAGCGCCGGCGGCGAGGCCGCATGAGAGCAGAAGCGAGGCGAAGACGGTTCGCGGTGCGATGGTGCTCATGGAATCCTCAAACCCCCGGCGAGGCGGGACAGGAGTGCGAACGGCCCACGACGAAGGAGACAACTCGTTACTCGCCCAGACCCTCGGGCGGTTCGAGATCTTTGGTCACGTTGTGACCGGCCATGACTTCGACCCGGGGATCGATGGCGATGCTGATCGGACGCTCGCGCACGGGGAACGACTCCTGGGCGTGGGTGGTGTCCATGTCGAGGTAGAGGTATTCACCGGGGCCGTCGGCGTAGCGGACAAAGAAGGGTAAGGAGAAGGCGTACGCGGGGTTCAGGGCATCGACCCGCTGGGTCTGGTCAACGGTGATCTTGAGCTCCTGGCTCCCCGCGTCGAAGCCGTAGGCGATGTTCAGGCGCGCCAGGCCCGGGCGCATCGCCCACTGGTCGAAGAATCGCTCGAGGCTCTGGCCTGAGACTTCCTCCATGCAGCGGCGGAAGTCGTCGGTGGTGACGTGCTGGAACTTGAAGCGGTCGAGGTAGAGGCGGGTGCCGGCGAAGAAGACATCATCTCCCAGCCGCATGCGAAGCATGTGGATGAGCAGGGCGCCCTTGGCGTAGACATCGTCAGGCTTGGCCATATTCTCGAGTTCGTTGGTGACGAGGTTGCTGCCGAGCGCGGGGTAGTCGGGGGCGTAGGAGCTGTTGCGTCCGAGCTGGCTGGCGAGCCATCCCTTGACGGTTCGCAGGTATGCCCGGCGGCGGGCATCGGGGTCCGAGCCGGCGTCCTCCTCTTCCCAGAGGGCTTCGCAGTAGCTGGCCCACCCCTCGTTGAGCCACAGGTTCTCCCAGCCCTTGCAGGTGAGGAGGTCTCCGAACCACTGGTGGCCGAGCTCGTGGGCGATCAGGCCGTCCTGGCTTCCATCATCGCCATAGAGGCTTCCGCGGGTCATGGTGGTCGCGGCGGTGTTCTCCATCCCACCCCAGATGAAATCCCGGACGATGAGCTGGGCGTAGCGGTCCCAGGGGTAGGGCTCATCCAGGAGCTTCTCGAAGTAGGCGATCATCGCGGGGGTGTTCTTGTAGAGCCTGCGGGCGGTGTCCTCGGTGCCGATGGTGGTGTAGACGGGGATCGAGAGGCCGGGGCGGGCCGAGTCCGGGCCGCCCAGCTCGATAATCGACAGCTTGCCGATGATCAGCGTGACGAGGTAGTTGGCGTGGGGCTTGTCCTGGAGCCAGTGCCAGCGGGTGCGGCCTTTGCCGGCGGACTGGCGGGAGACCAGGCGGCCGTTGGAGGAGACCTCGAAGCCATCCTCGGCGGTTACGATGAGCTCGGTGGTGAGCTTCTCGTTGGGGAAGTCGTGGCAGAGGAACCAGCGGCTGTTGTCCGAGGCTTCTCCCTGGCTGTGGATCGCCGAGGCCTGATCGGTCGGGTTGTCGGCATCGGCCTTGCCGGCGGACCAGGTCAGGCCCTGGCCGCGATTGGATCCGAAATCGACCTCGTAATCGATGAGGATCGGCGTTGCGGTGCCGGGCGGGATTGGGTCGGAGAAGTGGACCACCAGCTCTCTGCCGTTGTAGTCGAACTTGGCGGGCCGGCCCGAGACCTTGACGCTGTGGATCACCATGCCCTGGCCGTCGAGACGAATCCGGTCCCGGGGACGGCCGATGGGGATCACCGTCAGGGATTCCTTGCCCTTGAGCTTGGGGGCGTTGAGGTCCGGAAAGTCCAGCTCCAGGCGCATGTGCTTGTGGTCAAAGCCGGTGGAGGGTCGCCAGGTGGCGAGCATGCGGCCGGTGTCGGTGTCGATGCGCGGATCGTGCTCGGTCTGCTGGCGATGGGGCACCACGCCTCGCCGGGATTCTTCATTAGCGGGAGCTTCGGCTGGCGCTTGGGCGGGAGCTTGGGTGGGGGGTGCGGCTTGCTGGGCGGATGCGTTCGCGGCGACTATGAACGCCAGCAGTGCGGCGGCGGTCCGAAAAGGGATGGTCGGCAACGAAAAAATGGATCGCATGGGGCCTTTCTGCGGCAACAGTTCGCCGTGGGGACGCCAAGCGTATCGACTCCGCGCCTAGGATTTCATCCGTGAGCACTCAAGGCACACGGACCCCTCCCGCCGGCTTGCCGACGGGCCCCCACACCCCCCACGCCCTCCACGCTCCCCACATAACCAGCAGACTTATCCCCAATCGCGAGCCCGGTGCTTCGCGCCCGGAGCCAGTCTTGGTACGATCTGCTATGCCCCCTTCGCCAAGCCAGCCTTTTGATATGCCCGGTGACAGCATTGGCCAGTCCATTCAGGGCCGGGGAATTCAGCAGGACCGAATTCCGCGGAATCCGGATGTTCTTGCCTCCCGGACCGCGAACCCGACTTCTTCCAGCCCCACCCCCACCTCCCCACCGATCCCGACCCCAGCGTCGGGATCGTCGGCTTTTGGGCTTTCATCGCACCCCAACCCGATCCTGGCGGTCTCCGAGAGCTCGGTCGATTCGGAGTTCTACAGCCCGCTGCCGGATGGGTACCAGCGCGGCAACCACAAATACGTCGTCATCCTGGGCACGGTGATGTCGGCCCTTGGGAAGGGGATTTTTTCCTCGAGCCTCGCCAAGCTGTTCAAGGAAAAAGGCCTGACGGTCGCCCCCATCAAGATGGAGGGGTACCTCAACATCGATTCGGGGACGCTCAACCCCTATCGCCACGGCGAGGTCTTCGTGCTCGATGATGGCACCGAGTGTGACATGGACCTGGGGACCTACGAGCGGCTGCTGGATCAGAATCTGTCCCGTCGCAACTTCACCACCAGCGGGCAGATCTTCGGGGAGATCATCTCCCGGGAGCGTCGGGGTGTGTACCTGGGCCGTGATGTCCAGTGGATCCCGCATGTCACCGGCGAGGTCAAACGCAAGCTGCGGGAACTGGCGGTCTACGGGGATGGGAACAAGCCCGCCGATGTGGTGTTCGTCGAGGTCGGCGGGACGGTCGGCGATTACGAGAACGGGTTCTACATCGAGGCCCTGCGCGAGCTGGCGTTTGAGGAAGGCCCGGGGTCGTGCTGCTTTGTCGCGCTGACGTACATCGTCGAGCCCAAGGCGCTCGGAGAGCAGAAATCCAAGGCGGCCCAGCTGGGCATCAAGCGCCTGATGGAGGCGGGGATTCAGCCGCACGTGATCGCATGCCGGGCGAGCAACCCGTGCTCGCCGAAGGTCATGGAAAAGATCGCGATGTTCTCGAACGTTCCACCCCGGCGCATCTTCTCGATGCACGACCGGCCGAGCGTGTACACAATCCCCGAGGAGATGCGGCAGGAGGGGCTTGACCGTGAGATCCTCTCGGTGCTGAGCCTGCACGAGCGGCGGCTGGATGTCTCCAAGGAAGACAAGGCCCGTGAGCAGTGGCTGGGCTTCGTGCGGAAGCTGACGGCGAGCAAGAAGCACTCGGTCACACTGGGGATCGCCGGCAAGTACTCCGACCTTCGTGATGCGTACGCATCGATCGACAAGGCCGTCGAGCATTGCTCAGCGCACCTGAACTGCCAGATCGATGCTCGCTGGATCGACTCGACGGCGATCGACGACCAGAGCGCGGAGGCCCAGCTCGGTGATCTCGATGCGGTGATCGTGCCTGGCGGGTTCGGGACGCGCGGTGTGGATGGCAAGATCGCGTGCGTCCGCTACTGCCGCGAGAAGCAGGTGCCGTACCTTGGCATCTGCCTGGGCTTCCAGGTCGCGGTCATCGAGTATGCACGCAATGTCGTGGGGCTGGCCGGGGCTTCGAGCACGGAGTTCGACACCACGGGCTTCCACACACCGCACCCGGTCATCAGCGAGCTTCCAGAGCAGAAGAAGATCGAGGGCCTGGGAGGCACGATGCGTCTTGGGGCGCAGGATGTCGTGATCTCTCCGGGCTCGCTGGCGGCGTTCCTCTCCAGCAACCGGCCACACGTTCGTGAGCGCTTCCGTCACCGCTACGAGGTCGATCCCGAGTTCATCACACGGCTGGAGGCGGCGGGCCTGGTCTTCTCGGGTCGCCACCCGACGCGGCCGATCATGCAGATCCTCGAGCTGCGCCAGCCGGGCGATGCGGATGCTTCGAGCGATGGCGCTGCGCCGGTGACGACGCATCCGTTCTTCATCGGGGCCCAGTTCCATCCGGAATTGACCAGCAGACCGCTGCACCCGCAGCCGATGTTCATGGGGCTGCTGGCGGCGGCGATCCAGAGGCGGGCGAGGCAGTCGGATCCGGGACTGGCACGTATCGGGGATCCTGATGTGGATCGCTGGATTCGGAACGGATCGGCGCGGAAGCAGACTGTCTGATTGCGACAGGCTGATCCGGCGTTTGGGTGAGATCCAATTCCTCCGATCCCCACCAACCGAGCTCATCGGAGGATCACTTGCCCAACCGCCCCACGCTTGATGCGCCGGCGATCGCCGCGCTGCGACTCGGCATCGCCATCCCGTTCATCTACTACGGCATGCAAGTGCTCTCCGCGTGCTTCTTTCCGGGGTACAGCTACCTGCGGAATACAGCGAGCGAGTTGGGATCGGACCTTTCGCCGCACGCCGGGGTGTTCAACATCGGGATCATGGCGCTGGGAGCGATCACGCTGATCGCGGGCCAGGGGCTGCTGTGGGCGCTCTTGCGGCTGGGCAATCACCCGCTGATCGCAGCCCTCACATTGATCGCCATGGGGACCAACGCGGTGCAGAGTTTCTGGGCGGGGTGTTTTCCGATGCCCGATCCGCGGCACGGGGGGACACCCGGCGTTCATTGTCGGGATGCTGGCGATCCCGCCGCTCCTGACGGTCGGCCTGTGGAGGCACAGCGGTAGGGCCTTGCGGGCGTACATGCTGACATCGCTGGTATTGCTGCTGGCGATGGTGCCGGTGATGAGCCGGATGATCGATGTCGGGCAGGATGAGTTCCGGGGCCTGGCGCAGCGGATCTTCACGCTGACGATCTTCGTGCCTATCGAGATCGCCTGCGGGGTACTTGCCTCGCGGCTGAAGGCCCTTCATCGCTGAGCCGGCTTCCCGCCAGGTGTGGTATCCTGTCGGTGCGCGGCAACCCTTGGCGGCAGTGATACAGGGGCCCTTACCATGATGAATCCCAATCCCGAGAAGCAGCACCAGTGGCTCCAGAAGTTCGTGGGGGACTGGACCTATGAGCACGAGTTGTGCATGGAGCCGGGCAAGCCGGCGATCAAGTGCCCGGGCACGGAATCCGGGCGCGGAATCGGCGCGTTGTGGATCATCGTGGAGGGGAAGGGGCAGATGCCCGACGGCGGGAAGATGAGCATGATGCTGACGCTGGGCTACGACCCGGCGAAGAAGCGCTTCGTGGGCTCGTGGGTCGGATCGATGATGACGTACCACTGGGTTTACGATGGGGAGTTGGACGCCGCGGAGCGCATCCTGACGCTGAACGCATCGGGACCGAGCTGCACCGAGGAGGGCAAGGTCGTCCGCTACAGGGATGTCCACGAGTTCATCAGCAACGATCATCGGACGCTGTCCAGCTTCGCGGAGGGTGAGGGGGGGAAGTGGGATCAGATCATGAAGATCGATTACTCCCGCAAGAAGTAGTTCGGCCCAGCTCAAGCTCACTCGCGGCGTGCCAGAGGATGCAGGCGCTGAGGCGATCCGGTCGGCCCAATGTGACCATGCAGTTGTGGAGCATCGTCTCGGCGTAGAGACGGGTTTCTATGTCGTTGTGGTCGGCCCAGAGGGCGATGAAGGTGTGGATTCCCCAGGGGTGATGGGTCGCGTTGTCGGGCTGGATTTCACGGGTGAACCAGCGGGCGGCATCGTGGCAGCGGGCGATCAGGGTTGAATCACGCTCGCATCTGGCGATCGCCGCGAGCGCGTGCAGGGCGGCAAGCTCGCGCTCGGTCCAGGCTTCGATCGGCGCGGTGATTGCATTGCTGCCGAGCGGGCCGGTATCCCGAAGCCACTCCGGTCGCAGCCACGCACGGCCCGCGGCGAGCATGTGCCAGAGGTGCAGATCAGCGGTCGATTCGCCGCTCGCCGGAGCAGGCTCATCCACGGCCAATCCGCCGAGCTGCGTCGAGAGCAGGAATCGATCGACCTTGCGGCGATGACCGGCTTCATCGGCGAAGGTATCGATGAATACACGGATCGCCTCGGGTGATGCGGAGCGATCCGCCAAGGGAGACGATCGGATGACCGGCTCGGCGAGCATCCGGAGGCGAGCGGCCCAGGCTTTGCGTTCGGCGCTCACGCTCGCGCTCGCTCGGCTGGCGCGTGCGGGCGGATCACGCGCCGGTCGGCTTCTCGGCCATTCTCGAAGACGCGGAGCGATAATGGGGGCTGATCGAGCGGGTTGTCGATGCCGCGAGCGCAGCGGAAAGGGAGATTCCGCTTGAAGCGCTCCACACCGGCCGAGTCCGACCACCGGCCGGCGGCGCGCGTGGGGTGCCATTGATGGAAGACGACTGCGCCGGCGATCACGATGTCGGCGCGGGCACCGGAGGCGTGCAGACGGCGGCCGAAGTCGTCATCCTCCTGGCCCCATCCGATGAACTCCTCATCGAAGCCGTTGACGCGGAGAATCGAGTGGAGCGAAACGGAGAAATGGGCGCTCAGGAGCTTGGGCTTGTGGGCCTTGGTAAGGCCGAAGCGCTTCAGCAGGAGTTGGCGGCGATACTTGGCATCCCGGGCGCTGAGCTGGTCAAGCTGATCGGCGGTCGGCTCGATGGGAGATTCGCCCGAACGAAGGCGGACTTCAGCGAACCCCTCATCGGTCTGCCCGGGAGTCAGTTCGATCCGGAACCCGATGAGCAGATCGGCTCGCCGCCCGCGCTGATCATGGATCATCGTGACGTTCGGCGAGGCCACGCAGTCGCCATCGAGATAGAGAACCCGAGCCTCGGGGTCATCGCAGAACTCAAGCAGGGCCCGGATGCCGTTGTTTCGTGCCTGCCCGACGCGGCAGTCGCCCATGTTCGGGCGCTGCACGATCACGAAGGGCCGCTCGAACTCGCGCGAGCATTCCCGGACCAGGTCGGCGATCTCTTCGAGGTCATTGTCGCAGGAGACCATGACCGTGCGCGGCGCGAGTCGCTGCGCGGCGATCCCCATCAACGTCCGCCGCAGGTGGCGGGTTGTGTGGGTGGTCACGAGGACATGAATGCCGCCGGACATGGCGGATGGTATGAAGGCGGGGCGTGGTTCCGAGCGAAGGGGTCGACGCCCAGAGCGCAGAGGCATCAGGTGCTGTAGAACGCCGCGACCGCCCCGGCGGGATCGCGGATAACCACGAAGCGGCCGCCACCCATCGAGCGCGGGCCATCGACGATCTGGCCGCCGGCCTCGATCGCCCTCTGGGCCGCGGCATCGGCGCTATCGACGGTGATGTAGATCAGCCAATGGGGCGGAATCCCGGCGTTTGATCCGCGAGCATGGCAGATGCCGGCGACGATGTTGCCATCGGCATCGTGCATGTTGTAATCCGAGTAGCCGTCGGCACGGTTGGATATCGGCTGCTCGGTGCTGAGCCAGCCGGCGACGCGCGCGTAGAACTCCCGGATGCGTTCGGCATCGGGCACGGTCAGATCCTGCCAGGTGATCGAGCCGGGGCGTGATGGGGGCGTGGATGAGGATTGCTCGCCGCTCATGTGGGCTTCCCCCGCACGATTCGTGGAGCGCGACCACCGATGGAGGCATGCTCAGGCCTTCTTGGCGGCCTTCTTCTTGACGATGATCGTCTTGGTCTTCCAGACCCGCGTGCTGCCCTTGCGGCGCTTGGTGGGCCACTTGATCTTCTTGCGAATGACTTCATCGGCCATGGATGACTCCCCGCGAGATCGGGTTGGAGATCCCGCGGCCGCAGAGTACCAGAAAAAGGCGGGCCGTGGACTTGTGCGGATGAACGCGGAACAGACCAAAGGCATGGGTAATGGGCCCATTGCCGGTCCTGCTCATCGCGCCTTATTCAGATCCGCGTCTATCCGCGTTGATCCGCGGCTGTTTGTGTCTTACCCGCGGCCGGGGAGTAGTCCTGGAGTGCGGCGACGCCCCAGCCGCTCTTGGTCATCGCCAGGATCGCCTCGGCGGCGGCGACCGCGGCGGTTGCGGTGGTGATCATCGAGACGCCCAGGCGGACGGCGGTGGCGCGGATCTTGCCTTCATCGGTCTGCCAGCCGGTCCTGGTCGGGGTGTTGATGACGAGGGTGATCTTGCCATCGGTCATGAGATCGACGACGTTGGGCCGGAAGCCGGTGCCGACCTTCTTGAGGGCGACCGACTCGACGCCGTGCTTGGCGAGCACCTCACCGGTGCCGCCGGTGGTGTAGAGAGTGAAGCCCAGGTCCCTGAGCGTGCGAGCGACCGGGGCGATCACTTCCTTGTCGGTATCGCGGACGGAGATGAAGACGCCGCCGGAGGTCGGCAGCGGAACTCCGCTGGCCATCTGGGCCTTGGCGAACGCGATCGGGAGGGAGCGATCAAAGCCCATGACCTCGCCGGTGGATCGCATCTCCGGCCCGAGGACGACATCTACACCCGGGAACTTGCCGAAGGGGAAGACCGATTCCTTGATCGCGTAGCAGTCCTTGAGCTCGATCTCGCGGGCGCCGAGCTCGGGGAGCGTTTTGCCCATCATGACCTTGGCGGCGATCGCCGGCCACTGCATGTGGGTCGCCTTGCCGACGAAGGGGACGGTGCGGCTGGCGCGGGGGTTGACCTCGATGATGTAGAGCTTGTTGTCCTTGACGGCCATCTGCACGTTCATGAGGCCGCGGACCTTGAGTTCACGAGCGAGCGTGCGGGCGACATCCTTGATGTGGGTGATCATCTCCTTGGAGAGTGATGCGGGCGGCAGGGTACACGCCGAGTCGCCGGAGTGGATGCCGGCCTGCTCGATCTGCTGCATGACGCCGGCGATCAGGGCTTGGCCTACGCCATCTCGTGGCACAGGCCTCTGGCCTGTGTCAATTTGTCCTTCCGTTCCAGGTCTAGAAGAAGAAGAAGAAGAAGAAGAAGCGGTAGACACAGGCGGGACGCCTGTGCCACTAGATGGGGTAGTATCGAAATCGGCGACCACATCGACATCCAGCTCGATCGCGCCGTCGAGGAACTTGTCGATGAGGACGGGTGCGCCTTCGAGATCCGATGCCTTGATCGCCGTTTGGATAAAGCTGCGCAGGGCCTTCTCATCGGGGCAGATTTCCATTCCGCGTCCGCCGAGTACGTAGCTGGGGCGGATGAGCACGGGGTAGCCGAGTCGCTCGGCTTCCTTGACGGCTTCTTCGATGGAGTAGGCGATTCCCGAGGGTGGGCGGGAGAGCTTGAGCTTCTCGAGGAGTGCATCGAAGCGATCGCGATCCTCGGCAAGGTCGATGGAATCGACGGTGGTGCCGATGATGGGGACACCGGCGGCGACCAGGCCTCGGGCGAGGTTCAGCGGGGTTTGGCCGCCGAACTGGACGATGGTGCCGTAGACGAGGGAAGTGACGGAATGACGAAGCGACGGAGTGACGGAGTGAGAAGTCGCGGTGACTCCGCCGAGGCGCTCGATGACGTTGAGCGTGTCCTCGAGCGTCAGGGGCTCGAAGAAGAGAAGGTCGGAGGTGTCGTAGTCGGTCGAGACCGTCTCGGGGTTCGAGTTGATCATCACTGATTCGAACCCGAGTTCGCGGGCGGCGAACGCCGCATGCACGCAGCAGTAGTCGAACTCGATCCCCTGGCCGATGCGGTTGGGACCGCCGCCAATGATGACGACTTTCTTGCGGTCGGTGATGCGGATTTCATCATCGGCAGAAGGCATTGGGGACTGGGCACTGGGCACTGGGGGCGATGCATCAAGGCTTCCTGGCTTTCCACCAGTGCCCAGTGCCCGATGCCCAGTGCCTCTCTCATACGTCGAGTAGTAATACGGCGTCACCGCATCGAACTCGGCCGCGCACGTGTCGACCAGCTTGTAGACGGGCTCGATGGCCAGACCCCGGCGGTAGCGACGTACTTCAAGGATCGTTTCAGGCGTGATCTTGCCCAGGTACAGGTTGGCGAGCTGGGCATCGGAGTAGCCGAGCTGCTTGGCCTCGAAGAGCATCTCGCGCGGAAGATCGGTGAGCTTGGAGTACGAGCACAGGACATCCTCGAACTCGACGAGCTGGGCGACCTGGTCGAGGAAGAAGGGATCGATGCGCGAGAGCTCGTGGATCTTCTCGATCGACCAGCCCATCTTCATCGCGTAGCGGATGTAGTAGAGGCGGCCCTGCGAGGGGACGGCGAGCTTGCGCGAGAGCTTGTCGAGGGCGATCGGCCACTCGATGGGCTGGCCGTCGGCGGTTCGCAGGCCAGTCGCGGAGCTGCCGGTGCCGGGCTTGGCGCCCGAGGAGACATCCAGCACGAGCTGGTCGCGCTCGACAGCGCGCATCGCGGCGAGCCACTTGTCGTTGCGGTCCAGCCCCAGGCCGAAACGCTTGACATCCATCGAGCGGATGACCTTCTGGAGGCTCTCCTTGAGCGTCCTGCCGATCGCCATCGCCTCACCGACGGACTTCATCTGCGTCGTCAGCGTCTCATCGGCCTCGGGGAACTTCTCGAAGGTCCAGCGCGGCATCTTGGTGACGATGTAGTCGATCGTCGGCTCGAAGCAGGCGGAGGTGGTGCCTGTGATGTCGTTGCGGAGCTCATCGAGGGTGTAGCCGATCGCCAGCTTGGCGGCGATCTTGGCGATCGGGAAGCCGGTGGCCTTGGAGGCAAGCGCTGAGCTTCGCGAGACGCGCGGGTTCATCTCGACGACGACCATCTCAAACGGCGTGGAGCCATCGGCGCGGGGGGTTGGCGCGGGGTTGACGGCGAACTGCACGTTGGAGCCGCCGGTCTCGACGCCGACCGCCCGCATGATGGCGATCGCCGCATCGCGCATCGCCTGGTATTCCTTGTCGGTCAGCGTCAGGATCGGGGCGACGGTGATCGAATCCCCGGTGTGGACGCCCATGGGATCGATGTTCTCGATCCCGCAGACGATGATGCAGTTGTCCTTCTTGTCACGGACGACCTCGAGCTCAAACTCCTTCCATCCGATCACGCTCTGGTCGATCTGCACCTGCTTGATCATCGAGGCGGACAGGCCGCGCGAGACGATGTCCCGGTACTCCTCGGTGTTGTAGGCGATCCCGCCGCCGGAGCCGCCGAGGGTGAACGCGGGGCGGATGATCGCCGGGAGTCCGATCTGCCCGAGGAAGTCCATCGCCTCATCGAGCGTGTTGACGGTGCGGCACTTGGGCATCTTGAGGCCCAGGCCCTCGCAGATGTCCTTGAAGACCTGGCGATCTTCTGCGCGGTGGATGACCTCGCGGTTGGCGCCGATCATCTCGATCTTGAATTCCCGCAGCGTGCCGTTGTCGAAGAGCTTGCAGGCGCAGTTGAGGGCGGTCTGTCCACCGAGGGTGGGGAGGATCGCATCGATCCGGGGCCCGCGCTTGTTTTCGAGTTCGATGATCTTGCGAACGGCCTCGGGGGTGATGGGCTCGATGTAGGTCCGGTCGCTGAAGGCCGGATCGGTCATGATGGTCGCGGGATTGGAGTTCACCAGGACGATCCGGAAGCCCTCGGCCTTGAGGGCCTTGCACGCCTGCGTGCCGGAGTAGTCAAACTCGCACCCCTGGCCGATCACGATGGGGCCGGAGCCGAGGATGAGGATCGTCTTGATGTCGGTGCGCTTGGGCATCGAGTCCTTCCGGGATGCGGGCGCCGGGCTCGCGGGCGGCCGCCGCGGAAGCCAAAGGGCGCAAACTCGCACACGATAGACGCAACGCCACCCGTTCTCCATTCTTGGGGCTTGCGGTCCCAGAAAAACCCGTGGATTCAGCGCAATTGACAGCCCGTCCGCCGGCGGCATTGCGCAGCGGCTTATCCCGCCTTGCGGCAGCGATACACGAACGCCGGCGGCACGTTCAGGATGACGCCGCGGCTGGTCTGGACCTCATCGAACGAGTCTTCCAGCAGTCGCCGGAAGTTCCGCCCCGCCCGCTTGAGATTGGCGATGTAGTACGCGAACGTCACGAACCGCCCGCCGGGCTTGAGCACACGGATCGCCGCCGCGAGGATCTCGCGCTGAAGCCCATCAGGAAAGGCCGCGAACGGCAGCCCGCTGACGATGCAATCGACAGAGCCGGGTTCGATGCCCTCGCGCTGGCAGAGCGATTCAACGTTGCCGGCGGAATCCTCGTGGAGCTTGACACGCGGGAACCGCTCCCGGATCGCCGCCGCCATCTCGGGGCTCCGCTCGATGGCAAAGTACCTCGTCCCCGGGCCGATTCGGCGCACGATCTCCTGGGTGAACGAGCCGGTGCCGGGGCCGAACTCGACGACGGCCTTGGCGCTGCCAAGATCAAGCCCCTCGAGCATCCGCCGCGCCAGGCCGCGCGAGCTGGGGGCCACCGCGCCGACCACGTTGGGGCGCGTCATGAACTCGCGGATGAATCTGGCGGTCGTCATGGCTACAGCACCATGCTCGTACCGGCCGCGATCTCTGTGGGCAGCTTCTGTCCCATCAGGTCCTCGGCCTCCAAGGCGGTGGTCGCCCGGATCTCCAGCACGCCCTGCGGCTTGCCATCGGCCCCGCGAGCCACTTTCACTCCCGCCCGCTCCAGCCAGCGCGCTGCGCGCTCGGTCTGCAATTCGCGGCTGGTTTGCGGGCTGTCCACACCCTCGGCGTTCTTGATCGGCGCGAACTCCTCGACGCGATCGGTCTCGTAGACGATCGATCCCTTCTTTCCATTCCCACCCTCGCACATGCCCAGGGCATCGAAGACGAAGCGTTCGAGCTTGACGCCGTTGTTGGTGGTTGGGTTGATGGGCTCCCCGGTTTCGATGTCGATGCAGGGGACTTTCTTCTCGGCACGGTGGTAGGGCAGGCTGAAGGCCGGATCGGTGCCCAGTTTCTCGATGAAGGCGACCGAGATGATGTGGATCGCGATCGAGCCGGCGATGAACCGCAAGCTGCCATCGGGGAGCGTCTGGCGCTGAAGGTCCATGGGCAGGTCGGAGTACTCAACGACCTCGGTCTTGCCGTTGATCTTGCAGAAGATGCCGACCTTCTCCTCGGGGTATGCCTTGGGTGTCATCTTGCTGGACATCTGGGCCGAGGAGTCTGGCGCCGCGGCATGAAGGCCGATGAAGACCGGATCAACCACCTTCACCGTCGGGTTGTCCACCTGGAAGTAGCTCAGGTGCTCGACGCCGCGCTGCTTCATGTCCGCCAGCGCTCCGGACACGCAGATCGCCTTGATCGCTCCGCCGTGCCCATCGGGGTTGGTCGCTATCTCACCCTTTGCGGCGAGCAGCACCTTGCCAGTCTTGATGTCCAGCGATGGCATGACCCCCTGGGGGAAGAACTTGACATCCTTCGGATCGAGGCCGAAATACGCGTGCTGCTCGAAGAAGGCGACGGTCGCCGAGTGGTTCAGCGGGCTGGTCATGATGTACCAGGGCGCAGCGCGGCCGTACTTCCGCTTTACGGCGAGCAGCTGGTCGGCGAACATCTCGAAGAGGGGGCGCTCAGTCACCGCGCCGGCGGGATAGCACCCCTTGGGGCCTTCGTACCCGAGCCGGCTGCCCTGACCACCGGCGACCACGAAGGCGGCGACCTTGCCTGCACGCAGCAGATCCTCTCCGGCCTTGCGGAACCGGGCCTTGTCCCACTTCCGGGCCGCGGAATCGGCGTTGAAGGGGTAATAGTCCGCGGGCTGGACATCGGCGGGAAGCACAAACGCGGGCTTGTTCTGCACGTAGTCACGCACCAGCGCCGGCAGGCCTTCGATATCCAGGCCGGCAAGCTGCGACAGAAGGGTCTGCTTCTCACCGGGCGGCAGAAGGTCGTAGTACTTGAGCAGGTGCCCCTGCCCCACCGCTTCCAGACGACGATGGATGCTTGCCCGATCTGCCGATTCACTCATCTCACAATCCTCCGCGATCGCCGCCAAGCGTAAGCCCCTCCCTCCCCCCGCGGGAGAGGGAGCGAGTCTTTGCGAGCCGGTGAGGGCTCCGGATCTACTTTCCTCTACTTCCCCACTTCTCGCCCGCAGTCCAATTCCCGACGCCCAGCGCCTATTCTGCCCCCGATGCTCGACCTCCGAGATCCTCCGCACCTGCCGCTGATCGCCCCGTCCATCCTCTCTGCCGACTTCGCCCGGCTCGGGGAAGATGCCGGGCACATCCTCTCGGTGGGCGCTGACCTCCTGCACCTGGATGTCATGGATGGCCACTTTGCCCCGAATCTCACGATGGGGCCGGCCCTGTGCGGCTGTGTTCGCAATGCCCTGCCGGATGCGTTCCTCGATGTCCACCTGATGGTCCGGGATCCGGGGATGTTCGTGGAGCCCTTTGCCACGTCCGGGGCCAATCACATGACCTTCCATGCCGAGGTACTGATCCCCGATCATTGCATCGACCTGGCCGCCACGGTCCGGCAGCTGGGGATGACCGCGGGGCTGGCGATCAACCCGCAGACGCCCATTGAGCCGCTCGCCGGCCTCCTCCCCCACTTCGACATGATTCTGGTGATGTCGGTGCAGCCCGGTTTCTCTGGACAAGCCTTCATGCCCGAGGTGCTTTGCAAGACCCGGGCTGTCCGAGCGCTGCTGCGGCCCAACCAGCGCCTGGAAATGGACGGTGGGATCACCCCCACGAACATCGCCGGCGTGCGGGATGCCGGGTGCGATGTCATCGTCGCCGCAACGGCGATCTTCGGGCAGCCAAAGGCCCTGCGGGCGGGGGTTGTAAATGCCCTCAGACGTCCATAATAACACACAAATACGGTATTTATTTGGTGAGTAGTTCTCCGACCTTGTTTAGGGTGGGCGTGACCCTACAGTCACTCCCGATAGATCGTCCCTGCCCGTGGTTTGAGCCGTCCGGAGGACAGCCGATCGCGGGCTACAGGACCGGTGCAGGTAACTGGACCGGGTTGTATGGGCAAGGCCAGATTTGCGGATGTGTGGCTGGTCCGCGCGGGGTGCACGCAGTGGGACCAGGAAGGGCGCATCGTCGGTGCGACCGATCTTCCCACCTGCCAGGCGGGGATCGATTCGGCCCGCGTGTGCGCCAAGACCCTCGCCAATCACGCGGTTTCCACTGTCGTTTCCGCTGAATGCGAGGCGGCTCAAACCACAGCCCGGATGATCTCCGAGGCCACCGAGGCCCGCATCAAGGTTCTCCCTGACCTGGGAGAAATCGGCTTGGGCCTCTGGGAAGGGCTGCTTGAGTGCGATATCGAGGGCCGTTGCCCCACCGCCTATCGCCAATGGAAGACCGACCCATCCAGCGTGAATCCCCCCGAGGGTGAAGCGTTCGGGGATGCGATGGCACGGGTCGCCGGGACGCTCGAGCACGCGATATCGAAGTATGTCAAGCCGGGACAAGGACTTGCGATCGTGGTAGGCCCCACCGTGTTTGCCCTGATCAAATGCTGGCTGGAACAACGCCCCGCGGCCGATCTATGGGCATTGGCAGAAGGGGATAGTGCTGTAGAGCGGCTTTGTGTGGACTGTGTTACGATGAAATCGCTGTCCACCGGGGCTGCGACCGGGGAGCCGGCGGCTGGAAGGAAGGGGGAGAAAGGGCGTACCGCCTCACCTCGGCCCGCCAGTGCCATGGCGAACTCTCGCCGCTGAGCCTCGAACCGATTCCCGCACCGCAAAAACGCAACCAACTCTCTGGATACCCAAACAACTGTCCGTATTCATCCCGGGTGTGTCGAGGTTCTCGGGCCTTACCCAAAGCCCCACACGACCGCCGCCCCGGCATATCACGATGAGTCAGGAACAACGAATGACCCAGACCGCAACCCGGACGTGGAGCGAAGTCAGGCCGCAGCGCCGTGCCGCGATCCCCGAGGGGCTTTGGCTCCGATGCCCCGGCTGCGCCCGGATGGTGTACCGCAAGCACCTGGAGGCCAACCTCCACGTCTGCCCCGAGTGCAACCACCACTACAGGATCTCGGCGACCGAGCGGGCCAACCAGCTCGCCGATGCCGGCTCCTTCCAGGAGATGTTCACCAACCTGGCCCCGGCCGATCCGCTGCGGTTCCGGGACCTCAAGCCCTACAAGGATCGCCTGACCGCCGAGCAGCTCCGCACGGGCGAGGTCGATGCGATCAAGGCCGGCCGCTGCTTCATCAAGGGTCGCGAGGCGATGATCTGCTGCCTGGACCTGACGTTCATGATGGGCTCGATGGGGTCGGTGGTGGGTGAGACGATTACCAGGGCGATCGAGCACTCGATGCCGGATCGCAAGACCGGCAATCCGGGTCTGCCTGTCATCGTGGTGAGCTGCTCGGGCGGGGCCCGCATGCAGGAGTCGGGGCTGTCGCTGATGCAGATGGCCAAGACCTCGGCAGTGCTGGCTCGCCTGGACGATGCCGGCGGGCTGTTCATCAGCGTGCTGACCGATCCGACGACCGGCGGCGTGACGGCGAGCTTCGCGATGTTGGGCGATGTGATCTTCGCCGAGCCCAAGGCGCTGGTCGGTTTCGCCGGCCCGCGCGTGATCCAGCAGACGATCCGCCAGGAGCTGCCCGATGGGTTCCAGCGATCGGAGTTCCTGCTCAAGGCGGGGCTGGTGGATCGCGTCGTTCACCGTGCGAATCTGCGGACGGAGATCGCGCGGGTGATTGACTACACCGGCAAGTAATCGCATTGCCGACCCTAGCAGAGACGAACCGCCCTGGGCGATCAAAGATCCACCGGTGATGGCTCTTCAACCACCCCCACGCCCTGTGGCACTGATCACGGGAGCTGCCAAGCGCATCGGACGGGCGTGCGCGCTCACGCTCGCCCGGACCGGCTGCGACCTGATCCTCACGTACAAATCCAGCGCTGATGAGGCGCTGACGACCGCTGAAGATATCCGCGCTGCCAGCCCCGGCGCTGCGGTGCAGCTCATCGAGCTTGACCTGGCCGATCTCGACGCCATCGATCGGCTCGGGGCATCGCTCGCCGGCTCGCTGCCGCGCCTGGACATCCTGATTCACAACGCATCGATCTATGGCCCGCGGCCGCTTGCGGAGCTTGATGCCAACCACATCCTGGACATGTACCGCATCAACGCCGCCGCCCCGCTGCTGCTTACCAGGCACCTTGCCCCGCTGCTCGCCAAATCCCCGCTCCCCGGCCGCGGTGCGATCGTGGCGATGTGCGATATGCACGCGATGGGCCGGCCGCGCAAGCACATGTGCGCGTACACCATGAGCAAGGCAGCGCTGGTCGAGATGGTCCGCTCACTGGCACGGGAGCTGGCACCGAGTATCCGGGTCAACGGGATCGCCCCCGGCGTGGTGGCGTTTCCCGACAGCGGTAAGGAAGCCGATCCGCAGATGCAACAGGCCTACCTGTCGCGCGTCCCGCTGGGCCGCTCAGGCACACCGGAGGATGCGGCCGAGGCGGTGCGGTGGCTGGCAATCGATGCTCATTACACGACGGGGGAGATTGTGCGGGTTGATGGGGGGCGGTGGCTGGCTTAGAGACTGTTTCAGAATGAGGTAGCAGAGCGGTAGAACACAGGCAGGATGCCTGTGCCACGAGATCGGGTAGGATTCTGAAGCAGTCTCTTAGAAAACGGCAAAGGGCAAAGGGCACATTCAAACCGTATTGACCGTGTCGATTGGCCGGATTGGCGCTCTTTCTCAGCCGAGCTTCTTCGAAGCCTCGCTCGCCGCCGCTCGGTCCGCGATCGCCTTGGCGAGCTGGTCCTTGGTCTGCTGGACCATCTTGGGCGGGGCCTTGTCGGCGTAGCCGGGGTTGTTCAGGCGGCCTTCGAGGACTGCGATCTGCTTGTCGGCATCGGCGATCACTTTCTCGAGACGGGCCTTCTCAGCGCCGGCATCGACGGCATCGGCGAGGTTGCTGATGCCGTACTCCTGCGCTTCGAACGTGAATACCACGTGCGCGGCCGGCGCGGGTTCGGGGGTCATCTTCTCGAGCCCGGCGAGCGTTGCCAGCAGCACCTCGGAGGCCTTCCACTTCGCATCAGCGCCCTTGGGCAGGTGCAGCACGATCTTGCGCTTAGGGGCGACCTGGTGCTGGGCCCGCACCTCGCGGATGCCCGTGATGAACCCCTGCAACCGCGCGAATTCGGCCACGGCGGATTCATCGTGCAGCGAGGCGGCGATCTCCGGCCAGCCGGCGGTGCAGAGCAGATCCCCCTTGCGCGGCGGGCTCATGCGGAGGCCATCGACCTCGGGCGCTGGCAACTGCTTGACGGTCTCGTAGATCGCCTCGGTGACGAAGGGGGCGATCGGATGCAGGAGTCGCAGGATCGCATCGAGCACCCCGCGCAGGACCGCACGCTGGCGAGCATCTTCGGTGACCGTGGGCTTGATGCCCTCGAGGTACCAGTCGCAGAAGTCGTTCCAGAGGAGCGAGTACATGGTCTGGGCGTAGCTGGAGAACTCGTAGTTGTCGATCGCGCTCTTGATCTCGCGGGATGCGGCTTCGAGGCGAGAGAGCATCCAGCGGTCGATCAGGGGAGTAGAAGGGGTAGCCACAGGCAGGATGCCTGTGCCGCGAGATGGGGTAGCCGGAGCAGCGGTGATGATGCCGGCGGCGAAACGGGCGGCGTTCCAGAGCTTGTTGCAGAAGTTGCGGCCCAGGTCGAACTTGTCGGATGTATTGAGCCCGCTCGCCGAGTCCTTCTTGACCGGCATGCGGACATCCTGCGTGTTGGTCGCCATCTGGCAGAGCGTGAACCGCATCGCATCGGCGCCGTGGGTGGCGATGATGTCGAGCGGATCGACACCGTTGCCCAGCGACTTGGACATCTTGCGGCCATCACCATCCTGGATGACCGCGTGGATGAAGACATCGCGATAGGGGACGGGGCCGTTGCCATCGCCGGGGCCCATGAAGTAGCGGGTGAACATCACCATGCGCGAGACCCAGAGGGTGATGATCTCGCGCGCGGTAGAAAGGGTGGAGGTGGGGTTGAAGGCCTTGAGGAGTTCGGGGAAGTCCTTGATGCCGGTGTCGCGAGCCGCCTGCGCGGGATCGGGCCAGCCCATGGTGGAGATGGGCCAGAGGGCGGAGGAGAACCAGGTGTCGAGGACGTCGGGGTCTTGCGCAAAACCGTCGGCTTCCAGCTGCGCAATGACTCCGGCGTCGGTCGCATCTCGCACGCACAGGTGCATGACGCCATCCCCGAGTTGCTGATGCCAGCGATCACCGCCAACAGCTACATCGTTGTGAATCACGCTATAAGGGACGGCATCCTTGCCCGTTGGTTCGCCGATGCGCTTGCTCCACACCGGAATCCGATGCCCCCACCACAACTGCCGCGAGATGCACCAATCCCGAATTCCATCATGCCACTGCTCGTACGTCTTCGCGTAGCGCTCCGGATGGAACGCCATCGCCCCATCGCCACTACCCAATCTCGTGGCACAGGCCTCCGGCCTGTGATCTACCCCATCTACTGCCTTTTTTGCCTCCTCGATCTTCTCATAGTCCCCCCACCACCGATCGGGAAACCGCGAGTGACAATCAAGAGTCTCTTCAGGAGCCCAAGTCCACTTGTAGTCGCGCCATGCGTCCACGAGCCCGGCCTTGACCGGGTTGTTGACGATGTAGTTCACAGTATCGGTGTATTCATCCTCCCGCACAATGCGGTCAAACGACTCATCCTGCCACACGCGGCCGGCGGCTCCACGAGCCTTGTTGATCTCGTGGGAGCTGAACGACTTGATGCTGTGCAGGATCTCCGAGAGGCTGTACCACTCGCCGCGGCTCTTCTCGAATGGCGAAAGCATGAGGTGCACGTGATCAGGCATCACCGTGGCGGCCTGAAGTTCGATGCGCTGGCCATCCCAGTGCTTGCAGGCGGCGAACACGATGTCGCGCTCGGCGGGTGAGAGTTGGCCGGCATCCAGCTTGAATGTCACGAAGTACATGCTTGCGCCGGACTGCCAGTGCGGAAGATTGCGTGCAGTTGTGGACAGCGCTTTGTGGATTGGTTGATGGTGTTTGGAAGGAGAAGAAGATGTAGAACCAGTAGACACAGGCGGGACGCCTGTGCCACGAGATTGGGTAGACCTCTGCGAAGTCACCAGCGCCCGGTTCGCCGCCCCCGCCATCCGGTCATCGGTCACCTTCACATACCACTGATCGCTCAGGTATGGCTCGATCTGTGCCTTGGACCGATCCGAAAACTTCAGGTTCTGCCGGTAGGGCTTGATGCTCTCCACCCATCCGCGAGCCTTGAACTCCTCCACCACCTTCTTGCGGGCATCCTCGCGCTTCATGCCCACAAACAGGTGGGCATCACCGATATCGCTCCAGCCGTGTTGGTCGGAGACCTTGCCATCGGGGGCCATCATGTTGATGAGGACGGGCGAACCGCGAGCCTGGGACCACTCCTGCATGTTGCCATCCACCGAGTGTCGCCGGCCGATCTCGTAGTCGTTGGCATCGTGCGCGGGCGTCACCTTCAGGAATCCGGTCGCGAACTCGGCCTTGGGATCGTTCGCCTCTTCCTCGTTTCGAGCCATCGCCTTGGGCATCACGACATAGCTGTCTTCGAGGATCGGGATAATGCGGCCGACCAGCGGCAACTCGACGAATAAGCCCCGCAGCGATTTGGCCCTGGGATCGTGCGGATTCACGGCGACCGCCGTATCGCCCAGATACGTCTCAGGCCGCGTGGTCGCCACCGTCACCCACGCCTGCTCCTCCGCGCGATGCTGCTCCGAGCCCGGATACCCGCGGCGAGCCAGTTCATCCCACGTCACCGGCTGAGCATCCTCGGATGTGTCCTTGCCCAGGTGCACGAGCGGGTAGCGCAGGTAATAGAACGCCTGATCGCTCTCTTCTTCGTAGCACTCATCATCGGCGACCGCGGTCTGGAGGGCCGGATCCCAGTTCACCAGCCGCTTGCCGCGATAGATGAGGCCATCCCGGAAGAGGCGGAAGAAGGCCTCGCGGACCGCGCGGGCGCAGACTTCATCCATGGTGAAGCGCTGGCGATCCCAATCGCAGGAGCAGCCCATCTTCTTGAGCTGGCCGGTGATGACGGCCTCGTACTCATCCTTGAAGGACTGCACCTCGGCGACGAAATCTTCCCGCTTGTATCCCTGCTTGAGGGCGCCCTTGAGCTTGCCTTCCTTGCGGAGGCGTTTCTCGACGACGGCCTGCGTGGCGATCCCGGCGTGGTCGGTGCCGGGCATCCACAGGGTTTCGAAGCCCATCATGCGATGGGCCCTGGTCAGAACGTCCTGAAGCGAGTTATTGAGGGCGTGGCCCAGGTGCAGGGCCGCGGTCACGTTGGGCGGGGGGATGACGATGGAGTAGGGCTTGGCCTCGCCACGAACCACCCGGTCGGGATCGGCATGAAACGCCTTGGCGGAATCCCAGCGTTCCCGGATGCGATCCTCGTGGTCGGCGGGCTTGTAGGCCTTGGGGAGCTCGGGAATGGCCCCGGGAGTTGGATGTGAAGATGGATCCGGCATGATGGCGGCATCGTAGTCGGGCCGATATCGTCCCTTGATGCCCCCGACCTTGCGTACCCGTTTACATCCCGGCCGCGCTGCGCCAGGCCGGGCGCTGGTCACCGCGCTGTGCCTCTTGACGGCCCTGGCGCTGGTGCTGGGTGTGGTCTTCATCGTGCGATCCGGCCCGCGAGCGGCGGGGGCCGATGCCAAGGGGCCGGGGCTGCCGCTGCCCTCCAAGATCGATGCGATCCTGGACTCAGCCCGGACGCTCTCGACCGAGGATGACCACGCCAAGGCGGCGGCGATCCTTGAGGCGGCGATCCGGAGTTATCCGGACAACCAGGAGCTTCGTCTGGCGCTGGCCGCCGAACTGCTCGCCCTCAAGAAACCCGAGGAGGCGTATGAGCAATACACCTCCGCGCTCTCGATCGGCCCGCGTGAGCCCAGGATCGAGTTCACCGCCGGAACCGCGGCGAGCACCATCGGGAAGCTGGAGCGAGCGGTCGAGCACTATTCCGCTGCGCAGACTGCCGATCCGACGGTCGCCGACTACCCGCTCTATCTGGGTCAGGTGCAGGCCAAGCTCGGCCACAATGAATCCGCCAAGGCGAGCCTCTTGCGCGCTGCCAAGCTGAACGAGGATCGGGCGATCATCTGGGGAACGCTCGCCGACATCGCGCTGCGCGAGAACAACGCCGGGCTTGCCGCCCAGCACGCAGCCAAGGCCCGCACGCTGGAGCCATCCAACGCGGTGTATCGCCTGATCGAGGCCCGCGCCCTCAACCGGCTCGCCCGGCCCGAGGAAGCCCTCGAGCTGCTGATCGCCATGCCCGATGCCGACAAGCGCCAGCCGGAGATCATGCGGCTCATGAGCGACTGCTACGGCCTGATGAAGCGTCCCGAGGATGCAGCGCGGCTCTACGCGATCGCCGCCGATGAGGACACCACGAGCGCCGAACTGGCGTTCCACGCGGGTGAGTGGTACGACAAGGCCATGGATCCCGAAAAGGCTCGCCAATACCTCAAGCGGGCGGCGATCCTCGGGAACGAGGATGCGAGCAAGATCCTGGAACGCATCGGGGACAAATAGCGGGGTGTTCCAAAGCCCTTTCGGCAGGGGTTGGGGAGGGTTATCCGCATCGGCCCCAAGGCGCCTTTGTCTCGCTGGCTTTATGCAGGCAAGAATACACCCAATGGTTGAGCCCACCCCCAACTCAGAGCCACGTGCCAGACTCCCGCGGTACGGCTCGTTTCTTGTGCTGACCGCCTCGTGCCTCACGCTGCTGGCCTGCTCATCCTCACCTTCCGATTCGACTGCTTCCAAAGGCAGCAGCACGCCTCCGCCGCAGTCGAGCACCACCGCGGCCGCCCCCGCCAACCCGACCGTCCTAGGCCCCGAGCAGCTGGTGCTCTCCACCGAGCCCTGGACGTTCGCCGGCCGCACGGGCACGACGATCACGACGCCGTCCTATCGCCTGTTCACCACCGTCGATTGGCCGTGGATGATCGATTCGATACCTGCCTTCCTCGAATCGGCCCTTCAGCGATACTCCACCGCGCTGGGCGAACTGCCCAAGCCTCCGCACGCGATGGATACGTACATGATGGCGACCCGGCCGCAGTGGGTGGATCTGTGCCGCTCGCTGCTGGGCCCGGATGATCGCTCGTTCGAGCAGATCCAGCGCGGGGGCGTCACTCTCGCCGGCAAGGCGATGCTCTACAACGTCGGCCCGCGCGACACCTTCTCGCTGGTCGCCCACGAGGGCTGGCACCAGTACTCCCAGACGGTCCTGCGCGATCCGCTCCCGGTGTGGATGGAAGAGGGGATCGCCACCTACATGGAAGGTTACCGCTGGGACCGCAAACGCACCAAGGCCGAGTTCCAGGCGTGGCGGAACTTCGAGCGCTTCGAAGCGCTCCGCAAGGCGGCGGGCAACAACCGGCTGATCCCGCTGGATGAGCTGCTCAACACGACGCCCCAGGAGCAACTGGGCAGGAGCGATGAGCGCGCCCTGACGTATTACGCGCAGGTCTGGGCGCTCATTCACTTCATGCACGAAGGGGCCGAAGGCAAATACAGCAAGGGCCTCGCCGATGCCCTCATCGATGCCTCCCGCGCGCGGCTGACCCAGCACATCGCCGATGAGCTGGGGGGCCAGGCCGCCCGTAACCACATGATGCGCAGGCGAGGGCCCCAGCTCTTCCAGGCCTACTGCGGCACGGACATGACCGCCGCGGCGAGCGAGTACCGGGCCTTCATCGAGCAGGTCGTCCGCCCCGGCGCCGGCCAGCGCATCTCCGAAGGCCGATCCCCCCTCGCGAAGTGAACGGGCTCTTCTCAATCACTTCGTCTCTTTGTCTCTTTGTCTCTTTGTCTCTTCGTCTCTCTTCTCTTGATCTCTGTCCGCCCCCTTGCACCTCCTCACCAACAACACCATGCTCGATAGCTGGCGGGATGTCGCCGGCCCGTGCGTGCTGGTTCCCACGATGGGCGCGCTGCACGAGGGCCACGCAAGCCTGATCCGTCAGGGCGCTGCGCTCGCCCACCAGAACAACATCTCCGGCGGATGCCTGGTCAGCATCTTTGTCAATCCCACGCAGTTCAACGATCCCGCCGATCTGGCTCGCTACCCCAGGACGCTTGAAGCCGATTCGGCGATCTGCCAAGCGGCGGGCGCGGCGGCGATCTACGCGCCGCACGCCGATGACATCTATCCGCCAGGCCTCGCGATCGAGACGCCCCCGCTTCCGGCGGTCGCGACCGAGCCGGGCCTGGAGGATGCCCACCGCCCCGGCCACTTCGCGGGCGTCTGCCAGGTGGTGCTGCGGCTCTTTCACCTGGTCAATCCGCACACGGCGATCTTCGGGGAGAAGGACTGGCAGCAGCTCCAGGTACTGACGGCGATGACCGCCGGCCTCGAACTGCCGATCCAGATCGTTCCCGGGCCGACGGTGCGCGAGGCTGATGGCTTGGCGATGAGCAGCCGCAATCGCTTTCTTTCTCCCGACGATCGCCGACGCGGGCTCTCGCTCTCGCGAGCCTTGGCGGCGGCGAACCGGCAGGCGATGCCAGACGAAGCCGAGCGGGAGATGTCGCGGACGCTGAAGGAAGCCGGGGCGGAAATCGACTACGCGGTCGTGCGTCCGGCGAGCAGCTTGCGGAAGTCCGCATGGCCGCCGGTGGCGTCCGACACACGTTGGAGAGCCCTGATCGCCGCCCGCATCGGCTCGGTCCGGCTGATCGACAACGCCCCGTGGCATTCCTAGAGCTCCTCCCCGAGGGAGGGCTCTGGGTGGGTTGCCGACCTCCTTCACTCTTCTCCCAACCACGCGCGTGCTGCAACGGAATCTCCCTATCCACTTTCCTTTTCGGCCAGCGCGCGAACAATGCTCGCATGAGCAAATTGATCGCCCTGGCGTACTCCGGCGGACTCGACACCTCCGCCATCATCCCCTGGCTTCGCGAGAACATGGACTGCGAAGTGATCGCCGTCGTCGGGGATGTCGGGCAAGGCTCCGATGAGCTCGCCGGCATCGAGACCAAGGCCCGCAACTCCGGAGCCCGGGAGTGTCACATCGTCGATCTCAAGCGCGAGTTCGTCCAGGATTTCATCGAGCCGATGCTCCTGACGGGCGCGATGTACGAGGGGCGGTATCTTCTCGGCACGGCGATCGCACGGCCCCTGCTCGCCAAGGCGCAGGTCCAGGTCGCGCGCAAGGTCGGCGCCAAGGCCCTCTGCCACGGCTGCACCGGCAAGGGCAACGATCAGGTCCGGTTCGAGTCCGCGTTCGCCGCGCTCGCCCCAGACCTCGAAGTCATCTCCCCCTGGCGCATCTGGAACCTCAAGGGTCGCCAGGATCTCTTGGACTATCTCAAGAAGCACAACGTGCCGACGACGGCGAGCGCCACCAAGCTGTACTCGCGCGACCGCAACCTGTGGCACATCTCCCACGAGGGCGGGCTGATCGAGGATCCGTGGAACGCCCCGCCGGATGATGTCTGGATGCTGACGGCGGACATCAAGGATGCACCCGACAAGTCCGAAGAAGTCACGCTCACCTTCGAGCACGGCCGGGCCCGCAAGCTCAACGGCACGCAGACCTCTCCCGAGGTGCTGGTGCAGAAGCTCAACGAGATCGGCGGGCGCCACGGCGTCGGCCGCGTGGACCTGGTCGAGAATCGCCGCGTCGGCATGAAGTCGCGCGGGCTCTACGAGACCCCCGGCGGCACCATCCTCACCGAGGCCCTCAAGGGGCTCGAAGAGATGGTCCTGGATCGCGAGACGCGGCATTGGAAGGAACACCTGGGCCTGACGTTCGCGGAACTAGTCTACGACGGCCGTTGGTTCACACCCCTCCGCGAGGCGCTGTCCGTGTGCGCTGAGAAGATGGCCGAGAAGCTGACCGGGGACATCGTGGTGCGCCTGCACAAGGGCCACGCCACGACGATCCAGCGCCGCAGCCCCAACGCGCTCTACTCGACCTCGTTTGCGAGCTTCGACATGAACGATCTCTACGACCAGAAGCACGCCGAGGGGTTCATTCGCCTGCTGTCGCTGCCGGAGCGGATCGCAGCGCTCAAGAGCGGTGGACTCAAGTAGACCGGCCTTTCATTCACGCATCTTTGACCAAGGGCCGGCCCACGCCGGCCCTTTTCATTGGCGCGTATCCCGCAAGCCGTGGCCGCGTCCAACCACTCGCCGAACGTGGTCGGGGGGCGCCCCGGAATTTCGCCGGTTTCGGAGTAACAGGTGCAAGATTCGGGAGTCCGCACCAGAACTCTGGTTGTGAAGCATGCCGGTTCAGGCCGAAAGGCCCTCACAGGAGCGACCGGGATGCTGGAAGGAGTCGGGATGCTGTTTCCCGCGTAGGGAACGGCGACCTGGCACCTACACAATGAAAGGAATCACAACATGAAATTCGCACGAACCGTGGCTGTCATCGCCGGATCACTCGCGGCCCTGAGCGCAGCGGACAGCGCCACGGCGGCCAATCTCGTCTACAACGGCGGCTTCGAGATTGTGAACAACACAACGTTCGTTCCCGGAATGAACGGCAGCAAGATGTCGTTCCCCACCGCCGCGCCTGACGGCTGGGCCGGCGGATCCGGACTTACGTTCCTGGCTGCACCCGGAACAGCTGACGATGCCGCCAAGTATCTGGCGGTCTGGGGACCGTTCCCGACATCCAGCGGACCCGGCGCCAGCGGAGGCAACTTCGTCCTGGCCGACGGCGATCCGGCCTGGTCAGGGAAGTTCTCGCAGGTGATCGCCATCCCGGCCGCCGGAGCCTACAACGTGTCGTTCGCCCAGGCGGCAGGTCAGCAGCTCAACTACCACGGCGCCACGACCGAGCGGTGGCGGGTCTCGCTCGGCAGCGCCGGCACCCAGCTCTCCACCCTGATGTCGATACCCTCGCACGGCATCAACCCCTGGCAGTCCGAGTTGATGGTCTTCAACGTCCCAAGCGCCGGCAACTACCTGCTGGAGTTCCTGGCGATCGGCACGCCATCGGGCCTCCCGCCGATCGTTTTCCTCGACAACGTCAGCGTGGAGGCGGTGCCGGGGCCGGCATCTCTGGCCCTGGTCGGCCTGGGCGTGCTGGGCTCGGTTGCCCGCAGGCGACGGTCCGCGGCACACCCCTGATGCCATCCACCGAAGGGTGATCAGAGGCGAGTGCTCACGCACCCGCGGCAAAGGGGGACTCCGGTCCCCCTTTGCCGCGGCATGGTAAACTCGGCCATCACGGCGACCCGCCACTGACCCGTGTTCAACGCAAGCGAGGGAATGCACATGCCGATGCTCATCGGCCAGCTCCCGATCGACGAAGCCCTGATGCCCATACTCCGGCTCTCGCTCTGGCTGGTGATCCTGGTCATGGTGTTCGTTCCGCTGGAGCGGCTGTTCGCGATCCATCCGCAGAACATCCTGCGGAAGGAGATCGCCAACGACCTTGGGTACTACTTCCTCAACAGCCTGGTCCCCGCGATGATCCTGAGCGTGCCGGCGGCCGCGCTGGCGTGGGCCGTTCATCGCGTCATTCCAGACGGGTTCCTGGCGTGGGCCGGTTCGCTGCCGCTGTGGGCGCGCATCGTGATCGGGCTGGTGGCGGGGGAGGTAGGGTACTACTGGGGGCATCGCCTGAGTCACGAGATCCCGTTCCTCTGGCGCTTCCACGCGATCCACCACAGCGCTGAGCAGATGGATTTTCTGGTCAACACCCGCGCGCACCCGCTGGACATGGTCTTCAGCCGATTCTGCGGGCTGGTACCGGTCTACGCGCTGGGGTTGGGCGGGCCGGCCGGCCCATCGGGGAGCACCGTTCCGGTCATTGTCACCCTGATCAGCACCACATGGGGGTTCTTCATCCACTCCAACGTGCGGTGGCGCTTCGGGCCTCTGGAGTGGCTCATCTCCACCCCGGCCTTCCATCACTGGCACCACACCCTGGATGGGCCTGTGAACCGGAACTACTCCTCCACTCTGCCGTGGATTGACTGGATCTTCAGAACGCATCACATGCCCAGGAACCAGTGGCCCAAGTCGTACGGCATCGAGGACAGGTTGCCGGAGTCCCTGGCAGGACAACTGATCTACCCGCTGACTACACAGCCGCTGGCGAGCACGCGCGAGGAGTCACTCCCGGCTCGCCGTGCTGATCTCGCGGTTCCCGAAGCCGCGAACACCGGCACACCCGGGGCGACCGTGAGCGCTCAGCCGCGTCAAACCGCCAACACGCCGCCCGATGCGCCGAGGTAGACCCCGCTCCGATCGGAGCCCTTCGGGTCGTTCGCATCGCCAACCAACCCAGCGACAAACTGCCCGGCATGCTACCTTGACCCCCGCATGCCCCCATCGACGCCACGCCCAAGCCTTCCCCTGCGGATCCTCAACGTCATCGAGGTGCTCGGCAACAAGCTCCCGACGCCGACCACGCTCTTCATCATCTTCAGCATCCTGATCCTGCCGATCTCGTACATCGGCCATTCGCTCGGATGGGAAGTCACCGCGGTGGAGCCCCGGGCTGTGATGGGCTCTGATGGCAAGCCGGTGATCAATCCCTCCACCGGCCGGCCGAAGGTCGAGCTCGCGGTACAGAACGTGGTGGAGGTTCGCCCGGTCCGGGATGAGGATGGCCATCCGGTTCTCGATGCCAACGACCGGCTCAAGACCGAATCGGTCGTTACGGACCAGCCCCGCGTCATCACCGCCCGCAGCCTCCTCTCCGCCGATGGCATCTACCACATCGCATCGCGCCTGGTCTTCAATTTCATCAACTTCGCGCCGCTGGGCATCGTGATCTCGGTGCTGCTGGGCGTCGCCGTCGCCGAGAAGACCGGCCTGATCGCCGCGTTGCTCCGCAGCGTCGGTCCGCTGGTGCCCAAGCCGCTGGTGACTCCCGCATTGGTGTTCCTGGGCACGACCTCATCGGTGGCATCCGACTCGGGATACGTCGTGCTGCCGCCGCTGGCCGCCGCGCTGTTCATCTCCGCCGGCCGCGCTCCCCTGGCCGGGATCGCGGCGGTGTTCGCCGGAATCGCAGGCGGGTTCTCCGCCAATATCTTTCTCACCGGGATCGATCCGGTGATGTCATCGCTCAGCACCGCCGCCGCACACACCATCGAGCCCGGCTACACCGTCCAGCCGACCGCGACGTGGTTCTTCGCGGCCTCTTCGGGCCTGATCCTTTCGCTGGCGGGTTGGGCCGTCACCGCGTGGATCACCGAGCCGCGTTTGTCACGCGATCCTGATACATCCGGCACGGGCATCGCCCAGCCGCCCGATCCGCTGACCTCGGCCGAGAAACGCGGCATCATGCTGGGCGGGCTGGCGATGCTCGCAATCCTGGGGCTGTTCCTGGCGAGCATCTTCATCCCCGGCTGGCCACTGCACGGCACGGGCCCCTCAGCGCCCAGGGCCGACGGCCGCATCGACACGGTTGATCGCTGGTCGGTCGCGATCGTCCCCACCATGTTCCTGATCTTCCTGATCCCCGGCGTTCTCTACGGATTGGCGACCGGGACGGTCAAGGGCGAGAAGGATGTGATGAAGATGATGGGCCAGTCGATCGGCGAGGTGGCGCCGATGATCGTGCTCGCGTTCTTCGCCGGCCAGTTCATTGATTTCCTGAAGTACTCCCGCTTCGATCAGATGACGGCGATGACCGGCGGCAAGCTCCTGGCCTCGCTGGACATGCACTGGTCGCTCCTGATCGTGCTGTTCATCCTGCTCACCGTCGCACTCGACTTCCTGGTGAGCTCGATGTCGGCCAAGTACACGATGATGGCGCCGATCTTCGTGCCCATGTTCATGCTCATCGGCCTGGCCCCGGAACTGACACAGGCCGCCTACCGGGTCGCCGACTCGGTGGTGAACATGATCACACCCCTCAACGCGTACCTCATCATCATCCTGGCGGTGATCCAGAAATACCGGCCCCAGGCGGGCATCGGCACCATCCTGTCGCTCATGATCCCGTACTCGATCACGTTCACGATCGTGTGGACGATCTGGCTGCTGATCTGGGTGGGAATGGGATTCCCGTTGGGCATCGACTCGCGGCTCTGGTACCACCCGACGCAGGCGCCGTGACGCCCGCACGGGCCTTGTGGTAGATTGCTCACGCGTGGACCGTGTGTTCATTCAACTCCGCGCGTGCTCGATGCACATCCCGCTCTATTGTGGAGAGAAAATACATGAAACGCCTTTCGTCGATCGGCGCGGCCGTGAGCATGGGTTTGGCTATCGGCGTGCTTGGGACGGGCTCGGGCTGCTCCGCGAGCGGATCCGCTGGGAGCGCCAAGGCCGACCCGGAGGCCGCGGCCCGGACGCTCATGCGCCTGGATGATGAATGGTCCGCCGCCGCCGCGACCAGGGATGCCGAGAAGGTCGCATCGTTCTACTCGGCCGATGCGATCGCCTACCCGCCGAACGAGCCGGTGGCGATCGGCCGCGAGGCCGCCAAGCGGGTATGGGCGGCGTACCTGGCCGATCCGTCGTTTGCGATCTCGTGGAAGTCAAACGATGCCAGGGTGTCGTCGTGCGGCGGTCTGGGGTACACCTCGGGCGCGTACACCGCTTCGTACAACGGCGCGGATGGGAAGAAGGTGATCGAGATCGGCAAGTTCCTGTGCGTGTGGGAGAAGCAGCCCGATGGAGGCTGGAAGGCGATCCGGGACATGTGGAACACGGATGCGAAGTAACGATGCGGCAAACCCCAATGAAAAAGACCCGGCCAGACGGCCGGGTTCTTTTTTGTTTGTCACCGATGCCTGATGCCCGATGCCTTGTGCCTTCCCTCAGCACCCAGCCTCGAACGCCACCACGAAGCCGGTGAAGTCCTCGATATCCACGAACCCCGACTCATCGAAGTCGGCATCATCCGTGCCGGCCTCAAAGGCGAGCACGAACGCCGTGTAGTCCTCGATATCGACGAAGCCGGATTCATCAAAGTCCGAGGGGCACAGCTCGGGCTCGCAGATGTCCGCCTGGCCGTTGCCGTTGCCATCCGAGCAGGTCGTCAGGGGGCCCTGCCACACCGCATCCTGCACGCCGCCGCAGTCGGCCGCGGTCAATTGCAGGCAGAAGCCGTTGGGGAAGCAGCAGGCGCCGGTGGGCTGCGGGCAGTCGGCGCTGGCGCAGGTCGTGGCGACACCCTTGAACGTGCCACCCTGACCCGTGCAGTTGGACTGTGTCGTGATGATGCAGTCGCCCATCGGCAGGCAGCAGGCGCCCGTCGGGCACTGGTTGCCGTTGCAGGTGGTGTTGGCGCCGACCCATGTGCCGCCCGCGCCGCCGCAGTCGACCTCGCTCAGCGTCAGGCAGAAGTTGTTGCTGAAACAGCAGGCCCCCGTCGGCGCTGGGCATGTGCCCGTCACGCACGGGATGCCATCGCCCTTGTACTGCCCCGCCTGCGAGGCGCAGTCGTTGGCGGTCAACTGCACGCACGAGCCGTTGGGCAGGCAGCAGGCCCCGATCCCCGGCTGGCAGTTCACGCTCGTCCAGTTGGCTTTGAGCACCCAGTCACCCGAGGGGCGGCAGAAGCTGGGCAACTGGCTGAAGCGCGCCCAACCGCCGTTGGCAGGACAGCCGAACGGGCCGCAATTGACTCCCTTGAGCCAGTTGTTCGCCGGCTGCGACAGCCCCGAGACATCGGTCGTCGGGAAGGCGTTCCTGTTGCTGGGGATCTGCGCGGACCCTCCGCAGCCATCCCCGGTCTGTGCGTTGTGGTCATCGATCCGGAACCCGATCGAGAACTGGTGCGTCCCGTTGTCGGTGATCACGATCTGCTCGGGATCACCGGGATCGATCCCGAAGACCAGGTTCACACCCGCGGTGCCGATGGGCATCTGGATGTGGGGCAGAAGCTCACCGTCGGATGAGTACGAAGCTACCAGAGTCCCGGTCTGCGGAGTTCCCTGCCAGAAGAGCATCGTCCACTTGGTCGTGGTCGATACGATCGTATTCTGCTGCGCGACGATCACCTCGGTCGTCGTGATCTTGACGGGAAACGCGCTGGCCGCGAGCGTGTAGGTCGCGGCGGCGACCTCTGTTTCCGCGAACCCGGCCTGGAGGACGTACGCCCCGCCGCTGAAATCCGCATCGGTGTGGGTCGAAACCCCATCGCACGCGCGTGGATCCCCACCCCCACCCCCACCACTACCACCCCCACCGCCCACACCGCTCGGAGGCAGATACTCAGCCCCGCCCAGCGAGTGGACCTTGAACGTCGGCAGATCGCCCAGCACGATCAGCTCTTCGCGACCGGCCCGAACTTGCGGTTGCTCCTCGCCCGCGGGAGCGGATGCCAAAACCGAGGCGGGACCGAATCGCGGCGTCACCTCAGCGCTGGGGATCGCCACCAGCGAAAGACCGGCAACGGGAACCATGACCGCCATCGAGATCCGGCGCGTGATCGCCCCACGCAGCAAGCCGGCAATCATCGCAACACCCGCCCCCGAACGCTTCCATGCGCGCACAGACAACGACATACGCACTCCTCACCCCCATCGTCAAAACCAACTGAGCAGGCAAGCCACAAGCAGACTCAACAACAACCCGCAGCGGCGGCCCGATGCGATCGCTCATCAGACTACCGTCTTCCGTCCGATTCCGGTATGGAATCTGAACCCTCTTCCTATACAGTGCTTATGACCGGATCGCCTGCCGAACATACTCCAACCTCGCCCACCATCAAGGCAATCACGCTTGCAGGCCTGTGGCTTGCCCTAGGCGGGGCGATCGGGCTAACGGGCTCGGCGCTCAATTGGACCTCGCTGCCCGGCTGCGGCGTCGGGAGCCCGTGCCAGCGGGCCGCTTCGAGCCCGTGGGGAAGCATCCCCGGCCTGGGTCTTCCGGTTGCGATTCTCGGCCTTGCCTATTTCATCGCCTGCCTTATCGGATGCACGCTCATCGGCCCGGCGCGGATGCCGGCGATCGCACGATGGATCATCCGCGCGGGGGCGGCGGTCTCGGTGCTCTATACCGGCGTCATGGTGATCGGCGGCGTGCTCTGCTGGGTGTGCCTTCTTGTGCATGTCGGCAACCTGGCGTTCACGGTCGGGGTGCATCTGTCGTCGCGAACCCGGCTCGCTGCGGGCGCTGGGGTGCGCCGGTCACTGTTCATCTCGGGCGGCATCGGCCTGACATCGCTGATCCTGCTCTCGCTCGCATGGCTGACCGCAACCCGCGCTGTCCAGCAGCGCAGCCGGGATGCCCTCGACGCCAGCACCCGACAGATCGCCGCCGCGCCATCGACAATCTCGGGCTTCCACGGCAGATACCTCTTCGGACCCGAGGTCGCCGCGATCCGCATCGTGCTCTTCTCCGACTACCAGTGCCAGGAGTGCCGCCGCATTGATGCCGAGGCGCTGCGGCTTGCCGCTGCGCACCCCTCCATCCAGCTCTCCATCAAGCACTTCCCGCTCTGCGCGGACTGCAACCGCGCGGCAACCAAGACCATCCACGCCAACGCGTGCCTGGCGGCGATCGCCGCAGAGGCCGCGGGCGCTGCCGGAGGGTTCCAGGCCTTCTGGAACGCGACCGGCTGGCTCTTCGACCACGCCGGCACATTCACAAACGAGGAACTGCTCGCCGCCTCCACCCGCTGGCAGGTCGATCCGGCCAAGTTTCGCGCAGCGCTCAGCGATCCGGGCATTCTCGAACTCATCCGCAAGGATGTCGATGAAGGGCTTGCGCTGGGAGTCTCGCGCACACCGGCGATCTACATCAACGGCATCGAGCTGCGCGGGTGGGAAGCGCCTGCTGCGCTCGATCAGGCGATCCAGATGCTGCTCCCGCTCGCCCAGCCCCAGGCCAGCGATGCCGATCGCCCCGCCGATGCCCAGACCAAGGCGATCGAGGATTGGCGCAGCGGGCCGGTGATCAACATCCCTGCACGCGCCGCCGCCCAATCGCCATCGTCCCAGGAACCGCCCGTTCGCCTGGTCATCTTTGGCGATTACCAGGATGAATTCTCCGCCGAGGCCGATGCCATCGCTCGCCGGTACACCCAGACCTGGCCCGGCACGATCTACGAGTTCCGGCACTTCCCGGCGAGCACCGCCTGCAACCCTCGGCTCCCGCAGAACATCCACCCACTTGCCTGCCGCATGGCCCGTGCTGCGGAGGCCGCGAGCTTGCTCGGGGGACCGCCAGCGCTCGCCCGCATGCACGAGTGGCTCTTCGAGCACCGCCGGGATTTCTCGGATGCCGGCTTGCGCGAGCTTGCCAGTGAGCTCAAGCTCGATCCGCAGATCCTGATCACCGCGCTCAAGGACACGCGTGTCGAGGCAATCATCCAAACCGACATCCAGGCCGGCAACGCGATCGGGATCGCCGCGCTGCCGGCGATCTACATCAATGGAAAGTTCGTCCCGGTCTGGAAAACACCCCAGGGAGAGCTGCTCACGCGGATGCTTGATCTGGCCGCGCAGCCGACGGGGCCTCCTGAGCCATCCCCGCCGCGGGATCCACGACCGGGAAAGTGACGATCTGCGGTGACTGCTCGGATTGGGGCGCCAGCTTCAGCATCACCTGTCCGCCGATCCGATCCTGCCGCACGTGCAGCCGGCTGTGCCGCACCAGGTCCAGCACCGCCAGGAAAAGCCCGATCATCTCCGATCGGGATCGCCCCGTCAGCACGCGAGTCAGCTCCAGCTCACCATCCGTGTCGCTCCCCTCGCGCCGCAGCCGATCGACGATATCCTCGGCGTGCAGCTCGATGGGTGTGTCATCGTAATGAACCTCGTGCGCTCCCAGGCGCTCGAAGTTCACCGCATCCATGATCTTCTGGAACGCGCTGATCAGATCGAAGAGCTCGACATCCCCCAGCTCCACCGGCTCATCGTCATCGACCTCGGCAACCGGTTGCTCCTGCGCGGCCGCGCTGCCCGCGGGGACCCGCACGGACCACTCGGCGAACCGCTGCTCGAGCGTGCCGGCCGCATCCCGAAACTTCTTGTATTCCAGGAGCTGACGCACCAGCTCGGCACGCGGATCCTCGGCCGAATCCCCCCCACCAGCGGCGGCTCTCTCGCCGGGCCCCTCTCGCTGCGGCTTGGGAGACAGCATCCGCGACTTGATCTCCATCAAGGTCGCCGCCATCACCAGGAACTCTCCGGCGACATCGATATCGACTTTGTCGATCTGCTCCAGGAACGCCAGGTACTGCTCCCCGATCCTGGCGATCGGGATGTCGGCGATCTCGATCTCATCCCGGCGGATGAGGAACAGGAGCAGGTCCAGGGGACCCTCGAACTGCTCGAGCCGCACGCGATAGTCATCGGTCAGCACTGGATCAACCTCGCGCGTGCCTTTCACCACGTCCGGCACGCCAAAAGCCGCAAAACCCGCGGCACCGAGTCTATCCTCTCCTGATGTCCCCGGAACGCGAGGAACTCCAATTCGCCCGCTCCATCCTCGAGGCCGAGGCCCGGGCGATCGATGGGGTCGCCAGGCACCTCTCCGCCGATTTTTCGCGCGCGGTCGAGCTGATCGACCGCTGCGCCGTCGCCGGGGGCACGGTCCTGGTCACGGGTCTGGGCAAATCCGGCCTGATCGGGGCCAAGATCTCGGCGACCCTGGCCTCCATGGGCATCCCTTCCCACGGCGTCCACCCCTCCGAGGCCGCCCATGGGGATCTGGGCCGATTCCGACCCACCGACACCGTGATCGCGATCTCCTTTTCCGGAGAGACCGAAGAAGTCGTCAACCTCGCCGCTGTCCTGCACCAGGACAATCTTCCCATCATCTCCATCACCGGCGGCGGCTCCTTTGACGATCCCAAGGAGGCTGGCAGCCTGGAGCGGATCGCCACCGTCGCCCTGCGCCTGGGTGTGATCGCCGAGGCCGCCGGGGTCGCCCCGACATGCTCGACCACCGCGACCCTGGCGCTGGGAGATGCCCTCGCGCTCGCCGCCGCCCGTCGCCGCAATTACAGCGACAACGACTTCGCCAAGCGCCACCCCGGCGGTTCGCTGGGCGGTCTGCTTCGCCCGGTGATTGATGTCATGCGCTTCACCGCAGGCCACAACCTCCCGGTCGCCACCCACACGACCATCCTCCGCGCTGCCCTTCAAGCCGGCGCGGCGATCGCTCGCCGTCCCGGGGCCATGCTGCTGGTCGATCCGGCCTCCGGTCGCCTGACGGGCATCTTCACCGATGGCGACCTGCGCAGGCTCGTCCTGAACAACCCCGCCGGGCTCGACCAGCCGGCCCAGCAGTCGATGACCCCAAAGCCCCGCGCTCTCCCTGACACCGCGCTGGTCCGCGATGCCGTCCACATGATCCAGGAGAATCGCCAGGATGAGATCCCGATCGTGGACAAGGATGGCAAGCCGGTGGGGATCTTGGATGTCCAAGACCTGATTGCGATGCGCCTGGTGCGCAGCGACTAATCTGCCTGCCTTTGTTTGCTCCTTGCACTTTGCCTGATTGAACTTTCTGGATTCCACCATGGCCAAGGGTCAGCATTTCACCGCATACCAGCAGGGCATCGTCAATCGCTACTACGCGACCGCCGACACCCGCATCGTCAGCACCCTCCAGGAGCTGGTCTCCGACATCGCGCTCGCCGAGACCGATGCCGCCAAGACCAGGCTCTGGAAGAAGGCCGCCGACAACCTCGCCAAGACCACCATCGACCCGAAGAAGGCCGCCCAGATCATCGCCCAGCGCGATGTGAAGGCGCTCGCCGAGGAGGTCGGCAAGCTCTCGGCATCTGGGAACGCGATCAAGAGCAGCAATCGCGACTCCAGGTAAGACACCCTCGTTCGCGCTCGGTACACCTGCCAATGGCTTGCGTGGCTCGCGGCTGAACTGGCGGGATGTCGAGTCGCTTCAAATCGCAAGCCAAAAACAAGACGACCCGCCGTGAAGCGGGTCGCCTGTTCGTTCGCACTACGTTGAATACGCAAACTGAAACCACGCCCAGAGGTCGGGATCGTGATTAGCGACGGCGACGGGCCACCAGGACACCGCCGATGCCGGCCAGGGCCAGGGCGCCCGGGGCGGGGACGAGTTGCGAGTTGCCCGAGAACGAGGCGTTGGCGGTGAAGTCCTTGAACACACCACCGGCCGCGAACATGCTGCCGCCGCCGGCAACCAGGACGTCGGTGAGGGTGAACACGGCTTCCTGATCGGGAGCGAGGGTCTCGCCGCTGGGGAGCCAGCTGGTCAGGTCGGGACCGGCCGCGTAGGTGAAGCCATCGGGCGTGCTGAAGAGGATCGAGTTGGTGCCGGCGATCCGGACGTACGCGCCATCACGGGAAGCGCCCGTGAGGATGTCGTTGCCGGTGTCGGCGTTGTAGATGCGGAAGCCGCCGGCGACCGGGGCGGTGGTGATGCCGGCGAGCGTGACCGCCGGGGACATCTCGAACCGCAGTTCCATGCGGGCGTTGGTGAAGGTCAGAGAGCCCAGGGACTCATCCGAGCCATCGACGATGAACGTGAGGGCAGCCGTGGTGTCGTACGTCATCAGGCCGATGCCGGCGCCGGCCCCGTCCTTGACGTTCGACATCTGGCGACCACCCGCAGGGTCGGCGAAGCTGAAGGCAATGCTCGCCTGAGCAGCGCCCGCAGCCATGCAAAGACCGGCGACGGAAACAATAAACGTCTTCATCTTCTCTTCTCCGCTTGCTTGGAAACAAAGCTCCGCTTGGACAAATTGAGCGGCGTGCGGTTGAACCGCTATCCAGTGGTCGTCCATGACGCCCATGGGCCGGGCGGAAACGCACCCGGACGCCCTCCCGTATCCGCATCAAATGTGCATACGGTTCCGGTACTTGCGAGCCGGGAGGGGTAAAAGATCCTTCACCCGGCCGCTTTGGGGTCGTACAGATGGATCTACCGGGTCAGTTGTTACTTGAGGATGCCTTCAGGCTCGTACAGCCACGAGTCCGAGAGCCTTTGCATCCGTGATCCGTACGGGAAGGATGCGTCCGATTACCGCCTCAGCGCCCCCACGAACCGCTTCCTCGGCGGGCAGATCGATGAACACAATCTGGTCCCCATCGGTCCGGCCGGAGAGCTGGACCGCCTGGGCCGACTCATCCCCCAGCTTGCCCATATCGCCCGGCTCGCCATCGGCTGCGCGAGCAGAGACCGTCAGCGAGACGACGCCTGATCCAACCGCCGATCGCTCCCGGCGCTTGGTTTCCTTCTTCGACAATCCCTCGACAAGGACCGAGAACCTTCGTCCGATCTGCTCCCGGCCGATCGCCTCGCTGATGATCGCCTGTTCGGCGAGCAGAAGGTTGTTGCGCCGGCGCTTGTCGGCCTCGGGAACATCGTCCGAGAACCGCTCGATCGCCGTCGTCCCCGGCCTGGGTGAGTACTTGAAGATGAAGCTGTTCTTATACCGGGCTCGCCGCAGCAGCGCCACCGTCGCCTCGAAGTCCTCTTCGGTTTCGGTCGGGAACCCGACGATGAAATCGCCCGAGACCATCAGCGGCCGGCCGATCTCGGGCTGATCGAGGAACGAGCGGGCCCGATCGAGGAACTCGATGTAATCGCCCACCGTGTACCCGCGATTCATCAGCTTGAGGATCCGATCCGACCCTGACTGCGCCGGCACGTGCAGGTAGCGGCAGATGCGCGGGGAGTTCCGCATCACGTCCAGCACATCATCCCCGAAATCTCGCGGGTAGCTGGTGACAAATCGCAGGCGCTCGATCCCGGGGACTTCCTCGTGGATACGCGAGAGCAGATCAGCGAACGTGGTGGTCTGCGTGCCGGCGAACGGATCCCGGCGATGACCCCCGGCGTACGAACGACCCTTCTGCGGCTGGACCAGTCCATTGACCGTGACCGCCGAGCCGTGCTCGAAGCGGTAGTGGTTGACGGTCTGGCCCAGGAGCGTGATCTCGATGACGCCCGCATCGGCGAGCCTCTTGCACTCTTCGACGATGTGGTCGGGCGGGCGATGAATCTCAGCGCCACGCGTGAAGGGGACCACGCAGTACGTGCAGAACTTGTTGCACCCGCGCGTGATCCGCACATACGCCGAGGACCGGGGCTTGTCGGGGTCGGCATCGATCGGGGAGATCGCCCGGGACAGATCCAGCATCTCCAGCGAGTCTTCGGCGGCGGCGAGCACCGCGCTTCGGCGCGAGGCCGACCCCTGGAGGGCGATCTGGCCCGCCGATCTCTCCGCGGCCCAGTGCAGCGTCTGGCCGTCGGGTCCGGTGCGGGAATCGGGATCATCGGCGAGCATCGAGGCTCGCGTGCGGACGGCGTTGTCGATGAGCCCCGGGAGCTTGTCGAGCTCACCGGGTCCGCACAGAACATCGACCACCGGCATCCGCTTGACCAGGGCCGTCCCATCGCGTTCCGCCAGGCACCCCAGCACCCCTACCACCAGCGCCGGCTCCTTCCGCTTGCGGATCGCCAATTCCCCCAGCCGGGACCAGACCTTCTGCTCGGCGTGTTCCCGCACCGAGCAGGTGTTGTAGAGCACGATCTGGGCATCCTTGGGCTCGGGGGTCAGGCGATAGCCAAGGGCGCGGAGCTGGCCCAGGACCAGCTCGCTGTCGAGCTCGTTCATCTGGCAGCCGAAGGTTTCGAGGTAGACGTGTTGGGTGGACATCAAGCTCAGATAATAGAGGCGTGGCAAAGCCTGGAGGCCGAGGTTCGCGCCCATGACCCAAGGACGGCCTGTGGTCACCGATACACGCGCCTGCCACTTTGGCGGTCACGGAAACCCATCTGCATGCCCGCTGGCGGGCACTTTACTTGACCCAACGCTATTTCGCATCTGAAAGGGCTGATTACTGAGCGCTGCATAAAGCAGTGACTCATGTCGTGATTCCTGGCACGGCCAGCGGTGTGGCCCTGAAGAACGAGCGGAGGAGGGATTGCTTCTCGGCGATCTCGTCGAGCACGCAACCGGCCTGGATCTCCAGGTCCATCACGTCGC
>JADLBU010000043.1 GCA_020847535.1 Phycisphaerales bacterium
GCCCCCCTTTTGTCCAGAACGTCCGGGACCGGCGTCCCCGCAAGCAGGTCGAGGTCTGGTTCCAGGACGAGGCCCGGGTCGGCCAGCAGGGGACGCTGACGCGCCAATGGGCCCCGCGCGGCTCGCGCCCTCGGGTTGTCCGCCAGACCGAGTACAAGTGGGTGTACATCTACGGGGCGGTCAACCCACTCAACGAGAGCCTCCCGAAGCCAGTGATCGACTTGCCGACCTCATCTGCCGACAACAGTGCGCCGCCTGAGGGTGCCTCCGGGCGTCGCGGTCGGCGGCGCAGCGGCGCTTCGACCGAATCCGGCCCGGTGCTCTGGGAACAGAAGGACGGCCAGATCACTCTAGAATCGCCCGGTCCGATCTTCGATGAGGGCGCCGCCGCGGCCAAGGCGTCCAACGGGCCCTCTCCCGGCGCCATCGCCGGCCAGGTCGCGGCGATCAAGACGCTGCTCGGCCTGCGCAAGGTCATCACCAACGCCGACGTGCAGGAGCACCTCAAGTGCGACCCAGCAACGGCCCGGGCGGTGCTCAAGCAACTGGTCGAGTCCGGCGCCGCGGTCGTTGAGGGCAAGGCGAAGGGCACCAAGTACCGGGCGGCTGGAAAGGCATGAACAGGAGGCACCAGTGGGGAGAACGCCAGAGTCACGGACACGGGTTGGCGAACATGAAGAGAAGCTCCTGGACAAGATCCGCCGGCGAATCCGCTCGTTCCCTTTGGCGGTGGAGCGAAGCGCGGAGCGAGAAACCGTGTTCAATGCCGAGTTGCTCACCCATCTGAGGGCGGACGGAATCGACATTGAGAACTCAAAGATCCCTCGATCACCATTCTGGGTGAGACATTCCGACCTGAAGGCTACGTGGATGAGGGCAAGGCCCGGCCTTTGTGCTGCCTTGAATGCAAGCGAATGCTCGACCACAACGCCAAGGCGGTGTGGAAGGAGGGCTTGGCCCAGTCACTCCTCTACGCGATCGACTACAAGCACGTCTATTTCATCATCTACGATTTCACGACGTCGGGGCTCGCGGAACGGGAATTCGGCCCGGGCAACAAGTCAGCGTCGTCGCTGGCAAAGCGTCTGCGTGAAGAGGAGCGAATCGATATTGTCGTCATTCGCGCAACATGAACTCAAACCCCAGCATCACCAACGCCGACGACGCCAAACTGATCACTCTGATCTGCGGGGCGGAGCGTCGCGTGCTGCTCTTGTCGCCGGGCGTGAGCGAGGCGGTGGCTGATGCACTCCTGGCCGCGTTGACCAGACTTGGGGCGAGCCAGGTCACGGTCATTCTGGATGTGGACCCCGAGGTATGCAGGCTGGGCTTCGGCACGCTCGGCGCCGTTGAGAAGATCCGGGCCGCCGCGGCGCCGGCCGGCACGATGCTCCATCACCAGCCGGGTGTGCGGATCGGAGTATTGGTCTGTGACGATGTGACGCTGGTGTTCAGCCCGGCGCCCCTGCTCATCGAGGCCGGATCCACTCAACCCCAGCGGCCCAACGCAATCCAACTCGGTTCCGTACCTGAACCAGTCGCCAAGGATCTGGGCCTCGGCCCGCGCCCAGATATCGAGCGCATCGTGGGGCTCGATCCCGTGAGGCCGGATCAGATTGCGAAGGTGAAGGAGGATCTCGACGCGGCGCCGCCGGTGAAGTTCGACTTGGCGCGGCGGGTGCGGGTGTTCACATCGCGATTCCAGTTCGTTGAACTGAGCATGACCGGGTGCTACGTCTCGCGGAAGAAGGTGCCGATCCCCAGCAGCCTCGTCGGCCTGGCAAAGACCGAGGAAATCGAGCGGCAGTTTCATGCGCACTTCGATCTCATCCAGAAGGGCGCCCTTGAAGTGAAGGGCAAGGGCGGCAGGTCGATCACGGAGAAGGGCCTGCAGGACAGACGGAGGGCGGTCGAGAAGAAGTTCCTGGTGTCGCTGCCCGAGTATGGCGCCGTGGTCTTGCGTGCCAACAAGCAGAAGTTCGAGGAGGCCGTGGCAGAACTGACTGCGGAAGTGGCGGAGTTCGCGGCCGGCGTGAAGGGCGAGGTCGAGAAGCAGATCAAGCGGAGCCGCGAGGCGGTCGTCAAGGCCCTGCTTCCCGCGGTGGAGCGCAACCCGCCCGACCAGTACTGCAAGACGCACGGCCCGAAACCACCCAAGGACTTCCTGAAGAAGCGACTGACCGAGGACATCGAGAAGGCGTTCGGCACAGCGGAGGCGATCGTCGAAGAGATGAAGGTCAAGGTCGTGTTTAAGGACGTGGCCTACGAGTCGCTCGTCGATGCCAAGTTCCTGGCGGTGGCCCGAAAGGCCATGCCGGACGTGAAGTGGCTCCACGAGGAGTTCGAGGCGCCGGGCGCATCGCCTGTCCAGAAGTCGGACGACCTCTTTGGCGGCACCGGATAGAACCTACGGCCGCGGACACATGCTCCGCAGCCCGGCGTGACCCGATAACCAGACAAAATCCGATCGATTCTCTTGACATGCCTTGTGTGGTATCATTTGATACCAGGAACTCGGCCCGTATGCCGACGAATGGTATCACGGAGCCGGCTGCGGATGGCCAATGCGGACCAGCCCACATCCCTGCGAATCCGCGCATTCGCCGCTGACCCCGCCAAGGTGATGCCGAGCAGGCAGGCGTTGTCGGACATGATGGCGTGGGGGCTGAAGAAGGAGGACGTGTGCGACGCGATCGTGGAATGGATCGACGCGGGGGAGAGGGTGAAAGAGGTGGTGCTCCACACCTATCCGGGGTTGCAGGGCCAGCCGGCCTTCGAGATGAAGCCGCGGTTGTGCAACCGGTTGTTCTACATCAAGGTCGCGTTCTTCACCCCGCCGGGGAACACGGAGGCGATGCTTGTCGTCTCGTCGCACCCCGACCATTGAGGAGAGAGCGATGAACCAAACCCCATGCCCGATGTGCGGCAAGAACAGCTTGACTGAGAAGCACGGCGAATACCGATTTGAGCCGCCGGACCCGATCCCAGGCGGCGCCATCGTCGTGCCAGACGCGACGTGGTACGAGTGCGGCGCCTGCCACGAGCAGATCGTGCCGCCTGCGCTTGAGCAGGCGATTGAGCGAGAGCGGTGCCGTCGGCTGGGACTGCTGACGCCGGAGGAGATCAAAGCGGTGCGAGAACGCACGGGCCTCAGCGCTGTCGATATGGCCACGCTGCTCGGAGTCGGCGAGAAGACCTACACGCGATGGGAGAACGGCCGTTCGCTTCAGAACAAGTCCAACGACACGCTGATTCGAATGGTCGACCGCAACGCCGAGATCTTCGAAATCGTCGAGGCGGAACGCCAGCCTGGACGCGAGGCGATGGTCCGCAACTACGTGATCAACCTTGAGACGCTCAAGGGGCGCCAGAACGTTGCGATGGCCGCGCACGGCGCGGACCTCAGCACGTTCGACCTGGAGGCGATTCGTGCACGGATTGTGGAGTTGCGAGGCATGAAGCGAGCACAAGGATGACGACGTTTCAGTCCAGCTATCTCGAACTCGAGCCGCGCGAGCTGGTGCGGTTCGTGCTGCGCGAGGCCGGCCAGATTGACAACGATGCCGTCAATCCGGCGGAACTGCTTGACTACCTCAAGTTGGCGTACATCAGCTTTGATTTCGCACGAGAGCTCCCCACGGAGATTCGGCAGCGGGTTTCATCCGGCCAACCACGGGCGCTGATTTCCTTCGGTGATCGTCTGATCGCAACCGATTCATCGCTGTCGGAGCCGAAGTCGCGGTTCAGCGTGCTCCATGAGATTGGGCACTACCTGCTGCCGCATCATCAGCACACGCTGTACGTCTGCGATGATCTGGGCATGAGTGCCTGGACGCGGCTCGCGTTCGAGCAGGAGGCCAACGCCTTTGCCGCGGAACTGCTGTTTCAGGGCGAGCGTTTCTCGCTGGAAGCCAACAGCCATCCGGTGACCGCGGCGGCCGTCAAGCAACTGGCAGAGAAGTACAAGGCGTCGTTTGAGGCAACGGCACGTCGGCTAGTCGAGAAGAACTTTAGGCCGTGCATGCTCGTGGTGTTCAAACAGGACTCCGGCCGGCAAGTCCTTGACCCGAACGCCGCACAGTCCTGGACGGTGAAGTACTGTGTGTCATCTCCGAGCTTCAAACTGCGGTTCTTCGATCGGGTGAGCGGCTCGATCCCGGCGCCTCTGCTGGCGCGGGTGGCCGTACCTGGCCGCGACATCGCGGACAGCGTTGTGGAAAAGGTACAGGTCGGGGCGGCCACCGGCGGTGAGGCACGCCGATTCAATGCGGAGTTCTTCTGGAGCTCATACAACGTCTTCGCTCTCCTGACTCCAGAGACCCCAGATGCTCAAGGGTGACAGATCATGGCATTCAATCCGCTTGCAGTTCTAGATGACGTCACCCAGGAGTACCGGGACTACATCCAGACGGAGTTTCGTGCCAAGGACCTGACCCTCCGAGAACGGCTTGCGGCAGCCCTCGAACGGGAGAACTTCCTCTGCCGCGAACCGTTCTGTCAGGCGCACCGGCCGTTTCGGGCCGGAAAGAAGTGGCATGATCTTCCCCTCGACGAGAAGTTCGCCCGCGTGATGGAAGAGCGGGCGACACGATTTGGGGCGAAGGATCCACAGCACGCGTACACCCACCAGTCTGGCGCCATCGACGAGTTGCTGCGTCCGGCTCCACGCTCCGTCGTCGTGACCACGGGCACGGGTTCGGGCAAGACTGAGGCATTCCTGCTCCCTGTGCTACAGAACGCGCTGGCGGACGCACGAGCATTTGACGGACTGCCGGGCCTGACGGCGATTCTCGTCTATCCGATGAACGCGCTGGCCAACGACCAGCGTGAGCGTATCGATGAATATCTCGCTGCCGCAGGATTGGGAAACGCGGTGAAGGTTGAGCAGTACGACAGGTCGAGCAGTCAGGATGATCGGGCGCGGATGAGGAGCACGCCTCCGCACATCCTTCTGACGAACTACATGATGCTTGAGTACCTGCTCGTCCGCCCGGCTGACCGAGATGCGATTTTCACAAACCATCGCTGCCGGTTCCTCGTGCTCGACGAGGTCCATACCTACCGCGGCACGCTTGGCGCCAACATCGCGATGCTGATCAGACGCCTCAAGGCTCACCTCGGAGCGGCGCCGCAGATTTGGAACGCCCAACCGACGCAGGAGAGACGGTCGCAGCGATTCCCGTTGCTCGTCCCGGTCGCCACATCGGCGACGATCAAGAGTATCGAAGAGGGGGCTGGTCCAGCGGAGGCCCGACCACAGCGGGATGATGCCGTGCGAGACTTCTTCGGGCGGCTCGCCGGCATCGAACCCGCCGCGGAGATTCAGGTATTCGGCGAAGAACTCCAGGAACAACAGATCCCGCCGACGCCGCGTACCCGGCGCAGCCGGTCACCGACGTTCAGGTTGATGTCAATGATCCCGACTCTGTGCGGCGAGCACTCTGCCGTCTGGCCGCCGTCGCGGATTCGACGACGCCCACGGACGCGGCAAATCGTTGCCGGCTGCTCTGGGACTTGAATGGCTGGCTCATTCGCGCTCCGTTGTCGGTTGACCAGCTCATCGAAAAGGTGCGGACGGAGGCGCCAGCCAGAGCCACGGCAGACCTTGCGGCCATCCGTGATGAACTTCACACGGCCCTGCTCGTTGGAACGGCATTGCCCGACGGCGTGCCCGGTGTTCTGCGCATTCGTGCGCACCGCGTCTTTCGTGGTGGATGGAGATTCCATCAATGCCTTGACCCGAACTGCCGACACCTCCAGCCGATGGGCGAGGATGTTTGTGCCGTGTGTGCGCACCAGACAGCCCCGTTGCTGCTTTGTCGCTCTTGCGGCGCGGACTATGTCGTGCTCGAATCCGAGAACCCGCAGGATCCGACAACGGCTCTGTCGCCGGCGGTGATCGCGCGGGGCTCGGACCAGCCGGGCTGGCTTGTCTACGAGCCAGATCGGTTCGACGGACAGGTCAATGCGGATGATGACGATGACGGTGATGATGCGGGGAATGCCCCCGACAATGGTCCTGCGGCGAATGGAAGAGGAGCCGGCGGTCGCGGGCGCCGTGGACCTGCCGCGGGGAGTGCGGCCGCTGCGGGCCAGGGCGTTCGCCCACAGGTGCGCGGCACACGCGAAGGCAGATTGAACTTCGGCACGCTTGAGTTCTTTGACGATCCCAATGCGGAGGGGCGCCACGTCGTTGTGTCGCGGAACACGAAGCGATGCCTTTGCTGCGGGGGCTCCGCCGGAAGCCATCCCGTCATCACGCGCGTGGAGATGGGCACGTCGGCCGCGGTGAAGGTGCTCGCAGAGGGTATCGTCGAATCACTCCACGAGTCGCATCAGGGTCAGCAGGGCTACGACGGCAAAGACCGTCTCTTGATCTTCGCAGACAGCCGGCAGGACGCCGCACACCAGGCGAGATTCATCCGGTTCACCGGCCGCTATGACCGGATGCGCGGCAGGGTGTACGCATTGCTGCGCCAGCATGGTGCTTTGAA
>JADLBU010000044.1 GCA_020847535.1 Phycisphaerales bacterium
CCCACCAGCCTCGCCACCTCGTTGGTCCCCTTGCCCCGGCCCAGCAGCTCCGCCGCGCGAAGCCGCCGGGCCTCCAGCTCCGCCGGGGTGCCCTTGGTTCTCATCCCCAGAACATCGGACCGACCGGACAGATGGCTTTTACTATGCAGAGATCAATAGTGAGTCGGCTTCAGAATCCGTGGCAGTTGCTGTGAATCCGAGTTTCACATCCTCTGGAGACTTCCGCGCATGGCGTTGCCGGATCTTCAACGACTGCAGCACAGTTCTGAGCGGAGAAGCCTCGCTGATGCTATGCACTGCTGACTTCGACTGTTCAGGATTTGTGGACACCGACGACTTCGACGCTTTCGTGCATGCGTTCGAGGCCGGGGATGACACTGCGGATGTAGACGTCTCAGAGTTCGTAGACACCGATGACTTCGATTTCTTCGTGCATGCCTTCGAAGATGGCTGCTGACTCACAACGTCTCACGAATCGCCTGCACGATGCGTTCGGCGGTGCGAACGTTCGCGAAGCCGGCTTCGGCGTCGATGGGGGGACGGGTGCCGGTGCGGACGGCTTCGATGAAAGCCGTGATCTCGGCAACGATGGGTTCGGCGTCATCAACCGTCAGGGGCTCGATGTTGACGAGTTCGTGCCACTTGAGGTGGGTGAGGTCTGCGCCGGCGCCGATCTGTTCCTGGACTTCCTGCATCTGGATTTCGTTGGCGACCTTGCGGATGAGGGTGCCGGTCTTGGCGCCGTAGTCGATCTTGACGTAGCAGTTTTCGCCTGTAATCCGTGCGATCCGCTCGGTTTTGAGGGCGAGTCGCGAAGCGGTGATGTTGGCGACCACGGTGCGGCCGCCGGCGATCCGGGCCTTGCGCCAGGTGAGTCGGGCGTTACAGATGTCTTCGTGCTTGGTGATGACGGCGACCCCGGAGGCCTGGATCTCATCGGGCTCCTGGCCATCCATGAGCATGAGGACGACATCGAGATCGTGGATCATCATGTCCATGACGACGCCGACATCGACGGAGCGGAAGGTCATGGGGGAGACGCGGTGGATCTCGAGGAAGCGGGGGACGATGGGATCCCCGGCCTGGGTGGCCTTCTGCATGGCGCGCATGACGGGGTTGAAGCGTTCGATGTGGCCGACCATGAGGACCGAGCCGGTGGATTCGGCGAGATCCTTGAGCTTGCGGGCGGTGGCGGCATCGCCGGCGAGCGGCTTTTCGATGAGGCAGGCGACCCCGGCCTTGAGGAGGGGCTCGGCGGCGGCGTAGTGGTGGGTTGTGGGGACGGCGATTGATACGCAATCGACGCCGGCGGAGAGGAGCTCGGCGACGGAGGACATGGGGGCGGTGTCGAACTTGTCGGCGATCACACCGCGGCGATCATCGTTGGCATCGACGACGCCGACGAGTGAGCAGCCGGCCATGGTGGAGTAGACGCGGGCGTGGTGCTGGCCCATTCGTCCTACGCCGACGACTCCGCAGCGGAGGGTGGCGGTGTTGGTGGGAGTGTGGAGGTTGGCGTCAACAATGATGGGGCGGTTGGCGCCGGCGGCAATATGTGACAATCGATTCTCCCTCCCGCGAATCCCCGCGGGTGCAATCCGGATATCTGATCCCTCGGCGCCCCCCCCACTGCGTACTCCCCACTACCTTTATGTCTATCGGGCGGCTTCGGTCAGAGCGGCGACCAATTCTTCCTTGCGGGTCTGTCCGCCGAAGAAGGTCTTGACGACGGTGCCCTTGTTGAAGAGGAAGATGGTGGGGAGTGACATGACACCCAGCTGCATGGTGACGTTGCGGTTCTCATCAGCATCGATGACGCCGACCTTGGCCTTGCCGGCGAACTCGCTGGCGACGGCTTCGATGGTCGGGGCGAGGAACTGGCAGGGTGTGCACCAGGTGGCGGAGACATCGACGAGGACGGGGAGGTCGGACTTCATGACCTCCTGCTCGAAGTTGGCATCGGTGAAGGTCTGCACATGCGGGCTGCTGGCCATGAAGACTCCTTGAAGACCTTGGGGCGTGCGGGCGGGCGAATGGCTCGCCGGTGGGGTGAAGTTTAGACGGGTTGGGGCGGGGGTGGCGGGAAGTGACACCCGGTGTTCGTCTCTTGATTGGTGGAGGCTGCGGGAGTTGAGGGGTGCAGGGTGGCCCAGGCGGCGTTGAGGGCTTGGCGATGCTCGGGGATGTCGTGGACTCGGAAGAGAGAAGCGCCGGCGAGCAGGTGGGCGGTGGAGAGGGCGAGGGTGCCTGGGAGTCGCTCGGAGGGAGCTGATTCTCGGTCGAGCGAGACTCGGCCGACGAAGCTCTTGCGGGAGAGGGCGCTGAGGATGGGGCGGCCGAGTGTGGCGAGTTCGAGGTTGCGGCGGATAAGTTCGAGGCTTTGGGTGGGGGTTTTGCCGAAGCCAAGGCCGGGGTCGAGGAGGATGGAATCGGGGTGAATTCCGGCGTCGAGCGCGGCGTTGAGGCGGGATTGGAGGAAGTCGCGGACGCTGGCGAGCACGTCGGGGTAGGTGGGTGGGGTGTCGTAGCGGTCGGAGTATTGATCGCGGTTGGGTGGGAGGAGGCGATGCATGAGGATGAGGCCGCTGCCGGTGGAAGCGGCGAGCGGGAAGAGATCGGGATCTTCGAGACCGGCGGAGACATCGTTGATGGCATCGGCGCCTGCGTGGAGGGCGGCCTTGGCGACCGGGGCGAGCGTGGTGTCGATGGAGATGGGGATGGTGAGTCCGGCATCGCGGATGGCGCGGATGACGGGGAGGATGCGGCTCAGTTGTTCTTGGGCGGGGATGCGATCGGCGCCGGGGCGGGTGGATTCGCCGCCGATGTCGAGGGCATCTGCGCCGTTGGCGATCGCATCGCGGGCGGCGAGCAGGGCGGAGTGGGGATTTAGGAGTTTGCCGCCGTCGGCGAAGCTGTCGGGGGTGATATTGAGGATGGCGAGCAGGCGCGGGCGATTGAGGGGGAGTTGGCCGCGAGCGGCGTATCGCCAAGAGTGGGCGAGGGAGAGGGGATGAGGAGAGGTGGACCCAGGCAGGATGCCTGGGCCACGAGATGGGGTAGGGGTGTGGGCGGGGAGCACTGTGGGTGATCGTACGGCGATTTCGCTAGGATACGTGCATACGGAGGACCGCACGTGATCGATGACCGGACGCAACATGAGGTGACGCAACTGCTCGCGGCGGCGTGCGATGGGGATCCGCGAGCTGCGCAACAGCTTCTGCCGCTGGTGTACGAGGAGATGCGGAAGCTGGCCTCAGCGCGGCTGGCGAAGGAGCCGGGTGGGGGGCAGAACTACACGTTGCAGCCGACAGCGCTCGTGCATGAGGCGTATCTGCGGCTGGTGGGTGGCGCTGACAATGTGACGTGGGATGGGCGGGGGCATTTCTTTGCCGCGGCAGCGCTGGCGATGCGGCGGATTCTGGTGGAGCGGGCACGGCATCGCGGTCGCATCAAGCACGGCGGGGGTCGGCAGCGGGTGGCGCTGGAGGTTGAATCGCTCGCGGATGAGCCGGAGGCGGATGAGCTTCTATCGCTGGATGATGCGCTGGTGAAGCTGGAGAAGGTGGATGACCGGAAATACCAGGTGGTGATGCTGCGGTACTTCGCGGGGTTGTCGATTGAGGACACGGCGGCGGCGCTGGATGTTTCGCCGGCGACGGTTAAGAATGATTGGGCGTTTGCGAGAGCTTGGTTGAGGAGAGAGGTGACGGCGGCGGGGTAGGGTAAGAGGCCGAGAGAATTAGAGACGTGGAGACGAAGTGGGAGGCAGGGGTATGACTCGGAGAGTTCTTGTACAGCAGAGCTATCGTCTCGTCGGTGTCGAGCAACTTGAGACTCGACGTTTGCTTGCTACTGATTCCTGCAAATATATTGGACGCATGAGTGGCGCGGGCGGCTGGAGGGTGGAATACTCCGTGCATGCAGTACCGCAAGCCACGGATGGATGTCGCGCGGCGTGAGGCTCGCCGGGTCGAGGCGGTCCGTCGGTTGAGGACAGGGGAACCCGCGCCCGCGATCGCCGCGGACCTGGGCATGGCGCCCAACACGGTGTACGCCCCGGGCAAGAAGGCGCGTGAGCAGGGCTTCAAGAGCCTCAAGAGCGTGCCCAAGAGTTGGTCGCCCAGGTATCGCCGGTGCGTGACTTCCCCTTCGGCTGGGGCACGTGGCCGACCTCGTCGAGCAATCCTGACAAGGGCGGAATACCATTCTTCTGCATCCAGGATCCGGTGAACTTCGACGTCCTGGCGTTCTTTGACAAGTCGGGAAAATTGGTCGAGCAGTACGCGTGGGATCCCTACGGCACGCCGGCGATGTTCGAGACGGACGCGGACGTGATGCCGGTGAACCGCGTGGGCCACCACGGGATCTTCTTCGACCGGATCGACACGCAGACGATTCAGTGGGGCGAGCAGAACACGCCGCATTTTGAGGTCGGAGCGTACCTGGTTGGGCATGTGCGGAATCGCACGTACTGGCCGGGCTTGGGAAGGTGGGGGCAGAGAGACCCGAATGGTACTGGGGCAACTCCAGTCACTGGAGGCATTCTCGGCGTGTTCGAAAGCGCGATTACTGCAACAGTTGATCTGGAATCGATCTCCCGTGACGGGATGAATCGCTTCGGATACCTGCGCTCGAATCCGAATCAAGCAACCGATCCGCATGGCATGTTTATGATCGCCGTGCAGGCAGTCATGATGGGGCACGATGCTTGGTCGGACGCTGAAAGTACATTAGCCGAAGCGCAGCAGGGTCTAATTACAAGCTTTTCCGTTGCCGATATGCTTTCCGAGTACGGAATGCAGCAATCCATGGATGCCGATTGGGCGACGGACTGGAGTGCGTCAGATGACGCATATTCCGGTGCCGTTTACATACCAGACCCGACACAGAGTGACCTGACCCATTTTCCGTTGACCGACTTCTATCCAATGTTACGTTCCTCGAACTGCTGGGGGCTGAGGTATCCGAGAGCGGCGTGGAGCCGCTGCCGGTTGTAGAACATCTCGATGTA
>JADLBU010000045.1 GCA_020847535.1 Phycisphaerales bacterium
CAGCCGGGATTCGGAGGATCCGAACACTCGAATGCCGCGCTCGCGCACGAGCAAGCGCGGCAGCGCCACATAGCCGAGGATCTGCGGTCCTTCGCTGGCCGAGACGGGCACGCCCAGCGTGATGTCCACAACGCCACGATCGTCGGGGCGGAAGTACCAGTACTGGCTGTACCCGTGCGGCACGGGCACGGATGGCTGGATCAACACGGTGAACTTGCCGTTGACAACCAGGAAGTCGTCATAGCTCTCGACTTGTTCCACGGTTTGGCGAAGCTGGGCCTCAACCTGGGCACGGACCTCCCCCGCCGCGGTGCGGAAGAGCTGCTGGTAGGCCGCGTCCAGGGAACGGAAGTGGGAGGCGTAGGTGGAGACGGAGGGCGCCGCCTCGTCGGCACCGACCAGCGCCGGGCGAAGGAAGCCGTGCTCGCGATGGAGCCGTTCCAGGTGCCGAAGCATGGTCTCAGGGGAGTAGCACAGCGCTGCCTCAGCGAGGACCGACTGAGCGCGGTCGAAGACGGCCTGGTCCACCAGCGGATCGATGGCACCCGCCGTCCTGATCCATTGGTCGACCGGATTCCTCCGCGTCGGCGTCTGTAGCTTGCTGGTGGTCTTGTTGTAGACCAGCGTGCCGGCGTACATGATGTTCGTCAGGATTCGGCGGACCTTGCCGACGTTCCAGAGTCCGCCCATGGCTGATCGAGAGCCATCGGCGTTGAGCCGCGCCGCGATCTGGTCCATCGTGTGGCCTGCGTCGATGTACTCGTCGAAGATACGCCGGACGGTGGTGACCTGCGCCTCGGGCCCCAGCGTCAGCGTCACGCGCTGGTTCTGGATGCCCTTCTTCTGGCCGGGGGCGAGGACGTGCAGGCGATGGCGCGACTCATCGAGGAGTAGACGGTCAAAGCCATACGGAGCCTTGCCGCCGGCCCAGTAGCCCTGCTGGGCGATCTTCACGCACCCGTGAAACACCTTGGTGCTGAGTTCTTTGCTGTACTGGGCTGCTCGGAATCGCTCGAACTGCACGTACACGGGGAAGAGCGGGTCGTCGGGGCGCGGCATCCCGAGGGTTGTGTAGATGACCTGCTTGCCGTGCTTCTTGCACTCGGCGCTGTAGGTCGCCGATAGGTCGAGGTCCTGGAAGCGCCCCCAGCGGCTCACGTCCAAGCACAGCACAAAGTCGAAGTCCTTGCGCTGCTTGACCCAGCTCTCCATCATGTCGTTGAAGCCGTGGCGCCCTTCGGCGGTCAGGCCGGACTTCCCGCGATCTGCGAACTCGTGGATGATGTCGACGCCGTTGTCAGCGGCCCACTTCTGAACGAGTTCCTGTTGGATCGTGACCGAGTTTTCCTGCCGGTCCCGTGCCGAATGGCGGTAGTACGCTACGCCCCGAAATCGCGGCGCGACCGGTGTCACGGCAGCCTCGGATGTGGCCCACCAAGGGGCCGGACTCGGTGTGCTCATCGCTTCCTCGCCATCGTCGCCTTCGCCAGCCTCACCGTGGGCACGCCCCAGCGACGATGCGGTTCAACGTTCGCGGGAAGTATGAACTGGGCCTGTGACTTTCAGTGCGCCGATGCTGTGACTTCCGTGTGACGCGATGAGAAACCCAGGTCGAGCATGTACCGCCCGTGGTGCCCGACGATCGCGTCAGCGAGATCCCGCATCCCGCCGCGGCGGAGCTTGAGCCGTAGCCGGCGAACTCCGGACCGCACCGCGGCTGGGTCGGTGAGGTCGTTGTCCCAGATGTCCGCGATGAGATCCAGGTACGTCACGTACTGGTTGGCGCTCCGCGCAAGCCGGGCGAGCAGCCAGAACCCCTGCGTGTGGCCCAGGTGCAGCATGTTGCCGTTCCACATGACGGACAGAGTCGATTCATCCAGCAGGGGCCTGCCCGTGGGGCGTCGGTCGCGGCACTTCCCGTTCGGAGTTGCGCCGGCCGTGCCTCCGCGATCATGCATCGAGTTCACGATGCTCGCGATCTCAGTGGCGCACAGCGCAGCGCCCATGATGATCTCGTTGAGCTGGCGGCATAATGCCTCCAGTCGGCGTTCTTGATCGATGGCCATGATGGTCCCCTTGCGTTGCCCGCAAGGGACCCGACCTCAAAGACCGAACTGGCCCGCGAGATTCAGTCGCAGCACGCTGCGCAGAGGCGGATTCCGCTGGGCGTGAATCGCCGGGCCGATGATGTCTCGATTGTTCGGAGTCGTCTCCAAAGCCGCAGCGTGCGGCGGAGAGTGAATCGTCTTCCGCAGGTGCTTGCGCCCCGCCCGATGGCCCTGATGAGCCGAGGTTCGCGGCTGCGGGGCGACGCGCGGTCGTTCACCAGGCTTCCCATTCCAGCGGATACGGCCTCCTCGCCGCAGAAGGTGTATGTTTGGGTGCTTTTCAGGACTCTCCGGTTTCCGATGCCGGAAAATCGCCTATTAGTGGAAATCTTTCGATCAGAAGCGTATTTTCCGGTTCCGGAAAATGCCGATTAACTGGAAAGCCATGTACTCCGATCCCGCCATTTCCGAGGCCGCGATACCCGAGCTGTTCGAACGGCTGGGTCCGATTTTCGGCAGGCAAGTCACCATCGAACTCCGTCCAGCGGGTCAGCGCGAAACGCCCGGCCGTGCTGTTGCCGACTTCGTGGTGAGCGTCGCATGGGGGACGGAGCGGTACGAGTTTGCAGCCGAGGCGAAGATGCGCAACACGCCGCGTGTGCTCGACGAGGCTCTCCGCCAGGCGCGGCGGTGGGCTGCGGATTCCGGCCGACTGCCGATGGTGGTCGTGCCGTTCCTCGGCGAGAAGCGAATCGAGCGATTGGAGGAGGAAGGCATCTCCGGCCTTGACCTCTGCGGCAACGGGCTGATTCTCGTCCAGGGCCGCCTTCTGCTGCGACGAACGGGGCAGCCGAACCGCTACCCCGAGTCCAGGCCGGCCCGATTCGCGTATCGCGGTGCCACATCACTGGTGCCCCGCGTGTTCCTCCGTCGCGCGGAGTATTCGTCTGTCGGCCAGGTTCGGGACGAGATCGAGGCGGCGGGCGGGACCGTGGCGCTCTCGACGGTCTCCAAAGCCCTCGCGAGGATGGCGGACGATCTGATCGTGGACCGTTCGGAGGGTCGGATCGCGCTGGTGCAGCCCGACAAACTCCTCGACGCGCTGGTGGAGAACTTCGCCGCCCCCAAGCCCGAGCGTACGGCTCAGCTCAAGACGCCGCTGCATTTGGAGGACTTCTTCCGCCGCGCCCAAGAGGTCGTCGGATCGGCCCCGAAACTGCAGATGGTGCTTTCCGGCGCGTCCGCCCAGGGCCGTTACGCCGGTGGGCTCCGCGCGGATGTGCCGGTCGTGTACGCCAACAACCTCAACGAACTGAAGCGGCGGATCGGCGATGCATGGAAGCCTGTGGATCGCTTCGCCAACCTCACGGTGGTCGAGACACGGGACCCGACCCCCTTCTTTGACGCACGCCGTGATGACGGGGGCGCTTCGTTCGCTTCTCCGGTGCAGGCATACCTCGAACTCGCCGCCGGAGGGGACAAGCGGGACACCGAGATGGCCCAGCAGGTCCGTGCACGCATCCTGCGGGACCTCGTTCGCTAATCGGAACCCTGCCATGAAGCCACTGATTACCAGCGTGCTGGATCTGAACTCCGCTCTCGGCGGCAACGCCGAGCTGCTGCTGGGCGGCGGTCTCGGCCTGTACCTGAAACAGGAGCATCTGCGCACCACCGGCGCGCGCACGCTGCTACCGCTGGATCGCCTGCCGCCCGCTCGAACCACACAAGACGTCGATCTCTTCCTTCGCGCGGAAGTGATCGCCAGCCAAGACGCGGTCTCCCGCTACCGCGCTGCGCTGAACAAGCTCGGCTTCGTGGTCGTTCCTGGATCGGAGTGGCTGAAGTTCAAGCGCGACGTTGAAGACACCGAGGTCTTGCTCGACGTCATGGTTGGCCCCCTCGGCGAGCACGCGGAAGCGGTTCGGCTGAAGGACTCCCGCGCCAGACCCAGGGGCCTCGGCGGCAAGTCCGGGCTGCATGCTTTCGTCACAGAGGAAGCGCTGGGCATCGAGACCGGGCCATTGCGCATACCGCTGAAAGGCTTGGGCTCGGACGGCAACGACGCATCCTGCGAAGTCCTCATCCCTCGGGCGTTCCCCTACGCACTCATGAAGCTGGGGGCCCTCCGAGACCGCATCAACGACGAAAACAAGCAGGAAGGCCGTCACCACGCGATGGACCTGTACCGGATTGTTGGGTTGCTCACGGAGGAAGAGGTCGAGGTGTCGGCGACGCTCGCGAGCGAGTACGCCGATCATGCGGAGATCGCCGAGGGCAACCGGACGATCGACACGCTTCTCGCGCCGGCAGACGGCCTTGGCCGACTCCGCCTACTGGAATACCAGCGGGCCAACAGAGCCTCCACGCCCGAAGTGGACCCGGAATTCCTGGTGAAGGAACTTCGGAGGCTGTTGGCACCATCCTCAGGCGACCCTGTGCCCTCGTGAGTTCGCTTGAGTGTGCAGAGCCGCATGGACTGCTACTCCCCCGCATCTTCCCGGAGCGTGCGTTCGTCGCAGCCGAGAGCCTTCGCAGCTCGCGCCCATGTGCCATGCCGCTCCTTGGCCCACTCGGCCAATCCGCGCTGGAAGTGTCGAATCCGCTCACGTCGAGTGCCATCACCCCAAGGCGAGGCATCTTTCACGTTGGTGATGGGGAATCCAACGTCTCGCCACGCCGAGACGGCGTGTGCCACAGCATCGGCTTCTGAGCGGCCATGCCACCAGGCGGTGACGAGAACCGCCAAACGCTGCAGGTCACGCAGGTTGCCTGAAAACGGGTGCGACGCCAGCGCCTCGGCCAACAGACGGTGCTGCGGCGGGTCGGCTGGCACCGCCGTTGTCACTCGCAACTCCCGCCAAACCCGCACCCAATCGTCTGCAAGGTCCTCCCGGCAGTCCCTGAGAGACGGAACCGTTACGATGAGGTGGCTCAGACGGTCGAACAGATCGGGGGCGAGCCGCTTTGCGAGTTCCGCAATCGAAACGTTGCTGGCACACACCACCTCAACATCGACCGACATTTCCTTGTCGCCACCCACCTGCCGATATCGGCGATGCCGATCCTGCAAGAAGCGGATTAGTTTCCTTTGTACGCCCATCGGAAGGTCCTGCACCTCGTCAAGGAACAGAATGCCGCCGTCCGCGATTCCGAGCAGCCCTTTGCGAACGGACTCGGCACCAGTGAATGCCCCCTTGACATGCCCGAACAGTTCACTCTCGGCCAGCGTGGAATCGAGCGCCCCGCAGGGCACCGTGACGACATTGCTGCGACGCTTGATGGTCGCCACGATGGTCTCGACAAGCCGTGTCTTCCCGGTGCCCCGCTCCCCCAGCACAAGCAACGGCGCGCCAGCCACACCGGCGTACCGCATCAGGTCCTCCAGCGCCCGACGCCTCGCTGGAGATTTCGCCTCAGGGTCATATTGCGCGACCGGCGCGCGCACCGACGCAGCCTCACGTACCTCCGCGAGATACGTCGAGATCGGAAACTCGACCGAATCGATCCGGATTGGGCCGTCCCGCCCTTCCCGCTGTGATGACCACAGCCGGGTGCCGTTTGGGAACGCCCCTCCCGCGTGCAACAGCAGCCACACGCAGTGCATCGCCGGCGTCCCCGGCGAGACATTCACATGGAGATGCGAAGCGTTCTGAACTTCTGGAATGATCTGCCGGGCGATCGCCTCGTAGATCTGCGCGTGGTTGCTGGGATCACTCACCGGCAATGTCTGCACGTCAACCGAGGGTCCGTCCCACTCCTGCCCGACCGTCACCGGCTCTGCCTTTCTGCAGAGATAGATCACCCTGACGATGGGATGGCCCTTCGACTTCAGAAGGCGAATGGCATTTCGCAGCACGTCTATGCCGTGGTTCTTGGAGTGCCAGGCGAGCAGCGTTCCACTCTTGGTGCTCATCACGCTCGCTCCTCAACCAAGATGTTCCGGATACCCAGGGTTTCGGCCACCGCCCGCACGGCCTTCATCTCTTCGGGCGTGCCGACGCCTATGACCTTCGACCCGTCCGTCAGGCGATAAACCCTCGCGCCGTCGGTGGTCGGGCCCTCTCCCCCCTTGGACCCTTTGGAGCGTTCCTCCCGCTTGGCGGTGCTGGGCACTCGCGGTGCTCGAAGCGAGTACCTGACCACCACCTGCTGTGCCCACGTCAGTCCTAGCTTCTCGACTTCTTGACGGAGGCTGGCATCCGACGGCTTGTCCTCGTCGAGGCGATCAGCCGACTTCGCCGTCACGGCATCAAGGCTGACCGTCTCACTTGCCTTGATCCGGATTGTGGGCTCGGGCTTCTTGGGGACGGATGTTGGTGGCAGCGGCACGACCTCGCCCGAGACTGCCCCAAGTGTCGCGGGAACCTCCAGTCGCCACGGCGCTTGGTCAGTCCACGCCCGCAGGAGCCTCGAGAGCGCCTGGGAGTCCGGGCCCGTCAACCGGACGCCGAGTTCGAAGCCATCGTCGAGGCCATGCTTCTGCAGATTCGACGACATCACCATCGCCCGATCGTCGCACACGAGCGCCTTTGCGTGCAGCCATGTGAAACAGAACACTGTCGCCCCGGCCTTACGGAGCTTCAGGAGTGCGGGAAGCGAGGTCGCCCGATACCGTGCCAGGACCGTGACAGGCACACCTTCATTGGCCCGCTTGCACAGCGCGGCGACGACCGGATGATCCACATCCCAACCGAAGCTTGACACCATGATGCTGCCCCGCGCTGCCCTGATCATTTCCATCATCGCGTCCCGAATCTGACAGCGCCCGCCCATTGTGGCAATGACGTGGTGCGCCGGCGGAGGCAGAGACACCTCGCCGAGTGGCTTGACACGGTCAAGCTGCCCCTTGCCCACCAGCTCCCGCTCCGCGACCTCCCAGATCGCATATCGCAGTTGTTCAAACACCTCCCGAGTCTCGGTTGGGTTCAGCCGCACCGCGAGTTCTTCGTTTCTGGTGAGAGCTTCGGTCGTCAGGTTGGCGGTGAGCAGAAGGCCCCGTGCAGAGGCGGTTGCTGGGTCTGCGAGCAGACACTTCGCATGGAACGATGGCGACGAGCGGATCAGCATGCGACCCGCGAACTCGTTGAGCATCTGTTTGTGGGATTCTGTGGTCTTTGCCTCGAAGTCGTCTTCATCGCTGACATCGCGATCGAGCTTGGCTTCGGCTGCGATCAGGCCGTAGATCCGGCAGCCACGAGCCGCCGCCTCGATGAGCGCCCTCTGAATGTCGCCATCAGACAAAAGGAACGAGCTGAACACGACGACCTGTTGCGCCGCCCGGATGATCGACAGTGCTTCGGTGAGTACAGCACGATCCAAGCCGGTCGCGGCGATTCGCCAGTTGCTCGGCGCGGTCGGCTTCGCGTCAGATGCGTTTGCTCGTACAAGCACAGGCGGCACGGGCCGCCCACGCTGATCCACGGTGTGTTCGATGGTTTGATCCCACATGTTCTGCACGTCCCCTTTCACAAGTTCCAGTCGAGAGCTGCCTGCACCGCCCAGTAGGCCCGGGAACGAGCGTCGCTACGGGTTCCCACTGCCAACTGTCGCGCGAGTTCTTCCCGGCTCGGAAGTTCGACATTCCATCCCGAGAACGTCGAACACACACGCTGCGTCAACCCTTCGTACACGCGGGCTGTTTGAACCCCACTCAGCAGCGCGGCGATCTGGTGCCGGGCCCACTCGGTGGCTGCGCGGTTCGAGTCCGGACACAGTGTGATACCCGGAACCTTTACGTCGCGGAATGTGCCCACTCCGTCGAGGCTGGGGGATGCGAACTCCAGCGTGGTTCGCATGTTGAGGCGCTCGTCCTCAGTGTTCGCGGCGGCAAACGGGATCATCAACGCCTGGCGGGTGTGGTCCCAACTGCGATTGAGCCGCTTGGAAGCCAGCAACTCGTTCCACACACTTGCGGAATCCGGAAGATCATCTCGACTGATCGGCTGATCGATGCGGTGCCGGCCGTTGATGTTGCCGACTACCCGCAGCTCGGGCTTGCCGCTCAACGTCCAACGAAGTTCCAGTTCGTCTGTGGTGCTGGTTTCGATGGCGGCGGCTGCGATGTCGTCAAAGCGCGCGAGGCGGCCGTCCATGAGCATCGGGGCTACTTGTCCTGCAGCATGGCGGACCCAGCCTGGCAAATCTTCCGCACGGGGGCGAGGCTCATCTCGCTTTCGCGGCTCGGTCCCGTTCTGTGATCCGGAGCGTGGCGCGACTCCGATGATCGGGAACAGCAGGAGCGGATCATCGGCGGTCCACAGCGACCACTCGCCTTTGTCCGGCTGAAGAACCTTGCCCGTCTTGGCAGCCGCGACGCCTTGATCGGTGAGTCCTTCAAAGTTATCCGTGACCAGTTGGAGATCACGACAGATGAGGAGCAATCGCTTTGCGACAGTGATCATGCCTGCACCGGGGCCGAGCAGATGCAGAGCGAGTGACCCTGGTTCGAGCCGCCGGCTCGCATCGGCCTCCTGCTTGGCCCACGCGAGGACGGGTGCAAGCTCGGCACGTGCTTCTTCGCGGGCGATGGTCGCGACGAGATCGAACCGCCGTAGAGGGACCCTTCGGGTCAATACAAACTGGATACTCATGACGTACGCCCCCCTTTGGCGGAGTTGAAGCGAAGCCCGTACTTGAGTGAACGTGCGAGCCCGCCCAGCACCGGCGACCGGCACTTGAGCATTTCGTGACGGTTACCGACGACCACCAGCTGGTAGCGTGCCCGAGTCACCGCGACGTTGATCCGGTTGGGGCTCTCCAGGAAGCTGGTTGGCCATCCGTTGGCAACCGAGAGAAGGACGATGTCGGCCTCATGCCCCTGGAAGCGGTCGACAGTGCATACGTGCGCGGACACGACCGGGACGCCGGAGTGTTTCAGTACCGACTCCTGCATCGCGTGCCGCTCGCCGCTCAGGCCTCGGATCGCCCAGCGCAGCTCTTTTTCTTGCGCTCTGTAGAACGTCAGCACCGCAGCCTCCCACAACTGTCCGTCCGGACGTGGATTGCGAGCGGCCCACGCCATGAACTGCCTGAGTTCCTCGATGACGACCGCGATCTCTTCCCTGCTGTGCCCCTTCGAGAGGGTCTTGACATCGAGCCACTCGGCGCGAGAGGAGTATCGCCTCGGCCCACCGTTGGGCCACTCCCGGCGCGACATCATGTCCGGAGGATCAATCAGGGCATGCCCGTGATACACGTGCTCCCGAGGGAACGCCGAGATCTCCGGGTGCATTCGGCGTTGGTAGGTGAGCCGTGTATGACGCTCCGCGAGGACTGCTTGGGGCAACCCTTCCGAGAGCGTTGTCGGAGTGATCGCACCCTTGCGCCCAAATCCATACCGAAGAGATTCCAGAACCGACGGCAGCGCGATGCGCTGTATGTTCGTCAGGTAGTCACTCACTCCATCCGCTTTGATGCCCGTGCCAGCGGCTGGCAGAAGCAGTTGTCGATCGCGCCGATACCGCTGGGCCGTGGCGCTTTGAACGCCGTCCCGCTCGAACAGCCGCTGTTCATACTCCCGAGAAAGACGCCAAGCGATCTCGCTCTCCCAGCTGCGATCCTCATCCATCAGTCGGTCTCGACCGTCCCAGAAGGCCCGTGCTCGACGTCGCAATTGCTCCACCCCATCAAACTCGCCGTGAATCACGGCGAGGTCCGCGGGCCACTCCCGAGAGCGTGAGACGCCGTCGGATGTCGCCAGAATCAGCGGTGCGCTATGGAGCGACGCCCAATCAGCCGCTTCTCCATCGACACACTGCACTCCATGTGCAGCGGCTTGGGCGGCGTACAGCTCATGAACAGCTGGATCATCCGACACCACGACGGTGGGTTTCCAGCCACTCGGATCGTCGGGGCTGCGATGGTTGTCAAACACATCCAGGCACGCGTGCCGCGCTTCTGGGTTGGGCATCGCAGCCTGAACGCTGGCGGCCACCTCATCGTCCTCGACATACGGCGACAGCTGGAGCGGATCTCCGGCGAGTATCCACCGGTTGGCGAGCAGGCCGGGCACCAGGAACTCCTGGAACGTCGTTTTGCTCGCTTCGTCCACGATGAGCACGTCAAACGCTGCATCCACACCCCGCCTCTCGTCCTTCTGCGCCTTGATGTCGGGGTGCTGCAGAATGCCGATCGTGGTGCCGCAGACGAGGTTGGCGCACTCAAGCACGAGCCGCTCAATCATGGTGTCGTCGCCACGTAAGGCGCGAAGCATCTCCTCCTGTGCGGGAGTCCAGCCTCGCTGCTGCTGCAGGTGTGTCGTGATCTGCGTGCGAGTGGTCTGCTTGAACTCGTCCAGGCGGTACGGCCTGGCTTTCACCGAGACGTTGTGACGGTCGCCGATTCGCACCGCAAGCACGTGATCCCGGAAACGGTGAGTCTCGCTCTTCAGCCGTTCGAGAACATTGTCTACCGCGACGTGAGTGGACGCGCACAGCAGTACGCGCTTCCCACGCTCGACAAGCTGCATCACCAGCTCACAGATGACCGTGGTCTTGCCAGAACCGGGCGGCCCCTCCAGGACAGCGAAGTCCGGTGAACTCAACGCCTGGGCGACGAACCCTCTCTGTTCCTCAACGCCTTCGATGTCCTTGTCGAGCACGTACCAGGTGTCGATAGAGCACGGGGTTGGCTCGGGCCACTCGACTGTCCCGATCTCCCGGCCCCCAGGCCAAACCCCATCCTTCGGGCGGGCCGGTCCGAGCAAGCGCAGCAGCGGCAGATTCTCCGGGCGGGGCTCGTTGCGAAGCTGCCGCATCGCCTGGATCTGACGATGGAGTGCATAGGTGTTGGGACGGAGCAGGAGGTGTTCAAGTTCAGGCTCGCGCTCCAGGAGCAGGCGGCTGGAGTTCTCGTCCACATCAAGGACGGCGATGCGACGTGACTCGTCAAACTGCGGTCGGTCCCGTTCGGCATCACTGGCTGCGGGCTCCGCCTCGTACAACTCCCTGACCTGATCGGCGAAGAATTTCTTGGCGTCCTTCTCGAAGCGATCCACGTTACCTGTCGGGGCGCACAGCTCTACCCACACGCTTCCGTCCCGGCGCTCGTCCTCCTCGTCATCACGCTGCCACGACGCCCGGATCGCCGCTCGCTCCTGGTGATTCCGAGCCAGCTGAAGATACTGAACGAACTCGTCGATGCCGCTGCGGGCGAACTTCTCGACACGATCCACCGCGAGCGATGGGTCATGGGCGGCGAGTGCTTCGTACCAAAGGGATGCCATCGGGTCCTTTCCGGGCAAAACGCCGTGACTGGCGCTCGCTCCGGTGTACCTCTTGCAACGCCGATGCCAACTCCGGCGATGGGGTTCTGCTCCACCGAGGGCAGACCGAGGTTCTCACCATAGTACACGAATGGCCCGCTTGCGGGTGAAACGACCCGGTCACTCGGAAGACGAGGGCTGTCTGGCGGCCCCGCTGGCCCCAGAACCCGCACACCGTGGCTGGCATGGCGAATGCATCTGCTCCCTGCACAAAGGAGCCCCACATGCCAATCGTCTCCCTTCGCCCGTCGATCTCAGAACTCAAGCTGACCAACCACGCGAGCGTTCGCCAGCAGCAAAGGGGAATTCTCGCCGGCGTTATGGAGGCAGTGCTTGCCTTCGGCGATGTCTACCGCGCCGGCGACGGCTGCGTCGCGTACTTCCTTGGCGAGCAGGCTGTCCGGCGTCACGCCGACCAGTTGCGGCGAGTCGCGGATCGAGCCCGGAACGTCGCGGTGGTGGTTTCGGGCGATGGAGCGGTGGTCACCGTGTAGCACGTCCCGCGACCCAAGCGGTACTGGAAGGCGGCGTAGGCACTCTGGACGGATGCATACCCCCGCGACTGGACCACTTCCGAAACTGTTTTGGTGCCGAAGAGGCCTTCCGTAACGATTCTGGCGTCACCGTATTTGTTTTGGCGGCTCCGCACTGGCCCGGCCAGGGCGACAACCGGGTCCAATGGTCATAGACGACGTGAATAAGTCCCCGGGCGATCTGCCCAGCCGACCCGCCCATTCGGGGCCGTGGCCCTCGAAAACGTGCGACTTTGAGACTGTCTCTGTGGGGGGGTGGTTTCGGAACCCGCGAAATCACGCCGACAACTGTGCCGTCAGACCGCATCCCATCGCCGAGTCTCTGGGGCTCTGAAAAGACCGGCGTCAGACCACCCCCCGTCCTCTATTGGCGCAACCTGCGACCCACCTGATGGTGGGTCGCTTGGTTTTTGCGGCGAGTTGGGCGACGGTGGCCCGTCGTTTCCGCTCGGGTCGCACTCTGGCACGCCGAGTCCCGCGTTGACCGTCATCACGGCGGTCTTCTGGCCCGGGTCGATCACGATCTCGTCCACGTACGAGGCGATCGCCTGCCGAGCCATCTCGTCGCGGCGGCCCTTGATCAACTCGTCCAGCAGCGTGACCCGTTCGGCCGCCCAGCGCCGGACGGCGACCTCGTCGAAGGCGAGCTTGGTGGAACCCACCGCTCGCATCTGCTCCTGCAGGAACTCCTTGCGCCGCCGGAGCGTGGTGAGCTTTTCGTTGATGAGCGGCAGATTGGCCGGGTCGAGGCCCGCGATCAGGCTTTCGATGGTTGCGGCGATCTGTGCCAGTTCCTTCTCCATGCCCTTGGTATCAACCGCGCCGGCCCGTTCCCGCAGTTCGCGGACGGTGGCCTCGATGGCGTCGTCGATGCCGCGCGTGTCGGCCAGCACCATCCGCTGGAGTTCCGCGAGCACCCAGCCCTCCAGGTCCTCGGCGCTGATGTGGGCGGGGTGAGGACACACCGACGCCCCGCACTTGGTCCGGCCCGCGCAAATGTAGTACGTCTTTACGACCGGCTTGCGGCCCGCGGCAACTTTGCCCTTGCGCTTGGTCACACCCCAGTACTGGTTGCCGCAGCAGGCGCAGCGGGTCACCCCCGACAGGAGCCAGCGGTTGGTCTGCTTGCCGCGGCCGTTGTGGGCGTGCCAGCACGGGTCTGGGTACGCAGGCGCGGTGAGGAAGTGGGGGTGGGACCGAGCGGCTTCATGCCGTGGGTCCCTCCGGTGAGCGCGGCTCCGACGAGAGGAACGTGAGCTGCATCGGTGCGAACGCCGCGAGGACCTCGTCGATGAGATCTCCGTCGCGACTGGCGGGGAAGTCGGCCGGGATACCCGCGGCGACACGGCGGGCCTCACGGCGGGCGACACGCTCGGCCTCGGAACCGATGGACAGGTCCATGCCCAGATCGGCGCCGATGCCCAGGCGCTCCCAGTAGGTGAACAGGGCATCTTCGGGCCAGCCATGGAATTCCGGATCGGTCGCCAGTTGCGGAGATTGGCCCCCACCGGAATCGCGCGCATAAATCGCACAAATGCCGTCGAGGGGGTCTTGGACCGCATTTTGGCGATTTGTGCGCGCGGTTTCCGGGGAGGCGGAATGCCGTGCGATGAGATCCCGAATCTGGGCGGCAAGGTCCTTCATGGTGACCTCCGATCCCAGAGTGGGTTGAGGATGTACTCCTGGGAAGCCGGTCGCCCGCGGTGCGGGTTGGCGTCGCGCGGAAGTGCACGGATGTAGCCCCGCTCCATGAGCAGGTTGATCGCGGGCTGGATGTGCTCGGCCTTGGTAATGACCGAGTTGCGGATGTGGTCCAGGCACTCCTTGGCGCTGAACCGATCTCGTTCTGCTCGGGCTGCCCAGGCCAGGATGCGCCTCGCGGTGACGAAGGCGTCGTCGAAGCCGATGAACGACACCACTGAGCGGGTGTGCGCGGCGAGATAGGGGGCCCACTGGATGGCGGCGAGCATCGTTTCGGCCGAGATCGGCTCTTCGAGGGATTGGATCACTCCCGATCCGTACAGCATCCCGTGGAGCGTGAGTGCCGTGCGGCCGATCTTGCCGCACAGCTTGCCGCCCCAATCCTGCAGACCGTGAGCGGCGAACTCGCCGGACCATCCGAGTTGCTTTTCCACCTGTAGCCGGAAGTCGTCGAAGATCATCCTGGCCTTGTCGGACAACTTGACGACCAGTGGCCTGCCGTCATCGGGAACCTGGAGCCTTAGCAGGGTGTTCAGCAGGTTGCCCCACATGGTGCTGAGCACCGGGGAGACGGCTGGAGGATTGATTTCGCGTTCGCCCAGCCAGCTGTGCGGCAGCGACAGGCCGAATCTTGCGAGAAGGCCGGTTCCTTTCGCCTTGCGGTTGCACATGAGATCTCGGACGGCCTCCGGCTGGATCGCAAAGCCGACCTGCATCAGCGGCCGCCGCAGGAGAACCGTCGGCCGTCCAACGCGGTTGATGCGGTGGAACGATCCGTCGTAGCCCTTGTTGTACAACTGGAAATTTGGCTGCTCGCTGTAGCGACCGAGCATGATGTCGATCGCCTCGCTTTCGTCGGAGAACACGCCGAGGCGCTCGTGATTGGCCTCCAAAATCCGGGCAAGATCCTCCGACGTGATGTCGCCGGTGAGGAACTGCGGCTGATGCAGGATTCTCGTGCCCGCGAGTTCTTCCTGTAGACGCATGGCCTCGCGTTTGGCGTCCTCGCCCGTCAGTTCGCCGGAGTTCTTGCGTGGCACAGCCTTTCCGCTCGCGAGATCCATGAGACGTTCGATCCGGCGCTGGGTCGTCTTCATCTCAATCTGCTGAGCGGCGATCTTCGGGATGGCGGCGGCGATTGCTTCTTCTTCCCACCTGTGAATGGGCGCCAGAAGTTGTGTGAACGGGTCGGTCTTGCGGTTGCCAGGTTCCATGAGCACCGCGTTGTAGTGGACGGGAGGCTGCCGCCACGACTCGGTCAGTGCAACGCAGACCACCTGTGACATGGGCAGCCCAACCGCGGGGTGCATCAGCATCACGGGCACATCCGGCGGCACCTGGATCGACTCGGACAGGGCATGTGCGTACTCGCGAACTGCCCCCAAGGATCGAGGAAAGACCTCGTTGATCACGAGTGGAACGGCTGGGGGCTGAAGACGCTGCGGCGGTTCCCATTGGAGGTTGACCGTCGCACCCACGGCGGACGCGTCGGTTGGTCGGCCAGGCCCTGTCGCTCTGGCGGCAATGACATGCGCCTTGTATCCGGGTTCCAGCTTCTCCCGAACATCCAGCCATTCGAGGCCGGTGCCGCGATTGTGAAGATTCCGGAATGCGATCGAGCCGCCCGATGTGACCATGACCGAGATCTCTGTCCCGTTGGCTTCGACGCCGGTCACGGGGCAGCACTGCAGGTCGAGGAAGGTCGAATCGCCCTTGGCCCTCTCCTTCACGACGGTGACGCCGTGGCTTTCGAGGTATCCGCGAAATCCGGCGGCTGTGTGGTTGAAGCGAGCAAACCCGGGGGAAGCAGAAGACGATGCCACGGAGGTCGGGACACAAGCGTGGACGGAGGCGGCCGCCGCCGGCAGGGCCGCGACCGCCTCAAGCAGTTCTCGTGATACCGGCGTCGTCACCGCTGGGATGGAGAGCAGTTCCGCGCGACGGTGGGGGCGGTCCTCAACACCGGGGGTTCCGCGGAAGTCATCGCCCTTCCGGGCCATGGTGCCGGGGATCTTTGTGATGCGGGCGGCGTTGAAGACGGACTTGTCAATCTTGACGTGACGGTCGTCGAACCTGGCGGCAAGGCCCTCGAGCACACGCTGGACAAGACCGCCGTCGTCGCGTGGAAGATCGATCTGGTGAATGAGGTGATGCCCGTTCCCGCTCATGACACGGATCGGCGCGGGCCAGCCAAGATCGGCCAGATACCCCTGCACCGCCTCGGCCTTGGCTGCCGCGAGAGCTAGTTCCGCGTCCGTCGAGGAAATGTCTGCGGGCCGGAGGGGATCGCAGTCGATTAGAAGGTGCCGGCGAATGACGATGTCTGAGTCGGAGGTCGTCGCCTTCGCCTTGGGCTGCAGGCGGTTGGCCGACCGGGCCAGGAGCGCCGGATTCACGGGATTCAACGTGGTGTAGATTCCTGGCGCGAGCCTGGAGGCATCGAGGGCCTCGATCGCCTGTGCGGCCGCGTCGATGGAGTCGTACGTGAAATAGCCCGCGGCGGTCGAGCGGAAGTCGGACCCGGCGCGTTCCTGGCACTTGGGGGCGCGCACCTCGAACACATCGCCCTTCTTCGCTCCGGTCTTGGGGGTCTTGGTCGCTGCATTTTTCGCCATGTGCGTGCTCCCTCGTGGGGCTTGTTCCCGCGTCCGTCCCCGGCGCTTGCCGGTGGCCCGTCGCGGTCGTGC
>JADLBU010000046.1 GCA_020847535.1 Phycisphaerales bacterium
GAGCGGGACGAGGCGGCCATCGGGCGGTGGCGGAAGCAGGCGTGGCCGCGCATCAGAAAAACGCGCGTCGGCTGAACGCGACCATCGTTCTGCTCGACGAATCCGGCTTCATGCTCCAGCCGCTGGTGCGGCGTTCGTGGGCCCCGCGCGGCCAGACCCCGGTCATCCGGTGCTGGGATCGGCGCGACCGCCTGAACGTGATCGGCGCCATCACCGTGCCGCCGGGACGGGAACGCCACCGGCTCTCGGCGGTCTTCCGCATCCACACCAAGAACATCAAGACTCCACAGGCCGCCGAGTTCATGCGGATCCTGGACCGGCACATCCGCGGCCCGCTGATCGTGGTGCTGGACCTGCTCAACGTGCATCGGGCCGCCGTGAAGCGATGGCTCGCCTCCCGCCCGCCCGGAGCGCCCCGGGTCATGGTCGAGTGGCTCCCGCCGTACGCGCCGGACCTCAACCCCGCCGAGCAGTTGTGGAACAACGGCAAACGCACCGAGCTGGCCAACCTCGCCCCCGCCGACCGCGGCGACCTCCGCGGACACGTCCGCCGCTCGCTCATCCGCCAACGGTGCTCTCCGAGACTCCTCGCCTCCGCCTTCGATCACGCAGGACTCTCCTTGTGACTCACTATGGCTCTATCTACGCAGAGATCAATAGAGCCAAGAGGCAGGAGGGGTAGGGATACAGGCAGGATGCTTGTGCCACTAGATGGGGTAGGAGAGTGGGGAGCGAAGATACGGTTTGCCCTGCGGGACAATCCGTGGCACGTGGGATATGCCGTGGCAGGGTGTCAGAGGATGTGGGAGCCGCCGCCGGCGGGGGTGATGAAGGCGGTGGCTTGGCGTTGGTGGCGCTGGTGGTAGGCGTGGAGGATGTGGCCGGCGGCGGGTTGCCAGGCATCGGCGCGGCAGAGGGCGATCATGCAGCCTCCGAAGCCTCCGCCGGTCATGCGGGCGCCGTGGATGCCTTGGCAGCTTGAGGCGAGCTCGACGAGGGTGTCGAGTTCGGGGCATGAGACGCGGTAGTTATCGCGGAGCGAGTTGTGGGATTCGTACATGAGGGCGCCGGCGAGCGCGAGGTCGTTGTTCTCGAGGGCATCGGCAGCGTGGAGGGTGCGGGTGTTTTCGGTGGTGATGTGGCGGGCGATCGGGAGGAGATCGGGGCGGGCGCGGAGGGCGCTGCTGGCGGCGATCATGTCGGGCGTGGCATCTCGGAGTTCGGTGATGCCCAGCAGAGCGGCGGCCTGTGTGCAGGCGTTTCGGCGCTGGGCGTACTCGCCGGAGGCGAGCGCGTGGCGGATGTTGGAGTTGATGACCAGGACGACGGTGTGTCGCGGGTCGGGCATGGGGACTTGGAGAGCGGTGCGATGGCGGCAGTCGATGAGGAGCGCGTGATCGCGGCGACCCATCGCGGAGATGAACTGGTCCATGAGGCCGCAGGGGACACCGGCGTACTCGTGCTCGGCCTGTCGGGAGAGGTCGGCTTTGTCGAGTTGGGTGAGGGGGAGGTTCCAGCTTGCGGCCGCGATCTCGCAGGCGGCGATCTCGAGGGCGGCGGAGCTGGAGAGGCCTCCGCCGAGTGGGACATCGCTGGCGAACGCGAGGTCGAGGTTGTGGATGGGTGCGCCGGCGGATTGGGCGCGTTCTTTGTTGTTTGCGAGCACTCCGGCGATGTAGCTGGCCCAGTTGCCTGGGGAGAGGTGAGCGCCATCGAGGGTGGTCATGCCGGGGTGAAGGGGGGCGCGGAGGTCGAGTTGGATGATGTGTTCGCCGTGCTCGGAGACGATGCGTGTGCGGGCGGGATCGGCGGCGGGGGCGGCGGCGGCGATGCAGAGGCGATCGATGGCGATCGGGAGGACGAAGCCGCCGGAGTAGTCGGTGTGCTCTCCGATGAGGTTGACGCGACCGGGTGCGGCGGCGGTGATCGCGGGCTGGCGATGGAAGTGGTGGGTGAAGAGTGCGTGGGCGCGGGCGAGCGCGGGCGGGGCTGGTGTGTGCGTGGGGGCGGTCTGGTTGCGGTCGTGGAGGTTCATCACTTGCCGGCACCCGTGGGCGGTGGGAGGCCGGAGTTGGCCCAGGTGCTGAGCATCATGCCGAGCTCGACGATCATCCAGAGCATGAAGTGGGTTCCGCCGAGGATCGCGAGCGTTCGGCCCCAGAGGCGGAAGAGGCCGGCGAGCACGCCGATGTAGGCGATCGCGGCGAGCGTGAGCTCTTCCCACTTGGTATCGCCGAGGAGTGGGATATTGAGGTTGAAGATGAGGAGGAAGGCGCCGATGGCGGTGATCATGCGTCCGGCGGCGAGTTCGATCTGGCCGACGGGCTGGTTGTGGAGTCGGGCGGTGAGGTAGACGGCGACCAGGCCGGTGCCGGTGTGGATGAGGCCGGAGTAGAGGACCAGGAGGGACATGGCGAGCTTGTTGTGTGAGTAGGTGGCGGCGGCGACCACTGCGCCGACGAGGAGGAAGCCGCCGGCGATCCCCCAGACCTGTGCGTTGCCGAAGCCGGGTTTGACGAAGGGGTGTTTGGGATCCTGGGGGGTGGGATCGGTTGAGGGGCGCTTGGTGGGGATTGGTTTGTCTTTGAGGGCGCGTTCGACCTCGGGGTCCTTGTCGAAGTCGGCATCTTCATCGAAGCCGGTGAGGACGGGGTCGGCTTTGAGCTTGGGGGTTTGGTCTGAAGGTGTCTTCGAGCCGGGAGGGGGCGGAGGAGGAGCCGGCGCGGCGGGTTCGAGCTCGTAGGGAGTGGGCTCGGGCTTGTTGCCCGAAGAGGGCGTGGGGGTGTCGGGCATCGGGGGGATTGTAAGAAAGGAGAACGAGGAAAGGGAAATACGGAGGGTGGGATGAGAGTGAGGTGGTAATGAGTGATTGGTGGGGTTCGCTCGTCCATTTCATGGACGAGGATCGCAATGCAAGCGTTTTCCAGCAGCTGCGCTGCCGACACCCAACGGAAGCCCCTATCAGGGGCTGAGAACCGAAGCTTGGGATGCACGCGAGAGGCTGCTGACGGCCGTACGGTTGGGGCTGTGGCTTGGTTGATGCAGATGGGCAGGACTCGGGCCGGCGGCCTGAGCCACGAGATGAGGTGGATGTCATGTTCAATCCCGATGCGGCGGCGGTTCCTGGGGCTGGGGTGTTCGGGCTGCCGTTTACGCGCGAGCAGAGCCGGATCGTGCTGTTTGCAGCGCCGTATGACGCGACCACTTCGTACCGGCCGGGGACTCGGCTGGGGCCGGAGGCGATCGTGCAGGCTTCGCAGCAGGTGGATCTGTTTGATGGGCGATACGGGGCGGTGTATGAGCAGGGGATCTGGATGGATACGGAGTCGGCGGGGGTGCGCGAGATTGCCGGGCTTTCGGAGCGGGCGGCGAGGCTGGCGCGGCCGCTGATTGATCGTGGGGGTGCAGGTGAGGGGGATCGGGCTGTGCTCGACAAGATCGATGCGACGGGTCAGCGGGTGCGGGAAATCATCCGGGAGCACACGCTGGGGGTGTTGAAAGAGGGGAAGCTGCCGGGGCTGGTGGGGGGTGAGCACGCGGTGTCGATGGGGGCGATCGAGGCGGTGGCTTCGCAGGGGAAGGTGGGGATCCTGCAGATCGATGCGCACATGGATCTGCGTGATGCGTTCGAGGGGTTTGCGTGGTCACATGCATCGATCATGCACAATGTGCTGTCGCGGGTGCCGAATGTCGAGATGCTGGTGCAGGTGGGGCTGCGGGATTTCGGATCGGGGGAGATCGCGTTCGCCAAATCGCAGGGGTCGCGCGTGCGGCCGCACTTTGAGCAGGACTGGCAGGACAGGCTGGCGGATGGGGTGAAGCTGCGGGAGCTGTGCGAGCGGTCGATCGAGCCGCTGCCGGATCGCGTGTATGTCTCTTTCGATATCGATGGGCTGGATCCGGCGATGTGCCCGCATACGGGGACGCCGGTGCCGGGTGGGCTGTCGTTCCATCAGGCGATGATGCTGCTGGACGTGCTGAGGGGCTCGGGGCGGCGGATCGCGGGGTTTGATCTTGTGGAGGTGGCGCCGGGGTCGGATGAGGAGGAACCGGAATGGGATGCGAATGTGGGGGCGAGGGTGTTGTATAAGTTGTGTGGGGTGGCGGGGGTGGGGGGTGAGGGAGACGCGGAGACGCGGAGAGATGCGGTTAGAGGGTGATTTCGGGGGGTGTTGCTATTGTTTTAGGGAATGTTTCATTGGGGGGTGTTTCATTGAAAGGGATCCGATGAAAGCTGCTGCTTGCCTGTTCATCGCGGTGGTTGCTGGGAACGCGGTTGTTGGCGATGTGATGGCGCAGCCGCCGGTGGCGCGGAAGGGGCCGATCACGGATACGTACCACGGGGTGAAGGTGTCGGAGGACTATCGGTGGCTGGAGGATTGGTCGAGCGGCGAGGTGAAGGAGTGGAGCGAGAAGCAGAACGCGTATGCGCGGTCGGTGCTGGACAATCTGCCGGGCGTTGAGGCGATCCGCAAGCGGCTGACGGAGCTGGAGTCGGGGGCTTCAGTGCATTACCACGGGATGAAAACCCTTGAAAGTGGGGGTTTGCTGGCGATCAAGAACGATCCTTCGAAGCAGCAGCCGATGCTGGTGGCGCTCAAGTCGGTGTCTGATCCGGGATCGACGCGTGTGGTGGTGGATCCGAACGCGATCGATCCGACGGGATCCACGACGATCGACTGGTTTGTACCGAGCCCGGATGGGAAGCTGGTCGCGGTGTCGCTGTCCACGGGTGGGGATGAGACGGGGACGGTGCGTGTGTACGAGGTGGGGAGCGGGAAGGCGCGGGGAGAGGCGGATGTGATCCCGCGGGCGCATGGGGGGACGGCGGGCGGGGGCCTGGCGTGGCTGGGGGATTCGTCGGGGTTCTACTACACGCGATATCCGCGGGCGGGGGAACGGCCGGCGGAGGACATGAACTTCTACGTGCAGGTGTACCTGCACCGGCTGGGGGAGGGGACAGCCAACGACACGTATGTGATCGGCAAGGATTTCGTGCGGATCGCCGAGATCGTGCTGGAGATGGATCCATCGGGGCGGTGGCTGCTGGTGAGTGTGCAGGATGGGGATGGGGGTGAGTTCGAGCATCACCTGATGAACCCGAAGGGGAAGTGGTCGAAGCTGGATTCGTTCAAGGACAAGGTGGTGGAGGCGAACTTCGGGAAGGGGAACCTGTTCCTGGTGTCGCGTGATGGGGCCCCTCGCGGGAAGATCCTGCGGATCGCGCTGGGGAGCGACGATGCGGTACACACCGCAAAGGATGGGGTGCAGATCGTGGGGCAGGGGGCTGGGTCGGTTTCGACTGACTTCTTCGGGAACACGGGGGTGAAGGCGAGCGAATCGCGGCTGTACGTGCTGTACCAGGCGGGTGGTCCCAACGAGCTGAAGGTGTTCGACTTTGATGGCAAGCCGATGGGGGATGTGCCGATCCCGGCGGTGTCGGCGGTCGATGAGATCGTCACGCTGGATGGGGACAACGTGCTGATCGAATCGCAGTCGTTTATTTCGCCGCCGGCGTGGTACGCGTACGACGCGGGGAAGAACGAGTTGACGCGGAGCAAGCTGTTCCAGACATCGCCGGCGGACTTCTCGAAGTTCGAGGTGGTGCGCGAGTTCGCGACCAGCAAGGATGGGACGAAGGTGCCGGTGAACATCATCAGGCACATGGGGCTGGGGATGGCGATCGAGAACGGGCTGCGCGATGGATCCAAGCCGCGGGTAGTCAATGCGAAGGATGCGAAGGCGGGGTGGGAGCTGCCCGCGCCGACGGTGCTGTGGGGGTACGGCGGGTACGGGGTGAACCAGACGCCGACGTTCTCACCGCGGCGAGCGCTGTTCCTGGAACAGGGCGGGGTCTTTGCGATCGCGAACATCCGGGGCGGCGGTGAGTACGGTGCGGAGTGGCACCGGTCGGGGAACCTCACCAAGAAGCAGAACGTGTTCGATGACTTCCACGCCGCGGCGCAGCTCTTGATCGATCGCGGGTACACGAACAGGGACAGGCTGGCGATCATGGGCGGGTCGAACGGCGGGCTGCTGATGGGCGCTGTGATGACGCAGCACCCGGACCTGTGCAAGGCGGTTGTGTCGTCGGTGGGTATCTACGACATGCTGCGGGTGGAGCTGTCACCCAACGGGGCGTTCAACATCACCGAGTTCGGGACGGTGAAGGACAAGGCTCAGTTCGAAGCGATTGCGGCGTACTCACCGTACCACCATGTGAAGGATGGGACCAGGTACCCGGCGGTGCTGATGCCGGTGGGGATGAACGACATGCGGGTGGATCCGATGCACTCGCGGAAGATGATCGCCCGGCTTCAGGCGGCGGATCCGAAGGGGATGTTCCTGATGCGGACGAGCATGAACGCGGGTCATGGGATCGGGAGCTCGCTGAACGAGCGGATCGAGTTGAACGTGGATGTGTATGGGTTCTTGTTTGATCAACTTGGGGTGGAGTATCGGGCGGTGACGAAGTGACGGAGAAATGCAGAGACGGAGACGCCGTGACCCGGAATGATGCGGTTCGCCCGCCCGTTTCACGGGCGGAGTTGTGAAGCAATCTGTTTACCAGCGGCTGCGCCGCTGACACTATGAAGCAGGCCTCCAATCGGATCGGCTCGGGATGGCGTCGAGGGGTACACGGCGACTCCCAGATCCGGACTGGAGGCCCGCATGTGGACGAGCGGGCTGGTCGATGACCGCAAGGAGAAGTTGGATGCGTTGATGCTGGCGATCGAGGCGACGCCGGAGCAGGCGAACCGGATCCGCGGGATGTTCCGTGAGTTCGGGGCGGAGAACGGGCTCAGGCCGTCGGCGGAGAAGAAGGGAGAGTTGGCGAGGAAGGTGCTGGCGAAGATGACGGCGGAGCAAAGAGTGAAGGCGGTGAAGGTGATGAGGGGAGAGAAATAGCAAAGGGCAAGTAGGAGAAAAGGAGAGGGCGAGCGGAAGAGAGGCATCGAGGCAGACGGGCATCGAGGCATCAAGTGAAGAGGTCAGCTTGCACCGATCATGCGGCGGATGGTCGCCGGGCTTTCCGGCTGGCCCGTTCGGCAGGAGAGGAGCGCGGTCTGGCCGAGGGCGAGCGCGGTGGTGATGTCGGAGGGGGGTTCGGGGAAGAGGGTGTCGGCGAGCAGTCGACGGAGGGAGTCGGAGATCGCGTTGATCGCGTGGTTGGCGGGTGCGGGAAGGGCGATCGATGTGGGAGAGTTCGCCGCGGCTCGTGATCTGGGCGGGGATCCCGCGCGGGTGCGTTTGGGTCGCATCTCATCGAGCTTGCTGCCATCTGCGGCGAGCCATTCGAAGCCATCATCGAAGAGTCGGAGCCGGCCGCCGCGGACGTGGCGGAGCGGGGGAGGCACATCGGGATCGTGCTGATGATCGTGGGTGTGGGGGGCACCGGCGAGCAGGGTGGTGGTGTTGCTCCAGCGTGAGCCTTGGTTGCTGAGCATGAGCGTCGCGCTGCGCTGGTTGGGGAAGCGGAGGTTCGCGGTGATGGTGCCGCTGAGGCCGCGAAGGGTCTCGCCGGGGAGTGAGCCGGCTGAGCCGGGCGTGGCGATCGGGATATACGCGGCATCGATGGTGTCGGGCTCACCGATGAGGTGATGGATGAGATCCATCGCGGCGAACAGGCGCGAGCCGAGGGAGCCTTCCTCGGGGAGGCAGAGGCTCTCGTAGGAGAGAGCGGCGATCTGGCCGAAGGACGGGAGGAATTCGGAGGCAGCGCGGAAGGGAGGCGTGTTGCGGAGGAGGGGGATGAAATGGACGTGGGTCGCCTTGGGGCCTGTGGAGGCGGGTGACCAATCGCCGGCAACCGGGGCGAGCGCGGAGTCGGGGATGGGTTCGAGGGTGGCGATCTTGATGGATGTGGGTGCAAGAGCTGCGAAATCGAAGTCGGGGAGAGTGAAGATGAGGAGCAGATCGGCGCGTGGCTCGACGAGCGCCTGGCGGAGGTCATCGATGGGGGGGCAGTTGAGCATGCCTGCGACGGTGGTGGTCTGTCCGCGCGAGGGGGAGCCGGCGCCGGCGATCGCGACATCGGCGGCGAGCGCGATGGCGCGGAGGAACTCGGCCTGGGTGGGCTCGAGCCAGGCGATCATGCTGGAGGGACGGGCGGGCATTGGCGGGAGTGTAAGTGCGGTGGGGCGCAAAGCTCAAAGCTCAAAGGGCAAAGCTCAAATCAAAACGCGGGGACACGGGGACACGGAGACACGGAGACGCGGAGACGGGAAGACGGGTAGATGCGGTGGTGGAGTGGAGGGGTAGGATTGGCGGCTGTGATGGCATTTGAGCTCTTGAGCTTTTGAGATTTGAGGTTTGAGCTTTTCCAATGATCAACGACACACATAACGTGAATCTGCGGAGCTGGGTGGAATCGGCGAACGATCCGGAGACGGATTTTCCGATTCAGAACCTGCCCTTATGCTGCTTTCTGATGGAGCACGATGGGCATGCGCATCCGCACTACGGGGTGGGGATCGGGGACCAGGTGCTGGATCTGTCAATGCTGTGGGAGGCGGAGGTGTTTCCCACGGACGCGGACGAGGAGGGTACGCTCGCCGATGAGCTTGCGGATGCGATGGGGTATCCGCACTGGATGGGAGTGATCGATCGGCCGGATCTGGTGGGGCTTTTGCGGCGCGAGGCGCAGCGGTTTCTGCTGGATGGGCCGGCGGGGGGGCAGCAGCAGCGGCGGCTGCGTCAGCGGGCGCTGCATCCGATCGCGGCGACCCGATTCCTGCCGCCGGTGTCGCTGCTGAATTACACGGACTTTTACGCATCGATTCACCACGCGAGCACGGTGGGGGCGATGTTCAGGCCGGACAATCCGCTGCTGCCGAACTACAAGCACGTGCCGATCGGGTATCACGGCAGGGCCTCGTCGGTGGTGGTGTCGGGGACGCCGGTCAAGCGTCCGAAGGGGCAGCAGTCGCCGGAGAGCGAGGGGGGAGCGCCCGGGTTCGGTCCGTGCAAGATGCTTGATTATGAGATGGAGGTTGGGTGCATCATCGGCCGGGGAAACGAAATTGGTGAGCCGGTCGGGATCGCCGAGGCGAGCGAGCGGATCCTGGGGCTGGTGCTGGTGAACGACTGGTCCGCGCGGGATATCCAGAAGTGGGAGTATCAGCCGCTGGGACCGTTCCTGGCGAAGAACTTCGGGACGACGATCTCGCCGTTCGTGGTGACAAGCGAGGCGCTGGCGCCGTTCCGGTGTGCGGGGTGGTCGCGGGCGAACGTCGATCCTCAGCCGCTGGAGTATCTGCGAGATGAACGGGATCAGCGCGAGGGTGGGTTTGATATCACGCTGGAAGTGTGGCTGCAGTCAGCGCAGATGCGGGAGAATGGGATGGGGCCGGTGCGGCTGTCGCGCGGGAGCTTCCGGGATATGTACTGGTCGTTTGCGCAGATGATCGCCCATCACACATCGGGGGGTTGCAATCTTCAGCAGGGTGATCTGATCGCGAGCGGGACGGTGTCGGGTGTTGCGGCGGATTCGCGCGGGTGCTTGCTTGAGTTGACGTGGGATGGGATGGAGAACGGGAAGGCCAAGCCGCGGAAGGGGATCGAGCTGCCGACCGGTGAGAAGCGGGTGTTTCTTGCGGATGGGGATGCGGTGGTGATGCGGGGGTGGTGCGAGCGGGAAGGGTTCAGGAAAATTGGGTTTGGGGAGTGCGGGGGGGTTGTGGTGGGGTAGGAAAAGTTCAAAGCAGCAAAGCTCAGAGCTCACATGGGAAACGGAGGCTGCGGGCAATGCGGGTCGGGGGCGTGTCGATGCCTTACGCAGTGGTACTCTTGCTTGAGGCAACCGTGGTGCGTGCGATCGCGAGCAGCGCGGGGCGGCATGGATAGGGGTGAGGAAATCACCTAATCGCGGCCTGCATCGAGCCTTGCTGGGCTGGATGGTTGTATTGAGGGTTCCTATTTGGGATCTGGCGGGTGTTTTCGTCCTGTGGGGCGAGCCGCTATCCTTGCTGAACGTGCTCGCTGCGGGGCAACGGCGACGGGAGCGACAATGGCGACCCAGTGGTCAGATTCGATCGTGGTTTCGGAGCTTGAAGATGAGCCGGCTCTTTCGGAGGAGCTGTCGTCTCTCTTTGACCGTTCGAGCAAGGTGCCGACCGACAAGGTTCCGAACATCGTTTTGAACTTCTCGCGGGTGAGCTACATCAGCTCGTCGAACCTGGCTCAGCTGCTGCGGCTGCGGAAGCGGCTGACCGAGGCGAGCCGCCAGATCCGGATCTGCTGCGTGACCGATGAGGTGTGGTCGGTGCTGCTGGTGACCGGGCTGGACAAGGTGTTCCGGTTCTCGCCGGATGTGATGACTGCGCTGGCGGGGCTGCAGATTGATTCGGAGAGGGCGGCGAAGGGGTAGGCAGTGTGGGGGAAATGTGGGGGAAATGTGGGGGGCAGTGGGGAGTAGGCAGTAGGCAGTGGGGTGGAAGTGGAATCCGTAGAGGTGTAGGTGAAGAGTCTTTTCCCCCTCGCTGCGCCTCATCGTCGGAGAGTTGAGGCATTGGGTGCGCGGATTACGCGTTCGATCCTGCGATGAGCATGACTGAAGCGATACAGGCGGGGGCCGTGGCGGAGGCTGCCGGTGCGGGGCCGGCGGTGGCGCAGTTGATCGATCTGCGCAAGACGTATTTCAAGCCGGATGGATCGGTGATGGTGGAGGCGCTGCGGGGCGTCAACATCAGCATCAACCAGGGCGAGTACGTGGCGATCATGGGGGCGTCGGGGTCGGGGAAATCGACGCTGATGTATCTGCTTGGCTGCTTGGATCGCCCGACCTCGGGGCAGTACCTGCTGGATGGCAGGGATGTCGCGCAGATGTCGGACCAGGATCTGTCCCGGTTCCGGGGGCGCAAGATCGGGTTTATTTTTCAGTCGTTCAACCTGATTCCGCAGCTGACGATCGAGGAGAACGTCGAGGTGCCGCTGTTCTACCAGGGGATGGAAAAGGCCGAGCGGCGGGAGCGGGCGATCGAGGCGCTGAAGCTGGTGGAGCTGGATCACCGGCTGGGACACAGGCCCAGCGAGCTGTCCGGCGGTCAGCAGCAGCGAGCGGCGATCGCCCGGGCGCTTGTGACGCGGCCGCTGGTGCTGATGGCGGATGAGCCGACGGGGAACCTGGACTCGGCGACGGGGACAGCGATCCTGCGGACGTTCGAGCGGTTGCACGAGAGCGGGATGACGATCGTGATCGTGACGCACGATCCATCGATCGGGCGCCGAGCGGGGCGGGTGATCCGGATGAAGGATGGTGATGTGGAGTCGGATGTGGAGCAGGTGCGCGAGACGGCCGTGCCGGCGTGAGCATGCCGTGAGCGAGCCCGGATGCTGCTTCGGAAGCGGTCGCGCAGCCCGGGCGGGTTATCTTTACAAGACATCGGCCTCTGCATATCCTGAGCGCCGCAAGCCCGAGTTCTTCGGGGGATCGCGTGGGTGGGCTGAGCGGGGTCCGATTGAGAAAGGCACAAGTCATGAATCCTGGTGCGTGGCGTCTCCTGCGTCCGCTGGTGATCGTTGCGTTCCTGGTGCTGCCGGGGTGTGCGCTGCCTCCGCGTGAGCCGGCGGTTCCGCGCGAGCTGCAAGACCAGGCGTTGGCGCTGAACTCGGCGGCCATACGGACGTGGGATGACGACTTCAGCGGGCCGTTCCGGGAGGAGATCTTCCGTGCAGGCATGCGGGAGATGGAATTGCGGGAGAAGGAGGGTCTGACGGGGCCCTTGCCGCCGGCGCACTACCTGGCGATCTCGGGGGGCGGGGCGGACGGGGCGTACGGGGCGGGGATGCTGAACGGATGGACGGCGATGGGCACGCGTCCGGAGTTCAAGGTGGTGACGGGGATCAGCACGGGGGCGTTGACAGCGCCGTTTGCGTTCGTGGGCGCCAAGTACGATGCGGCGCTCAAGAAGGTGTACACGAGCGTGAACACAGCGGGGATCGCAGAGGAGCGTGGGCCGCTGGCGGCGTTCTACAACGATGCGCTGATGGACACCGTGCCGCTGCGCAAGCTGCTCGTGTCCCTCGTGAACGAGGAGATGATGAGAGACATCGCCGCCGAGTACGCCAAGGGGCGGATCCTCATCATCGCGACGACGAACCTGGATGCCAACCGCGGGGTGATCTGGAACGTCGGAGCGATCGCCTCGAGCGGAGATCCCAATGCGCTGACGCTGATGCACGACATCATGATCGCATCGGCGGCGATCCCGGCGGCGTTCCCGCCGGTCATGATCGATGTGACGGTGGATGGGAAGAAGTACCAGGAGATGCACGTGGACGGGGGGGCGAAGGCGCAGGTGTTCCTGTACCCGCCGACGCTGCACCTGAGCTCGATGGCGGCATCCCGGGGGGTCAACCGTGATCGGGTCGCGTACATCATCCGCAACGGGCGGCTGGATCCGCAGTGGGCGGATGTGCAGCGCCAGACGCTGACGATCGCGGGCCGGGCAATCAGCTCGCTGATCCAGACGCAGGGGATCGGTGATCTCTACCGGCTGTACCTGGTGACGCGGCGTGATGGGGTTGATTTCAACCTTGCGTATATCCCCAAGGAGTTCAACGTCAAGGCGAAGGAGGACTTCGACCCGGAGTACATGACGGAGCTCTTCAAGGTGGGGTACGACGCGGCGGTCAAGGGATACCAGTGGTACAAGTTCCCGCCGGGGTATTCGGAGGATCCGCCGGCGGTGCGGCCGGAGAACGTGGCGCCGAGCGAAGTGAAGTAGGAGCCGGCGCTCCGGCAGAGCCGCAAAGCTGCAAAGCAGAGCGCGTGGTTGCGTCCGAGAACGAGGCACGAGGTGCGGCTTCGGGCGGATGCTGCGGGTGTGTGCGTTGCGCCGGCATTCTCGGACTGGGGTGCTCAGCCAGAGTAGGTTTGCCTGAGTAGTCGGGCTTGTGCGGGTGGCGGCGTGAGGTGGATGCGGGGGCGTTTGTGGGGGTCGTGGGGGTCGTGGGGGTTTCTCCGGGAAGCTGTTCATTCCTATAGTGGGGCCAATCCCGGGCGGCTTGTCCGGGGAGCTTTGAATCCACCCGGAGCCCGCCGTGCCCTACACCCTGCGCCCAGAAGAAGGCCTGACGGTCGATGCCGACAACGCCAAGTACATCGCCAGCCACGTGGATACTGGGGACCGGTGGGTTCTGAACTTCGGGCCACAGCACCCGGCGACCCACACGACGCTGCGGCTGGTGCTGGAGCTGGATGGGGAGCGGGTGGCGCGGTGCACACCGCACATCGGGTACCTGCACTCGGGGTTTGAGAAGCTCGGTGAGCACCTGGATTACAACCAGTACGTGACGATCGTTTCGCGGATGGACTACCTGTCCCCGATCCACAACGACATCACGTGGCACATGGCGGTCGAGAAGCTGTTCGGGATCGATGTGACGCCGCGCTGCAAGGTGCTGCGGACGATCATGAACGAGCTGGGTCGGATCCAGAACCACCTGCTGTGCGTGGGCGCGGCGGGGCTGGACCTGGGAGCGCTGACGGGGTTCCTGTACGCGTTCAACCCGCGCGAGCGGATTTATGACATCATGGATTTCATCTCGGGGCAGCGGTTCCATCCGGATTGGACGCGGGTGGGCGGGCTGATGCAGGATCTGCCGGATGAGGAAGTGTTCAAGCAGATGGTCAAGACGTTCATCCGGGATGATCTGTCTCACGCGATCAAGGACCTTGAGGTGCTCTTGAACCGGAATCGGATCTTCGTGGATCGGACGCAGGGGATCGGGGTGATCTCGAAGGAAGAGGCGATCAACTGGTCTATGTCCGGGCCGTGCGCGCGGGGGAGCGGTGTGAAGCGGGATTTGCGGAAGGATGCCCCGTACCTGTGCTACGCGGACAACTGGGATGGGCAGGGGGCGGAGGCGGTGAAGTTCAACGTGGTGATCGCGACCGATGGTGATGCCCGCTGCCGGTACCTGGTGCGGATGGAGGAGATCAAGCAGTCGATCGGCATCATCAACCAGCTCATCGACAACATCCCGGGCGGGCCGGTGGACACGTTCGCGGATTCGAAGGTCGTCAAGCCCAACAAGAAAGATGTGTACGGATCGATTGAGGGGCTGATCCAGCACTTCGAGTTGATCATGACCAACCGCGGCTGGAAAGCGCCGATCGCCGAGGCGTACGGATGGAACGAAGGTCCCAACGGGGAGCAGGGGTTCTATATCGTTTCGGATGGTGGGCCAAGGGCGTGGCGCGTGAAGACGCGGCCGGCGTGCTTCATCAATTACCAGATCATGCAGCGGATGACCGAGGGTCACATGCTCGCGGATATCGTGGCGATCCTGGGGTCGATTAATGTGGTGGCGGCGGAGTTGGATAGGTAGGAAAGAAGACTCACCACACAGGCACAGAGGGCACAGAGAAGTGGTCATGGTCTGAGCGCGCGATCCTCGTGCGGTGTGTCGGCGTGGTCAGGCGGGGCAGGTGTGGGACGAAGCGAACTGGTTGGTTGAGGTCGGATGCAGCGCATGGCACCAGTGGGTCGTCATAATGCGAGCGCCGCATTCTGGCTGGTGTACGGTGCTGTTGCCAGCGGGCGGGTGGCATTACTGTGATCCGCCGCGGATCGTTCACCTGCGTCCCACGCCTGGTCGAGACCATCACCGCCTACATCGACGCCCACAACGACGACCCCGAGCCGTTCGTCTGGACCGCCGGCGTTCAGGACATCCTCCAGAAAGTCCGTCGCGCCCGGGCCACGCTCGATAAGGTGGAACCTGTGTGAAACGCTACACCAGCGAAGCGCGTGAAACGTTCGCCGGAAGTCGGTGAGACAGGCGCGTCGATGATGGATGTCGGTCGCGACCGGCGGCTTGCGCCGCTCGGCTCCGTCGTGGTCATGCCGGCTTCTTGAACTCGGCGATCACGAGCCAGCCCCAGTTGCGCTTGAGCCAGGGATCCATGAACGTCGGGAGCGGTCGGATGTACTTGCTCTTCATATGCGAGACGCTGAAGTTGGTGACCTTGAGCCCGCACTCCCCGAGCATGCGGCGGAGCTCGGTCTTGGAGAAGTGGCGCTGGTAGTAGCCATCGGTGAAGTAGCCCTGCACCGACTGCATGTTGTAGCCCTTGAAGATCAGGCCCTTGCCGATGAGCCCCTGGAGTCCGCGGACCCAGTAGCGGATGCTGTACTTGTAGTAGACCATGATGAGACCGGTGCCGCCGGGGCGGAGGACTCGGGAGACCTGGCGGAAGCAGGCCATGGTGTCTTGGCTGTGGTGGAGGACGCCCCAGGCGAACACATGGTCGAAGGAGTTGTCGGGGAACTCGAGCTTCTCGGCATCCATCCGCTGGACGCGCATCGCCAGGTTCTGGGCCTTGGCGTTGTCGGAGGTGATCTTGACGGCCTGCTCGGTGAGGTCGACGGCGGTGTGGCGAGCGCCGTTGCGGGCGAACAGGCATGAGGCAGCGCCGGCGCCGCAGCCGATCTCGAGGGTGTCCTTCTCCTTGGCGGCGGAAAAGTCGTAGTTGGCCTTCATCCAGGGGTTGCCCTCGAGGTAGTCGTGCTCGAGTGCGGAGAAGCCCGAGGCATCGCGGACGATGCGATCTCCCTCTTCCCAGGACCTGTAGGTCATGGGGAGGGTCTCCCACCAGATGCGGTTGCGCTCCTGGCGGTCGGTGGTTTTTTCTTCCGCGAGCTTTCGGGCGCGTACGAAGGCGTTATCCATAGATCGACCCCTCTCCATCTGATATCAAGAAGTCTATGGTACGAGAGATCGGCCTCCGGGCGAGGCGGGTGTGGTTGGGGTGAAGATATCAGGTGCGGGTGAGGGGTATGAACAACCCTACAGCCGCACGGTCGCACCGGCGGCGGTGGTTGGGGGGGGCGTCGACACGGGGCGGTAGTGGGGTTGGTACAGTGCCGCCCCCAATCTGGAGCCGGCGGCGATACATCTATGGATCAGCTCAAAGCACTCATCCACGAGGTTCGCGACTTTCCCAAACCCGGGATCGTGTTCAAGGACTTCACGCCGCTCCTGGCGGACCCCAAAGGGTTGGCGCTCGCGGTCGAGTTGATGGCGAACCCATATCGGGGGTTGGGGGTGGATCTGGTTGTGGGGGCCGAATCGCGGGGGTTTATTTTCGGGACGGCGATCGCCCAGGCGCTGTCGGCGGGGTTCGTGCCGGTGCGCAAGCCGAGGAAGCTGCCGCGCGAGGTGCACGCGGTGGAGTACACGCTGGAGTATGGGACGGACCGGCTGGAGATCCACAACGATTCGATCGCCAGGGGGAAGCGTGTGCTTCTTGTGGATGATCTGCTCGCCACGGGCGGGACGCTTCGGGCGTGCTGCGAGCTTGTGAGCAAGACCGGTGCGAGCATCGTGGGGATCACGGTGCTGATCGAGCTGGTGGCGCTGAAGGGCCGGGATCGATTCCGCCAGTTCGGGGAGCTGCACTCGGTGATTCAATACTGAGAGAAGGCACGGGGCATCGGGCACTGGTGGAAGACATCAGAGCAAGTGATTGCGTGGATGCACGGGCGCTGGATCTTGCGGCCGTGCGAAGCCGCGCTGTCTTTGCGTTTCGCCAGTGCCCAGTGCCCAGTGCCTTCTATCCCCAAACGACAAACCCCCGTCCGGTGTTCCCGGACGGGGGTGCTGGTTTCGATCTCAGATTGTCCGACGCGAGCCGTGATTAGCGGCGGCGGCGGGCAGCGGCCAGGCCGCCGAGGCCCAGGAGGGCGAAGGCGCCGGGGGCGGGGATGGCGACGTGGATGTTGCCCATGTCGCCCGTCTCGCCGGTGATGCTGGTGCCGGCCGAGGAGCTGGAGGTGTCGTACTGCTTGAAGGAGGTGATCTCGTCGGGGGAGCCGTTGGCGCCGCCGTCGCGGATCGCGAAGGTGATGTCGCGCTCAGCAGCGTTGCCGCTGAGGAGAACCTTGAACATGTAGACCGTGGCGACCTTGGCGGTGTTGAAGTTGCTGCCCAGAGCGCCGGGGGTGTTCTGGGAGGTCGAGATACCGGCGTTGGGGCTGTTGTTGTTGTCACCCTTGGCGTCGATGCGGAGGCTGTCGGCCGCCTCGTACACCTGCTGGGTCTGACCGCCGAAGTCGAAGCCCGCAATACGACCGTCGGTGGCGCTGCCCTTGCCAGCGGAGAGGTCGATCGCGTCGTTGCCACCCGCATCCCAGCCACCGGCGTTGGTGCTGATGATGTTGTAGCGGGCGCCGGAGATGCCGTAGGCCGAATCCGGGACGCTCATCCGCACGCGGACAAAGACCGTCGTGCCGGGGGTGACCACGATGTCGCTCAGCCACGCGCCGGCATCGTTGCCGTCGAGGGAGAAGGACAGGGACAGGTTGGGATCGGGACGGGCGGCGGCGACAGTGGCCAGACCAGCGACAGCGATGAGACCGATAGCCAGCTTCTGCATGACAAATCTCCTTCCAACTAAGTGGACTTGCTTGAGTTTGGATGGCGAGGGCTTCGGAACCTTCGCACTCATCTCACCCACGGGGAATATGAACTACGCCGAAGATTCCGCCAGCGGAGTTGAGGAAAAATCTGCTATCTGTGTCGATTTGCCCATCGGCGCAGCGCATCTCGATGGCAACGTGGGATCCGGATGCGCGGGCGATCGAGCATCGCGGGGCGGCGTTCGGATGCGCAGCTCGGCGGGGATGTGGGTGGATGTCCTCCGGAGCTTTATAAAGAAGGCTGAGCCCGACTGGGCTGGGGGCTGGGGGTGAGGTTAGGGGGAGAGTAAGTCGCGGTGGGCCTGACGCCAGGAGTGCGTCGGCGGCTTGGCGATCTCTTCAGGGGTCTGGTTTCGTTATCAGGCCACACCGAACACGGGCGGGTGGCAGGTTGGGTCGTCCCGAGGTCGAGCGGCGGGGGGGCGTACCCGTTCATATTCCAAACATCAACGAGGTTGCGGCGGCACCTGGGTCTTTTTTGGAAGGTTGCGGAACCTGCCTCATCGGTGACGCGAATCGGACTTGGTCCGGAGGGCTCGGCCCGACCGGATCGCAGATGCGCAGCAATGGCGGGCGGCCTTTGGGCCGTGCCCGGTTGCGATCGGCGCTGGTGTGTGAGTTCTGTTCCGGATGTGATGGATCGTTCCGGTGCATTGGAGTGTGTTGCCGACGCAAACACTGGCAGTTGCCGCGGCACCGGGCACTTTGATCGAAAGCAGATTCGTTCGCACTCGCAGTTTCACAGGCTCTTTCGCAGTTCAGGAGATTGAGATATGAAGAACGTTCTTGGTATCATCGCCGTTGCCGGCCTGGCCGCGACCGCCATGGCTCGCCCCGACCCCAACCTGTCCCTCCAGTTCTCGCTCGACAACTCCGTGTGGTCGGACGATGTCGCTGTGCTGGCGGGCGAGGACAAGGTCTTCGTGCAGGTCATCATGAGCATCCCGGACAACTACTACGGGATCTCCGGCGCTCGTTACAACATCACGTCGCTCGCCGGCGACTGGGATGCGGGTGGCAACGACTCGATCGACCTGACCCCCGGCAAGGGCAGCGCCACCGACGGCCGCCTGGCCGGCTTTGACTTCGGTGGTCAGACCCAGACGATCTTCGAGACGGGCAACCAGCTCCGCATCGATGCCAAGGGCGACAACCAGAACAGCGCCAACGCCGGCATCTCGACCTCCCAGAACACCCCCGGCGCTCTGGGCACCAACTTCAACACCAACAAGGTCGCGGTGGTCTACAAGTTCGCCGTGAACCTCCACGCCGCGCACATCGCCGGCGATGTCATCACCCTGCGGATCATGGACGGCGCCGCCAACGGCTCTCCCGACCAGATCACGTCCTACAAGGGTTACCTGACCTCCAGCTCCTCGGCCGGCGAGACGATCACCGGCGAGACGGGTGACACCGGCACGATCCGGTTCATCGTCCCGGCTCCTGGCGCCCTGGCCCTCATGGGCCTCGGTGGTCTGGCCGCCGCCCGCCGTCGCCGCTAATGACGGCTGAGCTCACGGGAGCTCACACATCTTGAATACATCGCCCTCGTCCGGATCTTCCGGACGAGGGTTGTTTTTTGTCGTGCCGAGCATGTTCGATCACCCGGAGGTGGAAGTCCTCTGGCCAACCTGATGGAGGCGAAGGCCGAGCGAAGGGCAAGGGCGTCGCCGCGAGGCGGGGTCTGAAGGAAGCCCGGAGCGACA
>JADLBU010000047.1 GCA_020847535.1 Phycisphaerales bacterium
ACGCGTTCGACATCCTCGTCGGTGATGGTGCGGGGGGCACCGGGCCGCGGCGCATCGACCAGCCCGTCGAGTCGCTGGTCGAGAAAACGCTGCCGCCACTTGCCGACGGTCTGACGCGTGACGCCCAGATCGTCGGCCACGTCGCCGTTGCTGGCCCCCTCGGCGCAGGCCAGGATGATCCGGGCGCGGAGGGCGTGCGCCTGCGCGGTCGTCGGCCTCCGAGCCCAGCCCCGCAGCTCGGACCGCTCGTCCTCCGTCAGCGTCAAGTTGGCCATCGGTCTGCCCATGCGAACCTCCTTTGTAGAGGAGATTCGCGCCCGGCGACAGACCGGTTGCGCCTTTGTTCAAGTTCTTTTGACTCGGCCCACTAGTCAAAGACTAGTGGTTGTGAGGGTCGTGAGGGCCCATACCGCCTGCGCCCCCGTTGCTCCCTCCGGCGGCGGGGCCGGGGTTGGTGGTTCCGCCTGTCTTGCCGCCGGATGAGTCCTTGGCCGGCTTCTTGCCGGCGAGCGCATTGAGGACGGCGGTGCCGATTTCGACGAGGGGGTTTTCCTGCGGGCGAGCGGGTGGAGGGCAATGGGGCTGGTTGTTGGGCTGGAGATGGTGGCCGTGATTCCCACCGCCCGTACTGGCCCCGCTGCCTGCGGGGCCACCACCAGCGCCACCACCGGCAACGGTTCCGCCGCCACCATGGCCGCCGTGTCCGCCAGCGCCACCGCCGTGGTGGCCGGTGTGGGCGAGGTTGGGATCGAGGGCTTCTTGATTGACGGGTTCATCGTGGAGCCGCTGCCACATCGCGTAGATCTCATCCATCCAGCCGTGAAGGCCCCAGAAGTGCTCGTTGAAGCAGGCGGTGGAGAGGTCGGTCATGCCGGCGCCGGCGAGCCGCGGATCGTTGACGAAATTCTCGGCCTCGTGGCGGGCGATGTATCCGTGGGCGAGGTTGTGCATGTTGCAGCCGGGGCTGGTGTCGAGCTCGTTGCGTTCGAGGTAGGAGCCGAGCTGGTCGGCGGTGCCGTAGCGGATGAGGTGGAGGATGCGGGCGTAGGTGGCGCCCATCGCGCCGGGGTGGAAGCGGGCGGCGAGCCAGTCGGGGATCTCCCTCCAGGGCTGGTAGACGACCTGGGCAGCGCTGGGCTGTGTAAGGAACCACTTGTAGCTGCGGATCATGTTGCGGTGGAAGACGAGGAACTCCCTGCCGGATCCGGGCTCATCGAGGTACTTGACGTTCGGGTGTTCGTTCCGTGCGATTCGCCAGTCGGGGCGTTCGCCGATCGGGAGCCACTGTTCGCGCAGCCTGGCGATATGCCAGCCGGTGTGGTTCATGTGCGGGCGCATGGCATCACAGAGCGTGTCGGGCAGCCTCATGGTTTTCCCTCCCAAGGCGAGACTAGAGCCTATCCCTAAACCCGGGTTTCGCGTTCAGTTTCAAAGCCGTTCACGAGATTTAGGGACAGCCTCTCGTGGTGTGGATCGGGGCGGAGTGGATCGGGGGCCAGAACGGACTCCTTCACCGCGACGGCGACGCCAACGAATGTTCGGAAGGATTCCGCGCCTTCCTGGATGTTGTACTCGAGGGGACTGAGCTGTCCGGCGGGGTCTTTGAGCATGACCCAGCCGATGGTTTCGTGATGCCCGTTGGGGAAGCGGAGGTAGATGGGATCGGCGGTGAGCAGGTCGGGGACGCTGCCATCGGAGTCATCCCAGGCCTCCTGGAGCTTGGACTGGAAGCGCTGGAGGGCCTGTGCGGCGGCGCTCTCGATCTCCGGGGCTTCGATCTGCGGAGAGTGAATGACCTCATCGCAGATGCGGATGGTGTCGGCGCGATCGCTGACAGCGCGGATGACGCGATCGGCGACCATGGAGTGCGAGAGGCGATAGGGCGGCACCGCGGGCAGCGGGCTGGTGTCGGTGGCGGAGACTTCGATGCGGGCCGAGACGATGTTGTACCGCTTCATGACGAGCTCCGTGCGGAGGTGGATGGTGGCCGGGGCGCCTGCGATGGCGCCGGCGGGGCTGCGCTCTTGGCGCAGCGGAATCCGTTGCCGAAGTTTCGGCCTGAGCGGGGGAAGGTGAGGACGGTGCCCAGGTCCATGATGGTTGGGGGATCCGACCAGGCGCGGCCGGCGAGCACGGCATCGTCTCCCTGATCGTCGAGTGAGCCGGTGATGTGGCGAACCGGTCCGAAGAGGTGGGTGAGCTGGAGCCAGTGGCCGAGGTGTTCGCGGTTTTGGGCGAGGAGAGCGTTTTTCTGGAAGGCTTGGAAGCGCACGTCCTCGCGGCTGTCGCGCCAGAGCTCGCGATCCTCATCGGAGCAGGGCGGGAGCCGGGAGAAGTCCCTCTCGTTTCCCCAGGGATACAGGTTCGAGGCGGTCCCTCGCGCAGCGGCCTGCCACTCGAGGATGGTGGGGAGACGCTTGCCGCGCCATCGGGCGTAGGCCTCGGCATCGTGCTGGGTGATGTCAACGACGGGGTACTGCTCGAAACGGTCGGTGTAGGTGAGCGTGCGCCAGTGGGGCGGGGGCGGGTGGCCGGTGGCCTTGATGAACTCCTGGTACTGGCCGTTGGTGACCGGGGCGCGGTCGATGTAGAACGCATCGAGGTGGACGGTGCGCTTGCGATAGAGAGGCGTTGTGCCGTCATCGCGGCCGAGCGGGTAGTCGCCCTCCTTGACCAGGACCATGTCCTCGATGACGCCGGAGGTGGGCTCGAGGATGCCGGCGAGCGCGCGGCTGTTGTAGGGGACTGAGGCGGGTGAGGCGGAGCTTGGCGCTTGCGCCGGGGCGGCGTTCTGTGCGAGCAGAACGATCGAGTTCTCCGGGCCGGGGTTGAGCAGGATCGCGTTGAATTCGACGAAGCTTGCAGCATCTGGTGAGACGACGGTGATGCGATACTGGCCCTTGGGGAGCTTGAGGGATCGGAGGGGTGTCGTGCCGGCGCTGGGCTCGGCGGCGGCGGGGACGAACGTGGTGCGGTCGACTTCCTGGATGTAGATGGGCATGCCGCTGGTCTGGCTGTCGATGGTGACCCATGCGAAGGTGGCGTTGTGGGCGCGGTTGACGGACCAGCTCGTGATGCCAAGGCCCATGGTGAGGATGGCGATCAGGGTTGCGATCAGCGGCACGCGGTGCTTGTGGGTCCAGCGGTAGACGCGGCGAGCGGGGCTGGCGGGACGTGCCATGATCGGCGCGCCTTCGAGGAGGCAGCGCAGATCGGCGGCCATGTGCATGGCGCTCTGGTAGCGTCGGTTGGGGTCTTTCTCGAGGGCCTTGTGGCAGATGGTCTCGAGGTCCTTGGGGAGGGCCGGATCGATGAGGCGGAGGGCGAGCGGATCCCGGGTGCGGACGGCGTGCAAGACGTGCTCGGGCGAATCGCCATCGAAGGGCTTGCGGAGTGCCAGGCCCTCGTAGAGGACGACGCCGAGGGAGAAGATATCGCTGCGTCGATCGACGCGTGAGCCGGAGATCGCGGCCTGCTCGGGGCTCATGTAGTGGCAACTGCCGAGGCCTTCGGTGAACTCCATGGAGACTTCGGGGATGATGTGCTTGGCGATCCCGAAGTCGGTGAGGCGCGGGTTGCCGATGGTGTCGACGAGGATGTTGGAGGGCTTGACATCGCGGTGGACGACATCGGCACGGTGGGAGTGCTCGAGGGCCTCGGCGATCTTGGCGAGCATCTCGGCGACCTTGATGCGCCAGGCTTTTTTCTCAGCGCCGCTGGTGTCGGCAGAGCCGCGGCGCTTGGCTTCCTGGGCGATCAGCCCCTTGAAGGTGGAGCCGGGGACGTATTCGCTGACGATGTAGTGTCGGCGGCCATCGAAACCGAACTTGTAGACGGGGACGATGCCGGGGTTCTTGAGCGCGGCGGCGGTCTTGGCTTCATCCCGGAAGCGGCCGAGGGCCTGCTCGGAGCCGGTCAGGTGATCGGCGAGCACTTTGACGGCGACCTGTCGGTTGAGGAGGGTGTCATCAGCGAGGTAGACGATGCCCATGCCGCCCTGGCCGATGCGTCGGATAATGCGGAACTCATCGATCTGGGTGGGATCGGGGGGAGTGAGCGGCATGGTGGCCGCGGTGGGAGTTGAGGGTGTGGGTGCTGTGGGGGAGGTGGCTTCGGCAGGCGATGGCGGGATGGGCTGTGATGCTTGAGAGCGATCCTGGTGTTCTTCTTCGTGGGCTCGAAGCAGGGCGCGGATTCGCTGGCGAGCGGCCTCATCGGGGCATGCGCCGCGGAGGAAGGCTTCGCGATCGGCGGGATCCATATCCAGCGCTGCGAGGAAGAGGGCTTTTTCATCCCACGTGTTGCTCAACCGTGCGGCCTCCATCCGGGGTGCGCACCAACAGCCGCAAAGCAATCAGGGGCGTGTGCTTGTATTCAGAGAATCGTCGCCAGCTCCGGGGATTGGGGTTATCGCTCCGCGACCGCCTCCCCCACTACCCCCACTACCCCCACCACCCCCACCACCCCCACCACCCCCACCACCCCCACCACCCCCACCATCGCCTCTACCCCCATCACCCTCCCTGTGATCGCGGAGCCAGGCCTTGGCGTAGCTCCAGTGCCGGCGAACGATGGCGACCGTCATGTTGAGGGCGCGGGCGGTTTCTTCGAGGCTCAGATCGCTGAGGAAGCGCAGCTCGGCGACCCGGGCGCCTTCGGGGTCGATGGCGCGGAGCTTTTTGATGGCATCCCGGATCTCAGCTCGCTCGTGATTGGTGCCGTGATCGGGGGCGACGGAGGTGTCGAGGGGGACACGCCGGTGGCCGCCGCCGCGCTTGAGGGCCAGATCGGCGCGGGCCTGCTCGGTGAGTTCATCGCGCATCGCCCTTCCGAGGAGGAAGAAGAGGTGGTGGCGATCCTGGGCGGTGAGGTTCTCGCGTTCGAGGAGCCGGCAGCAGGCATCGTTGACGAGGCCCGTGCCGTCGGGGGTCATGGCGGTTCGGCGCTGCTCGGAGATCATGGACTGGGCGATCTTGCGGAGATCGCCGTAGATGCGCTTCATGAGTGCATCCTCGGCGGCCTTGTCGCCATCGCGTGCCTGGCGGAGCAGGTTGGTGATGGAGCCCGTGCTGTCGCTGGGCATGGATGCCATGGGAACTCAAGGGTATCACGGGGAGGAACTTGTGCAAAATTGCGGGAAACCCCGCAAGCGGGGGACTGGTTTACGGCTTTGTGAACGAGGCAGCAGCGCCTCTCTTAACGGGAGGCTGGGTGGGGCCGGTCCGGAGGGATACGGCCTCCACCCTTGCGCGGGGGCTGTTGGGCACGCACCGAGAGAAAGCCCGGGTTGAGTGGGGTTTGCGTTGGCATCGTGCGTTGCGAGTTGGCAGGGGATTGCGAGGGAATCCGGCGGGGATTGTGAAGATTCATTGAGGGTTCGTGATGGGGGTTCGTGATGGGGGTTCGTGATGGGGGTCGGCGGGTCTCGTGGGGTATACGGGATCTTGCTCGCGGGGAGTTTGTGGGGGTTCGCTGGGGTCTGCTGGGGTTGCTGTCGGCAAGCTGGAACGGAGCGGCCGCGGGGGAGCACGTACCGGCGAACGCCGCAGCGCCCCAGCAGTGCGCTGGGGCGGCGAGAGTTCGAAGCGAGAAGCTTACATCAGAGTGTGGGGAATACGCGAAAGTGCTCACGCGTACTTCAGAACTTTTTGCAACTTGGCAAATCGCGATCCAGTATTGATCTTGTCACGCTCAATTCCTGGTCGCAAGTACGCTCGATCATCCTGCGACCCGAACGCACCAATCGAGCCGCTCGCCCCTCTGCCGTCGCGGAGGAGCGGTCCGCTCCGTGGAGGGATGTTCATAAATCGCCGTCTCATCGCCTGCGCGGCGCTGTCGTCGCTCTTTACGTCGCTCACTGTGCTCGCCCAGCAGTGCGCCATCCCGCACTCCCCGTGCGATGGCATCCCGTACTTGCAACCCAACACCTCGTGGATCGTCAACCCTGATTGAACGCCCAACCGCCTCCCGGGCGTCGTCTTCATGCTCTTCAACGGAAGCTTCTGCTCCAACATCAACGAATCCAACTATCGCGGGCTCAACGAGTACTGGTGCGATCCGGTCGATGATCCCAACTGCACGCTCGAAAACGGCATCTCTGGAGTCGATGTGCTCGAAGCCCACCTGAACGATGCCTGGGCCGCCGGCTTCCGCCGCTTCATCCTCTACGCGCCCGCCGGATCGGTCTGGGGCGGCAAGCTGACCGATGGTTCCGTTGCAGGACAGGAATTCCTCGCCAGCTCCCTGTGGGCCACAATGCCGCAAGACAAATGGAGTGAACTGACTGCCGTCATCGGCGAGTGGCTCGACCAGCGGCCCGAGACGTGGTTCGAGATCTACGGATCCTTCCCGACCATGAACAACCCCACCACCCGCTGCCTGGGCCCCAGTCAGGACTACCCCGACCACTATTTCCCCTACGACTTCACGCAGGCGACTCTGACCTGCCCCTCCGGCGCCAAGATCGCCGGCTGCCCCTACGCCGCCTGCGATGTCGACTCCCCATCTCCGTTCAGCCTCACGGATGTCTGCACCTTCGATGCCACCATCAGCCCCTGGCAGGGTCTTGGCATCAAGCGCTACTGGCTGGACTCGGCCGCCCGGATCTCGCCCAACAATTTCTTCGGTGATTTCATCGAACTGGCCTACTGCCCGCTCTATCGCGGCGGACCGGGCACGGCGTCCACCTCGCTCAGCGAGAAACGCACGCTCAGTATGTACGGCTCCTCCCCCTTCGTCCACGACCCGTACGTCGTCGCCACGAGCGTGCCGTCCCTGAGTGATTCGAGGCCCGCGTAGGCGCAGTCCCACGCCGTCAGGTTGTCCTTCAGGCGGACGAGGTACGAGCGGCCCGCACCGCGAGCGTCCGGCGGCTTCGTGGCTTCGCCGGGCTTCAGCGCCGACGGATTGGGCGACAGCCGCGCGATCTCCTCCCACGACCCGATCCACGCGACCCAGTCTCCCTTCCACGGGTCGCCCTCGGCCATGCACCTGAACGTGACCACGAGCCGCCCATCGGTCGCGTACGCCGCGATGTGCCGATCGCCGGTGAGGGGGGTGAGGGGCGCGGGCAATTCGACGGGGGCGGACCATGTGGACGCCTTGTCGGTGCTGAACATGACGTGCGAGTTCTTCACCCGCCGGTTCTCGCGGAGGAGCAGCGCGATCGTTGCCCCATCGGGCGAAACGACCACGCCGGGCTCGCACAGGTGAATGTCCGACCCGCTCCAGATCGCCCGCGGCACGGACCATGTCGTGCCCCGGTCGGTCGTATCGGTCTGGAAGAGCGTGAACGTGCCGGTCGCTTTCCCGTTGGCGGCGAAGAACCGCCCGTCGTCGTGGAAGAATGCCGCGAACTTGCCGTCACCTGTCGCCGCCAGCCCGCCCATCGCGACGATCCCGCCGAAGTCGCCGATGGGAGAGAGTTCCGTCCACGTCCGCCCGCCATCGCCGGACCGCGCAGCGCGGATGGGATACAGCCCGGAGAAGAGGATCAAGGACTCACCCTTGTCCGTCTTGCCCACGCGGAAAAGCGTCGGCGTCTCCAGGCTCGTCGCCCATGACTCGGGCACGGGCAGGCGCCCCGACCAGGTCCTGCCGCCATCTTCGCTGCGCTTCAGCACGATCGGTCCCTTGCCGTGCCCCTTGGGGTACGCGGCGAGGATCGACTTGCCGTCATCCAGCAACACGGTCGAAACGTGCCCGAGGTACACGCCCGCCTCACGGTCCACGACCACCTGCCGCTGAGCCTCAGCGTCGAGGTCAATCCGCACCGGTTCCGTCGATAAGCGGGCGCACGCGAGCAGCATCGTCATCAGCATGCAGGATGATACGGAGACTCGCGGACGGTCGTGGGCAAGACCGGTGATGTGCCGAGGCCATGGATTCTCCACGCCTGATCTCCGCCGGTCGGGCGCGGCCGATGCCGCCCGCGGATAATGGACGGTATGGACGCCGAATCCGATCGCCAGTCAATGGCTTCGCAGAACCCACGCACCGTGGGCGCGGGGGGGGGTAGGGGTGGAGTTGGGGCCGGGGGGGGCGCGGCCGCGCGAGCCACGCCCGCCGCCGATGGGCTCATCAAGATGCGGCTTCGCGCGATCGACCAGCTTTTCGACGCCGTGGACCCGTCGCCCTTCGGCCAGCAGGATCTGAGCCCATGGGCGGCCGAGTACATCGTCGAGAGCGTGAAGGAGATGCGGGACCCGGTGCCCCGCGAGCTCGTGATCGTGGTTGACGAACCCTGCGACCTCGGCCGCGAGCAGGTCATCGCCCGGGCGGTGCGGGACTTCTTCGAACGCCAGGCGGTGCTGAGGCGGCGATCGCTGCGCCGCCTGCTCCGGCGGGGACTGGTCACGCTCGCGATCGGCGTGGTGTTCCTTGCGGCGTTCTTCGGGCTGACCCGCCTGATCGCCTGGCTGCTCGGCGATGGACCGCTCGCGACGCTCGTGGGCGAGGGATCGATGATCGTGGGATGGGTCGCGATGTGGAGGCCGATCGAGATCTTCCTGTACGACTGGTGGCCGATCGTGCGTGAGCGACGGCTGCACGACCGATTGAGCACGTTGGAGGTGCGCATCGTTCCCGCACCCGGCCCCGCTCCCACGTCGGCGCACTCGTGAGCAGGCGCTGCGTGATGCGCATGGTCGGACGGCGGCGCTGCGGCGCGATCAGTGGGCCCGCCATCCCCTGTCTGTTGTTGGTCTATTCGGCTCCCCTGCTGTACCATCATCTATCCGTACGTGCTGGATGGGGATGAGCGGCACCTGAACATCCGCGCGTTCTCCGACAAGATGCGTCGCGAGGCGTATGAGCGGCAGAAGGGCAAGTGCCCGAGTTGCCCCCCCACGGGCGCGAACAAGGCGAAGAAGTGGACCATCGAAGAGATGGAGGCCGACCACATCACCCCGTGGTCCAAGGGCGGAAAGACCGACAGCAAGAACTGCCAGATACTCTGCAAGGACTGCAACCGGAGGAAGGCGGGGAAGTAGGGCCGCCCCGGAGTGTGCGGGGGGGGGGGGGGGGGGCATCAATCGTCGTCATCGCGGTCGTGGCGGCGGTCGCCTTGCGTGCGATTGTGCCCCTCGTCCGCATCGCCCAGTTGCAGGCGTGCGCCCAGCGCGGGGATCGTTGTTGATTGCGTCGCGGGGTCGTAGGCCCTGACCAACGCCGCCGCCCATGCGCCCGTGACCAGAAGGAACACTGCCGCGGCCAGCGGACGCGATGAGCGGATGCCCGCCGATTCATCGGCGTGCTTGCGGCCGTGGACCATGCTGGCGCCGATGTTCTCGCGGTGCCGCAGCGTGTGCAGCACCAGGCCCAGCACGTGCATAACCGCCACGCCGATGAGCGCGTACACCAGCACCTCGTGAACCTCCTTGACGCCCTCGTTGCCGCGGCCGAGCATGACGCCCGTCACCGCCAGGCCCCCCATGATCGCCAGCATCACGATGGTCGCGTACGCGGAGGCGGGGTTGTGCCCGGCGTGCCGCTGCCCGCGGCCGGTGATGACGCCCTTGAAGTAGCCGGCCAGGGCGCCGGGGCCGTGCGCCAGCGACCCGAACCGCGCGTGCCGCGTGCCCACCACGCCCCACACCAGCCGCAGCACGACGATCAGCGCAAGCACCAGCCCGATCATCCCGTGGTAGGGGAAGAGCGGGCTGTGCTCGCCAAAGCCCAGGGCGATCACCGCCGCTGCGGTGAAGCCCACGGCGAAGATCCAGTGGAACAGGCGGGTCGGGAGATCCCAGACAAGCGTGCGGGGCATGGAGGGGCTCCGGGCTTTGGCGGGGGACGGCTGAAGAGCCACAGCGGCTGTATTCTAGACATCATTATAGGGATTTACGCGGCCCGGGTTTCACGTGCTTGCGTCGCGCGCGGCGTCTGACCCGGCGGGCGTCCGCGCAGACATCTTCCCCTCCCCGAGATCCCATCATCCTCGCACGGACCGGGACTATGGTTTTTTGATCTCCCTCAATTCGCCGGGTTCTGCAGCGTCCTGCAAATCGCGCCAAATCATCGATATCGGGATATGCTACTCTGTTGTCCTGTGCCACCCATGATGGGGAAAAGACCGATGACATGCAGTCGCGAGCACGATCGGAGCACATCTCCACACCGAGTCAGCGCCTGCGCCGTTGGACCGAACCGCCGGGTGAACGAATGCACCCGTCGCGTGCCGCTCTTGGGCATCGCAATGGTTCTGGGTTGCATATGTGGGTGCGACTCGAAGGCCCCTCCGGCCGCGACCGCGGCGGTCAAGACGAGCGCGCCGATCGATCCTGAGTCGGCTCGATCGTTGTACGCGAAACACTGCCTCGCCTGTCATGGGAGTGACGGGCACGGGGATGGGCTGGCCGCGGAGTTCCTCTTCCCCAAGCCGCGTGCATTCCTGGACAGCCCACTGCGATTCTCGGGCTCGACGACGGCGGTGATCCAGACGATCCGCCAGGGGTTGCCGCGCAGTGCGATGCCGGGATTCTCGGGAGTCCTGACCCAGACGGAGATCGCGGGCTTGGCGGCTCTGGTGGTCGAATTGTCCAAGAAGGGTGCGAGCGCGGGGAGCTCGGCGCAGCCGGTGGAGAGGGAGCACGCGCCCGCACCGGCCTACTTCACCGATGGAATGGTGGCGTATGGATCGCAGCTGTACCGATCGATGGGATGCGTGGGCTGTCACGGCGCAACGGGGCACGGGGAGGGGATCGAGGGGCTTCTGGATTCGGTGGGAAAGCCCATCCGTCCAGCGGATCTGGCGTCGGGGCAGTACAAGTCCGGGTCGCGTCCCGAGGATCTTTTCAGGACCATTTCCAAGGGCGTGCCGGGAACGCCCATGCCCTCGTACAACGCTATGTTGAGCGATGACCAGATCTGGGTGCTGGTGGAGTACATCCGTCGGCTGGCACCCGCTCGATTCAGTGGCCATGTGTCCGGTGTCGAACTCCGCGCTCAGGCTGCCGACGAGGGGATGCTGACCGACCCGGCGCACACGGGCTGGCTCGACATCGAGGGGGAGCTGATCGCGATACGCCCGTTGTGGTCGAGGGTGGAGGAGATCGTCACGGTCAGCGTGAGCGTCGTCCGTGCGGGCGACAGCATCGGGGTCCACTTGATATGGGATGATGCAACCTGCGACGTGAATCAGGACAGCGGCCGATTCCCGGATGGTGCCGCGGTCATGTTCGCGCGGAGCGATGTTGTGCCGCCGCTGCCGATGGGGATTCCGATCGAGCAGCAATCCGAGAGCCTCCCCGTGAACATCTGGCATTGGAAGGCCAGCCGGCAGTTCGACGCATCGACCGGGCGTCGGCACGACGCGGACGAGCCGCGGATCCTGGCGGGCGGCAACTACCACCTGTTCGGCCCGCCCCAGACTCGCACGGCGGCGGCCGCGCCGGCCACGCCGCTCGATGGCGACCAGGATCTTCGGCTGTCGGACCCGCTCTACCGCACCGCGGTCGCCGCGGGCAACATCCACTCCGACCCCGCGCTGGTTTCGCATGCTGCGCTTGAGGCGAACGCGATCGGATTCGGCACGTTGACGTATCAACCGGCGGCGGCGCAGGATCTCCAGAGCACGGCGGTGTGGTCCAACGGCCACTGGTTTGTCACGATCTATCACTCGTTCTCGACACCGAATGAGGGGGACATCGAGTTCCTCCCCGGGAAGCGGATCCCGATCACGCTCGCAATCTGGAACGGCTCCAAAGGTGACCGCGACGGCACCAAGCTCATCTCCGGCTGGCACTGGCTCGTCATCGATGGCGAGAAGGCCACGGTCGTTCCGGCACCGGTACCGTCCGTGAAGTGACTCCCGGCCACTGCTTGATTCGCTCGCGAGGAACATCCATGAACACCAACCCGGCATTCGAGGAACGCGGTGAGGGGCTCCCCCCAGTCAACCGACGGCGGTTCATCCAGTCCCTGGGCGTGGGCTCGGCCGCGCTCCTGTGCGGGCGGGCAGGCTGGGGGGGACTGGTGGCCCTGCCCGACATCGGAAACCCGCTGGCCGCCTACCCCGCCCGTGACTGGGAGAAGGTGTACCGGGACCAGTACCGATACGACTCGAGCTTCACGTGGGTGTGCGCCCCGAACGACACGCACATGTGCCGGCTCCGGGCGTTCGTTCGTAACGGGGTGTTCATCCGTTCCGAGCAGAACTACGACCACGACCGCTACGGGGACCTGTACGGGAACAAGGTCACCAAGGCGTGGAACCCTCGTGGGTGTCCCAAGGGGTACACGTTCCAGCGGCGCGTGTACGGCCCCTATCGGCTGCGCGGACCTGTGGTCAGGGCGGGTTGGAAGAGGTGGGCCGACGATGGCTTCCCGAGCCTGTCGGACGACCCCGGGCTGCGGAGCACGTACAAGTTCGACGATCGCGGCGGCGACACGTTCGTCCGCGTCGGCTGGGACGAAGCGGCGCGGTATGCAGCGATGGGCCTGGCGGCAGTGGCCCGCACGTACAGCGGCGATGAGGGGAAGCGGCGATTGTTGAAAGACGGCTACGACCCGCTCATGCTCACGCACTGGGGCGGGGCCGGGACACGGACGATCAAACTGGGGTCGAACCTCCCCATCCACGGCCTCATCGGCAAGTTCGGCATCTACCGCATGGCCACGATGATGGCGCTGCTGGACCATCACGTGCGGGGCGTCGGCGAGCATGACGCGCTGGGCGCGCGGGACTGGAACGAGTACACGTGGCGCGGAGACCAGGCGCCGGGGACTCCTTTCGCGACCGGGCTGCAGGCCTCCGACATGGACTTCTCCGACCTGAGGCGGAGCAAGTTCGTCCTGCAGATCGGCAAGAACCTGGTCGAGAACAAGATGCCCGAGAGCCACTGGCTCAACGAGGTGATGGAGCGCGGCGGCAAGGTGGCGTGCGTCACCCCCGACTACAGCGCGCCCAGCGCCAAGAGCGACTACTGGATCGGCACCCGGCCGGGCTTGGGCGACCTGGCGCTGCTGCTGGGGGTAGCCCGCATCATCATCGACAACGAGTGGTTCGATCGGCGGTTCGTCGAGCGGTTCACGGACCTGCCGCTGCTGGTGCGGACCGACACGCTCGAGCGGCTGCGGCCGCGGGACGTGATCGCCGACTACACGCTCAAGGATCTGCGGGCCGGCCCCAGCTACACGATCCAGGGGCTGACCGACGAGCAGCGGGAGCGGATCGGCGATTTCTGCATGTGGGACGCAGAGCGACGGGGCGTGGTGGCCGTCTCTCGCGACGAGGTGGGAGACAACCTCGCGTTCACCCCGGCGCTCGAGGGCGAGTTCACCGTCAAGACCGTGGGCGGCGCCGACGTGAGGGTCATGCCGATCTTCGAGATGTACCGCCGGCACCTGAAGGACTACGACACCAGGACCGCAGGCGAGATCAGCGGCGCCGACCCGGCCATGATCGAGCGGCTGGCGAAGGACCTAGCGACGATCAAGCCCGCGGCCATTCACTTCGGCGAGGGCGTGAACCACTACTTCCACGCGACCCTGCACAACCGCGCGTGCTTCCTGCTGGCGGCGCTCACGGGCAACATCGGGGTCAGCGGCGCGGGCGTCATGGCCTGGGCGGGGAACTACAAGGGCGCCATGTTCCAAGGCGCGCCATGGGCCGGACCGGGTGTGGCGGTGTACAAGGACGAGAACCCGTTCGCCCCGCTCCTCGACGAGAAGGCGACGCCGACGAAGGAGCAACTCTCGCATTCCGCGTTGGGGGAGGAGCCTTCGTACTGGGCCCACGGCGAGAAAATCCTGCGGGTCAAGACCCCCGAGGGAGAGAAGGTGTTCACGGGCGTGACCCACCTGCCCTGCCCGACCAAGGCGATGTGGTACAACAACGCCAACTTCATCAACCAGGCCAAGTGGGTCTACGAGCTCATCCACAACGTCCTGCCGCGCTGCGACATGATCGTTGACCAGCAGGTCGAGTGGACCGGCTCGGCGGAGTACGCTGACGTCGTGCTCCCCGCCAACTCCTGGGTCGAGTTCCAGGACCTGGAGATCGGGGGATCCTGCTCCAACCCGTTCCTCCAGGCATGGGGCGGCGACTCCGGCTCGATCACGCCCGTCCACGATTCCAAGGACGATGCCATGATCTTCGCGCTGGTTGCCAAGGCATTGGCTGACCTCACCGGCGATCGCCGCTTCGCCGACTACTGGAAGTTCGTTCTCGAGGGGAAGTCGAAGGTCTACATACAGCGGGTTTTGAACTCGTGCGTGACCACGCGGGGGACCGACGGTCCCTATGACATCGACCGGCTCATGCGCGGCGCGTACGGCGGTGAGCCGGGGGTCGCGATGTTCCTGACCCGCACCTACCCCCGCATCCCGTTCTACGAGCAGATCCACGACTCGATCCCATTCTCGACCGACTGCGGCCGCATCGCCGTGTACTGCGATCTTCCCGAGGCGATCGCTGCCGGAGAGAACCTCATTGTCCACCGTGAGAGCGTCGAGGCGACGCCCTATCTGCCCAACGTGATCGTCTCCTCCAGCCCCTACATCCGCCCCAAGGACTACGGCATCGCGCCCGACGAGATGGACGCCGACCTGCGCTCGGTCCGGAACATCAAGATGCCTTGGGCCGAGGCAAAGGCCACCGTCAATCCGTTGTGGACCCAGGGCTTCCGGTTCTTCTGCTCGACCCCTAAGAGCCGGCACTCGACGCATTCCTCCTGGTCGACGGTGGACTGGCACTGGATCTGGTCCACCAACTTCAGCGATACCCAGCGCCGCGACAAGCGCTTGCCCGGCGTGGGTGACCGGCAGATTCAGATGAACCCCAAGGCGGCAGAGGATCATGGCCTCAAGGAGGGCGACTACGTCTACGTGGACGCCAACCCCGCCGACCGCCCCTTCCGCGGCTGGCAGAACGCCCCCTTCCGTGCGCGGGCGTTCCGCTGCATGGTCCGGGTGAAGTTGAACGACGCGCTTCCGTACCACTTCACCATCATGAAGCACACCGGCTGGATCGCGACCGAACGCACCGTTCGGGCTCACGAGTCCCGCGCCGATGGGCGGGCATTGGCGGCCGATACCGGCTACCAGGCCAGCTACCGCTACGGGTCGCACCAGTCCATCACCCGCAACTTCCTCCCACCGCTGCATCAGACCGACAGCCTGTTCCACAAGAGAACCGGCGGCATGGGCTTTGTCTTCGGCTTCGATGTGGACAACCACGCGATCAACACCGTCCCCAAGGAGACGCTCATCCGCATCGTCAAGGCGGAGGACGGCGGGATCGACGGCAAGGGCCCGTGGGCCCTGCCCGAGAGCGCCGGCTTCGGCCCCTCCGGCCTGTCCGCCATGAATCAGGCCTATCTCGCCGGCGCCCTCACCCACATCAAGAAGGCATGAATGGAGTGTCACCTGTGCCCGATCACCTGCACCCTGCGGCGGGCGTCAAGCCCTGGGAACGGCCCGTCCAGCCCGAGCATCCGATGGTCGTCGAGGGCGGCCTGGTCCCCGGTGACACACGCCTCATGGCCGTGTGCCTCTTCGAGGAGCTCCTTCGCACCGGCATGTCCATCCGCGATCTGCGCAGCATGAGCCTGGACCCGAACTACCAGGCGCTCCACGCGATCCGAGCGACGCTCGGCAATGAGCAGACCGACGAACTGCTCACTGAGACCGCCGGTCGTGTCGGCGTCCACCGCTTTCGCATCCGCGAGTCCGTCGAGACCCTTACTCCGGCCGGCCTCACCATCGGGGCGACGGGCGGCCCTTGCACCGAACGCGTATCCAACGGGAAGGGGAGCTGACCATGGCGACCGTCTACAACTGGCAGCTCGGCCGCGCGATGGAGTTTCCGTATCCGGAGCATCATCCCAAGACCCAGTTCGCGTTCGTGTTCAACATCAACCGTTGTATCAACTGCCAGACCTGCACGATGGCGTGCAAGAGCACATGGACGTTCGGGCGCGGCCAAGAACACATGTGGTGGAACAACGTTGAAACCAAGCCATATGGCGGGTACCCAAGGTACTGGGATGCCAAGCTCCTCGACCTGCTCGAGCGGGCGAACCCCGGCAAGCAGGCCTGGGACGCCGGCGGATCGGGCTCGTCCTCGGCCCCGTATGGTCGGTTCGATGGCAAGACGATCTTCGAGGCGATCCAGAACTACGCGGGCCCCGAGGGGGCCAAACGCGCCCTGGGCTATCTGCCGACACCCGAGGAGTGGGAATCACCCAACATCCACGAGGAGGTCGCCACCGGCCTTGCATGGGACGGCACGTCCTTCGGAGCCTCGACTCGCCTCCCGGAGCACAAGGTCTGGTACTTTTACCTCGCCCGGCTCTGCAATCACTGCACGTATCCGGCGTGCCTGGCGGCGTGCCCGCGGCAGGCGATCTACAAGCGGCCGGAGGATGGAGTGGTGCTTATCGACCAGTCCCGCTGCAACGGCTATCAGAAGTGCGTCGAGGCCTGCCCCTACAAGAAGTCGATCTATCGCTCGACCACCGGCACCAGCGAGAAATGCGTCGCCTGCTATCCGAGGCTGGAGGGCAAGGATCCGCTGATCAGCCCCAACGGCGAGCCCGCCGAGACTCGCTGCATGACCGCCTGCCCCGGCAAGATCCGCTTGCAGAGCCTGGTCTTGATCGATGAGGCCGGCCAGTGGGCCGCCGACCCCACCAACCCGGTCTACTTCCTCGTTCGAGAGCGCCAGGTCGCGTTGCCGATCTATCCACAGTTTGGCACCGAGCCGAACGGGTTCTACATCCCGCCGCGCTGGGTTCCCCGCCCATACCTCGAGCAGATGTTCGGCCCGGGCGTCCGGCACGCCATCGAGCAGTACTCCTGCCCCGACCGTGAACTCCTGGCCGTGCTGCAACTCTTTCGAACCACGCAGCAGATCATCTTCAAGTTCCAGATCGAGAAGGGGCCCAAGATCGCCGAGATCGAGGTCACCATGCCCGACGGGTCTCGCAGAACGCAAGAAATCTTCAACGATACCGTCATCGGCTATAACAAGTTCGGCAAGGAAGTGACGCGCATTACCACCGAGGAGCCCGTGTTCGAGCGGCCGAGCCGGCACGTGAACAGCTTCTGAGGAGATCGCGATGGCCGCCCCCGCACCGGTTTTCACCGAGACCGCCGCCCACCTGCTCGCCCGGCAACTCGTGTCGGTGGCTCTCGCCGACGCGGTACGCGATCCGTGGACGTATGCCCGCGACGCGAGCCCGCCGGTACCCATTGAGTTACTCGCGGACGCTTGGGATATTCTTGCGGCCCCCCACGCCGACACGACGCCAGGGGCGCTCGGCCTGGGCGAGTCCCCACCGTCCGGGGCCGATCCCTCGCCGCTGGTCCGGTGGCTGGGGCTTTCGGTCGATGTGCGGCGGCACGCCTACGCGCTGGTCTTCGGGCATGTAGTCTCGAAGGACTGCCCGCCGTATGAGACGGAGTTCTATCCTTCGCGCGAGGCCGCGTCCCGTGCCCAGCACATGGCCGACCTCGCCGGCTTCTATCACGCCTTCGGACTGGTACCCGACGCCCGGACACCCGAGCGGGCAGACCACGTCTCCCTGATCATCGGTTTCGTTTCGTTCCTCTTGCAGAAGCGCGCACTCATTGCCTCCTCTGCATCCTCTCCCCCATCCGACGCCGAGCACGACACGATCGTCAACACCGCGCTCGCCGCGTTCATGCGCGACCATGTCGCGTGGTGGGTTCCCACATTCGGTCGCTGTCTCGAGCTTCGGGCGGATCGCACGGCTGCCGAGATTGCCGAACCGGAACTGCGCTCGGCCCTCGGCGACCTCGGCGGTGTCGGTCGCCTGCTGCGGGTATGGAGCGCAGTGGAGCGAATCCATGCGGGCGTTGAGCCTTCGCGCCGGATCGTCGGATCGAGTCCGACCTCCCCTGGTCATGAGGAGGAAGCCGGCTCGTTCGACTGTGCCGGCTGCGCGGAGGGGCGCAACTCTCCGTCGAACGGGCGATAGGGCATCCCGAGGGGGCAACAATATGGCAAGTCGCGCCAACCAGAATCCAATGCGCCAGTCGAAGACCGTGGTTCGACTGCCCCAGACCTTCAGGGCGTTTATCACGAAGCACCCTGTGCTGGGGCGGGCGGGCCAAGGCGGTCGAGGCAGCCGGGCCTCTCGACGCCAAGACGCTCGCGTTCATCAAGATCAGCATCTGCGTCGGGGCCGGAGCCGGTTATGGCCATGCGGCTCGGCAGAGACCCGACCCGCGGGCGGCCGGTCTGGCGAGCCCTTCGGAACGTGGGCCAAAGCGCGAAAACGCCGCCGAGGTCTCTCGGCGGCCCAAGCTTGAAGGTGGGCTGAAAACCAAAGGGCCGGCTGCTTTCGCAACCGGCCCGGCAATAGAGGACGGGGGGTGGTGTGACGACCCAAGCCCCGGAGACACGCCGAGCGGGTGCTGTCACCCGGCAGGTTCAGAGGCCGGACGACGATCCTCGCTACAGATCCGATACACTTCCCGCTCCATGCACCCATCCGTCATCGGCCCATTCAAGATCGAACGCGAACTCGGCCGCGGCGGCATGGGTGAGGTCTTTCTCGCCCGCGACACGCGGCTGGATCGACAAGTGGCAATCAAGGCCCTGCCGGCGCACCTGGCGCAGGACCCTGACCGGCTCGCCAGGTTCCAACGAGAGGCCAAGGTTCTTGCATCCCTGAGCCACCCCGGCATCGGCGCGATCTACGGGCTGGAAGAGTCCGGCGGACGTCAGTACCTCATTCTGGAGTTTGTGGAGGGAGTGACGCTCGCCGATCGACTCGAGCGGGGGCCGATCCCCGTCGAAGAGTCCCTCGCTTTGGCAAAGCAGATCGCCGAGGCACTGGAGATTGCTCACGAGAAGGGCGTCGTCCACCGCGACCTTAAACCCGGTAATGTGATGGTCACGCCCGACGGCGTCGTGAAGGTCCTGGACTTCGGGCTGGCGCGGACTTCGGACGGCGCCGCATCGTCGACGAAACTGCCGGTCGCGGAGGATTCGCCCACGATCCCCATCCAGTCCCCCACCATCCCCGGTGCCATCATGGGCACGGCGGGATACATGTCCCCCGAGCAGGCCCGCGGCAAGCCGGTCGACAAGCGATCCGACATCTTCTCGTTTGGTTGCGTGCTCTTCGAGATGCTGACGGGTGCACAGCCCTTCCCTGGCGAGACCGTCGCCGACACCATCGGCGCCACGCTGCACAAGGAATCGGATCTCAATCTGCTCCCGTCGAATACGCCGGCCCGGGTGCGAGAACTGTTGACTATCTGCTTGGCGAAGGAACGCAAGCAGCGACTGAACGACATCGGCGATGCACGGCTTGCACTTGATCGCGCGCTCGCCGGGCGGGAGTGGGCGAACGCCGCCGCTCACGGCAGTCCCATACCACGCCCATGGTCTGTCGCGTTGACCGCGCTGCTGTTGATCGCGTCCGGCGGATGGGTTTGGGTCGGTTGGCACCCGGCACGGACGGCGACACGGCCGAGCCAGACGCTCGATCTGGCCATCCCGATGCCGAAGGGTCAAGAGATCGTCGGCTCGATCGCCATCTCCCGCGATGGTGAACGTGTCGCGTTCACGACCGAGGACCAGACCGGAGAGTCCCGGCTCTACATCCGCAATCTGGGTCGCTTCGAGTTCATCGCGGTTCCCGACTCCCGCGATGCGAGGAATCCCGCGTTCACGTCGGACGGCCGCTCTGTTCTCTTCTGCGGTCACGACGGCCTGCGCCGCGCGCCCGTCGATGGCGGCGGCCACATGCTCCTCGTCCCGTCCCCCTCGATGATGAGTTCGTGCGCATTGGACGATGGTTCAGTCGTCTACTCGACGGGTGTTGGTTCTCCCCTCTGGCGCCTCCCCACCGCCGGCGGCACGCCCGTCGCAATCACGGACCTCTCCGGCGTTCCGGGAACCTACGCCCACGTCTGGCCGCAGCAGATCCCCGGCACGAGCAAGTTGCTGCTCACCGCCTGGTGCGAGGCGGGCGGCGGCCCACGGATCATGGATACACGGACCGGCGACGTGCGAGAGATCGGGAACATCCCGAACCTCGTGTTCGTGCCGCCGGCCCGGTGGGTCGGCTCGGGCCACCTGATCCTTGAAGCCTTCGACAGGCTGCTCGCCGTTGCATTCGATCCCGAGACAGGTGGCTCGTTCGAGGACATCGAGCGCAACCAGGTTCTGACTTCGGTCGCTCATCTCGGCACCAAGACGCGATGCGTCTTTGATGTATCCGACAACGGAACCCTCGCCTACGTGCCCGCCGAACCCGCCAACCCGCGGCTCGTCTGGGTCAGCGCCGACGGCACGGTCAAGAACGTGCTCGAAGCGAAGGACACTTCAGGATTCGATATGCGCGGTGATGTCTGCATCTCGCCCGACGGCACCCAGGCTCTCGTCGGTGGCTTGGGCGACATTGCGGTGGTTGACCTCAACAGAGGTATCCCTCGCAGGATCACCTTGGACCAGGGCAGCAACCTCTTCCCGATCTGGTCTTCTGATGGGTCCCGCGTTCTCTTCGGCTCGAACCGCCAGGAGCGATGGGCAGTTTGGTCAGTCGCGGCCAGCGGTCCAGCCACGCCCGAGTTGGTGTACAAGGGCACGAACAGCACCATCGTCAAGTCCGTCAGCTCCGATGGCCGGCTCTGCGTCGATGAACACACGGCGAACACGGGTATCAACCTCTTGATCATCGACCCGCAAGGCGCGGCCAGACCGCTCGTGCAGACGCGCTACGACGAGAGTGGTGGCGTTTTCTCGACCAATGGCAAGTGGGTGGCGTACGAGTCCAACATCTCCGGTCGCGATGAAATCTATGTGATCCGCTCAACCGGTGACGATCAACCAGTTCAGGTCTCCTTCGGCGGCGGCAAAGCTCCCAAGTGGGGACCGCTCGGCACGTTGCTCTATTACCGCGTGGGCCGGTCGATCGTGCGCATCCCGATGGCGGAGGGACGCCCGAAGGGCGATCCCGAGCGCGTCTTCGAGGGCCCCACGCTCGAACGCGGACACGCCTACAGCCTCTCGCCCGACGAAACACGGCTGCTGGCGGTCGAGATCGCCGAAGAATCGATCGGCGACGAGATTCGGATCATCTCGAATTTCTTTGAGCGCCTCCGCGAAGTCGCCGGCCCCGGCAGCCGCCAGCCATCCACGCCCTGAGCCGTTGTGCGTCGCTCCCAAGTTCCGAGGGGCCGCGGCGGTCGCCCCTCCCTGTACGGAACCCGTTCAAACCGTCGAATCCTGCCCTGAGCCACCATTTCGGCCTCGTTCTGCTGTTAACAGGCTTGGCGCTATCAAGAACGCGGTTGGCGGGTCAGCGGCAGTCGGCGCGGGGCTCTGCCCGCGACGACTGCCGCCCGCCATCGGTCCGGCTCGCGGGGTGCAAATACTCCATCCGGCGCTCGCGCGGCGTTAAACGCCAGCCCCACCCAAACCTGGCCGCCTTTGGTTAACAGATCGCGAGCGCGAAACGGACGATCCGGCCCTGTACGGAGGTCTACCCAAGGGAGGATGGCGGTCGCAGCATCCATCGACGGGCAGTATACAACCTCTGTATGCCCGCCAACCCCTTCTTCCGCCTGCTCCGGGTTCTGGCCGGGGCGGGTGACGACAACCTCCGCCAACAGTTCCATTGCCCGAAAGCCAAGAGCGATGTGCTCCGGTCCAAATTTAAATGGCCGCCGGTCATGGCCACCAGCCGTCCGCCCTGCTGGTAGTCGCGGATGAGATTGAGCTTGGTCTCGGGCGTGGCCTGGGCGAGGAAATCATCGACGCCCGCCTCGGCGGCGATGGCCGCGGCGGTGACGGGGTTGTCGCCGGTGATCATCACGGTCTTGATCCCAATGCGCCGGAGCTCGGCGAAGCGCTCGGCGATGCCCCCCTTGACGATGTCCTTGAGCTCGACCACGCCCAGGGTCCGGCCCTGGCCGTCGGCCACGACCAGCGGCGTGGAGCCCCGCCGCGCGACTTCGCCGACGATCGCGCGGGCCGTGGCGCTGGGCGCGCCGCCCATGCGGGAGACGTAGGCCTCGATCGCGTCCGCGGAACCCTTTCGGATCTGCCGCCCCCGGGGGTGTTCGGCCGACTCGGGCAGGTCGACGCCGCTCATGCGCGTGTTGGCGGTGAAGGGAACGAAGGTCGCGGGCCGGCCGTCCGCGCCCAGCGCGTGCATGTCGCGCTCGCGGATGTTGTGCCGCTGCTTGGCGAGCACGACGATGGAGCGCCCCTCGGGCGTCTCATCGGCGAGCGAGGCGAGCTGGGCCGCATCGGCGAGCTCGGTCGCGCTGACGCCGTCGACCGGGTGAAACGCGCTGGCCATCCGGTTGCCGAAGGTAATGGTGCCGGTCTTGTCCAGCAGGAGAACACCGCCGCTGGACCCACCGCCACCCGACGATCCGCCGCCGCCACTCGATCCACCTCCACCGGAGGAGCCGCCGCCGCCGGATGAGCCTCCACCAGAAGAGCCGCCGCCGGAGGAACCCCCGGAGGATGCGCCGGATGATGCTCCCGAACTCATGCCGCTGCTCGCGCCTGACGACGCGCCGCTGGACATGCCGCTGCTACCGGACCCAGACGAGCCCGAACCACTCGATGACCCGGAGCCGCTCGAAGAGCCGGACCCGCTGCTTGAAGAACCGCTCGACGACGATCCCG